>CBDDGX010000032.1:0-424086 GCA_965228025.1 Polaromonas sp. | reverse complement strand
GTGCTTTGTCCAATGCAATATGCAAAAACTGGCATCAATGCATGCATGTGCTTTTGACGATTCCTGTTGGGCTGCTGCTGTCAGGAGGGTGTGCTGAGGGACTTGATTGAGGCAGAGCACAGCCAGCGGTGGGACCCGGAGAAGCAGCAGCTGCGGCTCCCAAAGACGTCGGCAGGCGAGGTGGGCTACGCCGATGCGGTGTGCAAGGCCATGGGCGAGCACTTCCCTGACCTGCGCGGCAAGCTGACAGCGACTGACATTGGCAATGCAAAAACCCGCTTCTGGAGAGGTGCGCTGCGCTGCCGCTGAGGCTGCCCCTGGGGCTGTCTTGGGACCACAACAAATGGAGTATCCTTGAGCTTACTGTGTGTTCAACTAAATTTAGTTGCTTGATGAGTAGATTACTGCACATGGCTACATCCTCATTGCGCTAACTGCCCTACTGCCCTCTAGCAGACACTTCCGGCAAGTGCCCACATGAGGTGAACTCTGCCAAGGCAGCAGGCAGCAGCGGCTGAGCAACAGCAAGCAGAACAACAAGCAGCAGCAGAGGCCCTCAGCGGCATTCCTGCAGCTACAGCCACATGGGACGAAGTGGAGCCGTTTCTGGAGTTCGTGCAGCAGGATATGGACGCCAACCGAATTGGCACCTGGCGTGCTGACAACATGCGCCGGGCCAAAGCGGTGGAACACCTGTGCCGCCTTTGGGAAAGCAGCCTGGCCTTCACAAAAGAGCAGAGGAGAAGGATTAGGGACTTCTGCATTGAGTTTAAAGTCAAGCTGTCAACCTGATTGTATGTGTGTGTAAGCTGCGATACAGCAAGGCATCTAGTTCAGGTGGTGTGGGGCGGCTCGCACACCTGCTGATGTTCCCTGCCAGTGACAGCTGAGTCAGCCACTGCTTTACATTACTGCAACAAAGATCAGCAGCTGGGTTTGTGCTTGTTGAGATGCTTGCGAGCATCGATATGAATTTGTTGTAAGCGGCTTAGCTCAATCTCTAGCATTGCCGCCCTCGCCAGCGGCAAGTAGCTGATGCCATGCCCCCTGCGCCATTGCCCGCCAAGCCTGGCACAACTGTGCTGCTGCTGCCGGGCACGTCCAGGCTCTTCAGGGCCGGCGCTGCTGCCCCGTGTCCCTATGCTAGCCCGTAGCTCCTCCATGCGCGTCTCCATGTCAGTCTCGCGCTCCTCCAGCCAGTTGAAGGCCAGGATCACCTCAGTCAGCAGGATGTTTTGCTCTTCTTGGCTGCGACGGTGCTGGGCAGCTAGGTGCGGTAGCGCTGCGCATAATGGCGGTGTGCGGAGGTGATGGTGGCATTGCTGGATCCCACAACCCAAGGGAATTCTCCTGCGATGGTACATGGAGATGAAATCAGAATCCACATAAGAACTGAGTGCGATACATCACCACTGATGGCCAAACGCACCTTTGCACACTTGGTCTAGAAGCTCTCTCGTGACGGGGGGCCTCCGCGGTGCCGTCCCTGTGCGCTAGCCACTGCGCGTGCTTCTTCAGGTGCTTCTCGATCTTCCTGAAGCAGGCAGCAAGCAGGCAGGCACACTGCATCAACCAACTGTGCAGGCAGGCAGTAGGGCAAGGCAACAGGCCTTGCCCTAGGGCAGCTGGCCTGCGCACAGGCAGCCGGGCAGCCAGCCTGGCCTGCTCAGGCAGGGCACAGCAGGGCACAGGCAGCGCAGCAGGGCAGCCGGCCTGGCCTGCGGACAGGCAGCCAGCCCAGCCTGCGCATAGGCAGCAGGGCAGCGAGCATGTAGGACAGCGAGCAAAGGAACTCACAGCCGATGTGGGATGATCCGCCGTAGATCTTGGTGCTGCATTGCCGCTCTCATGTGCCTTCTTCTGCCGCATGACCTTCAGCTTGAACACAAGATCTTGAATGGTGTGCTCTTCCTCACGGCACACTTTGCCCCAACCTCGCACAATGCTGCAACGATTTCCTCGTCGCCCAGGCTTCCAGCGCTCCACCCTGCATGCAAAACCGGAAATGGGAAGCTGAGCAAATGTGTCATGGTGCACGTGTTAATGCCCGCGGGTGCCAAGCCAGGTGCACAACCAACTTGCAGCAGGCGCTGATGGGCAAGGGCGCACCCAATGAAATGCCCAGCTTGTGTTCCAACTTGACACACGCCCTTTGCAACTGTTCCTCGCGCTTGGCATCGCTGCCCTCTGCATGCATGTCTGCGCCGCGGGCTCCGCGCTGCAGCAAAGCTCAAGCCATCCTTCTGCTTGCGCAACTCCTGCTGGCACTGCAGTTGCACCAGCTGCTCAGCATAGCGGGCCTGCATGCAAGAAAGTAAGGGTTGGGAGGGAATTACCTGAAGAAATGGCAAGCACTATGTGAGAGTAAAAAGACGCGCTTAGCTATCACCTCTGTACTGAGCGGGCGGATGGCGTCATCTTCAAAGCTGTCAACGGCAGCAAGATTCGCCGCCAGGTCCTCAATGCCGTCATTGCGTGCCTCTACAGCCAGCTCCTCCAGCTGCTTGGCGAAGCGAGCTGTGAGGAAAGAGCAGCGCATAAAGTACAGCATGCGCCAGTTGCAGCCCTGCCTGCCTTCCTGTCCCTGCCTCAGAAGTCCCAGCTGTTTCTGCCACACTCACGGATGCTCTTGCAGATGTCCTCCAGCTTGGAAGACAGCAGTTTTGGCAGCTCATGTTGAAGCAGTGTAGTCAGCAGCTCGAGCAGCGCGTTCATGCTGTCCCACCAGTGCGCTGGTGTCATGTAGCGAGCCACCAGAAACAAGGGCTTGCCGCGGGACCAAAGATGCTCCATCTGCTCCCCAACCCGGCGGCCCACCCCCCTCCTGCACGCAAAAGCAGTGAGCTCTGCAACATGAGATACTACTTTGCAATGCACAGGCCCAAGGTCCGGCAGGCAGGAAAGTCAGGTGTTCCCTGCAGGGGCAGCCCAGCACGCGGGGTAAGCTCACGCACCTGGTACAGCCCACTGTTCTTCAGCTGGCACGGCAGGTCGTGATCAAAGCCATGCCTCCATGGCACCCAGATGTTGATCTGCAAGGTAAGCAAGATACTAGGCAACCTGAGTTGCCTATCCAGCGAGACACAAATTCTGCAACCCACCTTCTCCAAATTTGCCGGCAACAGAAGTGGCGGCTCTTGCTGTGTCAGCTCCTCAAACGCCGCCCTTAACGTGCCCTTCACGCGGCAACCAATGTCTATGTAGATGTCGCGGATGTCAGGCCGCCGCTGGACTGCTTCAACCAGGTTGGCCACGTGGTAGGCATGCTGCTCAGAGTGGGCATAGGCACGAAGCAGTTGAGCAGGGGGACGCCCATGCGCGCAGACCACACCCAGCGACGCCAGCGATATCGACTACTCCGCGAGCGCTGGCGCTGGCAACGGCTGCATGTCAAGTTGCTGCTGCAGGCGGACGGCGCTGTCGCCCCCGGCATCGTCGCCATCATCACCGGCTGCCCTACAAGCATAGCGCTGCTGGGCTTCGCTTGCCAGGTCGCCCGTGCTAAAACGGTGCAGCACCCCATGCGCAGTGCAGCCAAGATAGCTGCCGCTCCACGGAGGAAAGCCTTCCAGGTTCTGCACTGTGCTGGTGTAGCTGTACTTGGCTGGCTTGGCACTGCCGTCTGCCATCACAGCAACGCGCGGATGGTCGGGGCACGGGCGTCCCTGCGGGCACACGGAACCAGAGCGTCTGTGTGTGTGCATGCAAGGGCTGTGCCTTGCGCCAGACAGCTGTATAGCCTGCCTCATGCCCCTGCCACGCCCGCAGCACCCGCCCTGCAAAAGCATGCCTCTTAAAGCTGGCTGTGGGCAGCAAGCTGCGACAGTCTGCCCCCCAGCTTGCCCCCAGCTACAGTGCCTGCCAGCCAAAGGTGGCAGTGAGCAGCTGGCTGGAACAGCCTGCCCCAGCCCCCTGCCAGCCTCTCACCATCGTGTAAGGACGGCCGGAGGCTGAGGGCGCAAACAAGGCAGTTCATCATGGGCTCCACATGCCGGTGTTTGCAAATGCACCGTTGTGCAATCCCACACCAGCGTTCAAAACACATGCGCCGCTGCAGCCAGGTCCTCATCACCCAGCGGCAGGTCGCGGCCGTAGTCAGGCTGCAGCGAAGTGGCCATCAGGTGGTGGATTTGCACGTAGGCTGCACTTGGGGTTCAAGAAGGGGCAGCACAAGGGAGTGTCAGCCAACTGTGAGACAGTAGCCGCCCTTGCTTGGGGCTGAGATGGACATAAGAGCCCCACAGCACACATGGAAGCAGCAGCTGTACACTTGGCATCTGCACAGAAATGACCGCAGTGCGACAGTAGCAGGTAGAAGTGGTGGGCGGGCCAGGGCGCCACAAGATGCAATGCTCTTACCGTGCGCCCCCACGCCGTTGGGCAGTTGCAGCAAGCGGAACTGCCTGACAAGCTCCACATCAAGCAGCTTGGTGTTATTGACTGGCGCAGTCGGCACACAGCTGATCTGGAGAGGGTGCACGGTGATATTGGGGCGCCCATGCGTCTTGCACTCCCATACCGGCAACGTGAGCCTGCCCACCACGCCGAGCGGCCCATAAAACACAGCTGCCTGGCTGCCCGTCTTGTGCAACTCACAGCAGCTGCCATTTTCTGCTGCTAAGTGGCAAGGGAAGCGGCTCCATGCTGGCCAGCTGGCTTGCCGCTGCTGGAGCTGCTGCTGGCGCTCCTGCCGCTGCTGCGCCGCCCGGCCCGGCAGAGAGGCCAAGAAGGCATCCACGTCCGGTCCGAGCCGAGCCTCCCAGTGATCACGTTTGCGTCCTTGCCGGTCGCCCCAGCCTAAGAAGCCGCTGGGTGCTCGCTCATCCTCGTTGTCATCCCTCTCACCCCGCCGCCTGGCCTGCCCTGGCACATTGAAGGGAGCTTGTTGTCCTGGTCTACTTGCACGGGATCTTTTTGGCTGTGGCCCGTCTAGAGGCCTGGGGGGCCGTGGTCTTGCTAACCACCTTCACCCTAAAGTGCTGGCTCATGTCCTAGAAAGCATATTACGGTTGCTGGGATGCCAACAGAACAAACGGGAGGTAGAATGATGCATGATTGAGGATGATGTCCCCAATGACCCTCCAGGTGGGGGGCCATCATGCCCATCATGGGGCACATCCTTACCGGGAGGCCTACCTGCCTGCTGCGGGTGGGAGGGCATTTGTTGTTGGTGGGATCAAGCGGGCTGGCAGCTGCCATGCAAGCCAGGAGCTTTCAGTATGAAAGCAGACAAAAGATGGAGCACACAACAGGGTGTGGGGCAGGCGCACAAGGGCTGGCGAGGGGCTGGCAAACACTGCCCTTGCTGGGCAAGGGACAGCCTGTGCGAGCTCAGCAGCAGACGAGGATAGATGGATGCAAGCGCTGCTGCGGAGGGCTCTGGATGGAAAACGATAATCAGACGGGTCGTGACGTTGGGACAAGATGGCTGCATTCATTGCTGAGGCACGAGATAGATGTAGGCAGTAGGGTAGAGAGAAAATGAGATGGATGGCAGTGTGAGGGGGAGACAATATATCGACGAACATTGGAGAGAAGGAAGACCGCCCACGATGCTGGCCGGCCGGCGTCGTTGCTGTTTGAATGGGATCGTTTGGATGGATCGTTGATCAGATGGATTGATCGGACGGATTGCCGGTGCGGCCTCGACGGGCGTCATGAGTTGACACGGTGCAAGGGGGCTAGAGGGCACAGGCGTCGGCCGCCGAGGCCGACAGCTGCGCCGCAGGACCAGCGGGGCTCGTCGCCTTACTGCTTGCGGCTGGCACGCGCCTGCTTGGCAGGAGGGGCAAGGTCGGCGGCCTCCTCCTCGCCCCGGCTGCCCGGTGGCGAGTCCGGCACGGGGGTCTGGTCCCCAGGCGTGTTGCTGCCGCTGTCGCTGCCGTTCCTGCCGCCGCCCACGCTGGTGTCTGCGGCAGCGGCCGGCGTCTCGCGCCGGTGCTTGTGGCCCGACAGGTGGCGGTGCAGCTGCTGCTGCCAGGCCGCAGGCGCGCCCGCGCTGGCGCCGGGCGCCTCGCCCCCGCGGGGCCCGGTAGTGCTCGCGCCCGCGAGCTGGCTGCCGGCGCCGCTGGCGGCGCCCGCGGCGGCCAGCGCCTGCACTGCCTTCTGCAGCTGGTGCGGGTGCAGCGACACCTTGCCCTGGCGGTGGTGGGCGCTACCACCGAAGCTCATGGTGGCGCTCTCGCTCTCGTCCTGCACACCCAGCAAGCCAGCAGAGCAAGGGTTCAGGCGCAGCAGCGAGAGCCGTCACCCACACTCGCGCCACCCCAGGGGAGGCCTGGCAACGGCGGGCAGCACAAGATGCAACAGCTGCACACACACGCAGCCGGGCACAGATCGCAGCACACAACGGGCAGGCGAGCAGCAAGGAGCTGCGCCGCACCTGCAGCAGTACGGCGTACTGCCTGCGTGGCCGCGGCTGGGAGGCCAGGGCCACGCGGCGGGGCTGCTCATCCTCCTCAGCCCCCAGGTCCTCCTCCTGGCGGTCGTACTCCTGATCCTCCTCCTGCGGTGGCAGAGGGCAGGAAGCAGGCGCAGGCAAAGCGTCAGCAACACAGGTCAGCATCAGGTGCCCGCAGGCGCAGCAGGCGCAGCAGCAGGTGTGTGGGTCGGCAGGGCCGACGGGTGCAGCCGCAAGGGCGGGCGTGTCGGCAGCCAAGCCCAGCGCCACGTTGGGCGGCAGTGGCGTCGAGGCGGCGGTAGGCTGGCTGGCTCCCTGGCTGGCTCCCTGGCTGGCTGGCTGGCCCTACACACACCTGGACCTCCATGGGCTCCTCCCGCTGATCCCCGCCAGCAGTGCTGGCAGGGGAGGGGCTTGCGGGCGTGGGGATGGCAGGGGTGCCGCCATCCACATCCACCACTGCGGCTGCCTTCTTCTTGGCAGCGGCAGTCACCACGGGGTCTGCGGCGGTAGCCTGCTGCGGGTGGTCCGGAGAGGCGGAGGGGGCGCCGGCGCCTTCCTCCGCCCCGCTGCTCTTGTTGTCGCCAGTCGAGGCGGCCTCTGTTAGGACCGAACGGGGCAGCAGGAACCAACAGGACAGTCGGTCAAGCCTGGCACAGCCCCGCAGCATGCGGCCAGAATGCGACCCCCCTTACAGGCACTGCAGATGCTTGCTGAAGCTGCGGCAGCCGCCGCTCCACAGCACAACAGCTGCCCAGCTGGCAAGGCAGCCGCGCCACCCTCGGCTCACCCTCTTTGGCCATCCGCACAAACTGGCCCCGCACGCGCGGCCGCTGATCGGCGAGCGCCTGCAGTGAGAGCGTCGGGCTACGGTCAGCAATTCAGCGCATGAGCTGCAGGGGAACTGCTGGCTGCCATCGCAGCGAGCTAGCAGGCGGACAGCCAGCCACTCCCCCGCCTCACCTTGCGCGTCTGGTACCGGATCTTCTTTCCAAAGTGCAGCCGCTTGCGCTTCTCCTTGTAGCGAGCATATGCCTGCAGTAATCGGTGGGTGCGAAGAAGGCTCATCACCCCAAGGTCGAGAGGAGCCGGGGAGGGCTGGGATGGGGTGGAAAGATCAGGATGCTGTGCAGCAGCAGCGCCCGGAACAGCAAAGAGGGTGCTGCAGTGTGCTGCATCTACCCAGAGGGCCACGCACCAGCAGGCGGGCCTCCTTCGTTGAAAACGCCTCCTCGCTGCCAGGCTCCAGAGGAGAAGGCAGCGGCAGCGGCGGCAGCGAGGCCGGCAGGCTCTGCGCCGCCGCCGCCGCAGACTGGGGCAGCAGCAGGCTGCTGGTGGCGGGGCCTGCCGAAGGCTGGAAGGAGGGTGGGGCCGTGAGGGAGGGTCCAGGGAAGGACAGGCTCGAAAGCTGCACGGAGCAGCAGGGCAGGCACCAGACCCGAGCAAAACCATCAGCTGGCTGGCTGGGGCTGCTCACAAACAGCGCCAGCAGGCACAGTATGGCTGGCATGCACGCCACACATAGACACGTCGCCACGCGGCGCCTTGCGTGAGGGAGGGGCATGCAGCGCAATTCTCACCTGCTGCTGCCAAGGGATCTGCGGCCTGGGCCAGCCCATCGGAGAGCAGAAGGGGCCCGACAGCGGCGGCGGCGGCGGCGGCAGCGGGGGCGGCTGCCCGGCGGCGGCCGCCGCCACAGCAGCCATGCTGTACTGCTGAAGCATCCAGGCGTACTGCGCCTGCTGCTGCCCGTGCTGCTGCAGCAGCATGGCACGCTGCTGTTGCTCCGCCATCGCCTGGATCTGCTCGGCAGCTGCCGCGGCGGCCTTGCCGTCCCCGGCCCCATCGCCTGCTGCTGGCTGTGCGCCTGCCTGCTGCCCGGCCCCTGCCCCCGACGGCTGCTGGGATTGGGTGGGGCTGGCGACAGGAGCTTCGGCGGCGGGCTTAGCCTGGGCCTGCTGAGCCTGCTGCATGAACTGCTGGGCCGCCTGCTGCTGCTGGGGCGAGGGCAGAGCCGGCATGCCACCCCATCCAAAGTTGACTGGAGGCGCCATGAAAGGCGGCATGCCACCTGCACGCATCAGGCGAGGGCAAGCAGCCGGCATGTGAGACTCAGCAGCGCACTGGGAACAGTCTGAAGCAGGGGGGAGGTGCACCATGCGGGAAGAAATTGGGAGGCAGGCAGCTGGACGCACCAAACTGCGGCATGAGCCCGGCAGGGAAGGGCGGCGGCAGCATCTGCTGCTGCTGCTGCTGCTGCTGGGCCGCAGGCGCCGCGCCCTGCTGCTGCTGCTGCTGCGCCGACGCCGAGGGATGCCGCGGCGACTGCACCGGGCTGAGGCCTGCAGAGAGCTGGCGTGCCAGTGCCGCCACGGCCTGCTGCTGCGCCTGCGCCTGCGCCTGCTGCTGCGCCTGCTGCATGAACAGATGCGGCAGCGACTGCTGCGGGAACTGCGCCGCCGCTGCCTGGGCCCCCGCCGCCTGCTGCGGCTGCGGGAACAGCCGCGTGTCGGCAGATGCAGTCAAGCTCTCTGGCACGCTCCTGGGGGCGTGCGTCCCGGCGGAGGCAGCTGCCGCTGCCGCGGTGGCGCGCGTCAGCCTGCTGGCCTTGCCGCCGCCAGCAGCGGTGCTGGGGCCGCCTGGCGTGGCGCCTGCTGTGGTGGTGGTGGTGGCTGCCGTTCCGCTGCCCGGCGCGCCGGCGCTATTGAGGGGCGACCCGCTCTCCCTCAGGGAGGTCAGCGCCTCTGCCACCTCAGCCACCTCAGCCGCGCCACGCTGCCGCTCCGCCTCCTCCCGCTCCTCCTCCTTGATCTGCTGCAGCAGCAGCTTGCGCTGCTTGCGCTGCTGCTGCTGCTGCTGGAGGTTGGCGGGCCAGCAGGCGGCGGCCCTGGTGGGCGAGGGCTTGGAAGGAGAGCCGGCCGATACCGCCAGGGCCGCCTCAGGGGCTGCCAAAGCAGCGGCAGACGCCAACACGGGCGCCGTGCTGGGCAGCGGCGGCAGCCTGCTGCCGGGGCTGGCAGGCCCCACAGCGCCGCGCTGCAGCTGCTGCGCCACCGGCGAGGGCGGGGGCAGGCCCGCGGCCTTGCTCGTCACGCCGCCGTTGCCGTTGCTGCCATGGCCACCATTCCCGTTGGTGGTGCCGCCATTGCTCCTGCTCCCGTTGCCCGTGTTGCTTCCCATGAACTGGCCACCGCCAGAGGTCTGGCTGGCATCGAAGAGAGCCACGCCAGCACCTGCCGCAGCCTGCTGCTCCGCCGCCAGCGAGGGGCGCGGCGCCGGCAAGGGGAAGGCATTGGTCTGGATAGGCTGCTGCTGCTGCTGCTGCTGCTGCGCGCGGGGCGGGGGATGCGCCTCCTGCGCGGCAGCAGCAGCCGCTGCGGCTGCCGCGATTGCTGCCAGCGCATCCTGTGCCGCCAGCATAGGCTGCCAAGCAGCGGGCGCCTCGCTGCCAGCCTCGGCGGCGGCTGCGAAAGGCGCGGCAGAGCTATGTCGGTGGTGGGTGCGGTGGTGTGAGTGCTGGTGGTGGTGGTGGTGGTGCGAGCGCTGCTGGTGAGGCGGCAGCGGCGGCACGCCGGCCAGAGCCGGCTGTGCTGCCGTGCTGGCATCACATTGGATGCGGTCGCTATGGCCTGCAGGCAAGCAGCGGCGAGCCAGCACAAGGGGATGAGCTTGCTGTGCCATGGTCGGCTGATGCAGGCAACAAAGCAAGGAGTGGCACGCAACGGCATGCGGCAGGCAGCGGCGGTTGCATCCTCCGCGCCGCGCAAGCAGTCTTAAGCGGCGGCCAGCCTGCCGAACTGCCTGCTCACCCGGCATGAAGTGGCCAGTGGCTGAGGTGCCGTTGCCATTGCCACTGCCGCCCACGCCGTTGCCTGCAGCCAGCCTTGGAGCGTTCAAGGTGAGGCAGCAGCAAGCAGGCCTCGGGAACAGACCGCCGCCGCCAAAACAAGCCAGGCAGCCAGCCAGCCGCCGCCACCCACCGTTGCTGGCGCCGCCAGTGCCATTGTCGCCGCTGCCGCCGGTGTTGCTGCCGGCCTTGGCCATGTTGCGGCTGCTGCCGTTTCCATTGCCATTGGTCTGGCCAGCATCATCCACACCGCTGCCGCTGCCGGCGCCTGCACACGGGAAGCAGCACAGCGCATGCGCTCAAGCGGCGGCGCGGCGCCCAGCCTACCACACAGCGCAGGCAGCAGGCGTGTGCCAGGCCTATGTCGGGCCCCGCATGACAGCAGCCGCGCCGCACCGTTGGTGTGCTGCTGCCCCTGCATGCGGCCGCCGCTGCCGCTGCCGTCTGGGGCGCTGCCCTCTTTCGAGGTTGGCTCCGTTTCCTCCAGCAAGCTGCACAGGGACGCGGGGACAGAGGTGAGCGCGCGGGCAGCGCGCGCGGCATGGAGCCACAGTGCAGGGCAGGGCCGCGCGAGCAGGAGCGAGCGGGCTAGCAGAGGGCTTCGTGTGCTGCAGCAGGACCAGGGGCGGCGGCTGCTCACGTGGCTGCTGCATCCGTGCTGTTGCCGCTGCCGGAGTCGTCCCTGCATGGGCTCTGTCCCGGCCCCTGCAGCAAGCAAGGGTGGGCTCGGCTTGAGTGGCCGAGCGCGGGGGCACCTCGCGAGCCCGCCGCAGTGGGGGGCAGGCAGGCGGGGCCGGCAGACGTCCATTGGCGGCCGCCCATGCCGCCCACGCAACCCCAACCGCGCTAGGGCCACCCTCAGCATGCCAGCCCGCTGCGTGGCTGACAGATGGTGGTTTGTGCCGCTTAAGGCCCCCTGGCGCCGCCTCCAGGCCCGGGCCCGCACCTGCTGCCGCCAAACGCGGGTCCACAGCATGTGCACTTCGTTGGGCCGCAGCGGGCGCACCCAGAAGTCCACCGCGCCGCTGGACAGGCATTTCAGCACCACCTCGCGGCTGTCCTGGTTGGACACGACTGCAGGCAGGGGAGGGAGGGCCCCGGCGTGGAGGTTGGCAGGCCTGGGCGGAGGGGCGGTGGCGCGGTAGGAGCCCATGGCTCAGGGTCAGCGGCCGGCGCTCCCCGCTCTGGCGCAGGGCTGGGGGGTGCCCAGGTCTCCCAAGGAGGTCGCCTGTGGGGCTTGGGGGCCTCGCGGTCGAGGCGATATTTTTCGTGCGTGATATCTGGGCGCGCGCGAATTGTGGGCGATGTGCACCAGCGGCCCCTGCGGGCCCCCAACCCTGCCCCAACCAGCCCAGGCAACAAGGGACGGGCCTCCCGGGGCGGCCCTGTCGCCCAGCGGCGCCACTCACCGACTGTGGGGATGCTGCGTAGGCTGGGGTGCTCGCTGAGCCTGTGCAGGAAGCGCACGGCGTTGGAGCCGGGAGGGTCGTGATTTTTAAGGATCACGTCGACGTCCGGGCTGCCCGTGGCCGCCGCCCGCTCCTCCAGCAATTGCAGCGCGCTGCCGCCGGACTGCGCCTCCACCGTCTGCGGCGTGGGGGGCATGGGGTCCCGTGAGCAGCCTGTTGGCTGGGGCAGGCGGGCCAGGGGCGGCGGCAGCAGCAACTTACCGAGTAGCCCGCCGCCTCCAGGAGCCGCAGCGTGCTGGCCCGCGCGCTGGTGTTGTCTATCACCAGCACGGTAATCGTTGGCACCGCCATTTCCGTTGGTGTGGCCTTCATCCCGGCGAGGCTGCCATGTTTACGTGCCCTTGCTCCCTGGGCTGGTGAGTGCGTGGTTGAGAAGAACAGGTCGTTGAAGAGGTAGAATGAGAGTCGTAGAGTTGACGGGCTGCTGGAGCTGGTCGCACATCATAGCGAGCTGGCGCGCCACACAATATCTGGCATTAAGATCTTCCAAGTTTGGCACTCGCCAAAGCTCGCGTGCTTGCCAGCGGCATCAGCAAATGAAGGGAGCCGAAAAACAGCAGCCATGCACGGCTTCAGGCCGCGCCGCAGCCGCCGCCGCCGCCGGCACCCGCGCGCACAGCCACCATGTGCTGCAACTCACCACCCCATGTCTTGGTGAGCAGGCCTGAGGCTCACACCTAGTCCTGTTGCAGCACCGCCACCAACCCCCTGCCCTGCCCAGCAGGACCCGCCCCTGCCCACCTCCACTGCCCCCGACCCGCGCTGCCGAGCACGGGTCAAAAGGGGCCCGAGACGTCCCACAGTGTGCAATGTCCATGTTCATGAGTTGTGTTAGGGAAGAGGGAGGCGATAACTTAGCTGTGCAGCGACGGGGAGGGAGGGCGCAAACTGGGCAAGGCCACGAGGGCCAATGTATGTGCATGGGCTGGCAAGTGATATGTGGGGCAGAGCGCACACCGGCACACATGGCTCAGTGGCCGCCGGCAGGCCCCATAAGAGCAGGGCCGGGCTCGGCGGCCGGGGCCTCGGCGGCCGGGGCCTTGGCAGCGCCATACATGCCCAGCAGGGCCAGCAGCTCGGGGTCCTGGGCCTGCTCAGCCACCGACAGGGCGGTGAGGCCAGCGCTGTCGGGGTCGTTGGGCGAGGCTCCAGACTCCAGCAGGGCCTGCGTGGCGGTGGTGGCAACAGGGGGCTGGGGCAGGCCGCCGGGGTGGAACCCGTGAAACCTGACACAAGGGTCGGGACGGCATGGGCAGAGGCAACCTGCTGGTGTGGGTGGGAGGCAAAGGGCGCCGCTCGCCCGCCACCCCACGCTCCACGCACCTCAACTGTGGCCAGGCCCACGAGGGCGGGGGATGCCACGTACTGCAGGGCAGCCTCCACCAGCGGAAGCTCGCCCGCCGGGCCGGCCGCGTTGGCATCCCCGCCATACGACAGCAGCGCCTGCGGCGGCGGGGCGGGGGGTGCTTGGGGCGGGGAGCGCAGCTTCGATGCAAGGGGCGGCAGCGGCCAGGCCCACGGCGCAAGCAGCCTACAAGAGGCAGGCCTACGCGCCATGCCGGCACCGCACCTCGACGATGGGCAGCTGGGCGCTCTGCACCGCGGCCAGCAGCGGGGTCTGGCCGTCTGCGGAGTTGAGGTTGGTGTCGGCGCCGGCGCTGCAGGGTCAGCAAAGCTCCAAAACAGGCAACCAAACCCAGTTCAGGCGACAGGTGTGTGAATTTGTCAAGGCGGGGTGCGGGCCATGGGGATATCGAGGGAACCTGAGCGGGCACCAGGCAGCTGAGCCCCTCGACCCCGCCAACCTGAGCAGCTCGGCGACTGTCCCATTGTCACCGCTGCTGATGGCCAGCAGAAGCGGGGTGGTGCCGTTTGCGTCACGCACGTTCGTGTCGGCGCCGTCTGCGGCGGGGCAGCCAGCAGGGTCAGGCAGCGGTGAGGGTCCTCAGTCCAGTGCAGCCGCCTTGCTGAGGCGTCAAGCACAGAGCACACAGCGGCGGCGGTTGCGCAGGCAAGCCCCAGCGAGGCGCTGGAGGAGCCAAGCCCAGCAGCCCGCTCGGCCAACTCACTCTCCATCAGCAGCGCCAGCAGCTGGGGCTGGGTGTCTCGCTGGGCCAGGGCCGAGAACAGCGGCGTCTCGCCGGTGGCAGGATCCACTGTGTTCGGATCGGCCTCTGAGTCCAGAAGCTGCTCCACAGCCGGGACGCGCCCCTGCTTGACCAGGGCCAGCAGGACTGGGGGCACAGGACACGGGGGAGGTGCGAAGGAGGGAAAGGGGCGTTTGGTGGGAGCCAATATATAAATGAAGTAACCAAGAGGCCGGGTGCAACAGCAGGGTGCAGTATGAGCAAATGCTGCAAAGGAGAATGGCGCAGAGGCGGGAGGGCGGGGGAAGCAGAATCAACCTCACTCCACCAAACAAAACCTCACCAGAGTCGAACAGTGTCTCAGCCACAGGGGCAGGGAAGGGCGGCGGAAGCTCCGCAGTCACGCCAGCCTGGGCCAGGTCTTGCTGCAGGCAGGCAGGCGCGGAGGCAGGCACACAGGGCGGGGAGCGGGTGGGCAAGCGGTCATCATGTGTGCGTGTGCGCGTGTGTGTGTGTATCGAGCAGCGCAAGGTGGACAGACAGAGACGGAGAGAGCGCGGTCAGGCCGGCCATGCGCTGCTGGTAGACTTCAGGCAGTGGCGGCGCCGTGGCCGTGCCTGGATGGTGGCGGCGGCGTCGGGCGGATTGCCGTAAAGGTCACGCAGGATCTGCGCCTGCTCTCCGCTCAACCTAAACCCAGTCACAAGCTCATCCTCGGCTCCAGGGGCTGGGGCCAGCTCTGGGGTGGGTGCCGCGGCAGCAGCTGCAGGCTGAGTGATGGTTGTCGGGGTGACCTCTGGGGTCGGGGCCTCAGCGTCAGCAAAGGGGTTGGCGGCCGGCGCTGGCATGACCGGGGCAGGGGCTGCCGCTGCAGGTGCTGCAGGCGGGGGTGTGGGCTGGAGCAAGGGGACCATCCCTGCAGGCTGCTCGGCCTGCTGCAGGAACCTCGACGGCTTGGGCGGGTTGAGGCTGCGACGCGCCGCCGCCTCTGGCGCCACATAGGTGGCTGCCAGCAGGCCCACAGCCGCAAGCAGTGCAATCTTCATCAGGGCCGTTGCTCTGGGCATAACCTGGCGTGGGTTTCAGCAACACGCTCAAGCTGAGTGCCCCTGGGATGAGGTATCTTGCCTGAGACCGTGCCTGCTCGCCTCCCCTACCCTGGGCACCAAGCAAGAGAAAGAGCCCAGGAGCACTTCACAACCTCGTCTATCCTGCTTTCTTCTCACCGCGGGCGGGTTGTTGCTACAGTGCACTCACGCTCAGGTGCAAGGCACGCTCTCGGCGAAAGGAATATGGGGAAAGCACATAAGGTACAAAACTGGAACAGCATATGAAGGCAAATGCGGAGCGGAATCAGGGCAGGTGGTGGAAGAACAAGTGTTGGAGGACCAGCAGGACGCACCGCAAGGTGCAGGGCATGACGGGCAGCCAGCGGCGCATCAGGCTGCGCCCTCATTTGGCTGATCTCTATCCACAGCGACTGTGCTGCCAGATTCGGCGGCCGCCACGGCAGCGGCAATGGTGCTGGCAGCGCTGTCGCTGACGGGGCTGGTGCCATCGGCTGCCGGTGCACGATTCGTGGCGTCAGCCGGAGGAGGAGAAGAAGGAGGAGCAGCGCCATGGTGGATGGCATTGTAGTTTGTGCAATAGTCGATCAGCTCCTGCACGATTGCCCCTGCACTGGGCCTGCAAGTCACATCAAGTTCAGCGTGCGTCAGCAGCACGTGCAACACTCCAAACACCAAGGGCAAAGTTCAGTGGGACCTGAACAAACAGAAGGTCGGTGAGGTCAACACACCTGGCGTGGGGGTCCTCGGCCCAGCACCGCCGCACAAGGTCTGCCAGCGGTGGCGGGAAGTCGGCAGGGATGGGCGGGCGGTAGCCCTTCTGCGTCACCTGGACGATGATCTGCAGCAGGCACCAGACAAGAAGGCAGGCTGCGGTGAGCACACGTAGTATGCAGCAGGACACGGCATAGGAGCGATCATCCCTGCCAAAGATAGCCTGGCCCTCGCAGTGGGCGTGCACTGCATTGAGCGTCTTGCAAGAATCAGTGCAGGCAGCCTGCAGGAACCCCAACCCCCACAGCAGCGCCCCACCTGCATGTGGTGCATGTCTGGGAAAAGCCGCTGCCCAGTGACAAGCTCCCACAGAACAATGCCAAACGCAAACACATCGCAGGCCTTGGTCAGCCGCCCCTCTGACAGCAGCTCGGGCGAGGCATGCGTCACGGTGCCATAGGAGCCCGTGTTCACATGTGTCTCCGTCTCCCGAAGTATGCGGCTGAGCCCGAAGTCGCCAAGCTTGCACATAAACCCCCGCCGGTCTGTGACTGCCGTCTTCAGCAGCACATTCTGCGGCTTGAGGTCGCCATGCATGATGTTGCAGCTGTGCAGGTACTCCAGCCCACGCGCCACATCCAGCAGGCACAGCAGGATGACAGGCTGCAGGCGGGAACGGGCATGATTTGTGCCACGTATGCCTGGGTAGTTGCCACAGGCATCATGGCAGGGCTGTGAACCAGCATGGCCTGCAGAGCATGTGGGTGGCTGCTCCCAGGGGCTCACCAGGTTCCGGCCAGGCGCGTCGGCCTGCTTGAACAAGCCAGACTTCATGGCATCTGCCAGGGTTCCCTTGTCTGCCAGCTCGCTGACCAGCCACATTTCGTACATCCTGCGCGCAGAGCAAGGCAAATGAATGGGGGGTAGAGGGGTAAGCAGACTAGTCTGGGGATGCACATGCACGCAGCAACTCAAGCACACCACAAGCCAAAGCCTCACCCTGGCTCCAGCACCGCGTCTGCCGGCATGACTTCAACCATGCAGTTTGGGTTGGTCAGGTGTGGCACCACCCTGCCTCCGCTGCCGCTGGTGCTATGACCGGGGCCATGGCTGCCGCCACTTGGATGCAGGTTGCCGCTGCCATGAACAGAGCCATTCAGCATGCTGTGATGATCTCCATCAGTGGGCTCGGTGAGAACCTTCACCGCACACATTTTGTAGCCTTGGAGCACGTTCGGGTGCGACAAGCTCAGGCTGCAGGCAGGCGGGTTAGTGGGCAAGCAGGCTGGTGGGCGGCCAAGTTAATGCACAGAAAGGAACAGAAAGGAATGCGATAGAGAAAGGGGCTGACACAGGCCAGCTCTCTTGATGCCCTCCTTTTGCCTTCCTCGCGTTCACTTTTGCGCATCCCACCTTAGCAACGGCTCATCTCTAAGGTCGTACTGCTGCTGCGGCCCAACGTGTGTCTCGGCCACCTTCACTGCCACCGTGGTACCCTTCCAGCGACCTACAAGGCAGCACGCAGGCAGAAGAAGCAAGGGCCGTGCACATTTCAGGCTGCTGCTCCACTAGCTGAGGAAAATTGGATTTGTAAATGGGGAGGTGGGCACCCTGAGCAGAGCCCAATGTGCAGCGCTACACATAGGGAGCAGCCCCAGATGCCCACCCACCTTTGTACACGCGCGCGTAGCCACCGCGGCCGATGAGCCCGCCCAGCTGCAAGCCGTCGATGAAGCCCACCCTGCAGGCAGACAGCCAGAGCCAACTCAGCCGCGGCAGCTTACTGTGGGCTGGAGCAATATCCATCTTGCACCTGCTGCCCCCGGTGCCAGCCAGGCACTGAGCCCAGCCAGGCAGCCGCCCCCACCTGGACTTCCAAGGCCCCTCGGGCAAAATGGTCTTGCCACCAGGAAACTCCAGGATGCCGCTGTTGCCTGCGGACGGCAGGGAGCCGCTCCACATGCGATCCAGAGAGCTCATCTTAGGAGACTTGCTGGCTGGC
Source organism: Polaromonas sp. (assembly GCA_965228025.1). GTDB lineage: Bacteria > Pseudomonadota > Gammaproteobacteria > Burkholderiales > Burkholderiaceae_C > Polaromonas. The sequence goes on along the minus strand of CBDDGX010000032.1, from coordinate 406,500 downwards.
TCGCTGCTCACTGCTGCGGGCACCAGCACGTTCAGTGCGTCCAGCTGCGCCTCCTGCTGCTTCCGCGATTTGCGACGAAAACGCCAAACCAGTCCGGCAGCGGCAGCCGCCACCGCAAGCGCCACAGCCACACCAATCACTGCCCACACCCAGCCGGGCGTGCCTCCTCCCCCTCCTTCTGCTCCGCCGCTGCTGCCGCCACTGCTTTCGCTGTCCACGCTGCTGGATCCTGCACCGCTGCTGCCGCCGCTGGTTCCGCCGCTGCTGCTGCCGCTACTGATGCTGTCCCCACTGTTGCTGCTGTTGGCCCCGGTGCTGCCAGCGATGCTAGGCGCCGGTGCTGGTGCCAGTGCTGTATCATTGTCCGGCAGCCGGCAGTAGATGGTTGCATTGTTCGCCGCCACCAGAATCGTCCCAACTGCACCGAACCCGCCAGCGAGCCCAGGTTAGAATGTGTCAGCAGGATATGCAGTAGGTAGGCAGCCTCAGGGTGGAGCGGGACAGGCTGAATCAAGAGAGACCAGCCAGGACGGGGCGCAGGACAGTTGCTAGCTGTGGCAAGGCACCCTGGCAGGCGCCTGACTCCTGCGCCGCTGCAGCGCTCACTTGCGACCTTGGTGTCACGGCTCAGGACAGGCAGCGGGGCCGACCAGTTGACCAGGGTCACCTCCCTGCCCCTGAAGTCGATTTCCGTCCTGTTGGTGCCCGCCGCAGCCGCCAGCTGGCGCAGGGCCTCGTACTGGACAGCCCCAATTTCTGGGTAGCAAATGTCGGTGGGATGCAGGTACATGAGGACGTCCCGCACCGAGGCCTGCGCATGCAAGGAAGCGTGTGTGGGTAGTGTGTGTGTGAATCAGATGATGGTGGTGGTGGTGGTGTGATGGATAGCGAGAGCTGTGTTTGGAGACGCGCTGGGTGCAGCTTCAGCAGCGGTTCCTCATACGTGCCACGCAGCCCGACCACAACAGAAATTGGCGGAATGGCTGCGCTGCTCACCTCAACCCCCGGATCTGCTCCGATGGTCGGCCAGACTGGCAGCGACTGGACCACGGTTGGGCTGGTGACCCCATCGGGCCACGACCCCAGCTGTGGATCCTCCATACCTGCAGGTCAAAGGCACACACCGTGTGCTGCTTTCTATGCAGCGGCCCGGGCAGGGCTGGTGCTGCATCCGCGACCAGCATTCCTGTGGGTGAAGCTGGGCGGCACGACAACACGCACCGCTGATGTTCAGCTGCTCCGCAAAAAGTTTGCTGCCACGCTCGAAGAACAGCAGCTCCGGTATTTCTCCAAAATCCAATGACTTCATCTGGCCATCGGCTGCACACCACAGCAGTAAGAATCCACTGAAGAGACGGCCGTCTCAGCGGGCGCCAGCGGCGGGCCCCTCACATGGACCCCACCGCCCTGTCCCCTGGCGGCCCCAGCTCACCTCCCGCCAGCGTCAGCGTGCGGTTGCCCGGTATGACAAAGGGCAGGGTGTAGCTTGCCTCCGCGGCCTCAGCCCGGAGCGCGACGTCCTGCTGCAGCTCCACCACCGTGTCGTTGGGCGCATCGGGGGCAGCGACAGAGGCCAGGGCCGCCAGGAATTCCTCTGCTGTGCTCACCGGCACCACTGCCGCATGACCGAGGCCCGCAAGCAGCAACAGGGCCAGCCCAAGGGCCCCTGGGCGCGGGCGCACATGCACCATAGAATAGAAAATGCTGCCGACGCTTGCATCGCTCTCCATGCGCCAGGAAGTACCGCCGCATCTGGCGGCGGCGGCAGCTGCAGGTAGGCCTCCCGATCACCGGTCCCCTCCTGGCGGGGGTCATGCATCCCCCACCCATCATGCATTTCAGGCTTCATCTCCCTCAAACCTCCACCATTTTCCCTCTCGTTTGTCGTGATCGACTCCGGGTAGCCCAAATGCCATTCTAGCGGGGCCTATGGGCCGCGACGAAGCGACCAACTCTGGTGGCAAAGGCAGCAGTCTCGGCGTGTCTGCCAAACGCCTGAAAGGCGGCACCAGCAAGTCCCAACACAAGCATGTTACAGCTCTACTGCAAAACTGGGACAGAGTCACCAAGGCGCATCCTGACCTGCGGGGCGTTCTGCTGTTACAGTCTGCATACTCCAACAGCAATGGATGGGCTAGAACGCACAATCTTGCCGGCATGGGCCCACTGCTGAAGGCTCTCTTGGTGGAGATAGTGGCATCCGCCGGCGGGCGGCGGGTGACGCCACGCATGGTTGCCGACATTGCGGAGGGGGCGACGGCGGAGAACTTGCAGTTCCTTTTGCGAGTTCTGGAGTTTTGTACAGCTGCCGAAGTCGTGGGGGGAAAGCATGTTGAGATGATGATGAATGCTGTCACGGGCTGCAAGCTCGACGCCCCGCCAGGTGCGCCTGGTGGCCACGCTCAGCCAGCCAGTCTCTCCATGCCTTGGTCCTGCAGGCTCTGCCTGCCTTGCCTGCCTGCCTGCCTGCCTGCTCTGCCTCCCTTCATCAGTTCCTCGGCTGCCTGCTGCAGGCTTGGCAAACACCGCGTTCAAGTTTGGTAACAAGATGGGCGCGACATCCACCTTGCAGCGCACGGCAACCGGGGTGACAGATCCAGTTGAGGAGCCTGGCTCCCCTGAGCGTGATGCTGGCGGGGATGGGGGTCAGCCGGAGGTCACTTCACCGCATCGTATGGCCCAAACAGCAGCGGCGACTATTACCATGCGCACAGCGGCAGCTGAAGCCACGGCTGGCGGCGGCGGGGAACCCGGGGCAACAAAGCAGGTGCGCTGGCTGGTCAGGCGTTCTAAATCTGGTGGGGCATATCCCCGCTGCTACTGCTGCTACGTTGAGGAGCCTCACCCACAGCGTGCCAACCATGGCTGTACAGGCGGGCGCGCGCACGCAAACGGGTGCCGCCGCAGGCGAGGCAAGCAGTGGCAGCGATGTCGAGCGTGGCGGCAAGCCCATGGGACAGGTGCGTTGCGTGGTTTGTTGGCCTACATCTGCTGGAACACACCAGGTGTTGTTGTTCTATGGTTCCTCACTCAGCTCATCCCTTGCTGTGCAGGCGGCACAGCCACGGCGCAGGCTGCGGCAGCAGGTCGTGGAGGATGACGAAAGCGACACCGAAGCGGAGGTTGACGCTTCTGCATGCATCACTGCCACGGCTGCGGCAGCGGCAGCGGAGCAGCACGCGCCGTTGGGCGCTCAGCTGGGCAAGCGCGTACGGAAACCGCCTAAGCAGTTTGCAGACCACATGCTCTATGATGAGGGCAATGCGGCAGCCGCGACTGCAGATGGCAGGTGAGTTCATTGGTTTACGGCGGGCAGTGCGGGGGCGTTGGGACGAGGGTGCAAGGGCACACGGCAATGCGCTGCTGCCCCATGGCGCCCGGCGGGGCGCCGGTTCCACGAAACCATGCCCTCTGCAGCCTCAACTTGCCCTGCCCTGCACCCCTACGGTGCCCTTGGGTGTGCCCAGCAAGTTTGGTGGGATTTGGTGACAGGCTGCCAGTCACCCATCTGGACCAGATGGCTGTCGGGAGCGTCTCTCGGGGGGGGGGGTGGAGGCCTCCATCAGCAGCCATCTACTTTTCCAGCCCCCTCAGATGGCTCTGCAAACTTGCACCCGCCCATTTATGAGGGCGCTGATGTCGATTCTGAAGTCCTTTTGGGTTGAAAATGTGCTGACGTGGCGCCAGCCTGTGTGCCGCCCAGCCCGCCTGCCCGCTCTCCCTGCGCCTGCCTGGCCCACCCTTCTAGCCCCTCTCTGCTGCTCCCTCGACCCCATTCTGTTTGTCCTGCACCCCTACGGTGCCCTTGGGTGTGTCCAGCAAGTTTGGTGGGATTTGGTGACAGGCTGCCAGTCACCCATCTGGACCAGATGGCTGTCGGGAGCGTCTCTCAGGGGGGGGGGTGGAGGCCTCCATCAGCAGCCATCTACTTTTCCAGCCCCCTCAGATGGCTCTGCAAACTTGCACCCGCCCATTTGTGAGGGCGCTGATGTCGATTCTGAAGTCCTTTTGGGTTGAAAATGTGCTGACGTGGCGCCAGCCTGTGTGCCGCCCAGCCCGCCTGCCCGCTCTCCCTGCGCCTGCCTGGCCCACCCTTCTAGCCCCTCTCTGCTGCTCCCTCGACCCCATTCTGTTTGTCCTTGGAATGCAGGCAGCACATCCCGGTGGCCGCCTCGGGACCGCGCGAGGTGCTTGCGCGCATCACCGCTGAGCAGGTTTGTTCCTTCTTTTATCGAGCTGGTTCATTGGTTGCCTATTTCTCTTAAGCTGCCTAATCATGGAATACCCTGCCATGCTGCCCCTGCAGATGGTGGCACTCGAGGCGGCAATTAAAGAGGAGCATACGGCACGGTGGAATCCGGCAATCTGCCAGGTGCGGAAGCCAAGGAAGAAGGAAGGCGAGGTGGGCTTTGCCGCCGCAGTGCTGGAGCGCATAACCAAGCAGTGGCCCGACCTGCACAGTTGGTTGCTGAGCACAGATGTCGACCTCATCAAGAAACACATCTGGAAGGGTAAGTTAGGGGGCAGATGGGACACACAGCAGGGTGCAGGCAGGCCCTTAGATTCGCAGGCCTACAACCGCCGGCCAGATGCCCGCCACCTGATTCTTGGCCCTTGATGCCGGCCGCTGCTGCAATTCCGCAGAGACCAAAGGAAAGTGCCCGCATGAGGTCACGGCCGCGGCACAGGCAAATGAGGCAGCGCAGCAGCAGGCAGCAACAGAGGAGGCAGCGGCAACAGTGCTGAACCGTATCCCCAACGCAGCAGGGGCAACGTGGGAGCAGCTGAAGGAGTTCATGACGGTTGTTGATGCCGACATCAGCACTGGCAATGTGGGAGAGTGGAAGGGACATGATGGCTTTCCTGCGACACGCATCATCAACCGGTGCGGCTCTTGGAAGCTGCAGCAGCAGCTCACGCAAGCCCAGCAGAAGGAAATTGTTCAGTTTGAAACTAGGTGCCGCATGAACTTCTTTTAGTGTTTGCCAGTTGGATTGGTTGGTCTGTCTCAAATTTGACCATGGGGTATTAGCAATGTGACCTACATGCACTCAAAGGGAGCAAATGACTGGCTGTAGGGCAAGCTGCCTGTGACTGGCTGTGCAGGCCTGCAGGAACAGACTGGCTGTGCAGGCCTGCAGCGGCAGACTACCTGTGACTGGCTGTGCAGGCCTGCAGGAACAAACTGGCTGTGACTGGCTGTGCAGGCCTGCAGCGGCAGACACTCCTGTGTGACTGGCTGTGACTGGGCAATTGCATTTATGTTTGATTAAAAAAATCACAAGTGTTTGGCACGCAAGTTATTGACCTCCACCAGAATCAACTGAAGGCGCAGCAACTCGGCACGCAATGCAGCTGTTTTGCCCGCAATCAACTGTGCGGGCCAAGCGTGGGTTGCGTTGCACCGATCTGCACCGATGTCATCATCACCGCCTGCTGGCTGCAACTCTGCCAGGTTTGCCTCGATCAAGGCGGTGCGCTCCTCCAGTCCATTGCATAGGCGCAGGACCTCACAGTGTAGAATGCCGACTTCCTCGGCGCTGCGGTCACGTTGCGCGCACAGCTGACGGTACCGCTGGCCAAAGTGCCGGGTTGCTGAGCTGCTGCTAGCACCAACGCCCTCCACCCACCTGTATTGCCCTGCAATAAAGGGCAGCAATGTGTGGGTCACATCATGCAGGCGCCCCAGCTGCCCAGAAGGGCAACCCGCCAGGACATATCACCCTCACCCTGCCCCGGCCTGCCACCTCCAACACCACGCCTCTACGCTGCCATAGCAGAACCGCAGCCGGCAGCGGTGAAACCAGATGCCTCTGCCCCCCCCCCCCCCCCCCCCCCCCCCCCCTGCATACCGAGGAATACTTGCTGCTTGAGATCGTCTGTCAAGGGAGGCACACCTCTGCCGTCAAGCTTGGCCTGCCACTCCAGGTACAGCTGCAGGTGTTGCTCGGCCTCGCTGCAAGCTCTGCCACGTATGACCGCCACACGCCCACATTGTGTGCAGCCTCCTGCAACATCTCGTCATTAAGCCGTAACCAAGTATTGGTGGCTGGTTGGTGGCCGTACCGCGGGTCGAGGCGATTTGCCATCAAGTTGTGAACCTCCACGAAGCCTGCGAGGACGCAGAGCAAGCGTGTTGAGGCAGGCCAATGCCAGGAGGCAGGGTAGGGCATGCAGGTCACAACAAGGCAGGCAAGGTAGGGGGCGCAGGCGGGGGAGGGGAGCGCAGGTGCATTTGTGGACAGCCTGGCGGCAAAAACTGGGCGGCATAGCTCGCAACCCACCATGCCCACCAACGCCGTCTTTGAGCTGCAACAGCCGGAACATCTCCACCAAATCTTCTGAGAGGTAGACAGTGTTGATCACAGGGCTGGTGGGCACACAGCCAACCTGGAACGGGTGCGCTGTGACGTTCTTCTCGCCGTGCGAAGTGCACCCAAAAATGGGCACCACGAGGGAGCCCGCCACGCCGCCAAGGCCGTGATACACTGCCGGCATGGTTCCAGTCTTCCTGAAACAGCAAAGAGTGCCGTCATGCCGGCCAGCTGTGGGCCAGCAGCGCAGTGGCTCCGTGCTGTCCAGCCGCGCCTGAACCTGCTGGATTTCTGCCGCCCGCTGCCCCGCCTGCAGCGCCGCCCGCTGCGGTGTGGTGGCCAGCATCATCTGCTCGTCCGCCTCTCTCCTGTCGTCCCAAGCATCGTGCCTGCGCTGCTGCCGCTCGCTCCACCAGCCGCTGCTGCTCGAGGTGTTTGGCCCCGCCTCGGCATGGCGCCGGCTGCGCTGCCCGGGATGATTTATAGGAGGAGCCTGACCTGGTCTTTTAGATGCCTGCCTGCGCGGCTGTTCATTGTCAAGGCGCCTCCCAGGGTTGGACTCATGCACGCTGATGTGCAGCTTGGGGGGAGTCATGAAGCATTTGGGCTACCCGGAGTCGATCACGACAAACGAGAGGGAAAATGGTGGAGGTTTGAGGGAGATGAAGCCTGAAATGCATGATGGGTGGGGGATGCATGACCCCCGCCAGGAGGGGACCGGTGATCGGGAGGCCTACCTGGCAGCTGAGGCCGTGTCTCTATCCCCTTGGTGGTCTCCATCCCCTTGGCGGAGACGAGGTATCAGCCGAACCAAAAATGCGGCTCTGCTTGAAGTGATGGAAGGGGGAGCGCTTTAACACGAGCTCTGCACCGCACATTGATTGCTGCGGGGAGAAGATGCGGCAGCAGGAAACGAGGCAGGAAACGAGGAGACGAAGAAGTGAAATGTGGAGGGGGAAAATTGATCAGGAGTGTAATACTTGAAGAGTGGTATTGGCAAGCAACAAAGCGAGGTGAATAGAATGTGAGAGACAGCAAAGAGGAGCGGGAGAGAGAACAAAAAATGTGCGCGGCATGGATGCAGACAACACCTCATGCTTACTGGCAAACTGCCCATGTACAGCCCACAGGGTCGACCTTTCAGCCAGTTGAATCGGGGTCACGCATGTTGCGTGGCAGGGGAGCTAAATGTGGCGGTAATGTCAATCAAGGCTTGTACCATTGCCTCAGCATCCGGCCTGCAGCTCGCAACAGCGCATCACAAGTCAATGGTGGTGGGCCTGCAGGCAAGCTTCCGGGCAAGGCAACCGACTGGCAGAGACATAACAGCGAGCTAGGAATGCAGGCACCGGGATAGGTGCAGAATGACACACCTGGCGTGCGGGTCCTCGGCCCAACACTGACGTGCAAGGTCTGCCAGCGGTGGCGGGAAGTCGGGAGGGATGGGCGGGCGGTAGCCCTTCTGCGTCACCTGGACGATGATCTGCAGCAGGTAGCAGCCCACCTGGCCGCAGTGAGTGTGCAGCACAGCATAGCAGGGCAAATTGCCTGCGAAAACAGAGGCACCGCCAGCATATGCATCAAGCTCCGCACAGGCATCAGTGCCTGCGGACCCCCAGCCCACAGCAACGGCACACCTGCATGTGGTGCATGTCTGGGAAAAGCCGCTGCCCGGTGACAAGCTCCCACAGAACAATTCCAAACGCAAACACATCGCAGGCCTTGGTCAAGCGGCCATCCGTCAGCAGCTCAGGCGAGGCATGCGTCACGGTGCCATAGGAGCCCGTGTCGACGTGCGAAACAGTCTCTGGCAGCATGCGGCTTAGGCCAAAGTCGCCAAGCTTGCAAACAAAGCCTCGCCGATCGTTGCCTGCTGTCTTCAGCAGCACATTCTGCGGCTTGAGGTCGCCATGCACAATGTTGCAGCTGTGCAGGTACTCCAGCCCACGCGCCACGTCCAGCAAGCACAGCAGGATGGCGGGCTGCAAAAGGGAAGGCCATGATTTGTGCCACATCTGCCCCGAGGGATGCTACAGGCATCATGGCAGGTCTGTGAACCAGCATGACCAGCAGAGCATTTGGGTTCCAGCGGCTCACCAGGTTCCGGCCAGGCGCCTCAGCCTGCTTGAACCAGCCAGCCTTCATGGCATCTGCCAGGGTCCCCTTGTCCGCCAGCTCGCTGACCAGCCACATCTCGTACATCCTGCGCGCAGCGAGACAGAAGCAAGAGAGAAATGAATGGGACAGAGGGGTGAGCAGGCTGATCTGGATGCACATACACGCAGCAACTCCGCGCACTATAAGCCAACGCCTCACCCTGGCTCCAGCACCGCGTTCGGTGCCATGACTTGGACCATGCAATTTGGGTCGGTCAGGTGTGGCACCACCCTGCCTCCGCTGCCGCTGGGTCCATTGCCGTGGCTGCCACCACTGTGTGGAGGGTCGCCGCTGCCGCCCGTCATCGAGGGGGTCCTGTCGTCGTGACCAATACTGCTGCGGTTCACCTCACCATCAGTCAAAACCCGCACCGCACACATTTTGTAGCCTTGCAGCACGTTCGGGTGCGACAGAGTCAGGCTGCAGGCAGGAAGGCAGGCGCACAGGCAGGCAAGCGGGCAAGGCGAATTAGTGGGCTCGCTGTTGATGCTGCTTTGCGCCCGTGCTCTGCGACTCCAGGTCCAGGCTGCAAAGCGCCCCACCTCAGCAGCGGCTCGCTCCGCAGGTCCAGCCGCTGGTCTTGAGACAAGTGCGTCTCCACAACCTTCACAGCCACCGTGGTGCCCTTCCACCGACCTGCACGCCAATGCAGTACCACAAACACTGAGGTCTCTGGGCTCAGTGATGCTGCTGATGTAAGGGACCAGCCAGAGGGGACGGGACTTGCAGCTGTGGAGATGGTGGGCGCGACCACCTTCACTTTGAACACACCCCAGTGTGCCGCCCTACTGCTCAAGGCATCCCCCAGCCCTGCCCACCCACCTTTGTACACTCTCGCGTAGCCGCCGCGGCCGATGAGCCCGCCCAGCTGCAAGCCGTCGATGAAGCCCACCCTGCAGACATGCCAGCGCAGGTGCTGGAGTTGTGCAGCCTCGTGCTGCTGGCTTGGCAGTGCAATGATGCTTGCCCCGAGCACCGGCGCCGCATCACCAACCAACCACAGCACAGCGCCCGCACCTGGATTTCCAAGGCCCCTCGGGCACGCTCCCGGATGCAGCGCTTTCCAGCATAAAACTGGTGCCAGCCGAAGTCAGGGTGCCGCTGACCATGCCCTCAGAGCCAGGCTTAGTGGACTGGCTGCCCTGCTCGAAAGCGCCCTCCTCTGGGTCGGGGGGTTTCAGGACCAGGTGCTGCTGCCGCAGGCGCTGGCATGAACGACGGCGGCGCCAGAGCAGGCCTGCCGTGGCAGCTGCCACTGCAATGGCTGCCAGCACGCCTACTATTGCCCACACCCAGCCAGGCGTGCCTCCTCCTCCACTGCTAGCTGCACTACTAGAGCTACTGCTGTCAGAGCTGCCAGTGGTGGATCCTTCACTGGGCGCCGGCGCGACGGCTTCTGGCGCGAGGGAGCAGTGCAGGGTTGTGTTTTCTATCCAAACATACACGGTTCCAACTGCATCGCATACACATGGCAGCTAAAGAGTTCGGCAGCGGCACAGCCACCGGGAAACTAGGTCGGAAGGCAAGCAGGCCTGCCACCTGCATGCACCTGCGTACCACACCCAAGCCATGCAGGCTGCCGCATCGCACCCCGACACTCACTTGCGACCTTGGTGGTACGGCTCAGCACAGGCACAGGGGCAGCCCAATCCACAAAGTAGCCGACGGTGCCGTTTGTGTACAGGTCAGTGGCGTTGCTGCCTGAGCTCTCAGCCAGCTGCCGCAAGCCGTCAAACTGGGCCGCGCCTATGTCGGCGTTGCAGAGGTCGGTGGGGTGCAGCGTCACGTAGGAGTCGTGAATTTCGGACTGTGGGCAGGCAGGCGGGATGGCCAGCAGACGGGCAGGCGGGCCAGCAGATGAGCAACGAGCGTGGAGGGCCCAAGAGGGAGGCTGCGCTCTAGGGTTGCGACCACATCCCAGGTGGCTGCACCCTGGCAGGGGAGCTATAGCCCAGAAGCAGGCAGCACATGTGACGAGCAGCCTATCCCCGCACCGTGTAGCCAGGGTCTGCGACGACAGTTGGCCAAAATGGCATGGTCTGTGACACCGTCGCGCTGTCCACATCATCAGGCCAGGACCCCAGCTGGGGATCCTCCATGCCTGCACCACACGCACACCGCAGCCGCGTGTCAGCAATCATACACAATCATACAGAAGCATGGCAGCGGTCGCCTTCCAGCAGGAACATGGAGGGCAGCGGGGCCACACCGCTGATGTTGAGGCCGTTGATGGTGAGCTTGGTGTCGGCCTCAAACTCGAGCAGCTTTGTTATCTGCCCCAGATCCAGCCTCTTCATCTCACCATCAGCTGCATTCACCCGGGCCAAGCGGCACACAAATGTTACGCGCAAACAGGAAACGACTTGCAGCTGCAGCGGACGGCGGCCGGGACGCGCGGGTTGGCCGCGCCCAGCGGCGTGTGCGCCGCACCCACCTCCTTCAAAGGTCAGCGTGCGGTTGCCCGGTATGACAAAGGGCAGGGTGTAGCTTGCCTCCGCGGCCTCAGCCCCGAGCGCTACGTCTGTCTGAAGCTCCACCACCGTGTCGCTGGGCGCATCGGGGGAAGCGGCAGAGGCCAGGGCCGCCAGGAATTCCTCTGCTGTGCTCACCGGCACCACTGCCGCATGACCGAGGCCGGCAAGCAGGAGCAGGGCCAGAAGCAGGGCCCTGGGGACGGGTTGCGCTTGTCCCGGCATCGGGCAGCACAACTTGCGGTGGAGCTCCAGAGTTCGGTTCATGTTCGCCGAACGGCAGCACGGCATTGCCAGCTGGACAGTACCCCATCCTGGAGGCGGAGCCCACACTAAGCCTGTGCATCAAAATTGTGCATGACTCTGTGTGTGGGAGGCAGCAGTGCACGCGCTGTTTGCAAGATACTTGTTTGGCGGCGGTGGCCACTGACCTACCGCTGCTGAACTGGTGCACTGCCGTTAGCCGGCGGTGCATTCAGTTGTATCCACCTGCAGCTCCTCCTGCTTTGGCAGAATCAGGAAGAAAACGAAGCATTAATGCTCCTCCAAATGGAACCGTCCACAGAAGGGGAGCGGCAGGGCCTGCTGAGGGACAGCCTGGACAGCAAGCGAGGCATGCATCGCATGTTTTAAGGGCTGGCGGCAGATGGAAGCGCGCCGGCCAGCGCTCGCCTGCCCGCAGCGTCAGCGTGTTGTTTGCTTGCTACAGCCAAGAGGTGGTTGCTTGCGATAGCCAAGGGCAGGTGTCGAGCTACAACTTTTGCTGCGGCTGCCTGGGTGAGGGCCACCCTGCTGCAGCTCCACCGCCGTGTCGCATGTCGCACCCGTCCAACAGCTGCTCTGGGGTGCTCACAGATGCCACCGCCGCAAAATGGTTGCAGCAGCAATTTTATAGCAGTAACGCCAAGAGGGTCAGGGCCCCAGTGCCACTCCAGTGGACAGTGCCGCCAGGCGGGCATGTGTCCTGTTAAATTGTTCCCACTTGTCTGGGCATGGATTCATTCTAAATCTGTGTTTTAGCTTACACTCTCTGGAAGGGTCAGTGCTGATCAATGGGAGTACAGTAAAAAAAATGCGAAAGATACATGGAAGTGTGTAGAATGTGGAGGTACAAAAAGAAGCGTTTGATAGTCGAGTGAGGTGATGATTGGCAAATTCTAGGTGAATCGTGTGAACAATATGGGAGATGATGGCGAGGACGGATGGCGATGATTGGCAAATTCTGGAAACACGGCACTCTCATGGCAGTGGTTGCATGGCACGAGTCGTCGCTGTGAGGGCCAGCTGCAAGGCTCCGTCATGTTTTAAGCGGCAACACCATTGCCCAAACGAGTAATGCCAGCCCAACCAGCAGTGGAGCTGAAGGTGGCCATGAAATCTATAAGCTCCTGCACGATCGCCCCTGCACTGGGCCTGCAAGTCACATCAAGTTCAGCGTGCGTCAGCAGCACGTGCAACACTCCAAACACCAAGGGCAAAGTTCAGTGGGACCTGAAAAAACAGAAGGTCGGTGAGGTGAACACACCTGGCGCGGGGGTCCTCGGCCCAGCACCGCCGCACAAGGTCTGCCAGCGGTGGCGGGAAGTCGGCAGGGATGGGCGGGCGGTAGCCCTTCTGCGTCACCTGGACGATGATCTGCAGCAGGCACCAGGCAAGAAGGCAAGGCAGCGGTGAGCACACGTAGTATGCAGCAGGACACGGCATAGGAGCGAGCATTCCTGCCAAAGGTAGGCCTGGCCCTCGCAGTGTGCACGCACTGCACTGAGCCTCTTGCAAGAATCAGTGCAGGCAGCCTGCAGGAACCCCAGCCCCCATGGCGGTTCCTCACCTGCATGTGGTGCATGTCTGGGAAAAGCCGCAGCCCGGTGACAAGTTCCCACAGAAGAATGCCAAAGGCAAACACATCGCTTGCCTTGGTCAAGCGGCCATCCGTCAGCAGCTCAGGCGAGGCATGCGTCACGGTGCCATAGGAGCCCGTGTTCACATGTGTCTGGGTCTCTGGCAGCATGCGGCTTAGGCCAAAGTCGCCGAGCTTGCACACAAACCCCCGGCGATCATTGCCTGCTGTCTTCAGCAGCACATTCTGCGGCTTGAGGTCGCCGTGCATGATGTTGCAGCTGTGCAGGTACTCCAGCCCACGCGCCGCGTCCAGCAGGCACAGCAGGATGAATGGCTGCACGCAGGAACGGGCATGGTTTGTGCCACGTATGCCTGGAGAGCTCTCGCAAGCATCATTGGCAGTGCTGTGAACAGCATCGCCAGCAGAACATGTGGGTGGCCGCTCCCAGGGGCTCACCAGGTTCCGGCCAGGCGCCTCGGTCTGCTTGAACAAGCCAGACTTCATGGCATCTGCCAGGGTTCCCTTGTCTGCCAGCTCGCTGACCAGCCACATCTCGTACATCCTGCGCATAGCGAGAGACAGACACAGGAGAGCAAATGAAAGGGGCAGACGGTGAGCAGGCTGATCTGGGGATGCGCAGACATGCAGCAACTCCGCGCACTATAAGCGAACGCCTCACCCTGGCTCCAGCACCGCATCTGCCGGCATCACTTCAACCATGCAATTTGGGTTGGTCAGGTGTGGCACCACCCTGCCTCCGCTGCCGCTGATGCTCGGCCCCTGGCTGCCTCCACTGCTGCCCAGATTTCCAGTCCCCTCAGCACGGACAGCGGCTTGCTCGTTCTCAGCATCGCTAAGCACCCTCACAGCACACATCTTGTAGCTTTGGAGGATGTTCGGGTGCGACAAGCTCAGGCTGAAGCAGGTGGGTGGGCAAGGAGACAGACACGTGCACTTCACTCAGAGGCTGCTCCCCTTAGAACCAGCGGGTTGGAGGGATGCAGCAACTCAGCACAGCATGCATAAGAGCCAGAAATCTGACTGTGCAGCAAGCATGAGGCCCCTGCCAAGCAAAGGAGCTGCCCCAGGCGGCAAGTCAGGGCAGGACCAGGCTATGCGGCGCCCCACACCTCAGCAGCGGCTCGTTATGCAGATCATAGCACTGATCTTCCCCGACATGCGTCTCCACCACCTTCACCGCCACCATGGTGCCCTTCCAGCGGCCTGCGGGCAGCAGGCAGGCAGGAGAATGCACACCCATGCACTTGTCAGGGTGCTGCTCCGCTTGCTGAGGGCCCAGCCTGAGGCAACCGGATAGGTGGACGGGGAGGAGGTGGGCACTGCTTAAAGCGCCCTGAGCAGAGCCCAATGTGCAGCCCTACAAACAGGGTGCAGCCCCAGATGCCCACCCACCTTTGTACACGCGCGCGTAGCCGCCGCGGCCGATGAGCCCGCCCAGCTGCAAGCCGTCGATGAAGCCCACCCTGCAGGTTTGCGAACAGGCAAGCAGAACACAGCTCGGCAAACTGCACTCGCCGCCTGCTAACGTGACGGCACCGTTGCAGCAGCCAGTCAGCTCATGCGTAGCTGCCGGGTCGACCACCTGGACCTCAATGTCCCCTCGGGCGCGCCACGCCTGCTGCCCTGTAGCAACTGGTCGTATATGCCACTGCTGCCTGCTGAGCCCAGCTCGTTGCTAGCCATGCGATCCAGAGAAGCCAGCTTGGCTGTCGTTCCGGGCGATGGACCACCGGGCGGTTTGGCCAACAGGCTTGCTGCCTTGCTGGGCCCATCTCCATCGTCATGCACCTTCAACACCTCCAGCGGCTGCGGCTGCTGCTTTCGCAAGCGGCGCCGGCGCCACAGCAGCCCAGCCAATGCACCTGCCACGGCAAGGGCCGCCACCACACCCACCACAGCCCACACCCAGCCGGGCGTGCTGCCGGTGCTGCTGGTGCTGGCACCATCACTGCTGCTCTCGTTGCTCCCTATGCTGGATCCATTGCTGGCCAGAGGAGGTGGCGCAGTGCTGGCCGGTTGTGGCTTCGAGCAAGAGACAGTCGTATTCTTGCCTGAAGCGAGCACAGTCCCAACTGCACGACAGCCAGCACAGAAAAGGCAGGATCGGGAACAGCAGGGCGGGCAACAGGACATCCAGCAGCAGCAGGTCTAGCCATGCAGGGCAAGCACAATGGCAAGTCATGTGTGGGCAAGCAAGCAGGCTATGCATGGTGGATGAAGCAGGCCGGGCATGGCGAATGGTGGCAGGGAGTGGAGGTGAGGGGCCATGGCACACAAACGCATCAACCAACTGCGGTGGTTGGGGTTGATCAGCTTACTTGCGACCTTGGTGGTTGGGCTCAACACAGGCAAAGGCGCAGCCCAGTCCACAAAGTAGGCCACGGTGCCATTTGTGTAAAGGTCAGTGGCATTGCTGCCTGCGCTTGCAGCCAGCTGCTGCAGAGCAGCCATCTGCGCCCCGAAGACCTCAGGGGTGCAGAGATCGGTTGGGTGTGTTGCATAGTGGGAGTTGACCACGTCAATCTGCAGCAGTCATGTGCAAAAAGGGGCGCTGGAGTGTGAAGCAGAAGGCCACGGGAAGCATGACTCGCGGCCTGACCTTATCATGCAGGTAGACACACTGCTGGATCTCCTCTGCCCTGCTCACCGTGAACGCCGCATCGGCCCACACGCTCGGCCACAGAGGCATCGTCTGAATCACTGTGGGGCTCTCCACACCTTCGGGCCAAGACCCCAGCTGGGGGTCTGCGGCTCCTGCAAACCGCATGCACACCGCGTCATGTGGCAGTGCCCAAACACCTCAGGGCTGGATGCCAACAAACGCTGCTTGGGGCTGCGCACGCAGCCAGGCATGATGGCCCCCCGTACCCGTGGCATTTGTGTTGGCAAAAAACAGCGTGCTGCCGGCTTTAAAGTACAGCAGCCCCTCTATCCCGCCAAAGTCGAGGTTCTTAACTTGGCCATCCGCTGCAACCAGGAAGGTTTCAGCGGCCATCGACAAGGCGAGACACCGCACGGAGCGGAACTGAGCGGCGCGTCGGCGGCGTCCCCTGCCATCGCTCACCTGCCCGGATGGTCAGCGTGTGGTTGCTTGGTATGATAAAGGGCAAGGTGTAGTTGGCCGCGGCTGCCTGGGTGAGGGCGACGTCCTCCTGCAGCTCCAGCACGCTGTCGCTAGGCGCACCGGGGGCGGTGGCCGCGACAAGGGCATCCAACAGCTGCTCTGGGGTGCTGATGGGCACCACTAGCGCTGCATGGCTGGAGCAGCAACTGCAGAGGAGCAGCGCCAGAAGGCGGAGCACGGCCCCAGGGCAGGGGCGCAGACCCATCGCAATTACATGCAGTTTGCACGCCGTTCGTCAAGAGTACCAGCTGGACTTGTACGGCTTGCTGCCTGCCCGTTGAACTGAACTAAACTCAGTCAATCACGCGTCCCGCGTATTCTCTTCTTGTTCTTCTTCAATTCAGGGATATTGCACGCATCAAATATGATGATGTATAGCGCAACCTCCTGTTGGAGCCCCAGAATGAAACAGTGGGCTGGGACATGTTGAGCATGTGAGTGTGCTCCACAGCTCACGCAGATGCGCACCCTTCCAAGGCTTTGTGTGTATCACATCGCAACGGTGCGTAAGAAAATGGCAAGAATGAGCCAAATGGCCGGGGGAAGATAGAAGTACAAAGTGTTTGCTAACTACAGTTAGGGCAAAATCGTGTTAGGAGTTGTCGGTGAGGAAGAGCAATAAAAGACTGGACGCGAGTGAAAAGTCAGCCATAGATTGGTATAGAAACATCAACCCGGTGCAGGGCCAGAGATGGGAGAATTGAACTGCAGCTAGAAAAATTCTGGCAGGTACGGCATTAGATGCAGATTCACCAACAGTTGGCAGCGTGAGGCGAGTGAATGGTTCAAGGGGGTCGGTTTGGAGTCTGTGCAAGTGCACAATGGCCGGCCGCGGCTTCAAGCGTCTTCAGGCTGAGCCGCAGCTTCTTTCTCTCCTGGGCGTACTGCCCCAATGAGGTGCTGTGCTGCTGCAGCTGATGCAATGTGCCCATCCCTGGTGGCAAAGGTCCACAGCCAGGATGTCACGCATCTCCAGCAGCAGGCCCAGGGCAACAATCAAGCGGTACGCAGGGCAGCCAGTGCTGCAGCTGCGGACTGTGCAGCAGCGCACATCAGCTGGCTGTGTGACTGGAAGGTCAGGGAGGGCGGCTCAGCGTAGCCCAGGGCCCAAGCCTCGAGGCGGTGGGCCTCTTCAGGGCGTCACGCTCGGGTGCCGGCACGGATTGCCCGTCTGCATTTGCAGTCACAGAGCAAAATGCGCTCGGATGCAAGGGGTTTGAACAGTGTCAGCTAGTTAGCTGCACCCATGTCTGTGCAGCATGCCAGCAGCCAGCAGGAAAGCAGCAGGCGGAGCGGCAGCAGGCACAATGCTTGCCTGCTGTGCATCGTCATAGGGGCTGCCCTGCCCAGGCGCTTGAAGAGGCCGCTCATGTGGCGGGAGAGTGGCGGCCGGGTAGGAGGCTGTGGCGTGCACCTGGCGATCGCTCAGCAGGGTGACACCCTGCCTGGGCAGCCAGTGACTCTTGATGTAGATTGTGCGTCTTGTGGGGTGCAGCTGAACACATCTATGCCCCGTTCCTGGCTGCGCAGGGCAAGCCAGGCCAGGAACTCGTGACTGGCGGTGGCAGCAGTGCGGGTGGTGCGGGGTTTGGCTGCGGATGCTTTGCTGTCTGTCTGGCGCTGCAGGCTGGCATGGTATTCGGCCAACGCCTAAACCAAAGCCTGCTACTGCTTCTGCGCTGCTGACACTGTCAGGCTGGATGGGCCAGCCTTGCAGCGACGGTGGAGCTGAAGGAGGCGCTGTAATCGATCAGCGCCTGCACAATGGTCTCCGCATCTGGCCTGCAAGGCACACCATATGCATTACTTTCAGTGGCAGATGAGCGCGCAGGCAGATGCCGCCAACACGCGGTGCTGCCAGCAGGCTTTTGGGTGTCAGTTGGTTGCACCACTGCAACACTGGCTGACTGGTTTGGCTGCTGCTGCTTCTCTTGCCCTGGCATTGCGCCAGCCAGCCGCTGCTGTGCCTGCCTCAGGCAGCACGATAACCGGGCACACCAGTCTGGATCCCCGTCTAGCTTTTGTCAGCAGAGGTTACTAGATGAAAGCATCAAGCATGAGGTTCCCAAACAAGCTGGAAGCAGTACACCTGCTAGTACTGATGACACACCTGGCATGCGGGTCCTCGGCCCAGCACCGTTGCACAAGGTCTGCCAGCGGTGGCGGGAAGTCGGCAGGGATGGGCGGGCGGTAGCCCTTCTGCGTCACCTGGACGATGATCTGCAGGTAGCAGGTAGCAGGCAAGAAGGCAAGGCAGCAGTGAGCAAACATAGAATGCAGCAGGCCATGGCATAGGAGCGAGCAGCCCTGCCAAAGGTAGCCTGGCCCTCGCAGTGTGCATGCACTGCACTGAGCGTCTTGCGAGAATCAGTGCAGGCAGCCTGCGGAAACCCCCAACCCCCATGGCGGCGCCCCACCTGCATGTGGTGCATGTCTGGGAAAAGCCGCAGCCCGGTGACAAGCTCCCACAAAATCATCCCAAAGGCAAAAACGTCACAGGCCTTGGTCAGCCGCCCATCCGTCAGCAGCTCGGGCGACGCGTGCGTCACGGTGCCACAGGAGCCCGTGTTCACATGTGTCTGGGTCTCTGGCAGCATGCGGCTTAGGCCAAAGTCGCCGAGCTTGCACACAAACCCCCGGCGATCATTGCCTGCTGTCTTCAGCAGCACATTCTGCGGCTTGAGGTCGCCGTGCATGATGTTGCAGCTGTGCAGGTACTCCAGCCCACGTGCCACATCCAGCAGGCACAGCAGGATGGCAGGCTGCAAAAGGGAAGGCCATGATTTGTGCCACGTATGCCTGGAGAGCTCTCGCAAGCATCATTGGCAGCGCTGTGAACAGCATCGCCAGCAGAACATGTGGGTGGCCGCTCCCAGGGGCTCACCAGGTTCCGGCCAGGCGCCTCGGTCTGCTTGAACAAGCCAGACTTCATGGCATCTGCCAGGGTCCCCTTGTCTGCCAGCTCGCTGACCAGCCACATTTCGTACACCCTGTGTGCAGAGCAAGGCAAATGGATGGGGTAGAGGGGTAAACAGACTAATCTGGGAATTTACGTGCAATCAGCAACTCGGCGCATCACCAGCCAATGCCTCACCCTGGCTCCAGCACCGCATCTGCCGGCATCACTTCAACCATGCAATTTGGGTCGGTCAGGTGAGGCACAACCTTGCCTCCGCTGCCGCTGATGCTCGGCCCCTGGCTGCCTCCACTGCTGCCCAGATTTCCAGTCCCCTCAGCACGGACAGCGGCTTGCTCGTTCTCAGCATCGCTAAGCACCCTCACAGCACACATCTTGTAGCCTTGGAGCACGTTTGGGTGCGACAAGCTCAGGCTGAAGCAGGTGGGTGGGCAGGGGGACAGGCACATATGCTTTTATTCAGGTACTGCTCTACTTAGCTTTAGCAGCATGGAGGGATGCAGCAACTCAGCACAGCATGTATGCAGAGCAGAAATCCGACTGTGCAGCAAGCATGAGGCCCCTGCCAAGCAAAGGAGCTGCCCCAGGGCGGCAGGTCAGTGGCATGCCACTCTGCCAGCGCAACGCCCGCCTTCCTTCCCAACCCACCTGCTTGCCCACCCCCACAGTGTCCACATACCGCTCCCCCTCAATATAGAACCCCTGCCTGCAGCCGGGGCAGCACGCCATGCACGACAAGCGGGCGGGGTGGGTGGGCGCACAGGGTCCCACGCAGGCAGCCGAAGGAAGGCGAGCAGGCAGCAGCCAGGCACGCAACCGGGCGCGCAGGCGGGCACGCAGGCAGGCAGGTGTGTGGGCGGGCGGGGCGCTCACATGACGTATCTGCCGGCGTCGGGGGTGGTCACCAGCACACCCGTCTCGCAGTTGCGAATGGTGCCAAACTTCACCTGCGTTGGGCAACAGGGGGGTCGGCAGACTGCGGGCATGCCGCCGACTGGGAGCCTCCCACCGCCTGCCGCCGCCACCGCCACCACCTCCACCTCCACCGGCAGGGCCACCACCCACCAGCAGCAACTACAGCACCCACAGCACCCACAGCATGCACAGCATGCACAGCATGCACAGCATGCACAGCATGCACCACAGCATGCAGACCTGCGTGGAGTCCCCGTTGAACCAGATGCCCGCCTTGCAGGGCTTCCCGGCGACGGGCTGGATGAGGGGGATGTATGCATCGGTCTGCGGGGGGCAGGGGGTGGTGTGTGGCGTCCGCAGCAGGGCGAAGGCCGCCTCCCCAACCTAAACACCAGCCACACACACACACACACACTCCTGCCTCCCAATCCTGAGACACCAGGCAGGCACACATACACAACGCCACGCCACACACACACGCACACACTGCCACACCACACACCTGCCCCACGTCGCTGAACTTGACGGCGGTGTGGAAGCCGGTGAAGGTGGGGAGGCGGTCGGGGCGCAGGTGACCCTGCGCCTCATGCTCCATGCCCACCAGCCCCTTCTTGGTCGCCACCAGCTCCGCGCCTGCGCAGGCGAGGGCAGGGGCAGGCGCCTGGGCCACACAGCCGGCACAGAGTGCGGAGCGCGCGCCGCGGGGCGCGCCGTCGAAAGCCAGCACTCCAGGCAGCACCGCCGCCGCCAAGCAGCAGCAGTACCATCACCACTACAGCGCTACAGCAGTACCACGGTCCCCACTCCGCCCAGACCACACCCACCTGGCAGGCTGAACACGCGCATGCCCTGCCCCTTCTTCAGCGTGGTACCGACAGCGTACCGCTTGGCCCCAAACACAGCCTCCAGGTTGCTGTCGTTGGCGACCTACACGCATATATGCCCGGGTGCCGCGAAACATGCGCTGGGCCAGATGCCGCGCTGCACAGGCGCAGGATGCAGCCCCCGGGCAGGGCCCCCAGCGCAGGGGGCAGCCTGGGGCAGCGGGTGCTGGGGGCCCGGGGCAGCGGGCGATGGCGGCGGGCTGGGCAGGGCCGGCAGGCAGGGCAGGCGGGGCAGGGAGGGCAGGGCAGGCAGGGCTAGCCCACCTGCAGCGCCCAGTTTATGGCGCGAGCGTCGTCGCCGAGGCCGGTGCCCCTGGCGCCTGCAGCATCAGGGGCGGGAGGGCCGTGTGAGCGCTGCGCAGGGCAGGCATGTCTGTGGGCTGGAATCAGTACACTCCGGCTGCAGGCCAGGTGCGGGCAAGAAGCAAAGCCGCGGCAATCCGCCACCCAGCGGCAGCAGGCCGGCGGCACGTGGCGCGGCAGGCGGCCACCCACGACCAACGAGCAGGCGGCACCAGCAAGCAGCGCCAGCGCAACAGCGAGGACAGGCAGAGAGCGGCTGGACGGCACGGGCTGCAGGAAGGGTGCAGGAGGAAGGGAGGGCGGGCCCAGCGATGCCGCCGCCGCTCACCAAACCAGTCGACCAGCAGGGCGGGCTGCTGCCGCGACATCGCCACCCGACCTTCCCCCTCAAAGATTGGGTGGTCTCCAGCCGTGAGCGGCTCCTGAAAGGAAAGCGTGGCGCCTGCGCGGGCGGCAGCGGCGGCGCCGCAGCGTCAGGGCGCGCGGTCTGCGGCGCGCCAGCGGTGCTCCCAGAAGGGCGGCCGGCGCCTCCTTCTCCAAGCCCCGTCCCCATCACCACGTCGCCCAACACACGCACATTCCCACAACCCTTGCAGATGCTGCACCGTCTGTGGAACAACACGTCTGTGGAACAACACGTCTGTGGAACATCACGCCATCCATCCACCCCCCTACACACACCGCTATCACCCCGGCCACACCTCTCAGCACCCTCAGCACGCCGCCCGCCTGGAAAGCCACGGGCTTGCGCAGGTGCAGCGAGGCGCTAACGGTGTAGGTGCCGCGGGAGACGAACAGCACACCCGGCCCCGTGTAGGGGCTGTCCAGCTGGGCAAGCGCGTCGGTGATGTCGGTGCCGGGGTTGGCGCCCAGGGCGTCCAGGGTCAGCTGCAGAGGTGTGGAGGTGGGGAAGGGAGGTGTGGGGTTGGTTTTTGGGCGCGAGGGCAAGAGAGGAAGAGGGCGGGCCGGGGCGGAGGGCGCGCCGGACGGGTTCATCAAGCACCGCAGGGGGAGCCATGCGTGCCTCTGCTGCTGCCGCTCGAAGTGCGTGTGTGCACATGCAGGCAGAGGCAGAGCAGCAGGGCATTGCAAGCGGGGAGGGTAAAGGTAAAGGTAAAGGTAAAGGTGGGGAAGAGCCTCCACAAGCTTAACTTCCCGGTTTTAACGTCTAGCTTTAGACCATTATTTGATCTGCCCGACGCGCCAAGTGCAGTACCCCCCACTAGTAGTGAATGGGTCCCGGGGAGGCCTGTGCCGAAGCCTTGGCGATTCTATTAGGCGTTCCCGAAGGAATTGGCTTGGATTGGCGCTGAGCCGGTCAGCTATGCCGCGTTTGTCCTCACAAAGTTTCGACATGAGAGGAATCGAACCTGTGCCCTCTCGGAGGGTTTAGACACTAGCTCCAGCGCCTTCAAAGAAGGCCTTTCTTAGCCGCGGCCTGGGAGGGAGGTTCGGGTGAGGCCACAGCGCCCTGCGCGGCGCCCTGCCGCCGCCCACCCACCTGCGGGCATTGGAGCGCCTGGGGATATCTGTAGGTGAACGCAACCGTCTCTCCCCCGCCGAAAGCGTGCGTGTTCACACACCCGCACAGCAGCAAGAGTGCAGCAAAGGCAGTGAACATGTGCGGCGTGGTCCTGACAGCCCCCTGCCCCTTGAGAACGCGAGCAAACGTGAAACGGCACTGGGTGCGGCGAATGTTCGATTCCGGTGACAAGGGCCGCGGTTGCGGCCGGAGGGGGGTGAGGTGGACTAGCGCACTTCGTCCACGGCGAACCACGTCCCCCTCACCTCGTCACTGCTTGACGACACCATCTACCCGTTTGTGGGTTGGGTGTACACCTGCAGGGCGCACGGCATGTCGCCCAAGGGCGTCCCAGCGCTCTGGGATCTCCTGCTGGGGCTGCTGGTGGCCGCAGTGAGTGGGGCAAACCTGCGTGGAACCACCGCCGCCGACCAGCGGGGGCAGGGTGCTACCTCGCCTGCAGCTGCCGTCACCGCCGTGCGACGGGCGTGTCCTGCTCCTGCCCCACCTGCCTGCCTGCAGGCAGCCACGCCGGATTTACTAAGCTCCACCGCCTCGACGTTCCCTCGCCACCGTCAGCTGCTGCAAGACGTGAGCAGCCGTGCCGCGCATCCCTGTGTCTCCCCACTCTTCTCCGCTCCGTGCCCAGCAGCCGTGCCGCCGCCCCACCCCTTGCCCCCTCTGCAGGCAGCCGTGCGCGTGGCGGCGGCGGCGCAGCCCTCGGGCCCCACCTGTGGCGTCCAGTCTGCCAGCCGCTTCAACCTTCCGCAGGTGCTGGGCCCGCGGGGCGTGCTCTCAGACAGCTCCCAATACCTGGAGCTGGCTGACGCCGATGATGCCAGCGGTGGGTGGCATGGCTGGCAGCGCACCCCATGCAACACGGCTAGGGGGGGCAGACGCAGCGCAGCATGGGAGCCCTGGACTCGGCAGCCGTGCAGGCGGCGGGCTGCAGGCCTGCAGGTGCCCCTCCCAGGGCTCCCACGCCGCCGCTGCAGCCCGCCCGCTGCGCCCGCTGTGCCTCTGGCAGGGCACCCCACCCGCCCACCCCCAGCGCCCGCCCTCCCCGCCTTCTCCTCACCGTACCCTCCGCCCTGCTCCACCCTCTGCAGACGTTATATACGTGGATGTGTGGGAGGGGGAAGTGTCCGGGGCGCCGCGGCAGAGCCAGCGCACGGTGCTGGTGGAAAGGACCGTCCAGCTCAGCAAGCCGCTCGTGCTCAGCGGGCTTGTGGAGGTGGAGGTGGGGCCCGGCGCGGAGCTGCGCCTGGCGGCGCAGCCCTTCCTCCCCGACCGGCAGGTGCGGCGGTACGGCGGTACAGCGAGCTGTGCGGCAGCTGCGTGGTGTCGGTGGGAGGCGGTGGTTCCAGACTCGTGGCAGTTTCGGGCAGCGTGTGTGGTGGGTGGGTGGCTGGGGTGGATGGGCCAGCGGGTGCGGGCGGAGGCAGCGGCCAGCCTGGGAGGGCGGGCAACGGCCAAGCAGCGCTCTGCGGTGGTTTCGGCGGCGCCCACGGCGTGCCAGGTGCTGTGCCGGGCCTTCTGGGCAGCTGCGCCCATCCCAGCTGCGCCCCCGGCTGCCCCGCAGGTGCTTTCGGGGGTCGGCAGCGTGAGGTTTGTGGCTGGGGCTGTGGATGAGTTCCTGGTGCGGCCCGAGTGGTTCGTCGGCGGCACCGCCAGCGACAGGTGCGCCCAGCCTGCAGACACACACACACACACACACACACACACACAGCACCCAGCATGCTCCACTGCCGCCACCACGCCAACCACGCACCCCACCTCACCACACACACCTCCTTTCCACACCACCCCTGCAGGTTTGACCAGGTCAACCTGGCCTGCTCCGGCCCCGGCGTGCGGTGCCTGGTCGTGCTTTCCACCCGCGACTACAAGCTCGCCCGCCCCTGGCGCATCGGGCCCAACATCCGCATTTGGGGGGGTGCTACCGCCATCTTCAAGCCAGACGGCGGCAACACAGCAGGCATCATCGTGGGCAGTGGAGAGTATGACCCCACCAGGTGGGCCCCGCCAGCCTGGCATCGCCGGCGGGGACAGCAGCGCTGCCTGCGTGCTGCTTGTGTGGGCTTGCAGTCTGGTTTCAGCAAGAGCAGCTTGCAGCTCGGACTTTGTTTGGGGTTTGTTTTAACCCTAAACCCTACTCGTCCTGCCCCTGCAGGCGCATGGATCTGCCGCGCATGTGGCTCTTTGGGGAGTATGCCATCAAGATAGAGGGTGCGCCCTGCCCGCCTGCCTGGCTGGCTGCCTGCGCCCGCTGCCGCCTGCTGCTTGCTCGCATGGGGCTGCTCCCCACTCTGGCCCCCGCATCTGCAGCCCATGGGCCAGTCGGCCACCCGCCAGCCCCCCACCCCGCCCTAGCGCCCCTGTACCGCCTGCAGATGTGTCCGGGCTGTGGCTGTACTGCAACAACATGGTGCAGAACAGGGTGGGTGGCCCGCTTTACCGCAGTACCGCTGTACCGCTGCACTGCTGCCGCGCCGCTGCTCCCAGCCTGCCTCCTTCCAGCTTCCCACAGCTGGCAGGCATAAACTTGCCCTGCGCTCCTCATGATCATTGCCGCGTCTGCTGTGCTTCCCTGCTTTCTTTCTGTCCAGGTGGGCGTGCTGCTGGCCCCGCGGAGGGCCATCCGCGACACCCTCATCGAGGCCCCCTCCACCGCCCTCTCCAACAACATCTTCACTGTGGAGCCCGCCGCCGCTGGCGCCTCCCTGGTCAACGTACACCTCAAGTGCGCCGGGCGACGGCAGCGGTGTGGGGTGGGGTGATGGCGGTATGGGGTGGGGTGGTGGCGGTGTGGAGTGGCGGTGTGGGGTGGGGTGATGGCGGCGTGGGGTGGGGGATGCCCGCCTTCCTGCCCCGGTTGCCACCCCGCCACCGGCATGCACACACAAGCTTTTCTATTCATCGACACTTTTGGGCCGCGGCTAAGAAAGGCCTTCTTTGAAGGCGCTGGAGCTAGTGTCTAAACCCTCCGAGAGGGCACAGGTTCGATTCCTCCCATGTCGAAACTTTGTGAGGACAAACGCGGCATAGCTGACCGGCTCAGCGCCAATCCAAGCCAATTCCTTCGGGAACGCCTATTAGAATCGCCAAGGCTTCGGCACAGGCCTCCCCGGGACCCATTCACTACTAGTGGGGGGTACTGCACTTGGCGCGTCGGGCAGATCAAATAATGGTCTAAAGCTAGACGTTAAAACCGGGAAGTTAAGCCTGTGGAGGCTCTTCCCCACCTTTACCTTTACCTTTTACACACGCCGCCCCTCCTACCCCCCAACCCCCCCCAACCCCTCCACCCCCACTCTGCAGGGCCCACGCCTACAGCGGCGGCGTGCCCGGCTTCTCGCCCCTCACCCACTTCACCGGCGCCTTCACGCCCACCCTGAAAAACGTGACGGTCTGGGACCTGCTCAACACGCCAGCCAAGATAAAGACTCTCTCACCCAAGGGTGCGGCGCCTGCCGGGGTTGCGACGGCGTGCTGGGCGGGGGCGGCGCGGCACGCCGCGCCGGCCGCTGCTGCTTGTGCAGCTGGCGCCTGCCTGATGCAGTTGCCTGGCTGCCCGCACCACTGGCCCGCTCCCGGCCTGCTCCGTTGCAGTGG
Organism: Polaromonas sp.; assembly: GCA_965228025.1. Taxonomy (GTDB): domain Bacteria; phylum Pseudomonadota; class Gammaproteobacteria; order Burkholderiales; family Burkholderiaceae_C; genus Polaromonas. Next base: position 380,417 of record CBDDGX010000032.1, on the reverse strand, counting down.
CAGCCTTCTCCCTTCTGGTGAACGACGGCCCAGCGACGATCGACGGGCTCACCCTCCACGCGCCGCTCTTTAATGGGCCTTTCCCAAAGGGCTGGACTGCCGTCAAGGGTGGGTGGCTTGTGGTGGGCGGGTGGGCAGGCGCAGGCCTGGCCCGCCGGCGGGGCCCGCTGGCGGGGCTGGCGTCCGTGCCGGCCACACGCTGCCGCTGGCGCACCCACACACACACACCTCCTCCTGCAGGCAAGTTCACCAACCTGAGAGCCCTGGTGCGCCTGACCCAGGACTACTTCGGAGTGATGGGCTGGCAGGTGGGCGGCGCTGAGCTGGCGCTGAGCTGGCGGCGTGCCGTGGGCTGTGCTGCGGGCGCCTGCGGCTGCCCGCTCGTGGGAGCCTGCCTGCCTGTCTGCCTGCCTGCCTCCTGCCTGCCTCCTGCCTGCCCAGTACCTCCTAGAGCCTTCTGAAGCCTGCAGTGGCGGCCATCCCCTGCTCCCTGCCTCCTGCTCCCCACCCCACCCCACCCTACCCCCTGCCCTCCCCCGCGTGACCATGCAGGGCGCCGGCAACGTCCTCAACTGGGGCGGCCTGTCCCGCCTCGTCTTGAAGCCCAAGGAGCTAAAGGCGCGCACCCTGCTCACCAGGTGCGCTCCCGGGCTGCTCCTGCTGCTCCTGGCGCTCTGCTGCTCGCGGTGGTAGCTAGCGCTGCCGCTGCTACTTCTGCTGCGGCTGCTGTGCGTGTGTGTAGCTGTCGACGTGGGGCACATGGCGTTGGTGGCTACTGAGCACTCCCCGCTCCTCGCTTTGGCATGCGACGCCCAGCAGCTGGCACCAGCCTAGCCCTCGCCACCTTGCCGCTCACCCGCCTGGGTGAGCAGCATTGAGCTGCCGCCCTGTAATGCCCCACCAAGTGCAGGCCTAGCGCCAAGGCCATGCCACTCACCCGCAACTCTGAGGTCTTGGCGCTGCCCCTGCCCCTACCCGACTGGAAGGCCGGTGAGCGGGCCCCTAGGGGTGGGAAGCGGGCAGGCGCCTCCTCTGCCTGCGCCGCGCCTCCAGCCCGTGGGCCCCTGCCCCCTTGAAACGCACGCGCGACCGACGCCGTGGCAGCAACGCCGCACGCCACACCCCACACCACACACCCGCTGCTGCCCCGCTTGCCTGCCGCCATGCACCGAAGCCATGCCGCGCCTTGCTCACAGCCGCCTGCGGCCTGCCTGCCTCCCTGCAGGCGCCACCAGGACCTTCTACGCCTACCACGTCTTTGCCAACGGCGCCACCGACTCGCGCACCATGTCCCTGGGGCCCCATAACCACGCCAAGATGCCCGCCCCCGGGCGCACGGTGAACCCCGGGATCGTGGTAGCGGGCGTGGAGGACCAGGGCAAGAAGGTGGGGGGCTGGCTTGCTTGTTGCTGCTTGCTTGCGTGCCTGCCTGCCAGTCTGCTTGCTTGCTTGCTGCTTCTGATCTAGCTTTGAAGAGGCGGTGCGTCTTGGGTTGCAGAGTGCAGTGGGCGGCCTTGTGTCCTTGGGCGGAGCGCGGCAACCGACCGCTGTGCCTCCTGTGGTCGCCCCCTGCGAACCCCTGCCTGCCACCCCTGCCGGCCTGCTGGCCTGCTGTGCTCTGCTCGCAGGTGAAGAGCCAGATCGCCATCACCCTCAAGAATGTGTCGGGGCGCACCATTCCCGCATCAGAGTGGACAGACCGCAAGTGGAAGGTCAGTTTCTATGAGCGCCGTAAAGCCCCGACTGCACACTGTGGTCGGCTGTTGTTTCCCATGCTGAGCCGCGCTGCGACCGCTATGCCGAGCGCCGGGGCGGTGCTGTTCCCCCAGCTGATGCCGCGCCTGCCTTGGCCTCTGACACCCCCCTTGTGCTGCGCCGCCGCTGCGCCGCAGTTCGGCCTGCGCTTCCGCCTCCAGATTGGAGTGGCGCAGCTGGAGTGATGGGCAGCAGCGCCCGCCACCGCAGCGCTGCCAGTTTTGTTTCCCATCCTCGTTTCTCTGTGCTTGCTTGCTTGCTTGCTTCTCACTGCGCCCTCCCTGCTCTGCTCTTCCATGCTTCCCTATTTGCAAGGACTGCCTTGACACTACTGGATCCAATGCTGCCACCATGCCCCACACCAAGCTCCTGTGAAAGCAGCATGCTCACACATGCAAGGATGAGCTGCAAAGGGAGGCGGGGCAGCTGGCGGCTGGAGCTCTAGCTCCCACTGCAGAGGCCCAGGGGCCGCTCAGGCGACAACGCCGTGCCTCTGCCACCGTGGCAGCCACCGCTGCTGCTTATGCTTCGCTGCCTTGCCTACCGCCGCCGAAGCGGCAGGTCACAGACATCGAAAAGTCGAGGCTCTCTGTGTAGTGAGCCCACCTGTGGCGCCAGGGAAGGACCAAGGGAGGGAGGGCTGGAGCAGCAGGATCGTTTGGAGGCAGCCGTGTCACATGTTCAGGTGGCTTGCAGGGGTCCCAGGCGGCGGCAGTGTGTTGGTAGCGGCACGCTTTTCTACACGTGAGTATGGCTGGACAGCCAGAGAAAGCACGCAGACGGCTGACCTGCTGGGGAAGAAGACAACGTCTCCCGGCTCCAGTACCGCCTGTACCGCCCGGGCCCGCACAGCCAGCGGGAAGCTGCTGTCCCCCGGCTGCGCCGCCAGCGGGGCGTGCATGTTGAGGCGGGAGCGGCGGCGGAGCAGGTGCGAATCGGGGTAGCAGTAGAGGCAGGCCAGCTGGTCGGGGCTCCAGAACAGCATGCGCTTCCTGCGGGGAGCAGGGCGGGGCTCAGCGCGTGCAGCAGGCGCAGCGGGCGCGGCGCACGTCGCCACCTGGCCGCCGCGTCGGCGTGGGGATGCAGCAGGAGGAAAGGGGCCTGGCACATGCTGCAAGCCTGGAGGCGGCCGCCGAGCTGCCCACCTGCCCTTGACTTGGGTCAGAAAGGAGTGGCTGAGGTCGTAGTGTGTGGGGCTGACGGCTCCCTGGGGCGACACCCACACACGCGCCGCCTGCGTCATCCGCAGGCCAGCCCCCGGCGGCGGCGGCGGCTCGGCGCTGCCGGTGCTCGGTGGTGCCGGCCCAGGGACCGGCCGGCCCGCGGTCGCCGGGCCCTGGGGCAGCGCAAAGGGTGGGCTGGCCAGGTCGGTGTCAGCCAGGAAGCTGGCCGGAAGCTTCGCCTGGAAGTAATAAAACTCAGGGACCGCCTGAAATGCTCCGCCAGCTCCTCCCGCCACCGCTGCCGCTGCTTCTGCCGGCCGCTGCGCGCCCGCCTGATGCTCGCTCGTCAGGCCGGCTGGGTTGATGATCATGTGACTGGCCAGAGGGTCACAGCCCTGCCCGCAGTACACGAGCGGGGGCAGGCGGCAGGGGTTGCGCCGCTGCAGACGCCGCCCAGCTCCAGCAACACAGGCTTGAGCCGCTCTGCCGCCAGCTTCATGACAGCGCGCCCGGTCGGCACACTGCCCACCAGGCCTATCATGGCCACATCCCTGTGCCCACCAGCGCCATGCCGACCTCGCGGCCACCCGGCAGGATGGAGAGCACACCAGGCGGCAGCATGTCGCCCACGATTTCAGCCAGGCGCAAGGCCGACAGTGGCGCCTGCTCCGGTGGCTTGATGATGATGGCATTGCCTGCCGCCAGGGGGGCGGCCATCTTGCCGGCAGCAAACATGAAGGGATGGTTAAAAGCCACAATGCGTGCGACCACACCGAGTGGTTCACGCACTGAAAAATTGACGGCGTTCGGTCCCATGGGGATAGAAGCGCCTTTGAGCTCGGTGACCAGCCCGGCAAAAAATTCGAACAGCGCGGCTGCCACCATGACGTCCGCCGCCATTTCCTTGACCGGGTTCCCGCAATCCGCTGCATCCAGCAAAGCGAGCTCATCGGCATGCAGTCGCAGTTTCGCCGCGATGCTTTTCAAAACCCTTGCCCGCTCCAGCGGCGGGGTGTCGCGCCAGACCGCGAAACCTTTTTTAGCCGCAGCCACTGCCAGATCTGCGTCAGCAGAAGTAGCGACCGGTGCGCGCCCCAGCTGCCTGCCGCTGCCAGGCTCGGTGATGTCAATGTATTCACCCGCCACTGGCGCATGCCAGCCACCCGCGTAAAAAAGACCATTGTTGGCGGGCGCCTGGGCTGTCTGGGGTCCGGTGGCTTTGCTGGCTGGAGTCATGCGGCAGGTTCTGGTGAAAGTTGAAAAATCAGCGGCGTGCCGGTTTGGCGGCGGTCTGGAAGCGCATGTCGTAACCGGCCGTCAGGCTGGCTGTTTTCGGCAGCACTTCCTGCGCGATCAGCGTTTCTGCAGTTTCCTTCCATTGCTGCGCCGTAATCACGCCCAGGCCATTGGCTTTGGTGGCATCGCTGAAGAAGCTGCGCGTCAGGTTGGTCTGCAGCTGCTTGTTCAGAATATCTGCCTTTGCTGCGTATTCGGGGTTGAGCTTGATGACGATGTCGACAGCTTCCTTGGGGTTCTCGGCCACGAACTGGAATGCCTGCAGATAGGCCTTGGTGAAGCGAGCCACAAGGTCTGGTTTCTCGGCAATCAGTTTTTCAGATGTGAACATGCCCGAGCCATAGGCACGGTAGCCAAAGTCGGCACCCTGCACGATGGACAGCGAACCTGTGCCGCCCACCCTTGTCTTCCAGCTCCGGCACTTCTGCATTGATATAGCCGGGGACTGCGTCCACGCGGCCCAGCACGAGGAAGCTCTCATAAGGAGGCGCAACAGTGCTTTGTTTGATGTCCGCCAGGCTCATGCCGTTGGCCGCCAGAAAGGCCTTGAGGAAAACATAAGTCGAACCAGACGAGTGAACGCCGATGTTCATGCCCTTGAGGTCGCTGGGTTTGGTGATGGGCTTTTTCGACTTGATCGAGATCATGGCCATCGGGCTCTTCTGGTTGACCGCAGCGAGGGCCACCACTGGCACGGACTGCACGCGACCCACCATGAGCGTGGGCAGGTCTGCAAAACCAAACTCCGCATTGCCGTTACCGACCAGGCGCAGGGCATCGGTCGAGCCCGTGCCCTTGCGGACAGCCGTCAGGTTGATGCCGTTTTGTGCAAAGAAACCTTTTTCCTTGGCCACAAAAAACATCGCGTGGTCGGAGCGCACCACCCAGTCAAGCTGGACGGACACGTCATCCATCTTGGCAGGGGCCTGGGCCAGCGCGGCAGACGTCATGACAAATGCGGCGCCCGCAATGGAAAGACAGCGGATAAGTTTCGACAGGGTTTTCACGGCTTTCATCCTTTCAGGATTGATGGGGTAACAGGGACAGACAGGGACAGAGGCATGGGAGATTGGCTAAAGCGGAATCAGAGCTTGGGTGCCCAGGAGATGTACTTCCACTCGATGAATTCAATAGCGTAGTAAAAGAACATGCCGAGCAGCGAGATCTGGATCAATGCTGCAAACACCAGCGAGGTTTCCATCTGCGTCGATGCGAACTGGATCATGTAACCCAGCCCCGCCGAAGCTCCGGCAAACTCGCCGACGATGGCGCCGATCACGCTCAGCGTGATCGCGATCTTGATGCCCGACATCAGGTAGGGCAGCGAATTCGGAATCTGCACCCGCATGAGGATTTCCGTGCGCGACGCGCCCACCGTCCGCATCAGCGTCACAAGATTGGGGTCAGCCGACTGCAGGCCTACCAGCATGTTCAGGGCGACCGGGAAAAACGCCATCACGACGATCAGGAGGATCTTGGGTGCCAGGTCATAGCCGAACCAGAGGATGAACAGCGGCGCGAGTGCGATCTTGGGCACGTTCTGGAACAGCACCATGAGCGGGTAAACCGCGCGGCCCATACGTTCGAAGCGTGCAATCGTCACGGCGATCAGCATGCCGACGACAGCCGACAGCAGAAAGCCATACAGGATTTCTTCCGCTGTGACCCAGGCCGCCTGCGACAGCGACGCCTGGCGCGTGATCAGTATCTTGCCTATCGACGATGGCGCAGGCAGTACAAATTGCGGCAGCTTGAAGATGCGCGAGATCGCTTCCCAGACCACCAGAACAACGATGGACAGGATGATTGCCGGAAGAATGCTGTTGAATGCGTGGCGTACGCGCCCCGCCGTCGTGAGGCCAGCGGCACTGCCGGGGTTCGCAGGATTCGCCGCGTTAGTGGTGGTGACTGTAGCGCTGCTCATGATGCTGCTTTCGATCCGTGACCGTCTTTTAAAAGCCTGCGAAGCCGACCTGAGGCCACTGCAAAACCAGGCAATGAATAGGTTTCCTCAACCCGTGGATAAGGCAGGGTGATGGGCATGGTCTCGACGATGCGCGCTGGGCCCGTACCCATGACATGTACTTCGCGAGAGAGGAACACGGCCTCATCAATCGAATGCGTCACAAACACAATGGTCTTGCCGGTGCGCTGCCAGATCTCGAGCAGGAATTCGCTCATCTCTTCACGCGTGATGGCATCAAGCGCACCAAAAGGCTCGTCCATCATCAGCACTTCCGGGTCCATCGCCAGGGCGCGTGCGATGGCCACGCGCTGACGCATTCCGCCCGAGAGTTGCGACGGCCGTTTTTCTGCCGCCTTTTCGAGGCCGACCAAACGCAGCATTTCGGTCGCCCGATCGGCGATCTCGGCCTTGGGCTTGTCCTTGTATGCGACTTCCATCAGCACCTTGACGTTATCGATGGCGTTTTTCCAGGGCATCAGGGTGGCCTCCTGGAACACCAGGCCGATGCGCCGCTGGCGCGCGGCCTCTGCAGGCGAGACGCCCGCCACGCGCACCTCACCTTCGGCAGGCTGCAGCAGCCCCGCCAGCACCTTGAGCAGGGTACTTTTCCCGCAGCCGGACGGACCGATCAGCGATACAAATCCGCCCTTGGGAATGGACATGTCAATGTTGTGCAGCACACGGTTGGTTTGCCCCGCGTGGCTGAAGTCAACCGATACACCCTTCGCCCAGATGTGGGCTTGGTCGCTGCCTGTCGCGGTCGGGGAGGGAGGGGGCATGGTGGTTTCTGGAAGCATGCGCATGGTCTTGTTGGTATGGGCTGTCGTCGGAAAACTCAGGCGGCCGTCGCAGCGACAAACGCCGGGCGCTCCGCCAGCTTTGCCAGCCAGGCGCTGATGTTCGGTGTGGCCGGCATGTCAAAAGGGAAAGCCACACAACGTTTCACGATGGGGCCCAGCGCGATGTCTGCCAGGCTGAATTCGGCACCGGCCACCCACGGTGTCTTGCCGAGCTGTTTTTCAAGAATGGCCAGTTCGGTCACCAGGTTTTTCACGGTGTCAGGTGCGCGTTCTGCCTCTGTCTTTTTGGCATCACGAAAGCCGCCCAGGTAGGCTGAATTGAGCGCGGCCAGCAGCCAGTCCATCCAGCGTTCGACGTGTGTGCGTGCACCGATGTCGGTCGGGATCAATGCCGATTTTTCTTTCGCGGCAACATAACGCAGGATGGTGTGCGACTCCCAGATCGTGAGGTCACCGTCGACCAGCGTCGGCACCTTCTGCGTGGGATTCATCGCCAGGTACTCGGGCGTGTTGGTGTTCTCGAACTGACGGCCATAGTCCGCGCGCTCGTAGGCGGCATTGATTTCCTTGAGCAGAAAGATGACTTTCTGAACATTGCCTGAGGTGGCGCGGCCGAGTAATTTGTACATGAGGTGTCCTTTTGATGTGGTGATGGATGTGTGTGGCTTTGCCGGCTTATTTCGCCAGCGGCTTGTAGGCGGTCATTTCAATCTCGATTCGGGTCGAGATGGCAGCACGCGCTTCTACCGTGGTGCGCGCCAGGCGGCCCTCGGGGAAGTACTCCTTGAAGACACCGTTGTAGCGGCCGAAGTCACGCGCGTCTTCAAGAAAGATGGTGGCCTTGACGACGTCATCGAGCGTGCAGCCCGCACTTTCCAGAATGCGCTGGCAGGCCTTGATGGTGGCGTGCGTTTCAAGTTCTATCGTTCCGCTGACCATGTTGCCGTCTTCGTCCTTGGCCACCTGGCCGGACAGGAAGACAAAGTCGCCGGCGCGAACTGCAGGGTGAAAGGGCAGGTTGGGGTTTTTCTTGCCATAGACCTGCACGTTGGGGTTGCTCATGGTGATTCCTTTGCGTCTCTTGCTTGTTTTGGTAAATGGTCAGTGCGGAAAGCACTCGATGATGTCCAGGCCCTGCTGGCGGTCCAGCAAATAGACGATGCCGCGCTCGTCCATGGTCACGTCGTTGGAGGACACACGCTGGTAGCCTGCGGGCACATCCGGTTCGTAAAAGCCAACTTCTTTCGGCCTGAAGGGGTCGGAAATGTCCAGCAGCCGCAAGCCCTGCGCAAACCACGCAAAGGGAATGATGTTGTTGAAGAACTTCTCCGACGGCTGGTGGCAGCCCATCATGGCCTCCTGCGGACGTCCGTCGATGTCTATGCCTTCGACCTGGAAGGTTGAAATCGGCATGGGCTGCTGCTCATGCGTGATGTCATAGATCCAGGTAAAGGCCGGCGCGCTCGGCCGCAGTTTGGCCACGTCTTCATCGGCCACCAGCAGGATGTTGCGCTCCTTGAGCAGCCATGGAATTGGCAGCGCGGTATGCGTAGGGTGCGGATGCGCCGGGCTGCTGTTCACGCTGGACACCAGCTTTGGCCGCGACATGTCAGAGATGTCGAGGATGAAAAACCCGTGATGCCAGTAAGACACATACAGACGGTCACCCAGGCGCAGCGGATGATGGCAGCGCGGCGTCACAAAGTTGTCCCACGGGTATTCTTCACCGCCGGCAATATGCTGGCCGGGTATCCACCAGCTCGACACTTCCTCTGGTTTGGCCGGGTTGGCCAGGTCGAGAATCTTCATGATGTTGCCGACATAACCATCTGCCGTCGGCGAGATGTAGGCATAGCGGCCGTCGAAGCTGAAGCGGTGTACACCGCCTCCGCCTTTGGTGCTCACCTGCCACTTGTTGATCAGCTTGGGCGTACCGGATTTCGACACATCAAAGATGCCAAGGCCGCCGCCAAAGTCCGGCGCGCCTTCGCGAAACTTCTCGTAGTTGACGATCATGATGTCGTCCTGCACCCGCACCTTGTGCGAGTGCCAGCCCATGGGCACATTCCATCGTGAACAGGAACTTCGGGTGCAGCGGGTCGGACACGTCGTAGATGGAGGTGCCATCAGGCGGACGCATGTGCGAGACATACATGATGTTTTTTTCTACCCAGACCTGGCCGCCGCCGGGGCAGTCCACATGGCTGAGCAGGCGTGTATTGAGGGAGCGGGCCAAAAGAGCTCCTCAGACCAGGCGAACGACTTCGCCGCTCGCCGTACGACCAAAACGCTGCAGCAGGCCAAACGCGTCGAGCGCGTTTTCATCACTGGCAATGAACAGGATCACTGGCTCGGTGGCGCTGGTGTTATGCAGTTCCATCCAGCCGTTGCCGGGCACGGCCATGGTGTCGAACTTGTCAACCGCAAAAGATTCGCCGTCAACGATGCACTTGCACGAACCTTCAAGCGGCGAAATCAGCAGGCTGGCGGTCTGCTTGAGCGCCAGCGTCTTCTCGCCGGGGCGCAGCATCTGCATGAAGAAGGTCATGGTCTTGTAGACCGGGCCGCCCCGGATCGGGTTGGTGTATTCGACCAGCAGGCCTTCGTAGGGGTTGCCGTCCCACTCGCGGTTTCGTTCCAGGTATTCGCGCATGGCCTCGTAGCGGTAGACATACATCGGTGACGAATCGCCACCACCGCGCCTGTGGTCCACAAAACGCGGCGTCATGCCGCCAGTGCCGTACATGCGGGCCGAATAGTCGGGCGTGAAGCGCGCCGTCTGCTTTTTCTTGAGCTTGCCGTCTTCCTTGTAGTCATGCTCGAACTGCAGCGCATTGAGCGTCTCGACCAGCGGGTAGTCGAGCACCGACAGATTGATGGCCGGTTCCGAACCGACATTGCCATGGTTGTGCCAGGTGTCACGCGGTGTGAGCACCATGTCGCCATGGCCGAACACGATGTCTTCGCCTTCGACGCCCGTGAAGTTCTGCTGGCCCGTCAGGCCGAGGCGGATGGCGCTGGCGGTATGGCGGTGCGGCGGCATCACCTCGTTCGCGTCATTCAGGCGGTAGGCCGTGTAGAGCGTGGTGACGGTGGCACGTTTCGGCTTGAGGCCCGGGTTGACCAGCACCAGCGAGCGACGGTCGGAGTCCGCATGGTTGATCAGGCGCGCCGACTGGTGAATCAGCGGCTCCAGGTCGCGTTTGTAGCTCCAGTGGAAGGGCACAGCCTTGACGCCTTCCATGAGCTGCTTGATCTCGTCGTGCTCTACATCCGAGCGCTTGGCCCAGAACGGAAACATGTTTTTGGCATTGATCTGCGCATACATGGCCTTGAGCTCTTCTTCCCGGCCAATATGGGTTGTGGGTTCGGCAACAGTGCTGGTCATATCGATATTCCTTGAAGTCAAAAACAGAAGCTGATTAATTCGACCATCTTCAACCATTAATGTCAACCGTATTAACTTGGTTGTTTTTGGTTGCTCACTTTGCTATGCATAAACCAAGCCAACTCACAAGATTCCTGAGTAGAGATCAAGGTTTTTGGCGTGTTTTGATGATCAAAAAATCTGTGCCGATCTTTACAAACTCAATCAAAGTCACAAAATGTCTTTGATTCAATTGAATTTATTTTGATTTTCCCGACCTGCACTGATGACGCTTGCGTTTACTCAGTGAAACGGATGGCCCGGCTTTATGCGCTCACCAACATTGATTCAACCAGATTTATTTTGGTTGCAATGTTTGGTTAAATCCCGGTGCATGAGCGTGCTCCTTGATGGTGCGCCCTGACGCCTCACCGCCACTTGTTAAGCTTGTGTCTGCGCCCGGCCCTACAGAAGTGGCCTTGCCGCAGCCGGCACAAAATCAACAAACACACCTTTCATGACCACGCGACCTGCCCAAGGCCCTGCCGGAAATTCAGCCATTCCCAACGCAGAAGGCCGTCATCTGTGGGTCATGCTATTCGCCCTGACAGCCGCCTTCACGCTCAGCCAGGCTTACCGCACGGTAGGCGCCATCATGGCGGCGCCGCTGCAAAACGACTTTCACCTGAGCGCGCAGGCGCTGGGTACCTTTGCGGGCTCATTCCACTTTGCATTTGGTGCGATGCAGCTCTTCATGGGCATTGGCATAGACCTGCATGGCGTGCGGCGTACCGTGCTCACGGCTTTTCCGATTGCGATTGCCGGTTCTGTGCTGTCAGCAATGGCAGGCAGCTACGGCATGCTTGTGGCCGGCCAGGTGCTGATCGGCATAGGCTGCGCACCGGCCTTCCTGGTCTGCACGGTCTTCATCGCGCGCCACTTTCCGCCTGAGCGCTTCGCTGCGGTTGCCGGCATCACGCTGGGCCTGAGCGGGGTCGGCATGCTGCTGACAGGAACGCCGCTCGCGTGGTTGATTGAAGCAACATCATGGCGCATGGGCTTTGCAGCTCTGGGCGGCATGGGTGCGCTGGCCTGGCTGCTGATCTGGGCGCTGGTGCATGAACCCGCCTTGCCCGGTGACGCCAGCCCGCAACCCAAAGAGTCCATAGGCGAAGCTGTCCGCAAATTCGGTGCCCTGTTTTTGCTGCCTCACACCGCCGGCATTGTGCTGCTCGGCTGCGTGGGCTATGCCTCTTTCATTTCCCTGCGTGGGCTTTGGCTGGGGCCGCTGCTGATTCACCGGCACGACTTCTCGCTGGTGCAAAGCGGCAATGTGGCCATCATCATGTCGATCGCGTCGCAGATCAGCGCACCGCTTTTTGGCCGGCTGGACCCGGGCCCGGCAAGCAGACGCAAATGGCTGGTGGGCTTCACCCTGTTGATGGCTGCGCTGTTCACCGTGTTTGCGTTCACGCACAGCACCTGGATAGACGTGATCGGCCCTGTATTTATCGGGCTGCTCTCCGGCTACCTGGTGCTGCAGTACGCCGATGTGCGCAACGCCTATTCGCCCGCCATCACCGGGCGCGCCATGGCGCTCTTCACGATGTCGATGTTCATGGGTGTTGCCGTCATGCAGTGGTTCACCGGCACGGTAGCCACCTATGCGGCCTCCCACGGCGCAGAACCCTACACCGCCGTGCTCGCCAGCATTGCCGCCTTGCTGGCCATCGGTGCGTTGGGTTTTGCGTGGCTGCCAAAGCCGCCCCGGCAGGCCTGATGTTGCACGCTAGCCAGCCGCGAGCAATGAATGGATCACGCCGCGCAGCCAGACGTTGGCCGGGTCCTTGTGAAAACGCCTGTGCCAGAACTGGTGCACCGCAATCAGCGGTGACTTGATGGGCGCATCGAGTATGCGGATGTTGGTGTAACGCTTGCAGACGTCGGCCAGGTCCGACGGCACGGTCGCAATCAGGTCCGAACTTTCAATCACCGGCAGCAGGCTCATGAAGTGCGAGAGCTCCAGCAGCACACGCCGCTTGAGGCCCTGTGCACCGAGAAAAATTTCAAACACATGCTCACGGCCTTCGGGGTGCACCACCACATGCGAGAGGGCCAGGTACTGCTTCATGGTGAGCTTGTTGCCGACTGTCGGATGGTCGGCGCGCACGATGCAGACATGCGGGCTGTCGAAAAGCTTCTGCCTGAAAAATCCCGCCTTGTGCAGGTCGGGAAAGTAACCCACGGCCAGTTCGGCCTCGCCAGACTCCAGCGCTTCAGCTGCGGCTGGCCGCGAGCGCGACACGGTACGAATCCTGGCGCCCGGTGCGCTCTTCGAAATCTCCGCCAGCAGCTTCGGCAAAAAATTCACCTCGGCAATATCGGGCATCAACAGGGTAAAGATGCGGTCCGTGGTCTGCGGGTCAAAACCCGAGCGCTGCAGGATCTCGCCCTTCACGGTGTCAATCACACGGCGCACCGGCTTGGCCAGCGCCAGCGCACGCGGCGTGGCCTTCATCTCCGCGCCGGTCTTTACAAATAGCGGATCGTCAAACCAGTTGCGCAAACGTGCCACCGCAGCACTCATCGCAGGCTGACTCAGGCCTATGGCCTCGGCTGCGCGAGTCACGCTCCGGTGCTCGATCATGGCATCGAAGACCACCAGCAGGTTCATGTCAATCGATCGTATATCCATGCCATGGATTGTATATATCCAGAATATTGGCTTGATGGATGATGGCAGCCTGCCTAGACTTCGACCATTCAACGCATGCCGCGCGCCCCTGCACGGCATAAATGCGTAAGCACGGAGACAAGACAATGACCATACTGACCCTGGCGCAGGCAAACACCATCATCACGACCGCGCTGGCCGAGGCGCGCAAGGCCAACTACAAGGCCATGGCTGTCGTCGTTCTCGACGCCGCCGGTCATGTCAAGGCTGTGCAACGCGAAGATGGCGCCAGCATGTTCCGTGTTGATGTTGCTACCGGCAAGGCCTGGGCTGCGGTGGGCATGGACGCCTCAAGCCGTGTGCTTGCCGAGCGCGCCAAGGGCAACCCCAATTTTTTCAACGCACTTGCAGCCACAGCTCAGGGCCGCTTTCTGCCACAGCCCGGTGCCGTGGTGATCAAGAATGCCAGCGGCGCCATCATCGGTGCCGCCGGTGCATCTGGTGGCACAGGTGACGAAGATGAAGCCATCTGCATTGCCGGCATAGCCGCAGCAGGCTTGCAGCACGGTTGAGTTAAGGCCTGTTCATCCTTATCCATGACTGCCCTGCCCTGCGCCTGCGGCATAGACGTGCATGCGCACGTCGTGCCCGAAAAATTCCCTTCTTACTTTGGCGGGCCCATGCCCAAACTCTGGCCATCGACCGTCGAAGCGCCCGATGCAAACGGCCTGTGCCACCGGCACATCATGATTGCCGGCAAGAACTACCGGACGGTGTCCGAGAAATGCTGGAGCACCACGCGCCGCCTGGCCGACCTGCCGAACATGGGTCTCGCAAAGCAGGTGATCTCGCCGATGCCGGAGCTGTTCTCTTACTGGTTCGAACCGCATGAGGCACAGCAGCTGCTGAGGTTTCTCAACGAGCAAATCGCCGCCATGGCCGCCGAATCGAATGGCGCGCTGATCGGCATGGGTGCGGTACCGCTGCAGGACATAGCCCTCGCCATCACCGAGCTGCGCCACGCTGTCGAGGTGCTGGGCATGGTTGGTGTCGAGATCGGCAGCAATGTCAACGGCAAGGTGATTGGCGACCCGCACTTCGAGCCTTTTTTTGAAGCCTGCGAAGCCCTGGGTGCCTCGGTCTTTGTGCATGCCGTCAAACCTGCCGGCATGGATCGGCTGGTCGGCCCGCCGCCGCTGCAGCAGGTATTGGCCTACCCGACCGATGTGGGTCTGGCTGCCGCATCCGTGATCACCAGCAACCTCATGCTGCGCCACCCAAAACTGCGCATCGCCTTCAGCCATGGTGGCGGTACGCTCGCCAGTTTGCTACCGCGATTGCAGCAGGGCTGGTCGGTCTTTCCTGCACTGAAAGAGCAGGTGCAGACCTCGCCGACCGAGCAGGCACGCAAGCTGTATTTCGACACGCTGGTATTCGATACACCCACGCTGCAACACCTCACAAACATGTTCGGCAGCACGCAGCTCATGCTGGGCACCGACTACCCCTTCAACTTCCACGACCGCACGCCGGTGGACCGGGTCAACGCGACCGGGTTTGACGCGGCCGTGCTGGAACAACTCACATTCAAAAATGCCGAGAGATTTCTCGGCATGAACACTCCTGCAAGGACCACCGCATGACCTCCCCCACGATTGCCGCGCTGCGCAGCGTCTCGCTCAACATGCCAGACCTGGCCAAAGCCGAGACCTTTTACACCGATGTGTGGAAGCTGACGGTCGTCGCCCGCGAAGACGGCGTCATATACCTGCGCGGCACCGGCGCAGACCATCACCTGCTGTCGCTGCACCAGGGTGGCGACAAACCGCAGATCCGTCACGTCACCTTTCGCGCCCATTCAGAGGACGCACTGACAGAGATCGCCAAAAAAGCCGTTGCCGCAGGTGGCAGCATTGCCCAGCCGCCGGGCGCCCTGGCAGACCCAGCAGGCGGCAAGGGCCTGACGGTGCGCGACCAGGATGGCCGCGTCATACAGGTGGTGTATGGCGACAAACGCCACAGCGATGCGGGCGAATCAAAAGACCACCCGACGCGGCTGGCACACGTGGTGCTGAACGCGCATGACATCCCGAAGTCGCAAAAGTTCTTTGAAGAAGCCCTTGGCTTCCGCCTGATAGACCGCACCAGAATCATGGCCTTCATGAACTGCAACGCCGACCACCACAGCCTGGCGCTGGGTGATGCCGACAACGACGCGCTCAACCACATTGCCTTCGTGATGCCCGAGATCGAATCAGTCATGCGCGGCGGTGGCCGCATGAAGGATGCAGGCCACGGTATCGAATGGGGCCCCGGCCGCCACGGCCCCGGCAATAACGCCTTCAACTATTTCATAGACCCGTTTGGTGTGGTCATTGAATACACCGCCGACGTGCAGCAGGTAGACGACAGCTACAAGGTCGGCATGCCAGACGACTGGAAGTGGCCTGCGGGCCGCGTCGATCACTGGGGCATCTCGGCCCCGCCCAGCGCAAGACTGAAGGAGGCCCAGCGCGCAGTGTTTTTTGTGCCTTCAACCACCTGATTTTCCCTTTCTCCCTCTCACTCCATTTAACAAATGAAATTCACGACTTTCCTGAAAGACGGCCAGGCCCGCCTTGGCGCGGTTGACGGCAACGATGTCATCGATCTCAACGCGGCGCAGCCGAAAGTGCCTGCAGACATGCGCGCGGCACTGGCCGCCGGCGTTGACCTCGCTGCAGCGGGCAAGGCCGCTTTTGCGTCAGGTGCGCCGCGCCTCAAGCTCGACAGCCTCACGCTCGCGCCACTGATTCCCGAGCCGGGCAAGATCATCTGCCTGGGCCTCAACTACTTTGACCACGCCAAGGAAGGCGGCCGGGACAAGCCCGACTACCCCTGGTTCTTCTTTCGGGGTGCAAGCTCACTGATTGCACACGGCGCTGTCGGCCGCGTTCCTTCCGTGTCGACAAGGTTTGACTACGAAGCCGAACTCGCCGTCGTCATCGGTACCCGCGTACCCCGCCACACCAAACAGGCGACGGCACTGAGCCACGTCTTCGGCTACGCCTGCTTTAACGACATGTCGGTGCGGGACTATCAGAAGAAAACACCGCAGTGGACCATAGGCAAGAACTTTGACGACACCGGCGCTTTCGGCCCGCTGCTGGTCACGGCTGATGAGTTGGCACCCGGCGCTACCGGCCTCAAGATCCAGGGCCGCCTCAACGGCCAGGTCATGCAGGATGCCAACACCAGCGACATGATTTTCAGCGTCGCCGAGACGATTGAACTGCTGGCCGATGTACTCACGCTCGAGCCCGGCGATGTCATCGTCATGGGCACCCCTGCAGGCGTGGGCCAGGCGCGCACACCACCGGTCTGGATGAAGGCTGGCGACGTCTACGAAGTCGAAATCGAGAACGTCGGCCTGCTGTCCAACCCCATCGCCAACGAAATTGGCGACGAGGTTCTCTGATGAACCCGTTGTATGACGTCGCCATCGTCGGCTTTGGCCCATCAGGCGCCGTGGCAGCCAGCCTGCTCGGCCAGGCCGGTCTGAAGACCTATGTCTGCGACAAAACCAGCACGGTGTATGAGAAGCCACGCGCGATTGCGCTTGACCATGAAATCATGCGCGTCTTCCAGCAGATAGGTGTGGCCGAAGACGTACTGCCGCATATGGAGCCCTTCACGCCCTCCGAATATTTTGGTGTGGATGGCCAGCTGATACGCCGCATGACCATGGTGGCGCCGCCGTATCCGCTGGGCTACACGCCGTCAAACGTGTTCACGCAGCCCCCAGTCGAGCGCATCCTGCGCGCGAAGGCTGCGGCATTGCCGTCAGTCACCATTGAACTCGGCGTGGAGCTGCTGTCCCTGAGCCAGGATGATGACCTTGCAACGCTGAAGCTGCGCAACAGTAGCGGCCATGAACAGACCGTCAGGGCCCGTTATGTGATGGGCTGCGATGGCGCGACAAGCACGGTGCGTGCACAGGCCGGCATTGAACTCGATGACCTCGACTTCGACGAACCGTGGCTGGTGGTGGATGTACTCGTGAACGAGCAGGGCCTTAAAAAACTGCCGCTCACCAGCGTGCAGTACTGCGAGCCTGAACGCCCATGCACCATGGTCATAGGCCCGGGCAACCACAGGCGCTGGGAGATCTCGCTGAAAGAAGGCGAAGACCCTGTCGAGGTGGCCAAACCCGAAAACACCTGGAAGCTGCTGTCGCGCTGGCTCACGCCTGAAGATGGCGAGCTCTGGCGCCAGGCCAGCTACCGCTTTCACGCACTGGTTGCACACGACTGGCGCAAGGGGCGCGTGTTTCTCGCCGGTGACGCCGCGCACCAGCAGCCGCCCTTCATGGGCCAGGGCATGTGCCAGGGCATTCGCGATGTGGCCAACCTGTCGTGGAAGTTAAGCGCCGTGCTCAGGAACGAAGTCACAGGCGATGCAGCCGAGACGCTTCTCGACAGCTACGGCGAGGAACGCAAACGCCACGTGCGCGACCTGACCACCCGCATCAAGGGCGCAGGCGCAGTCATCTGCGAACGCGACCTGGACAAGGCCCGCGCGCGCGACAAACGCATGCTGGATGAATGCGGCGGTGTGGTGAAAGACACGCCGCGCCAGGACGTTATCCCCCGCCTCGAAACCGGCCTGCTGTCGTCAGCGATGACCACCGGGCGCGGTACGCTGTTTCCGCAACCGCGCATCAATGCGGCTTCGGGCGGCACCGTGTTGATGGACAAACATTTTGGCCACGGCTGGCGGCTTGTGACCGACGGCACGCTCGCATCGCCGGATGCACCGATGACGCTTGTCGCGCTCGGCAAGGCCCTGACAGAGGCTGATGGTGTGACGGCGCTGTGGATGCAGAAGCACGGCAGCCACGCCGCCATCGTGCGCCCCGACCACTACACCTTTGGCACCGCGTCTACCCAGGCAGAACTCGACCAGCTGCTTGCCGACTGGCACAAGGCCTGGCCTTCTTCAGCACAGCAGAACGAAACTGAAACCGCCATTTCAGACTGAAGCTTTTCAACAATCAAAGAAAACCCAAGGAGACAACATCATGAACCGCAGATTGCTTACCCTTTCATTTGCCGCACTGTCGCTCGCCGCACTGCTGCCCCATGCACACGCGCAAACCGCCGCCTGGCCTGACAAACCCGTCAAGCTGGTACTGTCGCAGCCGCCCGGCTCCGGCCCCGACAACGTCGCGCGCCTGCTGTCCGAGCGCCTGGCCAAAACCTGGGGCCAGCCCGTCATCATCGACAACAAGCCGGGTGGCCAGAACACGATTGGTGCCCAGTTCGCTGCACGCTCGCCGGCTGATGGCACCAACTTTTACTTCGCCACCACCGCCGCGCTGATCACCAACCCGCTGCTCTTCAAGACCCTGCCTTACGACGCGCAGAAAGATTTTGTGCCGGTCGCCTTTGTGGCGCGCAGCCCGTTTGCCATCCTGGTGGATGCCAACTCCCCCATCAAGTCGATTGAAGAACTGGTCGCACGCGCCAAGGCCGAGCCCGGCAAGCTGACGCTGGGCAATGAAGGCCCGCGCACCTTCAGCGGCATGATTGCGCGCCTGTTCAACGCACGCAGTGCCGCACAGGCCAACCTGGTGTCCTACTCCTCCGTGGGTGTCGGCGTACAGGACCTGATGGGCAAACACATTGATGCCATCGTGGCCGACCTGGCCTCGACTGCCGCGCTGGCCAAACAGGGCCGCATTCGCGTGCTGGCCACCACCTCGGCCAAACGTGTGGCCGGCTGGGAGCAGGTGCCCTCACTGTCCGAAAAGATGCCCGGCTTCGACATGGTCGGCTGGTTCACAGTGGTCGCGCCTGTGGGCACGCCGCCGGCAGCCATCGCACGCTTCAACCGTGACCTGGGCGCCATGCTGGCCGACAAGGAAGTCGCCGATCGCATCGCCACCATAGGTCCGATTGCAGAGCCGAATGTGTCGGTAGAGCAGACAGGTGTGATCCTGAAAAACGAGATGGTGAAGTGGACGGCGATTACCAGGGAAATCGGCGTACTGCCGGAATAACCCCTGCTCAGGCTCACTTCGTGTAGCCTGCCCTCCCCTTGAAAGGGGACGCTGCCTGCGGCCCGGCTAAGCCGGTTCCGCGCCAGCCCTGGCGAAAACGGGGACTGGCTGGTTTTGAGATAAATAAGAACGGAGACAAGCATCGTGAATACACAACATCGCATCAACCGGCGCAAGGGCATGGTGGCTATCGCAGCGGCAACCGCCGCGCTTGCGGGACTGCCTGCCTTTGCGCAGGACTTTCCTGCCAAACCCGTGCGCATCATCGTGGGCCAGGCGGCGGGTGGCGGCATGGACACGCTGGCGCGACTGATTGGTACGCGGCTGGCTGATTCGCTGAAGCAGCCTGTCGTCGTGGAGAACAAGGTGGGTGCGGGCGGCATCATTGGCACGGACTTCGTGGCGAAGTCGCCGGCCGATGGCTACACGTTGTTGATGGGGCCGATCGGCAACATGGTGTTCACGCCCATCCTCACGCCCAAGCTGCGCTACGACGCGCAGAAAGATTTTGTGCCGGTCGCGCTGGTGGCGACTTTCCCGCTGGTGCTGCTGGTCAATTCGAAGCTGCCGATCAGGACCGTGCCCGAGCTGGTGGCCTATGTGAAGGCGAACCCCAGCAAAGCCAACTACGGCGGATCGGGCCCGGCTTTCCAGTTCGCGGCGGAGCAGTTCAAGATCAAGACACAGACGACTGGCGAATTCATCCAGTACAAAAGCATGAGCGAAACCATCACCGCGATGATCAGCGGTGATCTGCTCACCGCGTTTGTTGATCCCGGTCCGGCGGCGCTCGGTCTGGCTGATGGCCGCCTGCGCGCATTGGCGGTCACATCACCCGCACCGTTTGCTGAACTGCCTGGTGTGCCCACCATGAACAGCATCGGCATGCCGGATTTGCAGATGCAATTCTGGGCCGGGCTCTTCGCGCCGGCAGGCACGCCGCCGGCCGTGGTCAAAAAGCTCGAAGGCGAGATCAACCGCATCACCTCGCAGCCCGACATGGCGCAGCGCATGACCAGCATTCATGTGCAGCCCGCATCCGGCAATTCGCAGGAGTTGACGAAGCTGCTGAACGACGACCTGGGCAAATGGCGCCAGGTAGCCCGCATTGCGAACATCAAACCCAATGAATAAACCATTGACCAGCAAGACCCCTGTCGTGGACTTCCACGTCCACATGCTGGAGCGCAGCGTGTTTGAGGCATCGACGAACAAGACGGTGTTCACCGGCTTTGGCGCGACGCCCTCCAAAACACCGCGCCCCGGTACACAAAATGCCATGGAGCGCATGTACGAGCCGCTGGCCATCATTGAAGACCTCGATGCGCGCGGCATAGACATCGGCGTGCTCACTGTCAGCACGGTTTTGCAGGGCACGAGCTGGGCCGATGTTCAGACCGACCTGGAGCTCTGCCGCCGCTGCAACGACCAGGCCGCGCGCTGGCAGGCCGACCACCCCACGCGTTTCGTAGGCAGCTTCGTGTTGCCGCTGCAGGACCCCGCGGCGGCCATGCAGGAGTTTGAACGCTGCATCGCCATGGGCCTTCGCGTAGCGAATGTCGCGTCAAGCTACAACGGCGTGTACGTCGGTGCGCCGCCATACCACGCGTTCTGGGAGGCAGTTGAAAAGCACAACATCACCGCGTGGATTCACCCCGAGGGCGCGCGCGACCCGTGGTTCCAGCAGTACGCGCTGTGGAATTCTTTGGGCCAGTCGATTGAAGAAACCAAATGCATGGCCTCGATGATTTACGAAGGCGTGATGACGAAGTTCCCGGCGCTGAAAGTGGTGATGGCGCATGGCGGCGGTTACTTTCCGCATTACCTGGGTCGCGTTGACCGCAATACGCTGAACCGGCCCGACACGGTGCGCAACACCGGCGGCATCAAGCCCGGTGATTTTTTGCGCTCCTTCTATTACGAGACCACGGTCTACGACCCGCAGGTGCTGCAGGTGCTGAAAGAGCGCATCGGCGTTGACAGGCTGGTGATGGGCAGCGACTACCCTGTGGGTGAAGCAGACCCCGTGGGCTGGCTGAAGAGCTGCGGGCTTGAAGGCGCTGATCTGAAAGCCGTAACGGGTGGCAATGCCGCACGCCTGCTGGCGTTATAAGCACACCCCTGCTGAGGCTCACTGCGTGTAGCCTCCCCTCCCCTTGCAGGGGACGCCACCTGCGGCCCGGCAAAGCCGGTCCCGCGCTGGCGCTTGCCAACGCGGGTACCGCAACTGATGAATTACTGTAAACCGAGACAACCATGACCAGCAATACCTGTGCAATTTCACGCCGTGACTTCACCGCACTGCTGGCCGCCATTGCAGCGACCTCGCCCCTGCACTCATTCGCACAATTGGCGTGGCCGCAACGTCCCGTCAAGTTCATCGTGCCGAATGCGGCGGGCAGCAGTGTGGACACGATAGGCCGCATCGTCGCCAACCAGATGACGCAGCCGCTGGGCCAGGCCATCGTCGTCGACAACAAGGCCGGCGCGGCGGGCGCCATCGGCATCGAGACCGGCAAGACCTCTGCGCCAGATGGCTACTCGCTCATCGTGGCGTCCAGCAGTTCCATCACCGTCGCGCCGCTGCTGCAGAAAGCCGTGACCTACAAACCACTCAACGACTTTGACTTTGTCTCGCTGATCGCCCTGCTGCCCAACGTGCTGGTCTGCACGCCCAGCCTGAACGTCAAGAACACGGCAGACCTGATTGCGTATGCCAAATCAAAAGGCGGCAAGACCAATATGGCGTCTGCCGGCATAGGCTCAGCCAGTCACCTGGCGGGCCTGGCTTTCCAGAACGCAGCCGGGTTTGAGTCGCTGCACGTGCCCTACAAAAGCGGCAGCGCAGGCGTGGCATCCGTCGTGTCGGGCGAGACCGACTGGGTGCTGACGCCCGCACCCGCCGCGCTTGGGCTGGTGTCGTCGGGCCGCTTGCGCCTGCTTGGCCACAGCATGGCGCAGGACGCCCACCCGATTCCGGGCGCGCCCTCAATTGCAGACACCGTGCCGGGCTTTGAATTTTCGGGCTGGATTGGCCTGATGGCGCCCAGGGGTTTGCCGCCGCAGGTTACCGACACCCTGCGCAAGGCGCTGGCGGTAGCGCTGCAGCAAAAGGCGTTGCGCGATTCGTTCGAGTCCAATGGTGCTGTCCCCGCCGCCGGCAGCGCGCAGGACTTCCGCAGCTACCTCACCAAAGACATCGAGCGCACACGCAAGGCCATCCAGGCTGGCGGGATTCAGCCGGAATAAGGCGCCGACGCCAGATGTAAAGTCGACTTTACATTTTGGGCTGTCTGGCCCGCCCAGGCACTGTCCCAAGCCGGAAAAACGCCAAAAACAGGCCTTTTTTGACCCTTAAAACGGCTGCAGACCAATAGATACGAGCGTGACTAGCTATCAATTAGATAGTAAAAACACTGCCATCCCGCCTAGAACCGGCGGCTCAGAAAGCCCGAACCTTCCAGCCCGAAGCGCCAGGGCACATCCGCCGCCTTGGTGATGCCGATGCGCGGCCCGGTGAGCACACGCACAGGCGCGGCATCCGGATGGCTCACCAGTTTGAAAGGCCTCCGGTCAAGGCGCATATGGTTGAAGCTGCCGTCAATCGCCAGCGCCTGCCCCACCCGCCCCGGGCCGGCGCACAGCAGGCGAATGTCGGTGAGCCCGCGCCGCTCCCGCATGCGCTCCAGCCCGTGCGTAGGCTCCATCGCCCGTATCAGCACCCCGGCGCCGTGGCCGGGCTCACGGCAAACAAAATTCAGGCACCAGTGAATGCCGTAGGAGCGGTAGACGTAGGCCCGCCCCGGCGGCCCGAACATGGACGCGTTGCGTGGCGTCTGCCCGCCGAAGGTGTGCGAAGCCGGGTCGGTCTGGTCGTAAGCCTCGGTCTCGACGATGACGCCGCCGACGCCGTCGATCAGGACGGTCATGCCTATGAGCTGGTGGGCGACTGCTTCCGAGGTCGCCGAGAAATCGATTGGCAGAGCGGGCATTTGGGCAGGATAGCTGATGGAAGGGAGTGCTGTGCCCTTCACGTAGAAGCCGGGGGTAGCCCGGCCTGGTCGTGAAGGACACAACATCAACCCAACCCAGCCTTACCGATCGTTACGCTTCCCAAGAATTATTTGTAGTCATCATGTCGATAAACCCCAACCCCGTTCGTCGTCATCGGGTAGACCATCCAAAAAGCCGAATCACAGCAAAGGAGCCATCCATGCAGAAAATCACCACCTTCCTGACCTTCAAGGACCAGGCCGAAGAGGCCCTGAACTTCTACACCTCGGTGTTCAAGGGCGCCAAGGTCGGCCACACCCGCCGTTACTTCAAGGGTGCCCACCTGCCCGAGGGCACCTTCATGACCGGCACCTTCGAGATCGAAGGCCAGACCTTCATGGTGCTCAATGCGGGCGCTGACTTCGGTTTTGGCGGCGGTGGTGTATCGCTGTTTGTCGACTGCAAGACGCAGGAAGAAATCGACCACCTGTGGACGCGGCTTTCTGAAGGCGGCCAGCAAAAGCAGTGCGGCTGGTTGCAGGACAAGTTCGGCATCACCTGGCAAATCGTCCCCGGCATCCTGAGCAAGCTGATGACCAGGAACGACAAGGACCCCGCAGCGGCTGACCGCGTCATGCAGGCCATGATGAAGATGACCAAATTCGACATCCAGAAGCTGCAGGACGCGCACGACAACCGCTGATCTTTAAAAGGAGCCACCATGCCGACACAGATGTACGTCAGCCTGCCGGTGAAGGACCTGAACAAAACCGTCGCCTTCTTCACCGCGCTCGGTTTCAAATTCAACGCGCAGTTCAGCAACGAGAAGGCCGCCTGCATGATCGTCAACGAAGGCGCCAGCTATGTGATGCTGATGGCCGAGCCCTTCTTCAAGACCTTCTCGCCCAGGCCGGTGCCGGACGCCAGAACCACTGCGGCGGCCCTGATTTCACTGTCGCAGAACAGCCGCGAAGAAGTCGACGCGATGGTGAAAAAAGCCATTGCCGCCGGTGGCAGTACGCTGAACAACCCGCAGGACCACGGCTTCATGTACGAGCATGATTTCGAAGACCCCGACGGACACCTGTGGGGCGTGATGTGGATGAACCCCGCGCACGCCGCCCCACAGCAAGCCACGCCCCAGCCGGCCTGATTACTTTCAAATCCAGAGCAAACCCGCAACCCAAGGAGCACATCATGCAAGTCCAGCCCTACATCTTTTTCGAAGGCCGCTGCGAAGAGGCCGTCAACTTCTACAAGACAGCGCTCAAGGCAGAAGTCACCATGCTGATGCGCTACAAAGACAACCCCGAGCCGCAATCCGCCAGCGACGGCTGCGGCCCAAACGCCGCCAACATCCCGCCTGAGAGCGTCATGCACGCCAGCTTCAAAATTGGCGAGACGGAAGTCATGGGTTCCGACGGCATGGCATCCGGCAAGCCGGAATTCAAGGGCATCACACTCTCGCTCAACCCCACAAGTGAAGCCGAAGCGAAGAAAATCTTCACAGCGCTGTCAGAAGGCGGCACCGTCAACATGCCGCTGAGCAAAACATTTTTCTCGCCGCTGTTCGGCATGGTGGCCGACAAGTTCGGCGTGTCGTGGATGGTCAACCTGACCTCTGAAATGCCGGCTAAATAATTAACCCGACCTGAACCGGAGACCAAAAATGGAAGCAGTAAAACCCACCCCCGAACACGAATGGCTCAAGCAGTTGCTGGGCGACTGGACAATGACCGGCGAATGCGACATGGGCCCCGGCATGCCACAGGCCAAAACCACAGGCACCGAGCATGCCCGCGCACTGGGCGATTTGTTTGTCGTCGGTGAAGGCACCGGCGAAATACCCGGCGGCGGCACCGGCACCATGCTGATGACGCTGGGCTATGACGACGCGAAGAAAAAGTTTGTCGGCAGCTGGGCCGGCTCCATGATGACAGGCATGTTCTTCTACGAAGGCGAACTTGATGCCGCAAGAAAAGTGCTGACGCTGAACACCGAGGGTCCAAGCTTCAAGGGCGACGGCAGCACGGCGCGCTACCAGGATGTCATCACCATCATCAGCCCTGACGAGCGCACGCTGCATTCGCAAACACCCGGCCCCGATGGCCAGTGGAAGCGCTTCATGACGGCCACCTACAAACGCGTTAAAAAATAAGCCATGGACCTGCACCTTTACTGCCACCCCTTCGCCTCGTACTGCCAGAAGGTGCTGAGCGCGCTGTACGAAACCGGCACGCCCTTCAGCAGTACGGTGGTCGACCTGGGCGACGAGAAATCGCGCAATGACTTTTACGCCATCTGGCCGATAGGCAAGTTCCCGGTGCTGGCCGACCGCGCTGCCGGGCAAATGATTCCCGAGTCGAGCGTCATCATCGAGTACATCGCCGGCAAGGCGAAGGGCGGCGATGCCTTGCTGCCTCGCGCGCCCGGCCTCGCGCTGCAGGTGCGGCTCTGGGATCGCTTCTTCGACCACTACATCCACGAGCCGATGCAGAAGATCGTGACCGACCGCATCCGGCCGCCCGGCCAGCACGACCCCTACGGTGTTGCGCAGGCCCGCAAGTCGCTGGCTACCGCCTACGGCATCGTCGACCGCCACATGGCCGGCAGGCTGTGGGCCGTGAATGACAGTTTCAGCATGGCCGACTGCGCTGCGTCCCCGGCCCTCTACTACGCCGCCCGGGTAGCGCCGATACCTGACAGCCTGCCCGGCCTGCAGGCCTACCACCGCCGCCTGCTTGAGCGACCATCGTTTGTGCGAGTACTGAAAGAGGCCGAGCCCTACGCGCACTTCTTCCCGAAAGAAAGCCCCGAATAAGCAGGAGGTGCGCAGCAGGCCGCGATGCGGGTATGCTGCGCCTCATGACGTTTCGGCCCTCCGCTACCTGCGGCTTTCACAGCTCACGACGGGCCGGCGGTGCCGCGTTTGTGTTCGCATCGCTACTCGTGCTTGCGGGCTGCGCCACATCGCCGGGTTTTTCTTCCTACCCTTCCGCACCGCCGCGCCTGTCGGCCGAAGAAGCCAGTGGCGTCACCCTCTACGCCATCAGCCTGGTCGGCACGCCCTACCGCTATGGCGGTAACACACCGGCCTCGGGTTTCGACTGCAGCGGGCTCATAGGCTACGTCTACAAAACCCAGGCCAGCATCGCCTCACCGCGTACAGTGGCCGCGCTCACCAACTGGGGTCAGTCCGTGCCCGCAACGGCTGCGCGCGCCGGCGACCTGGTGGTGTTTGTGCAAAACGGCGTCGCCACGCATGCCGGCATCTATGTGGGTGAGAACCGTTTTGTGCATGCGCCCTCCACCGGCGGCGAGGTGCGGCTGGACCGGCTGACCTCGGTGTACTGGTCGCGGCAGTCTTATTCTTTCCGCAGGCCCTGATATCCAGCGCCTTAAAGATCTATCGCAGGCCGGTACTCGTCAGGCGCAACAAAACGCCAGCGGCCCACAAAGGTTGCGGCGACCAGGCCTATAGCCGCTGCGCAGGCAATCACCGCGCTCAAACTGAGCCACTGGTTGTCATAGGCGCCGAACATGCTGGCCCGCACCGCACGCACCACCCAGGTAAACGGCAGCCACGGGTTGATGCTCTGGAAGAACGCGCCACTCAGCTCTACCGGCAAGATTCCGCCACCTGATGACAGCTGCAGTATCAGCAGGATGAGCGCGACGGCCTTGCCCGCATCACCAAAAGCGCGGGTGAGCACCACGATGATGAGCATGAAGGTCAGTGATGACAAGGCCAGCGTCAGCGCCAGCCCCGGCAGGTGGATCACGCGAATGTTGAGGATGAACAGTAGCATCAGCAAGATGACCAGCGCCTGGCCCAGCACGATGGCCGAAGGTATGGCCAGCTTGCCGAGGATCTGCGCGAAACGCGTATGACCCTGTGCCGCCTCGGGCAGGCGCCGCAGGTGAAAGATGAAGGCCGTCATCACCGCACCGAGCCACAGCGCCACCGGCACAAAGTTGGGCGCAAAACCCGCGCCATTGTTGGCCACAGGCGCGTCAATTTCCATCACCGGCTCGACCGATGACGCCAGGCCGCGCGGGCTGCCTTCCATTGACTGGATTTGCGTGGGCAATGAACTCGACAACAACTCAAGCCCGGCTGACAGTTGCTGCGAGCCGTCACGCAGCTTGCCCAGGCCACCGCGCAGGTCTTGCGTACCTTTGGCCAGTGCAGTGCTGCCCGCCGCCAGTTCATCGAGTTTTGCATCTGCAGGCAGTGCTGCGGCCATGGTTGAAATGCCGTTGCCCAGCTCGCCCACGCCGTCGGTCAGGGCGGCCACGCCGGTCGCCACGCGTTGCGAGCCCTCAGCCAGTTTTGTCTCGCCGTTGCGCGCAGACTGCAGCCCGGCCGTCAACTGCGCGCCGCCATCGGCGAGTTGCCCTGCGCCGGCAGAAATGCGGCCACCCACCAGCGGGATGGAACTGGTTTCGTCACGCAGCTGGCCTACGCCGTCTGTGAGCTTTTGTGCGCCGGTATGCAACTCGTCCAGGCCCTTGCCCAGTTCGGCATGCCCGGCGGCCACGCTGGCTGCACCGCTCTTGAGCGCCTGCAGATCCTGCGGCTTTGGTTTTTTGGCATCCATGGTGCGAATGCCCGCGCCCAGCTGTTTGACGCCACCAGTTAACTGGCCCACGCCTGCGGCCAGTTGTTCGCCGCCCGTGGCCAGCTTGCCCGAGCCGGTATGCGCCTGCACCAGCCCGGCTTCAACGGCCTGCGCGCCGGTGCGCAACCGGCCCACGCCATCGCGCAGCTTGACCACGCTTTCACCCGCATTGGCGGTGGCACCCAGCACAATGGCCCAGCGTTTTTCATTCAGGGTTTCATTGACCTGGTGGCCCAGCTCTGCGGCAAAGCGCCGAGCCAGGCCCGCGCCGGTGTAGTTGTCGCCCTCAGACGCATACACCACCAGCTTGCCGCTGCCGGAGTGCAGCCCGGGCACTGCGTTGGCGCTGAAGTCTTTCGGAATGATGAGCGCAAACGCCGAGCGGCCCTGCCGCACCGCCTTGCGGGCCGCCACTTCATCGGTCTCGACACGGAAACCGAAGGCCTGCTTGTTTTGCAATGTGTCGGTCAGCTCACGCCCGAGGTTGACCTGCTGGCCGCCGTAGTTGATGCCCGCGTCGAGGTTGATGATGGTGGCCGGCAGCGACGCCGTGCGCCCGGCCGGGTCCCAGACGCTTGAGAGGTAAATCAGCGCATACAGCGCAGGGATCACCAGGATGCCGATGACCGACACGCGCAGCCTGGGGAAGCGGCTGAACAGTTCTGCCTCCATGCGTGCGATGGCCAGGGCGTTGCGAAAAATGTTCATGTGTCTCCTGCGGCACTCATTCGGTGCGTTGCGGGGCGGTATGGCCAGCTGCTGCTCCTGATGATTATCGTCAGGGCAGGCCCACGTGTCCTTGGCGTGCCAAACCCCCATGCCATGCGCTTGAAAGCCGATCCGGTTACCCTTACATGCTTTGTTTGAAAGCCCGGCCAGATCCAGCCGGGGAACAGCATAAAGACCAGAAAGGCCCACCATGTCCACCGCCAGCCCCATCCTCAACATCAAGCCGCTCGGCCCCCGCTGGGAGACGCTGGACCCTTTCCTGTTCTGCGTCTACCACGACGACGCCTACCCCGAAGCCAATGCCGACATGAGCCCCAAGGCCTCGCTGGCCGGCCGCGACATCGGCCAGGATTTCAGCCGCAAGGACGGATGGAGCATGTACCACGGCCAGACCGTGCCCGGCTTTCCCGGTCACCCGCACCGGGGGTTTGAAACCGTCAGCATCGTGCGCAAGGGTTTGATCGACCACTCTGACTCGCTGGGCGCCATCGCACGTTTCGGCCAGGGCGATGTGCAGTGGCTGACTGCAGGCCGCGGCATCGTGCATGCAGAGATGTTCCCCCTGCTGAAAGAAGACACCGACAACCGCATGGAGATGTTCCAGATCTGGCTGAACCTGCCTGCCGTGTCGAAGATGGCGCCGCCGCACTTCAAGATGTTCTGGGCCGAAGACATTCCCGACACCGTTGCCAAAGACGAGCAGGGCCGCGCCACCCACGTGTCCGTCGTCGCGGGCAAACTGAAAGCCGGCAATGAAGCGATTGACCCGCTCGCACCGCCGCCCGATTCATGGGCCGCACGCGAGCATGCCGACCTCGCCATCTGGACGCTGCGCATGGAACCCGGCGCCAAATGGACATTGCCCGCCGCATTGAAAGGCACGAATCGCGTGCTGTATTTCTTCAAGGGCAAGTCGGTCACGGTTGCTGGCCAGGCCGTCAACAGCAGCGGCGCCATCCAGTTGCAGGCCGATGTGGCGGTCGAACTGGTCAACGGCGACACGGTCAGTGAATTTCTGGTGCTGCAGGGCAAACCGATTGGCGAGCCCGTGGTGCAGTACGGCCCGTTTGTGATGAACAGCCAGGCCGAGATCGTGCAGACCATGCAGGAGTACCAACGCACGCAATTCGGCGGCTGGCCCTGGGGTGACTACGCACCCACGCATGGGCGTGATCCTGCGCGGTTTGCGAAGCATCCGGATGGGAAGGAAGACCGGCCGCAGGTTGAGACTGCAGCGGCTTAGGCTGCAACGCCCTGCGCTGCCGCGTTTATCGAGCGCCTTGCCCTTCAGGCAGAAGCCGGGTCTCGCCCCGGCGGGCGAGGCACTTTTCTTTTGCTTCGCCAAAAGCAAAGTAACCAAAAGAAAAGGCGACCCTGTTCGTCGTCCCCTGCGGGGCACCCTGCGATGCTCGGTCCAGCCGGGGTCTGAAACAACTCGCCTGCGGCTCAGACAAGTTTCAGCCCTGATCCGTCTGGCCCTGCGCTTCTCGGCTCCTCTCCAAGGGATTGGGAGATGAAGGCAGGAATCCAACACTGATACCAATCTCCGCTGTCTGTCATTGCGGACTCGATCCGCAATCCATCTCGAACGCAGCGGGGATGGATCCCGGATCGAGTCCGGGATGACAGAAGGAACGCCCCGAATCCGAACCCGAATTCACTCCCCACCCCGTTGAGGCTGGGCCGAGCAGCGCAGACGGAGGCGGAAGGTCAGGCCAAACCTGTTTGAGCCGCAGGCGAGTTGTTTGGACTGCCGCCGGAGTCGAGCAGCGCAGGTTAAGTTATTGGGGTCAGACACCAATTTCACTGCAGTGCAAATGCACTGCACCCGAAGGGCGAGCCAAAGGCTCGGTGAATTTGGGCTCTGACCCCAAAAACTTCCCAGACGTCGGGTCGACTTTTCTTTGGTTACTTTTCTTTTGGCGAAGCAAAAGAAAGTGACTTGCCGCCGGGCAACCCCCGGCTTCGACGTGAAGGGCACAGCCTTTCATCAAAGCCCCTCTGCTACGATCCCGAAATCGGGAAACCAGCCTCCCGACCAAAGCGCAGTTGCAGGCTGCGCAAGAGGTAGACGGTGTCCCGTCCAAGTGCTGATAACTTTCAGTGGACTTTTCCATGGACACCGTCACGCCTTCCTCACCAGCATCCCCACCCCAACCCGTCTCGTTTGCCGAAGCCTTTCGCTTCTGGCTCAAGCTGGGCTTCATCAGCTTCGGCGGCCCTGCGGGTCAAATTGCCATCATGCACACCGAGCTGGTCGAGCGCCGCCGCTGGATCAGTGAAAAACGCTTTCTGCATGCGCTCAACTACTGCATGCTGCTGCCCGGCCCCGAGGCGCAACAACTCGCCACCTACATCGGCTGGCTCATGCACCGCACCTGGGGCGGCATTGTGGCGGGTGCGCTGTTTGTGCTGCCCTCCTTCTTCATTCTTGTTGCGCTGTCGTGGGTCTACCTGCGCTTTGGCGATGTGCCTGCCGTCAGCGGCATCTTCTACGGCATCAAGCCCGCTGTCACCGCGCTGGTGCTGCATGCCGCGCACCGCATAGGCAGCCGCGCGCTCAAGAATCGCTGGATGTGGGGCATCGCCGCCGCGGCCTTTGTCGCCATCTTTGCATTTGACGCACCTTTTCCGCTCATCGTGATCGCCGCTGCACTCATCGGCCACTTCGGCGCGCGCATCGCACCCGGTGTGTTCTCGGCGGGTGGCGGTCACGGCGCTGCAGCCCAGGCTTATGGGCCAGCGCTGATCGACGACGACACGCCGACACCGGTCCACGCGCTGTTCTCCCGAAGCAACCTGCTGAAGGTGCTGGGAGTGGGCATAGGGCTCTGGCTGGTTGCCATGGCTGTGCTGGTTGCCCTGTATGGCGTGAAAGGCACCTTCACGCAACTGGGCTGGTTTTTCACCAAGGCCGCGCTGCTGACCTTTGGCGGTGCCTATGCCGTGCTGCCTTACGTGTACCAGGGCGCTGTTGAACACCACCACTGGCTGACAGGTGCGCAGATGATTGACGGCCTGGCGCTGGGCGAGACCACACCCGGGCCGCTCATCATGGTGGTGACTTTTGTCGGCTTCCTCGGCGGCTGGAGCGCTCAGGTCTTTGGCCCCAACGCACTCTTCATGGCAGGCACTGTCGCCGCCGCCGTGGTGACCTTCTTCACCTTCCTGCCATCGTTCATCTTCATCCTCGCCGGCGGCCCGCTGATCGAGTCAACCCACGGCAAGCTCAAGTTCACCGCACCGCTCACGGCCATCACGGCAGCAGTGGTGGGTGTCATCCTCAACCTGGCCATGTTCTTCGCGTACCACGTGTTCTGGCCGCAGGGCTTTGGCGGGCGCTTCGACGCCGTGTCGGCACTGATCGCCGCAGGCGCAGCCATTGCACTGTTCCGCTTCAAGGTAGGGGTGATGCCCCTGCTCGGCGCCTGCGCACTGATCGGCCTGGCCGCCAGCCTGTTGATGCGAGGTTGAGTCGTGATGCACGGCGTGGTTCATGCGGTGTGCCCTTCACGAGCAGGCCGGGGGTAGCCCGGCGGCTTCGCTACGGGGCAACCTGCGGTGCTCGATTACGTCGGTGGTGAGAAATAAACAGAAGACAAATTCCAGTCTCCGTTGTCTGTCATTGCGGGCTTGACCCACAATCCATGGTGAACGAAGCGGGGATGGATCCCGGATCGAGTCCGGGAAAAAAAGGCCGCCGGGCACCCCCCGGCTTCTACGTGAAGGGCAAAAACCTCAAATGAACGACGGACGAAACAAAATCCGGTTTGAGAGCAGTAGCCTCAAGCCGCCACATACTCCCCATTCGCCTCTTCCCAGATCAACGACCGGTGCATGTTGATGCCCGCAAACACACCGTCGCTCATGGCCATGGTGATGCTCTGCATCATCTGGCCGGTGTCGCCGGCGGCATAGACGCCCGGCACCGTGGTCTGTTTGTCGGGGCCGGTTTTGATGATGTGGCCCTGCGGTGTCTCCTCAATATCGCAGCCCAGCCCTTCGGCCAGCGTACTGGCCACCTCGACGCGGCTGCCGACGAACAGGCCACGCAGGGTTACGCGCCGCCCATCAAGCAGCCTCACATCCAGCGCATCACCGGCATCGCCTTCTATCGCGGCAACGCCCATGGGTTCGATCTTCACCTTGCGGCGCGCGAGCATGTCGCGCTCATCGGCATCCGGGTTCAGCTTGCCGTCGGTGAAGAAGGTTACATCCCCCCAGTCCGACACCAGCAGGGCCTGGTGAACCGAGAGCGGGCTCACCCCCAGCACACCGATCGCGCCGGCATCAAGTTCATAGCCGTGGCAATACGGGCAATGCATCACCGTCACGCCCCACCGTTCGCGCAGCCCGGGTATGGGTGGCAGCTCGTCACGCACGCCGGTGGCCAGCAGCACCCGCCTGCCGGTAAACCAGCGCGCACCGCCGTCGACCTCGACGACCAGCTCGCCGCCTTCACGCGAAACGGCCGTCGCGTTGCAGCGGTAGATCTGCGCTGTCGGGTAAGCCTTGAGCTGTGCGACCGCATCCAGAAGGATGTCGCTGCCGGCGCGGCCGTCCTGCGCCAGCACGCCGTGCGAATGGGCGGCAAAGCGGTTGCGTGGCTGGCCGGCGTCAAGCACCAGAACCTTGCGCCTGGCGCGTGCCAGTTGCAGCGCTGCGGCCATGCCTGAAAAACTGCCGCCGATGATGATCGCGTCATAAACCATATCAATCCTTTGCGTGTGGCGTGCCGTGCACGTGGCCGGGGTGCGCCGCCTGCCAGGCGCGCATGCCCTCATGAAAATCTTCTGCAAGATCGGCCAGCGTGACCTGAGCCAGGCGTTTGTTCAACAGCTCTGTCGCCTCATGCAGGCTGGCATCGAGCGCCTTGTGCACTGCGCGTTCGACAAGGCATTCGGCCAGTGCGGCGGGCGCATCAGCGGTGGGATCGGCCACGGCCATCTGCACGTCGAGCAGCGTCACTGTCGAGAGGTCACGCGCCAGCACCCAACCGCCGCCGTGGCCGCGCTCCGACACGACGAAGCCCGCGTCGCGCAGGCCGGCCATCATGCGGCGCACCACCACGGCGTTGGTGTGCAGGCATTCGGCCAGCGCCTCTGAGGTCATGGGCGCGCCGCGCCCGGACATGTGCAGCATGGCGTGCAGTACGGCCGACAGGCGGCCTTTTGATTTCATGTAACTTATCATGTTGCGTGAGTTTACAGCCCGGCATTAACCCCGGCAAGCGCAGGGAATTGGGCGTCTTTTCAAGTTTTGGCTTGCAGCAGGCCCGGCCAACGGCCTACACGCCGCCACAAGCCGCCAGCCTACGCTTGGCTTTTTACGCCTGTTGTCCCGCCATCAATCCCGACACTCTCAAATGAAACTCAAAGCCTCCTGCACCATGACCGTCACCGCTGCGGTCGATACGCCTCTTGTCGCCATGCTGCGCCCCCGCAGCGGCGCTGCGCAATGGATCATCAGCGACCGTTACGAGCTGCAGCCCTGGGTGCCCACCACCGAATATGTCGACAGCTACGGCAACCTGTGCCAGCGCCTGGTCGTGCCACGCGGCGAGATGCACATCGCCGTTGAAGTGACCATGGCGGTCGAGGCACAGATAGCCGTTGCGCCTGATGCACCCGCCACGCCCATAGAACTGCTACCCGACGACGCCCTGCTGTATTTGCTGCAAAGCCGCTATTGCCCCTCAGACAAGATGGCCGAGCGGGCGCACGAGATTGTGGGTGACGCACCCGCCGGTTATGCTCAGGTCGAGAAAATCCGCAGCTGGATTCACCAGAATCTTGAGTACAAATACGGTGTGAGCGAAGCCACCACCGATGCGATGGACACGCTGAACCACGGCGCCGGCGTGTGCCGCGATTTCTCGCATGTGGGCATCGCCCTTTGCCGCAGCCTGCAGATACCGGCACGCATTGTGGTCGGCTACCTGCACAAACTCGACCCCATGGATTTGCACGCCTGGTTTGAAGCCTTTGTGGGTGGGCGCTGGTATACCTTCGACGCCACGCAAGAGCGCCCCGTGGGCGGCCGCATCGTGATGGCTTACGGGCGGGACGCTGCGGACGTGGCCTTTATTTCCGACTACGGCGGCACACCGCTGAAAGTAGACGAGATGAAGGTTGAGGTCAGCGCGCTTGAAGACGACGGCACGTCGCGCGACATTCCTCCGCCCCTTGACTCTCAGCCGGTGACCCGGACAGATGCGCCGCCCCTGTGGCCATGACGGGTACCGCAACGCTCAACGCCTTTCTGGTTGAAGACAACGAGGACACATGCCACGTGCTTGTCGAAGCAGTAGAGGCGCTCACGTCTTTTCGTTTTCTGGGCATCGTCAGTGACGAAACCTCGGCCAGGCAATGGCTGCAGAGCCATGAAGGCAAGTGGAGCCTGGCGATTGTCGACCTGCGGCTGCCCAACGGCAGTGGGCTGGGCGTACTGAAGGCCTGCCAGTCACGCAGCCCCATGCAAAAGGTCGTGGTGCTTACCGGATATATCAACTCAAGAATATTGCGGTTCTGCCGCGATCTGGGTGCCGACGAGATTTTCGACAAAAGCCTTGATATCGAAAACCTGATCAACTACTGCGAGCTGCACGCGGCCTACGTCGGCTTCATGCAGGACCACGGCCTTGTTGCGGACGAACCTCCTCTATAGCCAAGCGCATGTCTGTTTTCGGGTTCCGGTCAGACTTCACCTACGCCTTTGGTCTACAACCACCCACTTGGCCAGCGCCTCATACAACCTAAGTTAATAACAAGTGAACAAATATGTAGTTTTATGGTTTTAAGCACATTCCTGGTAGAAGACCGGGAGGACATTCGTGACACCCTTATCGACGCGATGGAAGAAATCGCACCCCTGCGCTTTGTAGGCGTTGCAGCGAGTGAAGCAGATGCCAGGGAATGGTTAAGCGCCAATGACGGCAATTGGGACCTGGCGATAGTGGATCTGTTTCTGGGCATAGGCACAGGCTTTGGTGTGCTCAAGGAAGTGCAGTCGCGGTCTCCACGCCAGAAGGTGGTGGTGCTGACCAGCTACGGCCAGCAGCGCGTGCTGGACCACTGCCGCCAGCTGGGCGCAGACGAGGTGTTCGACAAGTCGCAGGACGTCGAAAAACTCGTCGAGTTCTGCAAAAAGCACGCGGCCAATCTCGGAAGCATGGAGACCATGGGCCTTATCACCGAACAGGATTCCGACTGGCAGACCCGCTAGCCTTCAACGCGCGTAAAAAAAGGCCAGTCAATACTGGCCTTTTTTGTTTCCGCAGCATGCCTGCCGCGAAGCTTCAGGGTGCGGCGCCCAGCAACTGCTGCTTGCGTGCAAGCATCTGTTCACCCAGCGCCACCATGTCGAGTTTGGTGTTGCGCGCCTTGGGGAACATCTCGTTCTGTTCTTCCTTGACGTGGTGCTTCACGTATTCAGACATCACCTTAATCTTTGCGTCAAACATCTCGCCGTCAGGCTGCTTGTCCTTCACCTGGGCGATCAGGTCTTTCAGCGTGGCGTGTTCCACCGTCGCTTCAGGCACCAGCTCCTTGTCTTTCAGGGCGGCCTTGACAGCGGGGTAGAAGATTTCCTCTTCTACCTCGGCATGCACCGTGAGCTCGGTACATATCTCGTTCGTCAGCTTGAACTTCTTTGCGGCCGAGTTTGTCTTTTCATACTCTTCAAACAGGCCGCTCACTTTTTTGTGATCGGCCCTGAGCATTGCAATAGCGTCCTGCGGTTTGGCACTGGCTGCTTTTTTCGCGGGGGCGGTCTTTTTTGCTGCTGTTTTTGCAGTGCTTGCCATCGTCGTTTCTCCGTGGGTGGTTAGGGGAAATGCGATATTGGCTTCAAGCCCTGTACGGCTGCGTCAGGCTTGCACGCCAGCCGTTGTAGTCCATGCGCCGACTGCCCGCAGGTTCACTCGTTGGGGTTGTTGCCCTTGATGCCCGTCTGTTCATTCTTGATGCGCAGCTGCACCTGCTCAAGCTCATCAATCACGCGGTCAATGGCGGACTGGTCAGGCACGGGCGCGGCCTTCAGGCGTTGCAGCGTTTCGCGAAGGCCGATGTATTCGGGGGTTGAGTCTGGTTTCATTTTTTGCTCCTTGCGCCGGTCTGGCGGGTCATTCGATGTTTTTCAGGTGTGGTTACCCGTGGCACCATGAACTTCCTTCAACTGAAGTCCTGCACGGAAACCCATGCTGGGGCCGTCATGGGCAAGGCGGTGTAGGACGGTGCCCGTCATTGCCTGAAACCGCTTCTACAAAAAGCGCGTGGCCGCGCCTTACGTACACTGTTCAGGCAAGCTACCCCAACAACAAGGAGACAAGACATGAAGCGCAGCACCGAACGTTTTCTCACCACCCACACCGGCAGCCTGCCCAGGCCCGATGACCTCATCAAGATGATGTTCGCCAAGGAAGAAGGGGTGCCGGTAGACCCTGCTGCCCTGGATGCGCGCATCCGCGCTGCCGTGGCCGAGGTGGTGGGCAAGCAGGCCCAAGCCGGTGTCGACATCATCAACGACGGCGAGATGAGCAAGCCCAGCTACGCCACCTACATCAAGGACAGGCTCGACGGCTTTGGCGGCGAGAGCAACTCGTTCAAATACCAGGATTTGAACGACTTCCCCGTGCTTGAGCGCAAGGTCTTCGGTGACCCCGGCCGCTCACGCCGCAAGACGCCTGCCTGCACCGGCGATATCACGGTGCGCGACGCCAAAGCCGCCGTGACGGATGCACAGAACCTGAAAGACGCGCTGGGCAAGGTCAAGTCAGAAGAAGGCTTCATGAGCGCCGCCTCGCCCGGTGTTGTAGGCCTGTTCTTTGCCAACCAGCACTACAAGGACCGCGAGACTTATCTCTACGCCATCGCCGAGGCCATGCGGCCCGAGTACGAAGCGGTGGCCAAGGCAGGTTTTGTGCTGCAGCTCGATTGCCCCGACCTCGCCATGGGCCGGCACATCCAGTTTGCCGACCTGCCCGTGAAGGAGTTTCGCAAGAACGCCCAGCTCAATATTGAGGTGCTGAACCACGCGGTGGCCAACATCCCGCCCGAGCAGCTGCGCATGCACCTGTGCTGGGGCAACTACGAAGGCCCGCACCACTGCGACGTGCCGCTGGCTGACATCATCGATGTGGTCTTCAAGGCCAGGCCCTCATACATCTCGTTCGAAGCAGCCAACCCGCGCCACGCACATGAATGGACTTTGTTTGAAAGCGTGAAGCTGCCCGAAGGCAAGGTGCTCATTCCCGGCGTGCTCGAATCAAAAACCAACTTCATCGAACACCCCGAACTCATCGCCCAGCGCATAGGCCGCTACGCCAACCTCGTCGGCCGCGAGAACGTCATCGCCGGCAGCGATTGCGGCTACGGCACCTGGGTGGGCCAGGCTGCTGTTGATCCGGATGTTGTGTGGGCCAAGATGGCGGCTATGGCTGAGGGTGCGCGGATTGCTACGAGGGAGTTCTGGAAGGCCTGATGGGTGCATACCGCCTGAAGTTGCTCAATAAAAACCCCGCACAGTTGCTCTGTGCGGGGTTTTTATTGAGCCATTTTTTGGGTGCCGAGCGACTGCCGCAGGCGCTGAGCGTAGCGTGGTGGAGGTGGAGACGCCGAATCGGGCCGACTTGGAACAACGATTCCCGAAAGCACACGAGGCTATTTGAAGTCATGGCCGAACTGGCCCGCAAGCGCTGCAATCGCCACACTGATGTCATCTTGCTGGCTTGCGAGCGCCAACGCCTTTTCGAGTACGTCAAGCTTGCTGTGAAAATCCAGCATCTGGTTTGATGTCATGAGGTCTAGTAGGTCATGCGCCGGCGGAACTGGCAGCATTACGGCAAGTCGACCGCTTTGAAACTGCCCGAGAAGTGTTCGTACCAAGTCGAGCAGGGCCGCGATGTCATCAACCTCCTCAAGCCACAGGTCTGCGTTCGGTCGAAAAGAATGATAGGCCGCCATTGTGAGAGCAATGCTGTAGGGAGCAGGACTGCGGAAGTTGACTTGCTTCCAACGCTTAAGGTACCGCACGCAGCGACGAAACTGCGACACTTGCGCGCCCGAGAATTTGTCCCGAATCAGGGACGTCAGTTGTTCAGGATTCGACGGTTGCCAAAAGCACATTTCTGCGTCTGAATGCCGCTTGCCTTTAGCAAGCAAAAGCGTTCCGCTGTCGCTTTTAACGTAGACAGCAATGTCCACGTGGTGAGCGGGAAGACCAGCACTCCCTGCGTAATAAACTGTCACGCAAGAGCGGCGCATCTCGACACGCCTCTTCCCGCTGCGCAAGGAGTCGTACACCAACCCTTTAGCCTCAACAGGGTTGGCGAACCTCCTCTCATCGCAGTCGAACTCAAGGCCGATGTCAATGTCGTACTCGCCATCGAGCGGTTTCACCCCTGTCTGCATCGCATAACTACCCTGAGTGAAAAGCCGAGCCTTCGGTTCGAGCGGAAGCGCCTGCATCAGCCTGTGAGTCAGCAGTTCGCGCCGCTCCCTGAGTAGCTCGCGCTCTTCGAACTGCTCGTGTTTAATGCGTTCATTAAACGCCAAGAAGGCCCGCTGGACCGCGAGCCGCCTCCGTCTGGCGTCGAGCACCTTAACAATCGCTGAGCCAATAAGAGCGCCAGCGCCTGCCGCGAGCAATACTGGGTGAACCAATCGGATCCTCTTTAATGCAGCTCTCGGCGGCCACTATCGTGTGTCAGGCCGCGCACCAGGCGAAAAAGCTCCGCCTGGTAGAGAGCATCATCAAGCGCGTTGTGCGTTCCCCTTTTTTTGGGATTCAGTCTCCTAGCCATCTGACTTGAAGTGGCTTGGGTCCAGGTGCAACCTGTTGCACCCATGTACAGAGCCTTAATGTCCAGGGCAGAGTGCCCCAGCGGATTCGCGCCACAGAGACGGACAAAGTAGTAGTTGACGAAGCTCCAGTCGAAGGGCGCGTTCAGGCCAACGAATACTGGCGTGAATCCCGCTGGAACCGTTGTGCCCAGCCAACTGGCAAAGTTCGCCATCGCCACAGCAGGCTCAACTCCGTCCTTCCCAAGAGCCTCAAGTGAGAAACCTGTCACCTCAAGTGCTTCTGGGACCGCGTTGTTGTTCAACGGCTTGAATTCGGTATAAAACGTCTTCTCGTCGTCGATGGTGGACGCCCCGAGGGAGAGCATGCTGTACTCCCCTGGAATGGGGCCGGACGTCTCAATGTCCACTGAAATGTAGTGCTCTTTCATGATATTTAGGATAGCAGGACTGGTTCGCAACCTTCGTTCGCTTCCGGGTGCGCGCGCCAAAGTCTCACACCATCATGTACCCATATACCGAGGCCTTCCGGAGGTTTGGATGTGCCGACGATAGCGAAGACTAGGCCGACGAATGCTGCCTGATCGGCATCGGCATGTTCGGCCGCGAGAGCGATGTCGTCGGCGGAAGGCGAAGGGATCGGCTCCGGATGAGTGTGCCAGAAGCCAAGACAATGCAGCCCTTGCCGGAAGAGCAGTTCGCGCTCACTGACTACTGCGGCGATGTCCAAGCGCAGGCCAGTTCGGGAGGCAGCCTTTGATGGCAGCTTACTTACTTCGTCAACTCGCACGCAGCTCATGCTTGGTGCGCTGGAAAAGAGCTGCCCTGCCGCCTCCTTGGACCACCACCGTCGCTGAGCATGCGACTGCAAAGTCGCGAGCGCTTCGGCCGGCAGTTCCAAAGTCCAGGTCGCCCCAGGGATGCGGTAGACCAGTGCGCCGCTAGTCATAGCCGAAAACTTCCGAGTACTTGCGGGTCAGATGCACCGCGTCCATTCCCGAAGCCAGCGTCGGCACCAATGGACCGACATTGACGTGTACGCCAAGGGCTTCAAAAAATGGTGCTGATCGGACCCAGCTGCAGATGACCGACTCCGCAAACTTGCCATCGATGGCAGCAAGGAGTCGCTCCGCCACAAAGCCTGCAGCTTGGAACACGTCTGCGGATCCATAGGGGTGGAAGCCGGCGTTGCACGCTGGAAGCTGCACGCGGGTGTCATCTGGCCACTGGGCAACATTCACCTTCTGTCGAGGGTCGTCGGCAGGCCACGCGTCGCCATTCTGAAGGACCACCACATGGGCAGCAGCGCAGAAAGGCTCCATCCATGCGTGAGCGACCGGGGCGGTGCCCACGCTCTCAAGTCGCAACTGTGCCAGCGCCACGCGCACCGAACTCTCACCAGTGCAGTCCACGACG
This sequence comes from Polaromonas sp., assembly GCA_965228025.1. Lineage (GTDB taxonomy): Bacteria > Pseudomonadota > Gammaproteobacteria > Burkholderiales > Burkholderiaceae_C > Polaromonas. Next base: position 339,797 of record CBDDGX010000032.1, on the reverse strand, counting down.
AGGTCGTACGTGCCAGGCTTGTATTGATAGCGCAACCAGTCCACCGCGAGGACGTGGAACGCCTTGACGTTGATGCCGGGCACCATGCGTCTGAGTCTGCTCGCCAATTGGCCGGACTTAAGTTCGCCGATATCGCTTGCCCCCAGTACATGCCGGGCGCAGTTCTCGGGACCGAATGCCTCTTTGTCCACCAAGTGCAGTTCGCCCACGCCTGCTCGCGCTAGCAATTCAGCGACGGGTGCGCCCAATGAGCCACATCCGAGGATCAGAAGGCGCTTCTGGCGGCGCTGCTGCAGCACGTCGAGGCGATGATCTCGCGCCAGCGCCCAGTTAGCGTCAACCCGTTCAATTGGCACAGGAATGACTGTGGGGATGGTCAGTCGAGCGACCGGTGCCGGGTAAATCAGGTAGCCGTAGGCGGCATTGCCTTGCACCAATACAACCAAAAAGCACTTGGAGTCATCCCTGTTTGCCTCAATCCAGTGCGCCACCGACGTCGTGTGGTCCGTAACCTGTGCGACGAGATCCTCCAAGTGCTGGAGGTTGCGAGGCCAATTCGCTGGACCCCAAGCGGCCTCGCCGGGAAGAGGAATGTATAGCGCGCGACCCCGGACAATAGTGCCGGTCGGCCATCCATGACGAACCGTCAATCCGTGCGGGTCCGCCCCGCCCACGGTGCTGACCATAAGACTGCTGCGTACCGAGTCGTTCTTCTTGTAATAGGCGGCAAGGCGTCCTTCGGTCGGGCCGTCCAGGGCCGTCAGTGCTACGCGGACAGCGGATGCAGCGGGCGCGCCGCGCACAGGCTTGTATTGCAGGCAAAAGCGCAACCAGTAGGACAGACTTTCGCGTCGGAATTCGCTGACCACCCACCCAGGCTCTTGTGAGTTTTGCCAAAAGGTCTTGAGGCCTTCGAGCACCGTCCGTACCGCTTCTTCTGGAGCGTCGTAATCACCGGGGTCCGGCTCCACGCCATGGCAGAAGCGTCCGTCTTCTTCGATGTGCGGTAGGACCAGGCAGAGGCTCTTGTCGAAGCGCACCTGCGGCGGCGTTGCCGGGAAGTCTCGAGTGATGTAAATTGTGGCGCGCTGGGCGCCGACCAGCGTGTGCGGCAGGTCGAAATCCCAGGAGGCCACCTTGCGGCGGGGGTCAGGCTGTCGTGTGCGATGAACGTAGGCAGCGCCCGATCCGTCCAGCCAGGCCGCGACCGCGGTCGCGGCTTTCTCGAAAGGCGTCAGTGCTAGTGCATGCTCAGGCAAGCGTGTCCCTCGATCCGGTGCCGCGCGGCGCCCTCGGCTGCGTGCCTTGCAGCGGTGCCGTGGAAAGCAAGCCGCTCAGGATTGCGGGCGATTTCGGCCAGGTGTCTTGCCAGGCTTTAACGCCGGCCGCGCCGAAGACACCGCGGATGCGTTGTTCCGAGCGCTTGTTGTATTCCTCAGAGAACAGCGCCTCAAGGTCGGTGACCAGTTGCGTGTGCCAGAGCTCAAACTCGCGTGCGGGCAACCTGTCACCGGAATTCCACCGATCGGCGAAATTCTCCCCGCGCACCGGGCCGCGCAGCGCAGGGTTGAATACGTAGCCCTTGCCTTCGATACGCTCGATGAACTTCGGCATGCGGTTGATGACTTCCAGGGCCACCTCCAGCGCCGAAGAATAGTTGTTCCGCTCCTTCGTGACCATCTCGTCGTAGGCGTGCGCGGCCAGCGTCACCAAGATGACGGAGATGGGGCGAGCATTCTTACGTTCCTCGGGCAAGTCCTTGTAGTGACCGTCTCGGTGAAGCTTCATCAGCTGCACCAGTCTGCGCAGGACGTCATCAAGCCTTACCTTTGTCTGCGGTACCGGGTCGACGACGGTCCGAGCTTCTATGGCCATCCCACGCTTAACGAGTTCCTGGAAGGCGAAGCGTTTGTTCGCGATGGTGCAGAACCAGTCTGCAAACTCCTCGGGGTTCGATGGACTCCAGGTCGTCTTGGGGTCCCGGACGCGTAGGTCAGTGCCGGTGATGTCCTGGGACAGCGGGATGGCCGGCGTGACATCGAAGTAAAAGGGCTCGCCAGGATAGTCAAGACGCCAGCACCGATTCTTGCTGTCCGGCTCACCGGCACCCTGCAACCCCTTCAAGGCATTGCCGAAGTCTTCGAAGAACTTCCCGGACTCCTTCAGGCCCTCAAACTTCGGACCACACAGCTTCACTACGATATCCAGGTCGAAATCCTCGCGCCCGTCGCCAGCGATGGTAGTCTGCGTGCGCATGGAGCCTTGCACCACGACGTGGGCGTCCGTCTCGCCTACCCCCATCTTCCGCGCTACGTGCCGCGCGAGCTCCTTGTAACGCTCCACGGCCGCCGCGTGCTTGGCAGGCGGGAGTTCCAGCTTCACCAGCATGTTCGCGATGAATTCCTCCCATTGTTGGTTTTCGTTGCGTGCGGCCAGCGCCTCGAGGACGATTCGGCGGCGGGGTTGCTGGGGAGGTTGGGGCTGCAGGTCCATAAAAGGCTCCAAGGTCAAGTGGCAACGGCAGAGTGCGGCTGCCGTACTGGGGTGATGAGGTAATCCACCGGGAGCTCGCCATGCGGCATACGCACGCTCCAGGGGTACACGGGGATTTGGCCGGTTTGGTACTGATAGCAGCGCAGCTGTGGCATATTCCGGCCGTCATACGCCATCCCGAAGCGCAGGGAAAGCGACGACGACGCCGCTAGGACTAGGTGGACGACCTTAACGCCACGGTTGGCCAGTGTGGCGAGCGTCTGCAGGAACTGTTGCGTGAGAGCGGCTTGGTTTGCCTCGGACCACAACGCATTGGGCAGCGGGTTGGGTCGCGCGAGGTGCACAACAGGCAATCCAGGGAACGTCGCCGCGATGCCGTCCAACTCAACTTGGTAAGAGGCGGAGACGGCCAGAACAAGCTCTGGGGAGCGACCGATGGATTCCAGCCCTGACAAGGCAAATCGGCTCTCGTCATCGGTTTCGGAAAGTGGTTTCCAGCATTTTTCGTTGCGCTCCCAGTCAAACAGCTGCACGGCACCTTCATCATCGATGAGCGTACCGGCGTAGAACTGAAGCGGAACCTGCATGACGCCACCGACAACGACGGTGACGTTCTCACGGGAGGTGTCGCCGCGCTGCTGCCGCAACAACCGGCGGATATGCGCGAGTTCCTGCAACGCCTCATGCACCTGAGGAGGCTTAGCCGAAACGAGCTGCCGAACGTCGACCAAGCAGTCAATAGGCCGCCCCACCAAGGTGCGGGGCAGGCTGCCCAGCAGCGGCCGATCAGAGGTGTCCACGAGCCCACGAAGCTCGACGACCAGCACCCGTCGCGCGTCGGCCTCAGCCCCCTCCCGCCGGAATGTGGTGACTACCATGAATAGACCGATTAGCCACGTCACCAGCGCCATGTAGGCCGTGAAGGCCACCAGGTAGCCAGGCAAGCCCTCACCGGACGAGAACTTCAGAACCTCGATGCCGGCGAAACCCCTTAGCTCGAACGCGAACCCGCCAGCGAGGCCTAGGAGCACCATCGTGCTCACCCCCAAGAGCTTGATTCCAAGGTGCCGCGGACGCAGAAGAAAGGTGACCAGCTGGTCGATGAGACCCTTGAGCCAAGTGAGATTCATGTTTTAGATGTAGGTATTTATATATAGATGAGGTTGGCAGCGCCACTTTCAAGCGGGAGGTTCCGCTACATCGTGCGCAACTGACGCTCCACCTGTTTGGCGGTCAGTGCTAAGGCGGCTCCGGCGCTGACCAGTACCGTGTAGAACACAGCGCCGTAAACGGACTCCGGAATCCACCAAGTCCAGATCCCTGGCAGCAGCTGCGCGACTTGGGCGACCGGCGCGTGGCCGGCCATTCCAGTGGCCACTGAAGCCGCAAACGTTCCTACTTGGGCATATGCGCCGCAGACAAGGGCGAAGCCCGCCACGGAGTACAAGGCGGCACCGAACGCCCGGGCAGTGCCGGGGAAACGGCAAAGCAGCTCGAGGAGGTCGTCAAGCATATTCATGCCCTCCGCTCCTTGCGCACGCTATTAGACGGGTCGCCATCTTTCCTCTGGTCCGTGACGGGGCCAACTTGCATCGGTTTCTCCATGCCCGGCACTTGCCGAGCCTATGGAAGGTATTCTGCAGGGGTAGTGGCTCAAGGAGTGACCTACCCCGACCGCTGCTAGGAGTACTGTCTTGCTGCAGCGCACAATGCGTCGTGTACCCGTGCGCGCAACTCGGGTGGCCCCAGCACCTTGACGTCAGCGCCAAAGCGCAGCAGGTCCATGACCAGTTCTTGGTCATTGGAATACGGCACCTCAAGGATGTAGCTGCCGTCGGGCTCCCAACAGTCGCTCTGGTCCGGGTGCCAAGTCTCCAAGGACACCCACTGCGCGCGCTCAGGGGTGAACTTCAGGACTGCGCGATGGAGCGCCTTGCCCGCGAAGATGCCGTAACCGCTCTGGAAATGCTCTCGCATATCCTCTCTGCTAACCGATTTGGCGGGTAGATCGACCGCAGCCACGCCCTCAATGGCCTCCAAGGCGAAGGAGCGCAACTCCCCGCGCAAGTGGCACCACGCGTCTAGAACCCAGTTCTCGCGGTAGTGCACTAGTTGTAGTGGAGAGATGACTCTCTCGGTGTGCTCCTGCTTGTCCCGGCGGAGGTAAGAGAGAGAAAGGCGCTTGCCCTCGAGAAGCGCCGTCGCCACGGCGCGGAAGTGCCTAGGTTCCACCTTACGCGGCGCAAAGTGGATTAGTTTGACCTTTGTCTCCAGTTCCGATGCGGATTTGCCGCCGGCTGCGAGGATCGTCCGCAACCGATTCTTCATCGGACTAAGATGCTCCAACAGGAGACCCGGCTCCATTCCCTCGACCAAATGCACCATCATGAGCAGTGCGAATACCTCAGACGCGTCAAACCAGAGGCCCGGCAGCTCAAAACGGCCGCCATCCGGTAAATCCTTAACAAAGTAACGGTGCTCCTGGAAGTCCCAGTCAATAGTGCAGCCCATCCGACTGCGCAGAAACTCGATGTCCCGCTTAACGGAGGCCTGCGACACTTCTAATTCGCGCTTGAGCTCCTCCATCGTGGCACCGGTGCGCCTGCGGGCGAGTCGAAGAATTTTCTCGAACCGTTCCAAGCCGACCTTGACTCCACGCTCTTTCTTGCCTGTCGTGTTGCCTTTAGAGTGCGCCTTTTCCACCGATGCCTTTGCAGGAATCTGCTTGAGCGATTGGGGCATGCTGTCAGCGCTTCGCCGCGAGTTGAAGGGGGCGGTCGCACAGTCGGGACAGGCTCATTCTTGGAATCGCGTTGGCGAGCGTTTCCAAGCTCCAAACGATCGGCAACGTGAAGCGCGACTTGGATAGCGGCCATTCTTCCATTTCCCCTCCCTTATGTCGTCGGCACAGCCTACGCGAGCGTGCCTTTTAGCCTGACGGTACCATGTTTCATCACGCCCAAGGTATGCTTGACAAAGTGGTCTCCTACAAATGGAGGAAGGGTTTACTCCAAATGCGTTGCATCGGTATGTTGATTCCGGTGAAGTCTGACCCGAGGGGTAGATTTCACGGAACTCAACACCAGCGGATGTACGATGCAATCTAGCTGCAGTAGACCTGCAGGGGGACTTGATAGGTCTCTTGGAGGAACTTCTCCGTGACGCCGAGCACCGCGAGTTGGTGGTCCGCCTCCTCAGTCTCGGACAGGCCGGGTTGGGCGATGTAGACATCCGCACATTCTGCGGTGATTAGCCCATTGGTTCAGCTCAAATATGCGGCGAATAAGCCAGCAAGCCTCAAGTACCATCAGCACCGGTTCAATTTCAGCCCACCCCGGGCACCCCACGGAGACAAAAGACAATGTTCAATCATGTAATGGTCGGTGTGAACGACCTTGAGGCTTCCCGCAAGTTTTATGACGCGCTGCTGGGCGCTTTGGGTTATGGCCCGGGCGTGGCCAACCGAAACCGCTTTTTCTACCGCAACCCGTCAGGTACGTTTGCCATCACCACGCCCATCAACGGTGAAGCCGCATGCCACGGCAATGGCAGCACCCTCGGGTTTTCTGCGCAGTCGACGGCGCAGGTTGATGCCTTTCATGCCGCAGGCACTGCCAACGGCGGCACCACCTGCGAAGACCCGCCGGGTTTTCGTGATGGCGCGGTTGGCAAGCTTTACATCGCTTACCTGCGCGACCCCGACGGCAACAAGCTCTGCGCGATTCACCGGTCTGCCTGAAGGTGGGTTTGCGTCGGGCAAGACGTGAACGCTGACGCGCCGGCCTCACCAGCAGCGGCCATACCTCACGCGGTCAGCCGCTTGCGCGCTGAGCGCATTGCCCGCAGCGCCAAGCCCTTCCTGGCACGCGGCGGCCCCAAGGGTGGGCGTTGCGCGGACTGCCGGCTCCCACCTGACCACTGCATGTGTGAGCTGCGCCCCAGCGTACCGACTCGCGCGGGCATCTGCCTGCTGATGGCCGATACCGAAGCGCTGAAGCCCAGCAACACAGGCTGGCTGGTGGCTGACGTGGTGCCTGACACCTTTGCATTTGGCTGGACGCGCACCGAGGTTGACCCTGCCCTGCTGGCCTTGCTGGCTGACCCGCAGTGGCAGGCTTATGTGGTCTTTCCCGGCGAAGGGCTGGCTGAGGGGCGGGTGATTACATCGACCTTGCTGGCCGATTCTGCTGAAACCAAGAGCAGCAAGCGCCCGCTGTTTGTGTTGCTCGACGCGACCTGGCCCGAGGCGCGCAAGATGTTTCGCAAAAGCCCTTACCTCGACCACCTGCCCGTGCTCAGCCTGCAGAGCGAGCAGCTGTCGAACTACCGGCTGCGTCGCTCCCGGCGTGATGACCACTTCTGCACATCTGAAGTGGCGGCGCTGTGCATGGCGCTGGCGGGTGAGACACATGTGGCTGAAACGCTGGGCGCTTACCTGGATGTTTTTACCCACCATTACCTGCAGGCGAAGAACCAGCAGCCTGCTGATCTGGACGATGCGGCGCACCGGTTGTTGCGCAGTTTGCGCCTGGGAGGTTCGGGGATGGACGCCGGATCGAGTCCGGGATGACAGGCGGGGAGGCCAGCGGCGACAATGGACCATCCGCCGCGCCGCCTGAAGGCAGGCAACACCCCACACCTCAGAAGACAGCCATGACCCAAGACACGCCGCCACCCGCCGAAGCCCCCAAACGAGAGCTGTGCGATGGCTGCGCGGGCATACAGCGCAACTGGCGCAAGGCGCCGGGCCACCCGGAGCTGGTGCAGGGCGAGAACCGGCAGGAAAAGCGCCGCCAGGGGCTGGTGTCTGTCACCAAGTACCGCTGCGACAACTGCGGCACGCGCTGGGAATACGAAAACGACAAGACCAACCAGAAGGCGGGCTGGTCGGTGGTGGGCAGCTAGGCAGCCCGGCCCCTGCAAGCTGTATAGCCGCTGCGCCGAACTGCGCCCGGACACCCGACCACACGGGAATTGCTATTAATTCAGTAGCTGCTTACGCTCGTATCTATTGACCTGCAGCCGTTTTTACCCCCTAAAAAGGCCTGTTTTTGGCCCCAGAATGCGGCGCAGCCGGGTTTTTGGTGTCTGAATCAGCCCAAATGTAAAGTCGACTTTACATTTTGGCTTCTCGCGGCCAGGCGGGGTGTGGTGCGCCGGGCCGCGATCTAACCCTTCTTCAGCAGGTCACCCAAGTGGTCCAGGGTGCCGCCGTAACCTTCCTGCATCGAAGATTTGAGGTCATTGAAGAACTTCACCTCGGGCGCTGTCGCGCCGAAAGGCACGGCACGCAGGGCGACTGTTGTTTTGCCGGCGGCCTCTGTGAACACGACGGTGTTTTCAATCTCGAGCGGGCAAGCGTCTTCAAACGGGGCGCGTGCGATGCCGCAGTTCTCGTTGGCAAAAGAGTTGAGCCAGACGATGCGGCTGCCCTGCTCGATCTCGCGGTAACTGAAGCGGCCCCACATCTTTGGCGTGCCGGGGAACTGCATGGCGTAGTGAAAGAAGCCACCGGGGCGGAACTCAAGGCGCGCGACTTCAAGCGTGCAGCCTTTGGGCCCCCACCAGCGTTGCAGCAGTGCGGCATCGCTCCAGGCCTGCCAGACGCTGGCCAGCGGCGCATCAAAGCTGCGCGTCATTTCAAAGGTGATGGCTGCGACGGGTTGATCAGTTGCGGGCATTTTTCTTTCCTTTCACGGGGGCGGTTGAATTCGTTGCGGCATGACCGGCCTGCAGCAGTGCATCAAGCCTGTCGAAGCTGTCGGACCAGAGGCTCTGGTAAGAGGCCATCCAGCCGGCGACCTCCTGCAGCGGCTCAAGCTCAAGCCGGCAGGGCCGCGTCTGCGCTGCGCGCCCGCGCGAGACCAGGCGCGCACGCTCAAGCACCTTGAGGTGTTTGGAGATGGCGGGCTGGGTAAGGTGAAAGGGCTGCGCCAGCTCGTTGACGGTGGCCTCGCCCAGGGCCAGGCGCGCAACGATGGCGCGGCGTGTCGGGTCTGCCAGGGCGGCAAAAGCAAGATCAAGAGTGCTGCTGTTCATAAATTGCCAAGTGTTTATATAACCAGTTGGCAATATAAAGAAATGGCCGCGGGGTGTCAAGCTTTCAAAACGAGAGAGCCCCAAGCCTGTTACAAGACTTGCGCGGGCTAACAGTTCCGACATCGGCAACTTGCCTGCCTAGTGCATGCTCGTGTTGCAAACGCAACCTTCACACCCATATGAAAAGGCAGACCATGAAACCCGGAGGTGCCCACATGAACCGCAGACTGCTGATCGTTTCCGCCAGCCGCCTGGCACTGGGTGCCGCTGTGTATGCGGTGCTGCCTGCCCATGCACAGGCTGCCTACAAGATCTCGAAAGAAAAGATCCAGCAGGCCGTGGCCGAAAGGTTTCCGCGCAAGTACCCGGCGCGCAACCTGTTTGACATCACACTGCAAACGCCGCAGCTGCGCATGCTGCCGGAACAAAACCGCCTGGGTGTGCAGACCCCCGTTGACCTTGCCGGGCAGGCGCTGAACCAGAGCTACAAGGGCATGTTTGATGTGGATTTTGGTCTGCGGTTCGAGCCTTCAGACCTCTCAATACGTGCGACGCAGCTGAAGGTCAATTCTCTGCGGTTTGACAAGCTCGCACCGGGCATTGCGGCGCTGCTGTCAACCTACGGGCCGCAACTGGCCGAACAATCGCTGCAGGATGTGGTGTTGCACCAGCTCAAACCTGCAGACCTGGCGCTGCCCGATGGCATGGGCCTGCAGCCTGACAGGATCACGGTGACGGCGCAGGGCATCGCCATCAGCTTTGCGCCCAAGCCCCTGTCGCAACCGCTGCAACCTGCGCAGGCATCCTGACCCGCACGGGTTGGGGAGGTTTGGCGGCCTGGTTTTCTTCCGCGCATAAAAAAAGACAGGCCATGGCCTGTCTTTTTTGCTGAAGGGCTGATGCACAGCCCGATCAGTGATTACTTGCTTGCTGCCTTTGCAGCTGGCTTGGCGTCGGCCTTGGCTTCAACCTTGGCGGCTGGCTTGGCGTCGGCCTTGGCTTCAACCTTGGCGGCTGGCTTGGCGTCGGCCTTGGCTTCAACCTTGGCGGCTGGAGCTTGTGCGAAAGAAGCGCCGACAAACAGGGTGGCGATCAGGGAGGCGAGCAATTTGTTCATTTTTTATCCTATGGAGTATTTTGACTGTCTATACGAATCGCTTTTTTACGGCGACCCGAAATTCTAGCGGCCAGATGGGCACTATCCCGAGGCCACCTAGTGAAAACACTTACGGGTGCAAACCCGCAGTTCCACCCCTTTTGAAACGCGCATAAAAAAAGACAGGCCGGGGCCTGTCTTTTTGCCTGAGGGCGTGAGCCCGGCGGGAATTACTTCGCGCCAGCTGCCTTCACGTCAGCCTTGACTTCTGCCTTGACTGCGGTGGTGGTAGCAGCGGCCTTTGCCTTGTCGGCAGTGGCTTCAACCTTGGCTGCGCCAACCTTCTCGTCAGCTTTCACTGCGGTCTTGGTCATTTTTTCGTCGGCCTTGGCGCCGGTCTTTTCAGCCTTGGCAACTGCCTTGGTCTTGTCAGCTGCGTCAGCCTTGGCGGCCTTTGCATCAGCTTTTGCCTTGGCCTTGGCGGCCTTGGCTTCAGCAGCAGCCTTCTTCTTTGCAGCAGCGGCTTCAGCCTTGGCTACCTTGGCGTCGGCCTTGGCGTCAACCTTGGCTTCGCTCTTGACAGCGGATGCAACAGCCTTGTCGGCCTTGACTTCAGCTTTTGCAGCTGGGGTAGCAGCAACAGCAGGTGCTGCAGGAGCAGCAGCAGGGGTTTGTGCAGACACAACGCCGACGAAGAGGGTGGCGATCAGGGTAGCAAGCAGTTTGTTCATGAGAATGTCCTTTGGATGTTGACTAGGTAATTAATCACCTGTTCACGGCGATTGAATGTTCAACGCCCCAGACAGCCAGCGGTTGACCAGATTGCAGATGCTTTCAGGCACAAAGCGCTATTTACTTCAGCGCTGTGTCTTTTACCTATTTGCATATGGGTTTACGCCGATGAAAGAGCGCTTCACGGCCTGCTCTTTGCCTGTTTTTGTCGCCGCACGGCGACAAGCTGCCGCACGCGCGAGGGACAGGTCCTACAGGCAAGGCTGAAGAATTCGTGCGACGCCGATGTGATGAAGCATTCATTCTTGAACTACCGATGCGAACAGCAGCAACAGCAGCACATCGCAGCAACAAAGATGCGCGCAGTTCGCTTTATTCATCAATTGCAAATGCTTTCTCAAGGAGATCAACATGCTACCTACCCATAACCTCAAAAAAACCAGCCTGACCGTTATTGCCGCAGGCGTTTCTGCCTTCATGCTTGCCGCAACGCCGGCGTGGTCGCAGACCTCATCAACCGCTACCGGTACCACAGGCACTGCAGCGCCCATGAGCAAGGCCAAAGCGGACATGAAAGCAGCGACGGCAGAAGATGCCTCAAAGCTTTCACGTGGTGACGCGAAGCTGCTTGGCGACCTGGCACAGGGCAACATGGCCGAGGTCGAGTCAGGCAAACTGGCACTTGAAAAATCGTCTGACGCGGCCACCAAAAAGTTTGCGCAGATGATGATCGACGATCACACCGCTGCGCTGGGTGAGATCGAAAAGCTGGCCACCAGCAAGGCCGTGACCTTACCCACCGGGCCCAGCGTGATGCAGAAAACCAAGGCCACCGGCCTGAAGGCCCTGTCGGGCAATCTCTTCGACAAGGAGTATGCGAAGCACGCAGGTGTGGGCGCACATGAGAGCACCGTGAAGCTGCTGAAAAAAATCCAGAAAGACGGCAAGGATGCCGACCTGAAGGCACTGGCGGACAAACTGCTGCCCAAGGTTGAAGGCCACCTGGCCGAGGCCAAAGCCCTGGCAGCCGCGAAGAAGTCCTGATAGCCCGGCGGGCCGCAGTGTTTGCGCAAAAACGCAAACACCGTGCGGCCCAGCCCTTGATGCATCTGGGCGTTGAGGTTTAGACTGCCGCCTTCATAACAATGGAGGAAACCCATGCTCACATCCATCAGCAAACCGGTTGAGGCCCTGCTACACGCGCGCTGGCTGTATTACGTCGGTGCCGTGCTGCTCACCTTCATCTTCTGGGGCAGCGGTATCGCCAAACTGACGGACTTTGCCAACGCGCAAAAGGAGATGGCCATGTTTGGCCTGAACCCGCCTGCGCTGTTTGCGATTGCCACCATCATCGTGCAACTGGGCGGCTCGGCACTCATCATCTCGGGTAGCCGTTTTGCGTGGCTGGGGGCGGGTGCTCTGGCGGTGTTCACCATTCTCACCATCTTCATCGCGCACCGCTTCTGGGAGATGACCGGCGAGCAGGCCTTTCACGAAAAGATGTTCGCGTTTGAACACATCACCGTGGTTGGTGGGCTGATCATCATCAGCATCCTGGCCGAACTGCGCCGCAGCAAATCCTGAAAACCTTTAATGCCTAGACCAGGCCGCCGTTGGCGCGCAGGGTCTGGCCGTTGACCCAGCCCCCATCCCTGCCAGCCAGGAATGCGACGGCGCTGGCGATATCTTCAGGCGTACCGAGGCGCTCAAGCGGCGCCATCTTGCCCATGCGCTCAATCATCTCGGGCGTTTTGCCGTCAAGGAAGAGCGCGGTGGCCGTCGGGCCGGGCGCGATCGCATTGACGGTGATGTTTTTGCCGCGCAGCTCTTTGGCCATGATGTTGGTGAACGCTTCGACCGCAGCCTTGGTCGCGGCATAGACCGCATAACCCGGCAGCGCGAGGCCGATCACGCTGGTTGAAAAGTTGATGATGCGGCCGCCCTGCTCCAGCCGTTTGGCCGCTTCACGCAGCGCATTGAACGTGCCCTTGACGTTGACGGCGAAGACACGGTCAAAGGTGGCGTCGTCGGTATCGCCCAGTTGCGGCAGGCCGGACGGCATGATGCCGGCATTGTTGACCAGCACGTCGACACGGCCAAAAGCCTTGGTGGTTTCATCAAACATGGTTTTGACCGCAGCCGGATCTGCCACATCGGCCTGCACGGCAATGGCCTTGCCGCCGCCTGCTTCAATCGCCTTGACGACGGCCTGCGCTTCAGCTGCCCTGCCAGCGTAGTTGACGACAACCGAATAGCCGTCTTTGGCCAGCCGCCGGGCGATGGCTGCGCCTATGCCGCGTGAGGCGCCGGTGACGATGGCGACTTGTGGGTTGGTGGTCTGGGTCATGTGAGGCTCCTTGAATTGAAACGATGACTTGAGTATTCTGTTTATCAGTATCAAGATAAATAGGGCTGGATTGACATTACTATTCAATAAATGCCAACAATTCAAATGCACTCGAAAGCACAGCATGGACCGGTTTGATGCCATGCGGCTGTTCACCCGCATCGTCGAACTTGGCAGCTTCACCAAAGCGGCCGACGACCTGCAGCTGCCGCGCGCCACAGTCACGCATGCGCTGCAGCAGCTTGAAAAACGCCTGGGCGCGCGCCTGCTGAACCGCACCACCCGCAGCGTCAGCCCCACACCAGATGGCGCGGCGTATTACGAGCGCTGCCTGCGCGTGCTGGCCGATGTTGAAGAGGCCGAAGCTGCGTTTTCAGGCGACGGCAGCAAACCCAAAGGCAAGCTGCGCGTCGATTTGCAGGGCACGCAGGCCAGGCATTTTGTGCTGCCGGTGATTGGCGAATTCTGCAGCCGCTACCCCGATATCGAGCTGGAAATCGGCATGGGCGACAGGTATGTAGACCTGGTGCGCGAAGGCGTGGACTGCGTGATGCGCGCTGGCGAGCTGGGTGATTCGACCATGGTGGCGCGGCGCATTGCCGGGTTGCAGCAGGTGACCTGCGCCAGCCGCGAATATCTGGCGACCAACGGCACGCCCACCAGCATCGAAGAACTGCGCAAACACCGCGCGGTGAATTTCATCTCCAACCGCAGCGGCAAGGTTTTGCCGTTTGAATTTCTTGTCGATGGTGTGCTGCGCACCGTGCAACTCAAGGGCAATGTGACCGTGAGCCACGCCGACGCCTATGCCGCCTGCTGCGCAGCCGGCTCGGCCTGGTGCAGGTGCCGCGCTACAGCATCGCGGGCCGGCTGGACGATGGCAGCCTGTGCGAGGTGCTGCCCCAGTGGCGCCCGCCGCCGCTGCCGGTGTCTGTGCTCTACCCCCACCACCGCCAGCTGTCGCCCCGGGTGCGGGTGTTTGTGGACTGGCTGGCGGGCGTGATGGCCGGGGCGAGCTGAATCCCTGACTGCTGCGAGGAGGCTGGTTGCTATTAATTTGGTAGCTGCTCACGCACGTATTTATTGGGCTGCAGCCGAATTAACGCCTAAAAACAGTGTTTTTGAGGCTTCCACAGGCTTTAGAACGGCCCCAGCGCGCCTGACTCGCTCAAAATGTCAAGTCGACTTTACATTACATCTTTTTGGCGTTCACGCACAAGTCAGGCCCCAAAATTCCCCAATGCGGAACAAATCCCACATCCCGAATAATTTGAGGAAATAGACAAGCCGCTGCACAGGCCCGCAGCGTGCGTATGACAAACAAGAGGATTGGTCATGCCCCTGGAGTGGAACTTTGCAGACGTGTGGGAAGCCGTGGCGCACACCGCGCCCTGCCACATCGCCCAGTCGCACGGGGACCAGCGCATCACCTGGCGCGCATTTGATGCCAGCGCCAACGGCATCGCCTCAACACTGCTGCAGGCCGGCTGCCAGCGCCAGGACAAGGTTGCGCTTTACCTGCACAACGGCCCTGAGTACCTGCAGTCGGCGTTTGCCTGCATGAAGGCCGCACTGGTGCCGGGTCAACACCAATTACCGCTACCAGCAGGACGAGCTGCATTACCTCTGGGACAACGCCGATGCGGTGGCGGTGGTCTTTCAATGGCGCGTTCACCGCCACGGTGGACGCCGTGCGCGCACGCTGCAGCAAGGTGAAGCTGTGGATTCATGTAGACGACGGCTCGGGCGCCTGCCCCGGCTGGGCCGTGCCTTATGAGGCGTCCGCCGCATCACACCCGGAACGGGTGGAGGCCGCCTGGGGCGTAGCGGCGATGACCAGATATTGATTTACACCGGCGGCACCACAGGCCGGCCCCGCGGTGTGATGTGGCGCCAGCATGATTTGTATGTCGCGTCAAACACGACCGGCGACCCCGAGCAGGCCGACCTTGCCTGCGTGCGGCAGCGCATAGGCGCGATGCTGCAGAACGGCACGACGCCGCCAGTCGGTTTGCCCGCAGCCCCGCTGATGCACGGCACCGCGTATGTGTTTGCCAGCGCCATCCTCAACCGCGGCGGCACGGTGGTGACTCTCGCCGCAACACAGTTTGATGTTGAAGAACTGCTCACCGCCAGTGAAGCGGGCCCGGTGACTGACCTGTGCATCGTCGGTGATGCGTTTTGCCGCCCCATGGTGGATGCGCTGGATGCCGCACCTCAGCGCTGGGACCTGGACTGCCTGAAGGCAGTGTCGTCTTCGGGAATGATGTGGAGCAACGCCACCAAGGCGCGCCTGCTGGAGCACGCGCCGAATGCGGTACTGATTGACTTTCTCAACAGCAGCGAAGCCAGCGGCATGGGCCGTGCCATCTCGTCAAAAGAACGCGCCAGCCCCTCTGCGCGATTCAAGCTGGGCAAAAACGCATTTGTAATTGATGCGGACAATCGGCCCGTGGCGCCCGGCAGCGGCATCGCAGGGCGCGTGGCCGTGCGGGGGCAATGTGCCCGTCGGCTACTACGGCGACCCTGAAAAAACAGCCGCCACCTTCCCAGTCATCAACGGCATTCGCTGCGCAGTGCCGGGCGACTTTGCAATGGTCGAGGCCGACGGCAGCATCACGCTGCTGGGGCGGGGCTCGGTCAGCATCAACACCGGCGGCGAAAAAGTCTTTCCCGAAGAGGTCGAAGAGTGCATCAAGCTGCTGCCCGAAGTGCGCGATGCCGTGGTGGTGGGTGTGCCCGATGAACGCTTTGGCGAAACCGTGGCGGTGGTGGTCGAGGCCGTGCCCGGCCACACCATAGACGCCGCAGCCGTTACCGCCCATGTGCGCGCGCGCCTTGCCCGCCACAAGGCACCGCGCCATGTGATGGTGGTGGACTCAGTAGGCCGTGGCCCCAACGGCAAGGCCGATTACATGGGCCTGAAAAAACGTGTGGCCCAGTGGCTTGAGAAAACTGCCACCGCCTGAACCGGCAACAGAAAGTGAAAAAAGCATGTCGCAGATACTGATAGAGCAGCGTGATGGCGTGGCCATCGTCACCCTGAACCGCCCCGAAAAACGCAATGCGCTGTCGCCGGAAATGCTGGTGCGGCTGGCGGAGTTCTGGAAAGAAATTGCCGCAGACCATGCAGTACGCGCGGTGGTCGTGACAGGCGCTGGAGACCAGGCCTTTTCATCGGGCGGCGACATGGGCAGCCTGATACCGCTGATGATGAAAACACGCGCACCGGTCGGCGAGTGGGAAGAGCGCTTTGCCGCAGACCGCAAGCAGCTGGGCGCGGCACTGCTGCGCAACGCCACCTTCTTCAAACCGGTAATTGCCGCCATCAATGGCCATGCCCATGCGGGCGGTGCCGAGTTTGTCATGAGCACCGATTTGCGCGTGATGTCGAGTGAGGCCACGATAGGCGTGACCGAGGTGCGCCGCGGCCTGATCGCCAGCGGCGGCTCGCTGGTGCGCATGGCGCGGCAGGTGCCTTGGGCGCATGCGATGGAACTGCTGTTGCTGGGCGAGCCCATCAGTGCACAGCAGGCGCTGGCGATGGGCCTGGTCAACCGCGTGGTGCCGCCGGGCGAAGTAATGGCCACCGCGCTGGACCTGGCACGCCGCGTAAGCCTGGGCGCGCCTGTTGCACTTGAGAAAACCAAGGAGGTCATGGTGCGCTCCAGCGGCAGGCCGCTTGAAGAAGCCTTTGCAATTGAAACGCAGTGCACCAAGGAAAACGCCGCCATGGATGACGCGAAAGAAGGCCCGCGCGCATTCATGGAAAAGCGGCCTCCGGTGTTTCGTGGAAGGGCTGCCAAATGACATTGCTCAAAGGCATACGTGTGGTGGAACTCGGCCTGTGGGTCGCAGGCCCCGCCGCCGGCGGCATCATGGCCGACTGGGGTGCCGAGGTGGTCAAGATAGAGATGCCCAAAGGCGACCCGATGCGCAAGCTGTTCGGTGCGCTGTCGGGCTCGAAGGAAGACCGCTGCCCGCCGTTTGATCTGTACAACCGCGGCAAAAAAAGCGTGGCGCTGGACATCAACCACCCCGACGGCATCGCGCTGGTGCAGCAGCTCGTGGCCACCGCCGATGTATTCATCAGCAACATGCGGCCGCAGTTCCTGGAGCGCATTGGCCTGGACCATGCCACGCTGCTGGCCAAACACCCCCGGCTCATCTACGCAAGCCTGACGGCCTACGGCCTTGAAGGCCCGGACCGCGATGCACCCGGCTACGACATGGCGGCCTTCTCTGGCCGCAGCGGCCTGGCCGAACGCGCCACACCTGCAGGCTCATCGCCACCTGTGTTGCCGGGCGGCCTGGGTGACAACGTCACCGCCATCACCATGGTCTCGGGCATCATGGCGGCGCTGTTTCACCGCGAGCGCACCGGCCAGGGCCAGATGGTGTCGACCTCGCTGCTGCGCACCGGCATCTACAGCATAGGCATGGATGTATCGACACGCGTCGGGCTGGGCCGCATTGGCGCGGCAGCGTCGCGGACCAAGCCGCAAAACCCGCTGATGAATTCGTATTGCGCCAGCGACGGCAAATGGTTCTGGATTGTGGGCGCTGAGTCAGAACGCCACTGGCCGGGCATCGTCACCGCACTGGGTGACCCGGCGTTGCTGACGGACGAACGCTTCACGACGCCGCGCGAGAGGCGCCGCAACTCAAACGCGCTGGTGCAGGCGATTGATGCCCTGACAGCGCGCCATACGCGTGAGGAATGGGCGGCCATTTTCAAGACACATGACGTCTGGTGGGCGCCCATCAACTCGGTCGACGACCTGATAACAGATGCCCAGGTGCTGGCCTGCGGCGCCTTTGTGGACGTGCCGGTTCATGAAGGCGAAGCAGCGCCGGAAAGTTTTAACGGTGTGGCGACGCCGATTGATTTCAGCGCCACACCGTCAGGCCCTGCAGGACCACCGCCACGCGTGAGCGCCGATTCGGATGCGCTGCTTGCCGAACTCGGGCTTGACGAAGCGCAGGTGCAGCGGCTGCGCGATGCGGGCGTGCTGACCTGAGCCGCAGCCACGGTAAACAGCTCATGCCAAACATTCAACACCATCAACAGGCCAGCGCCACCATGAAACCACTCGCCGGCGTTCGGGTTGCCGATTTTTCTTCCAACATGGCTGGCCCGTATGGCGCCATGATCCTGGCGCAGCTGGGCGCGGACGTGATCAAGGTTGAGCCGCCGCAGGGCGACGATGCACGCGCGTGGCCACCCTTTGTGGATGGCATGAGCCTGTCGCACCGGCACATGGGCGCAGGCAAGCGCGGCATGGTGATCGACCTGAAGAAGAAGCAGGGCGTTGAAGTTGCGATGACGCTGATTGCAGGTTGCCAGGTGGTGATCCAGAGCATGCGGCCGGGCGTGGCCGACCGCATCGGCATAGGCCAGGCTGCTGCGCGTGCCATCAACCCCGACATTCTTTATTACGACCTGAACGCATTCGGCAGCGGCGACAAAGGCCAGGCCATGCCGGGTTACGACCCGCTGGTACAGGCCTTCACCGGCATCATGCAGATGACGGGCCACGAGGGCTCTGCGCCAACGCGCTGCGCGCCTTCATTGATAGACCTGGGCAGCGGCCAGTGGATTGCGATGGGCGTACTGGCAGCAATGCTGGCGCGGCAGAAGGGCCAGCCTGTGGGCTCGCTGGAGACCGCGCTGGTGGACACCGCCTTCAGCGTGATGCCTTACCAGGCAAGTGCCGCAAAACTCTCGGGCCAGCGCCCGCCAAAGGCCGGCTCCGGCAACCCGATTGCTGCGCCCTACCAGTGCTACCGCGCGCGTGACGCAGAACTGCTGATTGCCGCGCCCAGCCAGCGGCTTTGGGAGGCCGCTGTGCAGGCGATGCAGGCACCTTCACTGGCAAGAGATGAACGTTTCGCCACCGTCAGTTTGCGCAGCCGCAACCTGAAGGCGCTTGAAGACGAGATCACATCCATTCTGTGTACGCAGGACGTAGACACCTGGCTGGACCGCTTCACGCGGGCAGGCGTGCCGGTGACGCGTGTCAGTGGCCTTGAAGAGGCTGTGAACAGCGACGTGGCCAAAGAGCGCGGCACCTTCATGGATTCAGGTGGCGTGCCGCTGGTGCGCCTGCCCTGGCTGGTCGATGGTGCGCCCATCGCATGGGGCCGGCCCGCGCCGCGGCTGGGAGAGCACAGCCTGGACATCCTGACCGAACTTGGTTACACGGACGGCCAGGCGGCGGACCTGGTCAGCAGCGGCGCCGTGGGCATTGCCCCGACTGCTGCCGAAACCAGTGCCAGTGTGGCGGCCGAGCTTGCCCTTCCCTAAATACAAATTTTTTTACTGATTTTCAAAAGCGCTTCCATAACTTTTCAGGAGACAAACCATGAAACGAAGACTCGCCCAGACATTCATGCTGCTGGCATCTGCGCTGGCCATCAGTGCAGTCACACAACCGGTGCTTGCGCAGGGCGCCTACCCGAACAAGCCGGTCAAGATCGTGATTGGTTTTGGCCCCGGCAGCGGTACCGACATCATGGCGCGCATGATTGCAGAGGAGCTGCGCATTGCGCTGGGCCAGCCCTTTATCGTCGACAACAAGCCGGGTGCGTCGGCGCAGATCGCGGCATCGGCAGTGGCCAAATCACCTGCTGATGGCTATACGCTGTTCTTTACCTCGAACTCGTCGCACTCGGTTAACCCGCACATGTTCAAGAAGCTGCCCTACGACCCGGTGGCCGACTTCACACCCATAGGCGGCGTGGCCTACTTCCCCTTCATCCTGGCAGTGAACGCCAGCGTGCCGGCACGCACACCGCAGGAGTTTGTGACCTACGCTCGCGCGAACAAGGGCAAGCTCAACTACGCCTACGGCACGCCTGCCGTGCAGATTCCGGCCGAGGCCCTGAACCGGCTTGAAAAACTCGAAGCCACAGGCGTGCCTTACAAGAGCAGCCCTGCAGCAATGACCGACGTGATTGGCGGGCAGGCGCAGTTCCTGGTGGTGGACCTGGCGTCTGCACGCCCGCACCTGCAGTCGGGACGCCTGCGCGCCCTGGCAGTGACGACGTCCAAACGCTCGGCGCTGGCGCCCGAGCTGCCGACGATTGAAGAAACCCTCAAGCTCAAGGACTTCGACCTGGCTGCGTGGACGGGCTTTTTTGGCCCAGCTTCTTTGCCAAAGGACATACAGGAAAGACTCTCGGCAGCCCTGCTGCAGATACTGGCCAAGCCTGATGTGCGCGAGCGCATCATCGCGGCTGGTGCCGAACCCACGCCGTCGGACATTCCGGCGTTTACCGCACTGGTCAAACGCCAGCTGGAAGTCTGGGGCCGCAAGGTCAATGACGCCGGCATACAGCCCGAATGATCACTGACCCACGCCAGCCCGTGCTGGTGGGCGTGGGCACCTGCATGCAGCGCGAGGATGACCCCGCGCTTGCACGCGAACCCATGGACCTCATGCTGGAGGCTGTCCGCCTGGCTGGTGATGACGCGGGCGGTGCGAGTGGTGCGCAGATACTCGCGGGCCTGCAACACATCTCGGTGCCCAAAGGGCGCTGGCGCTACAACAACCCCGCAGGCGAGATTGCGCGGACCGTTGGCGCCGCATCGGCCACCACCGTATTGGCGAGCGTGGGCGTGCTGCAGCAAAACCTTCTGGGCGAGGCCTGCAGGCTGATCGCTGCAGGCGATATCGACAGCGCGCTGGTTACGGGGGCCGACGCAGGCTATCGCATTCAGCGGGCGCGGCAGCTGGGGCAAAGGGCCACCGAAAGGCAGCAAGACGACATGCCGGATGTACGCCTTGAACCGGCTGAAGAGCTGCTTCACCCGGCTGAGCTGAAAGCCGGCATACGCATGCCTGTGGCGCTGTATGCAATTATTGAATCGGCATGGCGCGCACGCAGCGGCGCCTCACTGAACACGCATCGCGGGCAGATCGGCGAGATGTATCAGCGGTTTTCAGAAGCGGCTGTGGCCAACCCGCAGGCGTGGCGGCGCAAGGTCGTCACAGCCTTTGACATGACCGAAGCGTCGGAGCACAACCCGATGCAGGCTTTCCCATACACACGCCTGCACTGCGCCAACTGGAACGTGGACCAGGCCGCCGCGCTGTTGCTTTGTTCTGCTGAAAAAGCCCGCGCCCTGGGTGTGCCCCAGCACAAATGGGTGTACCCGCTGGCAAGCACGGAGTCCAACCACATGGTGCCGGTGTCTGCGCGCGGCGATCTTGCAGCCTGCGTTGGTGCGCGTCTGGCGGGCAAGGCTGCGCTTGAGCCCAGCGGGCTCGATGCTGCAACCCTTGACCTTGTAGAGCTGTACAGCTGCTTCCCGATTGCCGTAGAGGCTTATGCCCGTGAGCTGGGTATTGCACTGTCAGGAGGGCTCACCG
This sequence comes from Polaromonas sp., assembly GCA_965228025.1. Taxonomy (GTDB): domain Bacteria; phylum Pseudomonadota; class Gammaproteobacteria; order Burkholderiales; family Burkholderiaceae_C; genus Polaromonas. The sequence continues at coordinate 318,715 of CBDDGX010000032.1, read as the reverse complement.
TGACTGGCGGCATGGCCTTTGCCGGCGGGCCTTTCAACAACTATGTGCTGCAGGCCACCTGCCGGATGGCGGAACTCCTGCGCGAAGGCCAGGGGCAGAACGGGCTGGTTTCGTCGGTGTCAGGCATCCTGACCAAACAGGGCTTTGGCACCTGGGGCAGGCAGCCCGCGCCCGGAGGTTTTGTATTCAACGACGTAACCGCCGACACGGCGCTGCTTGAAACTGAAAAACCGGTGCTGGAGTCTTTCACCGGCCGTGCCCAAGTGGCGGGCTACACAGTACTGCACGACAAGGGGCAGGCACCTCGCGCGCTGGTGTTGGTGGACACGGACAGCGGCTGCCGGGCGCTTGCATGGAGCGAAGACGGCGCACTGGTGCAGCGCATGGAAGCGGCGGAGTTTTGCGGCGCGGCCGTCACAATAGCGGATCAACTTTTCGCGCCCGCCTGACCTGCGCCATGCCCTGAACCATGTTTGACGTCTCTGCCCTGACCAATGTACCGATGACCGGGCCAAGGTCCATCCTGCGTGTGGTGCAGGTTTTTGCCTGGCTGGGCAACCACCCCGAAGGACAGACACTGGCGCAACTGTGCCAGGGGCTCGGCATGCCCAAGACAACGCTGTTCACCATGCTCAAGGTGCTTGAGTCTGCAAGATACCTTCAGAACGAAGGCGGCGCCTACAGGCTGGGGCCCGAAGCGGCGGCCCTGGGCGCGACGATGGCAGAGAGCCCACGGCGAAATTTCCCCGATTGCGCGATGGGCATTCTGCAGAACCTGTGCCATCGCACGGGTGAGACGGGCTTCCTGGCGGCCCTGACGGCAGACCGCATGTTTTGCCAGTATGTCGCGGTGGTGGAAACCGAAAACTGGCTGCGCTTCAGCGTCAAACTCGGTTCGCAAAAACCAGCGTATGCCACCGGCAGCGGACGGGCCATGCTCGCCTTTTTGCCGACAGCCGAGGTTGAACGGCTGATGGATTTATTCAGCTTTGAGAAGGTCACCTCCAAAACGGTTTCGTCCAAACGCGCCTTGCTGGCCAGCCTGAAGGAAGTCAGAAAACGCGGCGTCAGTGTGGTCGACAGCGGCACGGTGGCGGGCGTGGTGGCGGTGGCCGCCCCGATCTTCGCCTCCAGCGGGGAAGTGGCAGCGGCGGTCACGGTGGGCGGGCCGATCAGCCGGCTGGCGGAACGGCTGCCCGCCGTACAGGCGGCCGCGCTTGAAGCAGCCGAAGACATTTCGCGGATTCTGGGCTACCGCGGCGAATGGCCACGTCGCGCGCCCGATTGAGCAGCGCCTGCGGCGAGGGCTTCATCGCCGCTTTTGCTACTGATTTGATAGCTTTTCACGCACGTATTCATTAGTCTGCAGCCAATTTGATGCCTCAAAAAAGGCATTTTCCCGCTCTTTTCCGCCGCTTTTTCCACCCAAAACCGGCCTGAAACGCTCCGAAAGCCCAAATGTTAATACCCATGTTAACTTTTGGCATGCGTGGGACACACTGCCAGAACCTTGCAGGATTCCGCTCACTGGCACAAACCCCTGCTGCAAGGTCGGAAAGGCTGACGGTCACCAATTGGCCGGGTTCTAGAATCAACCGCTACAAGCGATGGGACCACTCCCACGCGCAGGCCGGTTACAGCAGCGGCCTCCCCGGAATTTCCCTCATACCTTCACCACACAACAATGCCCTTTGCCTTTCAACCGCGCGGCGTTGGCCGCCGGCATATCCTGGCCATGTTTTTGATCGCCACCGTGCTGGCCGCGGTGATGTACCAGGGCAAGGGCTACCCCGAAGAAGATTCCACCGACGGCAAACGCATGACGGCCGCGGAGCACATCGCCAGCCTCAATGCCTTCGCCCAGGCCGTGCCGCGCGAGATGCGCCACAAGGTCGCGCTGAAGGACAGCTGCACGCTCGAATTCACATCCATGCGCCGCAGCGCGGAGGGCCACGCCTTTGATGTGCCCCTGCTCAGCCTTGAAGCATCGTCGCGCACAGACCGTGAAACAGGCCTGACCTTTGTGGCGATTGGCTCGCTGGATGGCCCGGATGCACCGCATCACGAGGTCTACCAGACCGACAGGTGGCACGAGGCAATTTCATACCGCTCACACCTGCGCCAGCTGATGCGGCTGTGCGCAGAGACCTTGCGCAAGGACGAACCCGGCCACGCCGGTTAACGGACAAAAGGACAAAACAATGGCTATTGGCTGGATGGCTGTGCTGCAGCTGGTTCCCTGGTCTGACGTGATCAGCAACGCACCCAAGATTGCAGAGGGCGCAAAAAAGCTCTGGAGCACGGTGGGCAAAAAACCGCCTGTCGGGGAGGTCGCACCATTGGCCGTGGACGACCGTCCATCCAGCATGGCGGCCATGGAAAAGCGCCTTCAGGCGATGGAAGTTGCCGCCAGCGAACTGCACGAACAGATGCTGGCTTCGGCCGACCTCATCAGGACGCTGGCCGAGCAGAACACCCAGCTGGTCAAGCGCATTGAGGTGAATCGCGCCCGTCTGCTCATGCTGGCTGCGGTGACTGTTGTCGTCGCCATCGTTGCCATCACCAGCCTGTCGCTTTTGCTGATGCGCTGACTGACACCCTTAAAAAGATTCCTGTCATATGTTGATTTTGGTCCCGCAGCCGGGAGAAAGGCGATCAAAGCCCCTGCAATGTCTTCAGGTTGCCGGCGGCAATCGCCCTGAAACCGGTCGACACCAGACTGTGCGTGGCGACAGTTTCCCAAAACGTCATCGCCAGCGCCTTGGCTGGCTCCCATTCGCCCAGGGTCGCGGCAGTCGGGTTCAACGGCCTCTTGGCGAAATCCTGCTCAACCAGTTCGCCATTGATGGGCGCGTAAAACATGGGCAGCATGTCATACGTGGGCGAGAGGAACCAGTCATCATCTTTGAGCAGCAGCGAGATATTGCCGTAGTGCCTGTCGGTGTTGGCGATCAACAGACCGAACGCTTCGAGAAAGCGTAATTGGGCCGCATCCTCCGGCGTCAGCAGGCGACTTTCGGACATGCGATTGGCCGTCGCGGCCCAGTTGTCAATCTTGCCGACATATTCCGAGTCATAGACTTCCAGCGACACCATGCCGATGCGGCCTTTTACCGTGCGGTCGAACCGCTCCGATTCCAGGAACACACGCCCGCCCACAGCAAAAATATTCGTGGTGGCTGCGGGGGCGGCCTGCCTGCTTGAGGGTTTGCAGCGCCAGGTGTTCACAGACCAGCAGGTCTTTCAGGCGCTGGCTTACCGGCAGATCCCCTGCAGGAGAAAACTTGACCAGCACATGCCGACCACCGCTGACGATACAGAATTTGGGCTGCTCGCCGCCAGCCGAAGACCCCGAGAGGGCGCCCTGCATGGCCGCCTCGGCCAGCACGGGATAGTCATGCCATGAATCGACCATGCGAAGCACGGGAGGCCAGGCCATGAAACCGCTCGAATGCCTGTTCACCCACGATCAGGTTGCCAGGCAGGTCTTCGCCAAAAGTGGCGAGGGCTTTCAGGGCGTCATCATCGCTCCAGCGCCTGGGGTTGGCGCCGAGTTGCAACTCGGGATGTGCGTTGGCAAAGGTCAGGCCCATGAAGCCCTGGGGACGCATGTCGTTCAAAAACCAGGGCAGCCCATCATGCGGCTTGCTGAGGCCGTCAGCTTCTTCAACCCAGAATCGTCCGCCGGGCAAGGCGATCATGCGGCCGAACGGCGTAACGATCCCCTCACCATCCACACGCATGATGGGCACTTCTGCGCCTACGCCTTCGACCATGCGCGGCAGCAGGTAACGACGCGCACGGGCAGCGCCCAGGCCACGCACCTCGCCCGAAGCCACCAGCGGAGCAAGTGCACGCGAAATCGTCGGCTGGCTCAACCCCAGCTGGCCTTGCAGCTCTGAGCTGGTGGCGACGCCACCCCGCGCGCGCAAGGCAGCGAGCACCTGATCAACTGCACGGGAAGAATTGGCCATTGAATTGATTTGTGAATAGATAAATGAATGTAATGAACATTCTATTTTCATTGGCAAATTTTTGCAATTGCGGGTGTTAATGAATAGATAAATGGCATAAAAAAAGCGCCTTTCGGCGCTTTTTTGGCTGGCTGAAGTCGCTTACTTCGAAACGACGCGAACCATTTCGAGGCACTTGTTCGAATAACCCCATTCGTTGTCATACCAGGCGACGACCTTGATGAAGGTGCCGTCGAGGGCGATGGATGCGTCAGCGTCAAAGATGGAGGTGCGGGTGTCGCCGCGGAAGTCGGTCGCAACGACCTTGTCTTCGGTGTAGCCCAGAATGCCCTTGAGCGCGCCTTCGCTCTGCGCCTTCATTTCGGCGCAGATCTCTTTCAGCGTGGCTTCCTTGTTCAGTTCGCAGGTCAGGTCGACCACCGACACATCGGACGTTGGCACGCGGAAAGACATGCCGGTGAGCTTTTTGTTCAGCTCGGGAATGACCACGCCGACAGCCTTGGCGGCGCCGGTGCTCGATGGAATGATGTTTTCAAGAATGCCGCGGCCGCCGCGCCAGTCCTTGTTGCTAGGGCCGTCAACCGTCTTTTGCGTGGCTGTGGCTGCGTGCACGGTGGTCATAAGGCCGCGCTTGATGCCCCCACTTGTCGTTCAGCACCTTGGCCACGGGTGCCAGGCAGTTGGTGGTGCACGAAGCGTTGGAGATGATGGCCTCGCCCTTGTAGGTCTTGTCGTTGACGCCGAAGACGAACATCGGGGTGTCGTCTTTCGACGGTGCCGAGAAGATGACTTTTTTTGCGCCTGCGGCCAGGTGTTTTTCACCGGAGGCTTTGTCAAGAAAGAGGCCGGTGGACTCAAGCACCACATCGGCGCCGATGTCGCCCCACTTGAGGTTGGCGGGGTCGCGCTCCTGGGTCAGGCGGATCTTCTTGCCGTTGACGATGAGGGTGTTGCCGTCAACGGAAACTTCACCGTCAAAGCGGCCGTGCACCGAGTCGTACTTCAGCATGTAGGCCAGGTACTCGGGCTCGAGCAGGTCGTTGATGCCGACGATTTCGATGTCGTTAAAGCTCTTGATCGCCGAACGGAAAACGTTGCGGCCGATGCGGCCGAAGCCGTTGATACCCAGTTTGATAGCCATTTTCTTGTTGCTCCAGGAAGTTGAATTTCTTTTGAATGCCGCGCTTACTTGCGCAGAACCTTGCGAACCGTGTCGGCCACGTTTTCAGGCGTGAAACCAAAGTGTTTGAACAGCACCGGTGCAGGTGCGGACTCACCGTAGCTGTCAATGCCGACAACTGCCGCGCAACCGTATTTCCACCAGCCATCGGTCACGCCCATCTCGACCGCGATGCGGGGGATGCCCTCGGGCAGCACTTCGGATTTGTAGGCGGTCTTCTGTTTATCGAAGGTGGTGTTGCTGGGCATGGAGACCACGCGCACGGCAATCTTGTGAGCAGCCAGCAGCTCCTGTGCCTTCAGTGCCAGTTGCACTTCGGAGCCGGTGGCGATGATGACGGCCTGGGCTTTTTTGTTGAGGCCGACTTCTGCGGGTTCAGCCAGCACGTAAGCGCCCTTGCTGATCTGGCCAAGGTCGTTCTTCGGTGCGTAAGGCAGGTTCTGGCGGCTGAGCAGCAGTGCTGTCGGCTTGCTCTTGTTTTCAAGCGCAACAGCCCAGGCCACCGCCGTTTCAGCGGTATCGCCCGGACGCCAGACATCGAGGTTGGGAATCAAACGCAGGCTGGCGGCGTGTTCAATCGACTGGTGGGTCGGGCCGTCTTCACCGAGGCCGATGGAGTCGTGCGTGAAGACGTGGATGACACGGATCTTCATCAGCGCAGCCATGCGGATGGCGTTGCGCGAGTAGTCGCTGAAAGTCAGGAAGGTGCCGCCGTAGGGGATGAAACCGCCATGCAGCGCAATGCCGTTCATGATGGCGGCCATGCCGAATTCGCGCACGCCGTAGTTGATGTGACGGCCGCCGACCTTGGTGCCGTTGGATCCATCAACCTGGACAACGTCGCCATTGAGGTCAAAGCGCAGGGCCGGTGTGGCCTTGGTGTTGGTGAGGTTGGAGCCGGTCAGGTCGGCCGAGCCGCCCAGCAGTTCAGGCAGGCCTGCGGTGAATGATTCAAGCGCGAGCTGCGAAGCCTTGCGCGAAGCGACTGTTTCAGCCTTGGTATGTGTACCGATGACGGTATCGACTGCGAGCTGCGAGAAGCCCTTGGGCAGGTCGCCCTTCATGCGGCGGGTGAATTCAGCGGCCAGGTCCGGGTGTGCGGTTTTGTAGGCCGCAAATTTGGCGTCCCAGTCGGCTTCGAGTGCCAGGCCTTTGGCCTTGGCATCCCAGTCGTCGTGCACTTCTTTCGGGATTTCAAACGGGGCGTGTGGCCAGTTGATGGCGTCACGGGTCAGTTTGATTTCATCAGCACCCAGCGGCTCGCCATGGGCTTTGGAGGTATTGGCGCGGTTCGGTGAACCCTTGCCGATGTGCGTCTTGCAGATGATGAGGGTCGGCTTGTCGGCGGACTTCTTCGCATCGGCAATTGATTTGGCAACCAGCTCGGCATCGTGGCCGTCGACCGGGCCAATCACGTTCCAGCCGTAGGCGGCAAAACGCACGGCGGTGTTGTCGATAAACCAGGGCGCAACCTGACCGTCAATCGAGATGCCGTTGTCGTCATACAGGGCGATCAGCTTGTTCAGCTTCCAGGCGCCTGCGAGTGCGGCGGCTTCGTGGCTGATGCCTTCCATCAGGCAGCCGTCACCCATGAAAACATAGGTGTTGTGGTCGACGACCTTGTGGCCGTCACGGTTGAACTCCTTGGCCATCAGCTTCTCAGCCAGCGCCATGCCGACTGCGTTGGTCAGGCCCTGGCCGAGCGGGCCGGTGGTGGTTTCAACGCCGGGGGTGTAGCCGTATTCAGGGTGGCCCGGGGTCTTGCTGTGCAGCTGGCGGAAGTTTTTGAGTTCCTTGATGGGCAGTGCGTAGCCCGTCAGGTGCAGCACCGCGTAGATGAGCATGGAACCGTGGCCGTTGGACAGCACAAAACGGTCGCGGTCGAACCAGTTGGGGTTGTGCGGGCTGTGCTTGAGGTGGCTGCCCCAGAGGGCGACGGCCATGTCGGCCATGCCCATGGGGGCGCCGGGGTGTCCGGAGTTGGCTTGTTGTACGGCGTCCATCGCGAGTGCGCGTATCGCGCTCGCCATCAATTGCGTGTTTGCCATGCAGGCTGCTCCAGAGGGGAAAAATCGGGTAATCGGGGGAAAGCCCACTATTTTAACGGGCCGGGCATGGCGGCCCTTTTGGTGGGGTTTAGGGCGTTCCGGCAGGGCTGACGGGTCACTATTCGAGCGGCATGGTCTAAAGTGGGGGCATGCAAGGGCTTCACCTGACCGCCGACCTCCACAACTGCCGCTGCGAGTCGGCGTGGCTGCTGGATGGCCAAAAGATCGCGGCCTGGTGCCAAAGTGCCCTTCAGAGCCGGGGCCTCGCGTCAGGCAGCCAGCTTTTCCAGGGCTTCCAGGGGCCGGACGGCACGCCGGCGGGCTTGTCGGGCGCGGTAGTGCTGCCCGGCGCGCATATGGCGATACACAGCCGCCTCAGCCAGAAATCGGTACTCATAGACATATGCATCACTGACCTGGTCGCGGAACATGAGGCCCACGCCCGGGCATTGATGCAGTTGCTGGCAGATCTTTTTGCCCCGGAGTGGACAGAACAGCGCTCACTTGATCGCGGAGACGAGTCTTGAGCGGCGCTGCCACAGCCATGATTCTGGCTGCCGGACGCGGCGAACGCATGCGACCGCTGACCGACAGCACGCCCAAACCGCTGCTGCAGGTTCAAGGCAAACCGCTGATTGAATGGCATACCGATGCGCTGGCTGCTGGCGGGTTCAGGCAGCTGGTGATCAACACCGCGTGGCTGGGGGAGCAAATCCCTGCGTACTTTGAGGGCAGTGCGCTGTCGCTGGCCTGGTCACATGAGGGCACCGATTTTGGCGACGCACTTGAAACAGCCGGCGGCATTGCCCGTGCCCTGCCCCTGTTGGGCGATGTGTTCTGGGTTCTCGCAGGCGATGTATTTGTTCCGGACTTTGAGTTCACGCAGGCCGCCGTTGACCGGTTTGTGGCCAGCGGCAAACTCGCCCACCTCTGGCTGGTGCCCAACCCGGCGCACAACACCAAAGGGGATTTTGGTCTGGGTACAGACGGCCTGGCGCTGAACCTGCCCGCCACCTCGCCGGAACAGCGGTTTACCTTCAGCACGATAGGCCTGTATCGCAAGGCGCTGTTTGACGGATTGCCCTATGGCAACCCCAACGGCATCAAGGCCCCACTGGCACCGTTGTTGCGGCAGGCCATGGACAATGGCCAGGTGAGTGCCGAACTGTACGAAAAAGCCTGGACCGACGTCGGCACGCCAGCGCGCCTGCAGGAACTGAACAACCCCACACACGCCACTGAGCGGCAGACATCATGAGCACCAAGGTTTACGAAAAAAGGCGCGCTGCCGTTGCACGTGCCCTCAAGGCCGCAGGCGGCGGCGTTGCACTGCTGCCCACCGCGCCCGAGTCACCACGCAACCGCGACAGCGACTTTCCCTACCGGCACGACAGCTACTTCTATTACCTCACGGGTTTTACCGAGCCTGACAGCTGGCTGGTGATTGAGGCCAGCGGCAAGACCACATTGTTCTGCCGGCCCAAGGATCTGGAGCGCGAGATCTGGGACGGCATACGTCTCGGGCCCAAAGCCGCACCCGCTGCGCTGGGTGTTGACGCAGCTTTCAGCGTCGAAACACTGGCTGACAAGATGCCCGCCCTGCTCACCAACCAGAAGGCCGTGTGGTTTCCGTTTGCGACGCACAAGGGGCTGGAGACGCAGGTTGACGGCTGGCTGAACAGCGTGCGCTCACGTGCACGCATGGGCGCGGAATGCCCGCAGAGCCAGCACGACCTGTGCAGCGTGCTCGACGAGATGCGCCTGACCAAGGACGCACATGAAATCGCCATACTGCGCCGTGCGGGCAAGATCTCGGCCGATGCGCATGTGCGCGCGATGAAAACTTCGGCCGCCATGCTGCGGCAGCCAGTGAAAGGCGGCGCACGGGAGTACCACCTCGAGGCAGAACTCCTGCATGAATTCCGCCGCCAAGGCTCGCAGTTTCCGGCTTACACCAGCATCGTGGCCGCCGGCCCTAACGCCTGCATATTGCATTACCGCGCCGACACCGCTGAACTCAAGCCAGGCGAGCTGTGCCTGATCGATGCAGGCTGCGAGCTCGACGGTTATGCCAGCGACATCACACGTACCTTTCCGGCCGACGGCAAGTTCACCCCTGCCCAACGCACGCTGTATGACATCGTTCTCGAGGCGCAATACGCGGCCGTGAAAGTCACGAAACCCGGCAAACGCTTCAACGACCCGCATGATGCCGCCACGCGCGTGCTGGCCCAGGGCATGCTGGACACCGGCCTGCTCGACAAAAAGAAGCACGGCACTGTGGATGACGTATTGGCCTCGGGCGCCTACCGACAGTTCTACATGCACCGCACCAGCCACTGGATGGGCATGGACGTGCATGACTGCGGCGACTACACCGAACCCGGCAGCAAGCCGCGTGAAGAAAAAGACATGCTGGGCCAGACCGTTATGAAAAAGCCCTCGCGCATTTTGCGGCCCGGCATGGTGCTGACGATTGAGCCAGGTATCTATGTGCGGCCGGCCAAGGGCGTGCCCAAAGAGTTCTGGAACATCGGCATTCGCATTGAAGACGATGCACTGGTGACAAAAGACGGCTGCGAGCTGATGACCCGCGGCGTGCCTGTGGATGCGGACGAGATCGAGGCCCTGATGCGGGCCTAGCGGCTCCCGGAATTACGCTCGCCCCAGGGCCGTAGTAGCGGCGCCGTCCTACGCGGCCGGGTCAACAGCGCCGCTGGGCCGGACGTTTAACTTGTGTGAACATTCGAAAACACAAGGAACCAACCGCCATGACATATTCATCCCTCTCTCGTCGCCTGATCGCTGTCGCGATCACTTCATTGTTCATTGCAGGCCCCGTTCTTGCAAAGGGCCATGACGATGATCACGGCAACGGCAAGGGCAAACACGGCCAGAAGCATGAGAAGAAGGAAAACAAACATGCGGAAAAACGCCAGCGCGAAGAGATCAAGCAGGGTGCCTATTTCAATGACCAGCAACGGACGTACGTGCGTGAGTACTACACCACGAATTACGGCGGTGCGAAGCGCTGCCCTCCGGGCCTGGCCAAAAAGAACAATGGCTGCCTGCCCCCGGGTCAGGCCCGGAACTGGGCGGTAGGCCAGCCCGTTCCGCGCGGCGTCACGTTGTATTCAGTGGCCCCGCCAGTTGTCCGCATGTTGCCCCCTGCACCCTACGGTTATCGCTACGCACGCCTGGGCGGTGATGTCGTGCTGGTTCAGCAGCAGAACAACATCATTGTGGACATCATTCAGGGTCTTCTCGGCAACTGAAAAAGCCCGCAGGCCGCGCCCCTGCTACCGCGTCTGCGCTGAACCTTCTGTCACCGCTGGGCGGGCAATCTGCCCCCTCAGCGGCGGATTGCCAGACGACTGATAGAACATGATGCCCACGTTCTGGATTGGCCCTTCCTCCTGCCAGCGGACCCGTTGATAGCCGGGCATCAGGCAATCGTTGTCCATCGTTTCACCCGCCTGAAGGGGGTTGAGCATATGGGTGTAGATCGTTCCGTCTTTCTGCAGCATGCCTATGTCCACGCGCACACGCGGAATGGGAGCGACAGGGTCCAGGCCATCGGGCCGGAAACCGATGGAGAACTCTTTCGTGACGGCTGCGTCCGGCCCTGCGACATCGGGGAAATGCTCACCCCTGACCCTCAGGCCATCGGCCTGCGTCCAGTGCAGGCGCAACTGGGGTGCAGGTTCGGCTCCAGACCACATGAGATGCAGGTCATTGCCCTGGGTGCAGAAAACAGGGTGCGACACCCCCTTCGTCCCATACCAGGGGCCGTAATGCCGCTGGTCAACGCGCTCCAGACGGAGGCCGGGCGGCGCGATCAACGACTGCGTGAAGACCGTGCCGGCGCCGGGCATTGAAAACCGCAGGACGGGACCTGCCGCATGCGCCAGTGGCCGGGAGTCCGGTCCTTTCTTCTTCTGGCTTGCCAGCTGCCGTGCCGCATCCTGCAGCGAAAACTGGGCGGCCAGAAAAGCGGTCAACGGAATGGCCATGATGGCGATGGCGCTGATCGCCAGCGCAACGCTTTCACCCGCCTTGATGGCGGGCTGCAGCAAACGCCCGCCCAACACGTGACTGCCAAACCAGAGAAGCGGCGCCAAGGTAAAAAGAACAAGATAAAAAACCGCCAGCCCCTCCATGCCGGAGACGGAGCGCGCCGGCAGTACAAGGACGGCAACCGTCGGCGGGACCATGAGCAGGGTGACGAACCTCAGCGCCAGCCAGCTTCCGGTCCTCCCGCTGTTTTTGAAGAGGCGGCTTTCCAGGAAAAATGCCAGGCCCATGATCACAAGAATGCCAAGGGCTCCCGCCCCCCATCGCAACTGCTCCGCGCGTGGCAAGGCAGCCAGTGTGTCGTATATCTGGTCGAACTCCATATCAATCCTCCTCCCGGGCTTAGGGGCACATCATGCCAAGAATCGCCTTTTCATGATGGCGTTTAATTTTCTTCAACCTGAAAGTGGCGAACCCGCTCTATAGTTCAAGCCTGCACAGGAGCATGACTTGAACGCACCCACCTCAACGCTGCAAGACGATATTCTCGAACGGGCCGAACGCCAGTCACAGGTCGTCCGGGCGCTCCAGAAGGTGTTGCCGGCGCATGCCCTGCTCTGGAACAACGAGGACACCACGCCATATGAGTGCGATGGGCTCACTGCCTATCGCGAGCGTCCGCTGGTCGTTGCATTGCCTGAAACATATGCAGAAGTGCAGGCCGTGCTGAAAACCTGCCACGCGCTGGATATTCCGGTTGTTGCGCGTGGCGCAGGCACGGGCCTGAGCGGCGGCGCAATGCCGCACAGGTTGGGTGTCACGCTGTCGCTGGCAAAGTTCAACAAGATCCTCAAACTCGACCCCGAAAGTCGTACAGCCGTCGTTCAAGGCGGCGTGCGCAACCTTGCCATCTCTGAAGCAGCCGCACCGCATGGCCTGTATTACGCGCCCGACCCATCCAGCCAGATTGCCTGCACCATAGGCGGCAACGTGGCTGAAAATTCAGGCGGTGTGCACTGCCTGAAATATGGGCTCACCGTACACAACGTGCTCAAGGTATGCGGCTTCACGATTGAAGGTGAAGAGGTTGAATTTGGCGCGGATGCGCTGGACGCGCCGGGCTACGACCTGATGAGCATCATCGTGGGCAGCGAGGGCATGCTGGCCGTCACCACGGAGGTCACCGTCAGGCTGATACCCAAACCCCAACTGGCGCGCTGCATCATGGCCAGCTTTGACGACCTGCGCAAGGCGGGTGATGCTGTAGCGGCCGTGATTGCGGCCGGCATCATTCCGGCAGGCCTGGAGATGATGGACAAGCCCATGACCATTGCAGTCGAAGACTTTGTGCACGCGGGCTATGACCTGACGGCTGAAGCCATCCTGCTGTGCGAGAGTGACGGCACCATTGAAGAAGTCGAAGAAGAAATCGGCCGCATGAGCGAAGTGCTGACGCGCTGCGGTGCGACGGCGATTGCGGTCAGCCAGAACGAAACCGAGCGCCTGCGGTTCTGGAGCGGCCGCAAGAATGCCTTCCCCGCGTCGGGCCGGATCAGCCCCGACTACATGTGCATGGACTCCACCATTCCGCGCAAGCGCCTGGCCGACATACTGCTGGCCATTGCAGAGATGGAAAAGAAATACCAGCTGCGCTGTGCCAATGTTTTTCATGCGGGTGACGGCAACCTGCACCCCTTGATCCTGTTTGATGCAAACGATGCAGACCAGTTGCGCCGCTGCGAACTCTTTGGCGCCGACATTCTTGAAACCAGTGTCGCGATGGGCGGTACCGTGACGGGTGAGCACGGCGTGGGGGTCGAAAAACTCAACTCGATGTGTGTGCAGTTTTCTGCCGAAGAGAATGAGCAGATGTTTGGCGTCAAGCGCGCCTTTGATGCCAAAGGCTTGCTGAACCCCGGCAAGGTTATCCCCACGCTGAACCGCTGTGCGGAGTACGGAAAAATGCTGGTACGCGCCGGGAAAATAGCGCACCCGGACCTGCCCCGGTTCTAGGGCCTGTCAACACTATTTTCAGGAGTGCGAACGCGTGAAAACAGGGCCAATCAAGGCGCACGACGACGGCAAGACTTCCGTCTTGCCTAGGAGGGCAACGCAGAGTGGCGCTGTTTTCACCCCGTTCCCTCCGGGTTGTGATCAAAAAGGCCGTGCGCGGCGTTGCAAAGCCTTGATGGGGTCTGTCCCATCTGCGTTTTGCGCATTGCGCACAGCCTATTTGACTCACAACGCATCTCCTGAAAATAGTGGTGACAGGCCCTAGCATGCAGGCACTGCGCGGACTGGCGTGGCTGCTGGCATTTCAGTCTGCAGGCGAGTTGCTGGCCAAGGGCCTGCACCTGCCATTTCCAGGCCCGGTCATTGGCATGATTTTGCTGTTGCCCGCACTGCGCTGGCAGCTGGTGCGCGAGCCTGTGAATGTGTGCGCCGACTTCATGCTCTCGCACCTTTCGTTACTCTTTGTACCGGTCGGCGTGGGCGTCATGACCCATCTGGCGCTGGTCAGCCAGTACGGTCTGCGTATTCTTTTGGTGATTATTCTGTCCACCCTGATTGGTTTGACTGTCACGGCCCTGAGCCTGCAATGGTTTAAACGCCGTGAAAGCGGGCACTGAATGTCGGGCTTTGTGCAGCTCTGGGTCTATCTTTCGGCTACGCCGCTGTTTGGCCTCACAGCAACGCTCGTGGTCTATGTGCTTGCGCAGGCAGCCTATGCCAGGCTGAACCAGGCCCCCTGGGCCAACCCGGTATTGTGGACAGTGGTGGCTCTGGCCGGTGGTTTGCTGGCCACGGGTGTGCCTTATCAGAGCTATTTTGCGGGTGCGCAGTTCATACACTTTCTGCTGGGCCCGGCTGTCGTGGCCCTCGCATGGCCGCTGTGGCAGCGGCGCGCAGAGTTGCGCAGTCGCTGGGGCCGGTTGCTGCTGGCGGCTTTGCTGGGCGGAACTGCCGCAAGTGGCTCTGCCGTATTGCTGGCCTGGACTGTCGGCCTGCCGCTGGATGTCACGCTGTCACTTGCACCCAAGTCCGTCACCGCGCCCGTGGCCATGGGCATTGCCGAAAAGATTGGAGGCATACCAGCGCTCGCGGCTGTGTTTGCCGTGATCACCGGCCTGGTGGGGGCGCTTCTGGGCAAATACCTTTTTGCGGCTTTGGGGATTCCGACCGACAGCGCCGGCTGGTCGGCGCGCGGGTTTGCAATGGGCACCTCAGCCCATGGTCTGGGCGCGGCACGCGCCCTGCAGGTCAATGCCGATGCCGGCGCCTACGCCGGGCTGGCACTGGGCCTGCAGGTGGTGCTGGCATCTCTGCTGATGCCGCTGGTGTTCAGGTTGTTCTAAGCCGGCTGGACGGCTTTCGTATTGGCTGGCACTTTGGCAATTGCGCCGAACAGAATTTCTCCAGCCAGTTGCCCGCCTTCTTCGATGACCAGCTTGCCGTAACGAATGGTGCCGGTGACCTTGCCGGTTGAATAGATCACCAGCTTTTGCCGTACCGTGAGGTTGCCGTTGAATTCACCCCGGATCTCGGCCACATCAATTTCGGCGGAACCCTTGAAGGCACCCTGTTCCGAGATCTGGATCACGCGCGAATCCATGGTGGCCTCAACAGTGCCTTCAACGACCAGCGTATCGCAATCGGTAATTTCAACGCCCTTGAGCTTGATGTTGGGGCCAACCGTCAGCTTGCTGCCGCCTTCTGCTGCACCGGATGAAACTGCAGCAGATGGCGTGGCCGTGGTGTCGGGTTGGGCGGTAGCAGCCTTTGCACCTGCAGCTGAACCATTGAGGTTGGCGGCGCTGCCGTTGACGTTGTAACCGTTGGAGCTGCCATGTTGCCGCAGCGTGCCAGGCCCGCCAAGGGGTTCGTTATCGCGTTTGCCAAAAAAGGGTGTTGCCATGTGACTTCCTTAAAAAGAGAGCGCATGGTACGGCTGCATGCTGATTAAAACGTCTGCGCATTGCAAGAAAGGTAACGAAATTAATTTCTGCTTCGCAATTTTTTCGAGCTGAAAATCCTTGTCGATATAGTCGAGACTCATGGCTTACACGCTGAAAATTTTCACTGCTGACGACGTCAGTGCGCCTGAGCGCGCACAGGCAGAAAACCGCTTTCGCACTGCGCTCGAACTCTCGCTGGGTGACGGCGCTCTGGTGTGGCCGGTCTACCAGGCTTATCTGCGCCTTCTCCAGACATACGGGGAGCATCAGCGGCCCTGGCCGCTCACTGAGGATGAGCAACTGCTGGCGGATCAATGGGAAGCCGCCGAGCTGGCAGCAACACAGGCTGCTTTTGGGACGGACCGCTACATGGGCGACGCAGAATTCGAGATATCGCCTTGAGACCAGTCATTGGGGTTTTAGCCAGAAACCGTTGTTAAATGGCGACTACAGGGACCGGGTAGCCCATTTGGGGTACAGCCAAAACTGGCATTTTCCGGATAATTGCGTCAATAACCGGAAGGGACAGCGTTTTGCACGCGGAATCAATCGTTTTTTTGTCAATGGGTGTTCTGGGCTTTGGCGGCCTGGGCATCTACAGGCTTGCCCGGCGCAAAGCAGAACCGTCCACCACCTCCGGGAACGCGGTCAAGTCCGCACCGGCGGCCCCTGCTGTCAGCGCGCCGGATGATTCGGAGTACCAGGTCAGTTATGCCCCGCCGGAGTTCGAATGGAGCGGCAACAGCACCGGCAGCCTGCCCGTCAAAATCCTTACCTACAAACAGTATGAATGTCTGGAGGATGCACGCTACGGATTTCGCATCGTTGGCGTATCGCCTACTGAACGCGATTCGCCGCAGCCCCACAAAACCCGGGGGCATGGCCTGAAAACCGTCGCGTCATTGACGAAGCACGGCTTCCTGAAGGCAGACGCAGACGGCGGCTACGCCATCACCGATCTCGGCCTTAACGCACTCGCCGTCTGCAGCGTGCGGTACTGACCCCGAGTGCGACACGGCAGTGTCGGCTCAGATCGTCGCGTCAGATGGCGCATTGCTGGCTGCCCATGAGTAGAGCGCCACGAACACCAGCGCATCAAAGACTGCTCCAAAACAGATGTAGAGGACAGGCATGAAGAGCACCGAAAGGTGCTGCATGATCAGCGCCTGTACAAGCACCTGGTGCGGCACCATGACCACGAGAAAACCCAGGATGAGCAGCGTGTAACCCAGCTTGGCCAGAAGACTCTGGTTGAGGATGTAGTAACCCATTGCAAGCATCACGGGGGTGGCGAGTACCACCACATAACCTATGGTCAGGAGTTCCTCGCTATGGCGCGCAATGGTGTACGGGAAAACGCCGGGCGTCAGCCAGAAATAGATCAGCGCTACAAACTGCACAACACAAATAATCCGTACAGGATATTTAAGCGGTAGCGTTTCTTTCTTCATGCGCAGCGAAAGTAAAAAAGCCACCGCCGTCACTGCAGCAGTCACCAGCATGATGGTGGGTGTTGGAAGTGGTGCAGCTTCTCCCGCACCGGACAGCAGCAAGGCGTATTGACCGGCTTCATTGAGCTGCGTAGAACGAAAAAACGGCACGTCGAGTGCGCCCGACCAGAACAGGATGCAATTGCGCCAGAAGTCCAGCAGGAGGGGCCGGGCCCACAGTAACAAGCCGCAAAGGAATATCGGCAACAAAATGGCCTGGGCCAGTAGCCAGGGTGTAACCTTCAGCGGCGTGATGGCCCGATGTGGCCTGACGCGCACATGCTTTGCACGCGCTTCGCGGACAGCTGAAAACGCTGCGTGGAAACTGCGGTCATGATCACGCGCTTCCTCAGACACTGATAGTTTTCTAAAACTCATGATGGGCGATCAAAAATCGTGGAACAGGCCAACGGTGATGCCGGTACGGCGATAGAGCGGGTTTGAATAGCGGTTCACGCCCACAAGGATGCCCGAGCTGGGGTTGACCCAGTGTCGCCACGTCAGGCTGGCCTCATTGCTTCTGAAGTTGACGAGCTGCGTATTTGCAGTGAGTGCCAGATAACCCTCACCACCCCAGCCATAGCGGGCGCTCACCTGGTCCTGCTTGCTGCGTGAGTAGGTCAGCGCCACAAACTGCTGCTGGGTGCGTATGCCACCCGGGTCGCTGCTGTTCACACGTACACCACCCTCGGCTATCCATGGCGCATCAAAGTAGTAAGCCAGACCCAGCGACACGCTGCGGTCGGTATGCCCGTCAGGCGCGCTGTAATAGCCCACACCTACAGAACTGACGAGGCTGCGGTCAGCCAGCAGTTTCCGGTACAACGTGGCGTCCACACGGTAACGCGGCAGATAGAACGCGCCATCGCCCGCACCCAGTGCAAGCGAGCCATACCAGTCATCGTTAAAGGTATACGTATCACTGATGCCCACAAAGGTACCGCTCTTGTTGAAACGGTTTTGTGCTGACAACTCGCCCTGCAGTACATGAGACCCGGTCCCATAGGTTCCCCGCAGCGTCAGATCCCGCCAGCTGCCGTAACCAGCAGTGAGATTCTGGGCGCCGGCACTGAGCTCAAGGTTACGTCTTGTGGCATCGGCTGTTTGCGGGGCAGGGACGGCGACGGTCATGTCCTGCCCTGTGCTGGACCCCTGGGCCAGTGCTGGCGCAGCGACTGACAGGGTGATCAAGGCCAGCCCCGCAATTTTGTTCAGCATGGAAATCCCTCCGGCATGTAATTTCATATTTTTTAACCCTTTCGATGAAGTCTGTATGTGCGGTATCGATCACAGGCAACCAGCCGCGGGTGCAGCTGGCGTAATGCCCCGGGACTGAACAATCTGATAAGCGGCTTCATCAGTCACCGCCCATCGCGACGAGTGTCGAAGTGCGCTTGATTCACGCAGCCAGCAAGCGGCGCTTGCCTTGTCGTTCTGGCGCAGCGCGAGTACGGCCAGCAGGCCCCAGGGGTAATCGGTTTTTCCCTGTGCGAGCCACCCGGCGCGATGCTGGCGCATCCAGTTGCCGTAATAGGCCGCAGCGTCCTGGGGCAACAGGGGAAAGTCAACCAGCATCGGAAAGATCTGTGCCACGTGGTCCGGATAAAACGCGGCTTTTTCAGATCGCTGCTCAAGCTGGGTTGAAACCAGAAACCGCTTGTTGACCGGCTCCCAGAAGGTGGCCTTGATGGCAGCCGCCAGCCTGTCGGCTTCAGCCCTCTCGCCGGATTGCTTCAGATGACTCTTCAGGGACCAGACCTCCAGGTTGTCCATGAACAGGCCATGCAGGTAAACCGGGGAGACCATGTAGATGCCCCGCGATGGCTGGAACAGGTGCTCAAGCGCGTTCTTGCTGATGACGTAACTTTTGGCCAGTGCCGGGTTTGTTTTGACGTAGGCCGGCATGGTTTCCAGGAGCTTCATCCAGATGGCCAGCAATGAGTCATCGGCATCGGCCGTTTTGCAGGACACCCATGGGGCGTTGCCGGTCCGGCAGAACCTGTCAAAAGTACCGTCCGGTTTTTGCCGGGGCACCAGCCACTGGGCAAATTTTTGCGCGGGGGCGGCAATATCCATCCCATTTTCATGCGCAAGAAGCAGCGCCTGCATTGCAAAGTACGGGTCAGCAGACTCACCCCGATAAAGCACGGTGATGGCGCCATCGGCATCCGAATAGGAAGAAAGGTCCAGCCGGGGTGCAGCCATCACGGAACCCGTGGCCGCAAGCAGACCTGCGACAAATGTGAGGCAGATGTACAAACGTCTCATGCGGCTTTGACCATCCCGATCTCGTGGGCCCAGACCGCGCCGTGCGCCACAACGCCATCTTCAACAATGATGTTTCGCGCGCTGATGGTCGTCGGCGCATCGGGTCGGCCAATCACTGCGTTGGCGCCGATCAGGATGTCGGCTTCCGATACGAGGGGGCCCGACACAGACGAATCGTTAAACATGTACACACGCTTTTCACAGGTCACGGCACCCAGTACCTGGGCACCCCTTGCAATGCTGATGCCTTCGCGCGCCTTGATGTCGCCAACCACCGTCGTGCCAGGCCCGACGATGAGAAAGCCGGTCACAACCAGGGAGCCGCGGTAAATCCGCCTGGCCGGCAATGAGCAATTTCCCCGCACGATGCAAAGCAGCGGGGTCTGCATGACCGCATCGGGCAAATCGCCATAGCCGGATTCTTCAAGCCCTTCCTGACTGTAGGAAGCAGCAGGCGCACGGCCTGAGCCGAAATGAACAACGGGTGCCTGTACACGTTCAAACCATGTCTCATTACCAAGCTCAACCGCCATTCCGGCCGAAATGCGCCTCATGGCCACACTGTTGTTGTTGAGAACGAGTACGCCATCAGCATGGCCCCAATCCCTGATCTCGCTCTGGGCGCCAAGCGCAACACTGCCGGTGGCATAGAGGGCCGAAAAGACAGAGCCCGCTCCGGCGTGAATGCTTCCGTTCACATAAAGCGGCTGTGCAGAGTGAAGGGCTTCTGCAGTTTGTATGTCAGGAGAAATCATGCGTTTGCGAGCGTCACGAAGATCTGCAAGCCCGGCCGGGTGCACCATCAGCTCAAAATCCTCAAACCCGGTCGGTGAGCCGGTGCCCAGCCTGGCCCGGGCATCAGCGTCAAG
The DNA here is from genome assembly GCA_965228025.1 of Polaromonas sp. Lineage (GTDB taxonomy): Bacteria > Pseudomonadota > Gammaproteobacteria > Burkholderiales > Burkholderiaceae_C > Polaromonas. The sequence continues at coordinate 298,916 of CBDDGX010000032.1, read as the reverse complement.
GCGGCGGGCAAAGTGGTCAATGTCACTGGTGTAAATCGGTGAAATCGGCAGAGCGCCAGAGTCGGTCGGGTACAGCCACTCCTTGAACGCGGGCACAAAAGGCAGCGTGAGCAACAGCAGGCAGACCAGGGCAAACGCAATATACGTGAGGTAGCCGGGCGTCATCATTTGACTTCTCCTTTGCGATAACGGATCGTCTTGTCCCACACCATCTCGCGCTTGAAAAGACCGTCAAGTACAAGGCTCCAGACCGCGCCGGAAATGGCGAACAGGCTGACGAAAAAACCCAGGAGGTTAAATGGCAGCAGACGCAGGCGCTTGCGGTTTCCGTCAATCAGCACAGCCACCACAATCTCGAAAAAAGCGGCGAAGTTGCCCAGCGTGCCATACACCATGAGTGCAAAAATCGGTATGACCTGCGACAGCAGCGAGCCTGCATTCAGGAAATACAGCCCCAGGGCCAGGCCCCAGCCAAGCAGCATGACCAGCGGAATTACAAACACAAACAGCAACAACAGCCCGTCAATCCGCTGGCCCATCGTGAGGTAAGGGCTGGTAGCGAATTTCCAGAGGTAACGAGCCATCACCTGGTTGTGGCCCTTGGCCCAGCGCGTCACCTGCTTGATGCGCACACTCCACTCTTCGGGCACTTCCTCATAGCACTCGGAACGGTTGGTGTAAATGGTTTTCCAGCCGTTAAACATGAGCCGGTAGGTGATGTCGGTGTCTTCAGCCAGCGTGTCGTCATGCCAGCCGCCCACCGCCTCGACAGCAGACAGGCGCACACCGCCAACCGTGCCGCCGTACTGCGGCATGAGGTTCATGTTCATGCGTGCCTGCTGGTCTACCTGGTAGCCGGCAGAGCGCTCCAGATCAAGCATGCGTGTCAGCAAATTGGCGCCGCTGTTGACAGGTACAACCCGCCCCATGACAGAGCCCACTTCGGGGTCAAAAAACGGCGCAACCAGCTGCTTGAGCAGGCCGCGGCCCGGAACGTAGTCGGCATCAAAAATGATGGCGATATCACCGTCGGCGAATTGCAGGGCATCCTTGAGCGCTGCAGACTTCCCGGCCTTGCCGTCCTTGCGGTGGAAAGGCGAGATACGCGAAGGAAACCTGGCCACATAGCCGTCGATGATCTCTGCCGTGCGGTCTGTCGAACGGTCATTGACAGGAATGATCTTCAGCCGGTCAGCCGGATAGTCTGTGTTGAGCAAGGCGTCGATGCAGCCTGCAACCACCTTCTCCTCGTTGTGCGCGGCAATGAACACGGTGATCATGGGCCAGTTGGCGACCGAAATATCAATGTAGGGGTGACGCTGGACGCCGGTCAGACGGTTCATGGTGAACATGAAATGCCTGATGCCATACAGGGCCATGATGACCACGACCAGGCAAAGCAGGGAGGCCATCACCGCAGCAACCGGGTAGTCCTTGAAGCTCGGCACCAGCGCGACCGGCATGATGGGGGCGAGCGGATCTGAAGGGTCACCTATACGCGTGGGCTGCGCCATTGCAGGCAGGGCGCTTGCAGCCCAGAATGCGAACACCACCGGCAGGAAGGCGATGGTTCGAAGTTGCTCCATGAGCGAAGCTGTCGGGAGAAGACGCCACAGCCGTGTGCTGGATTGACCCTGCTGCAGTTGTTGTGCGTGTGTATGAAGTGTCATGTGTCCCACCTTGTGATAGCCAGCATCAGGCCGGCACCGCGAGGGCCGGCTCTGCTTCCCGGTTGATGCCAAAGTGACCTGCCAGCAGGCCGACGATGCGATGTGAAGCCTTCCCGTCACCGAAAGGGTTGCCAGCCCGGGACATCTTTTCCCACGCCGCATGGTCATCGGTAAGTCGCCCGACTTCCTTGACGATGGCGGAGCGTGTCGCGCCTATCAACAGGGCACAACCAGCCTCGACGGCTTCCGGGCGCTCGGTCTCTTCACGCAGGACCAGCACGGGCACACCAAAGGTTGGCGCCTCTTCCTGTAGCCCGCCGGAATCCGTGAGCACCAGCCAGGCATCAGCGAGCGCCTGCTGCATCTGTGTGTAGTCCAGCGGCGCGGTGAGGCGAACGTTGGGGATGTTGCCAAGCAAGGCGTGCACAGGCCCCTGAACAACAGGATTCAGGTGGACCGGGAAAACAATCTGAAGCGATGGTTGCTGCCGTGCGATGTCTGCAATCGCATGACAGATTTCATCTACGTCTCGGCCCCAGTTCTCACGCCTGTGCACGGTGACCAGAAGATGGCCCCGGCCTTCAACCCGGCGTTTGACTCCCAGGCGCTCGCAGGTCCAGTTCTGGGCATCAATGACGGTGTTGCCGGTCAGGTGTATGTGCTCATCCGCTATGCCTTCGGTTTGCAGGGCAACGCGCGCCCGCTCCGTCGGCGGGAAATGGAATCGCGTGATCCGGCTGATCATCTGCCTCAGGCCTTCCTCCGGGAAAGGCCGGTCCAGATTGCCGGTGCGAAGCCCTGCCTCAACGTGGGCCAGCGGCACACGGTGATAAAACGCCGCGAGGGCACCCTGGAATGCGCTTTCGGTGTCACCCTGCACCAGCACCAGCGACCATGCCCGGGAAGTCATCACTGCATCGAGCTGCTGGCGACATCCGGTGCTGAACTCCAGCAGGCTGCTGCCGGCGCGCTCCAGGGTAATGTCCGGAGAGATGTCAAAGCAGTCGAGGATCTGGGTGGCCATGTCGTCGTGCTGGCCGGTGTGAAGCCACTGGACGCTGGCCCAGCCAGCCGTTTTGAGCGCGTGATAGACAGGGGCCAGTTTGATGATTTCAGGCCGGGTGCCAGAAACAAGAAGTATGTTGTTCATGAATGGGGGGAATGTGGAAGCCGCACGACAGCCGTCGTGAAAGAGTCGGGATGACGAGAAAACCTTGCCCCGGGTTGCCGGGGTCAAGCCAGACCCTAAATCGCAGTTCGCCTTAATTGATCGCCCCAACGGGCTGATGAATTTCCGGCAAACATCTGCTCTGCATTGGCTGCTTCAAGCGGCAGGAGATCAACCACAAGAATCAGGTCACCGCCGAAACGCCCAACGCCCAGTTCCTGAACTATTTTTTCTTCCTGCTCGTGGGTATTCATGCGCAGGAAGCACAGCGCCTGGCGCTTGCCCAAATGGCTCGCAGGCAGTATGTCAAGACGCGCTATCGAGCCGAAGCGGGAACACAGCGAGTGCAGCGCCGGACGGAGGGCGTCTATGCCGTCGCATCCTTCAAGAGCTTCAAGTAGTTTTTTCATAAATCCTCACATAGCATGGGTCGGTTAGGTATCTCGCCAGCTTGTGCTTTTTGCATCTCGACTGCTTGGCTTCTGACTGAAGACAGATTTAGCGTTAGAAAAACCCATCCGTGTCCCGGGTAAAGTGCGCCGGGTTATGTAGGACATGGCCGGAGATTTGGATTCATGCGCTGTCGCCCGCTTAAGCTTCAAGTACAGCCTGCGGGGCCCGGATGACTGGACTGGAAAAATCCATAAATCAGGGTGCCGCCTTCTTCCACATCAGCATTTCGCAATATGGCAACCCAGTCGGCAAAAGAGCCATTCCTTCCAGCGCTGCAAAACCTTCTGGAACGCACCAACAACTCGGGCGTATGGACACTTGAAGCGGGTGCAGCGCACGTCACAGTCAGTACTGCACTTGCAGATTTGCTGGGTGTTTCAAGAGATGGCGCCGCATACCATATGCGCCTGTGCGACATGCTGGACTTCTTCACCGAAGATTCACGCGCCGTGATGGCAGTCCGCGTAGACCAATGCCTGGCTGCTGGTCAGGCCTTCGACGAAGAACTTCAGCTGACAAACAAGGTCGGCAAGCGCCTGTGGGTACGCGCAGCCGGCGAATCCCTGCCAGGCGACACCGGTAGCATTGAGCGCATGCACGGTGTGCTGCGGGACATCACCGGGGAAAAGCGCGCAGAAAACGAAGCCATGGGGATCACCATGCGGCTGAGCACCACGCTGGCCAGCATACGGGAGGCCTTTGTCACGGTTGACCAGCGGGGCCGCTTCACTTATGTGAACCGCGAAAGCGAAAACCTGTTTAAACGGCAAAGCGATGAATTGCTGGGCCGGACGCTGTGGAACGAGCTGGATGCGCATGACACCGGCCTGCTCAGGCAGGAGTTCGATGCAATGGTGGCCGAGGGCTCGGGCAGGGAGTTCGAACACTATTGCGAGCCAATAGGCAAATGGCTGGAGCTTCGCGCCTACGCATTTGAAGATGGTGTGGCAGTGTATTTTCGCGATGTCAGCAGCTCGCGCCGCTCACAGGAACAGCTGCTGCTGCTGGAAACCAGCATCTCGCGCCTGAACGACATCGTCCTCATTACCGAGGCCGGACCCGTCAGTGAACCAGGCCCCCGCATCGTGTTTGTCAATGACGCCTTTGAGCGCCATACCGGCTACAGCCGCGAAGAAGCGCTGGGCAGAACGCCGCGCATGCTGCAGGGTCCGGCGACGCAGCGCGTGCAACTGAACCGCATACGTACTGCACTGAAATATTCACAACCGGTGCGCGCAGAACTCATCAACTACCGCAAGAACGGCGAACCGTTCTGGATGGAGCTTGAAATTGCACCCGTCGATTATTTCAATCGCGGCCTGACGCACTGGGTGTCGATTGCGCGGGACATCACCGAACGCAAGGCCGCAGAAGACAAGATCGAGCACCTGGCTTTTTTTGACGCGCTGACTCAGCTGCCCAACCGCCAGCTGCTCATGGACCGTCTGAAGAAAACCCTGTCGCAGTGTGAAGACAGCAACAGCGTTGGTGCCCTGATGTTCATCGACCTCGACAATTTCAAGGTTTTGAACGACACCATGGGGCACTCGAGGGGCGACCTGCTGCTGGTCCAGGCGGGCTTGCGGCTGGCCGCATGCTCACGCCCCGGAGATACCGTGGCGCGGCTTGGGGGTGATGAGTTTGTGGTGATGCTGGAGGATCTTGGCGACAGCATGGCCGCAGCGGTGGCGCAAACCCGCAGCGTCGGCGAACTGATTCTTGCAGCGCTGAGCGAGCCGTATGAACTGGCAGGCCACCAGCACCACAGCACCTGCAGCATTGGCATCACGCTCTTCAGCAAACACGAACAAAGCATTGGCGACCTGCTCAAGCAGGCCGACCTCGCGATGTATCAGGCCAAGGCTGCCGGTCGCAACGGCCTGTGTTTCTTTGATCCGGAAATGCAGGCGGCAGCCACGGCAAACGCCACGCTTGGCGCCGAACTCAGGCAAAGCCTGCGGAACAAGGATTTTGTACTGCACTACCAACCGCAGGTAGGCCACAAGGGCATGTTCGGCGTGGAGGCACTGGTCCGCTGGAAACACCCCAGGCGCGGCCTCGTGTTTCCGGATGCATTCATACCGCAGGCAGAGGAAAGTGGATTAATCATGCCGCTGGGCAAATGGGTGCTGGAGACCGCCTGCGCACAACTGGCGCGCTGGGCCCTGTCACCGGCCACCGCAGAACTCAGCATTGCAGTAAACGTCAGCGCCCGCCAGTTTCGCCACCCGGATTTTGTCGATGAGGTCATGACCCTGATCAGCCACACCGGTATTCAGGCGAGCCGGCTGAAACTGGAGCTGACGGAAAGCCTGCTGGCGAGCGATGTGGGGGTCACGGTGGCCAAAATGGTTGACCTCAAGAAGGCGGGCCTGACTTTGTCGATTGATGACTTCGGCATGGGCTATTCAGCCCTGTCCTATCTCAAGTACCTGCCGCTGGACCAGCTGAAAATTGACCGTACCTTTGTCAAGGACGTGCTCACCGACCCCAACGATGCAGCCATTGCCCGCACCATCATCGGACTGGCTCAAAGCCTCGGGCTCAACGTGGTGGCGGAAGGGGTGGAAACGGAAGCGCAGCGCGCCTGGCTGGAGTGGTTTGGCTGCGAGAATTACCAGGGTCACCTCTTTTGTCCGGCATTGCCCATTGATGAGCTTGAAGTGTTCATGCACGCACTGTCCGCGTAAACGCGTCCGCCATCATGGCACTTGCGGGTGCACCTTTCCGAACCGACCCCCTGAATTGCGTCGGCTGCCATCACGGTCAATAATTCACCCCAGCATTCACACCCATGAGGAGTCCCCATGAGCACGCGTATTTTTTGCCAGAGCGCAGCAGCGGCGGTGATCGCCACCCTCGGCCTGTCGGCCAGCGCGCAAACCATGAAGCCCGGCCTGTGGGAGGCCACCAACAAGATAGGCGGCAGCCCTGAAAACGAGCAGGCCATGGCGCGCATGCAGCAGCAGATGGCAGCCTTGCCGGCCGCACAACGCAAAGCCATGGAAGACATGCTGGCAAAACAGGGCGTGGGCATGGGTGGCGCGAACGCCAACGGCATGGTGCTGAAGATGTGCATCACCAAAGAGATGGCTGAGCGCAACCAGCTTCCGGTTCAGCAGCAGGGCAGTTGCATCACCACGACCTCGGAAAAGAGCCGTACCGGCATGAAGATCAATTTCACCTGCACCAACCCGCCGTCCAAAGGCGAGGGGCAGTTCAACTTCGCAGGCGATACCGCCTACACCATGAAGATGAAGGTCAACAGCACCGCACAGGGTGCCCCCAAAACCACGACCATCGACACCAGCGCCAAATGGCTGGCGGCAGACTGCGGCGCCATCAAACCCATGGTGATGCCTAAATAGAGCCCCCACGCTTGTCACTTCGTGTACTGCGCTGCCCCCCGAGGGGGCTGGCCTTGCTTGGGGCGGCCCGGCGCTGCGGCCGTACCCCCACGATTGCTCACTGCCTGTAGCGCCCTGCCCCCCGAGGGGGCCGCCCGCCTGTGGCCCGGCGAAGCCGGTTCCACGGCTTGACTTGCACGGACATCGCTTCGTTATCGATCCAGGAAGAAGGTTCAGCGAACCAAACGAAGTGGGGAGCGTGGGTGCCTATCTCTTTCCGAAAATCGCCGTTCCGACGCGAACCATCGTGCTGCCCGAGTGGATTGCGGCCTCCAGATCGGCCGTCATGCCCATGGAGAGGGTGTCCAGCGGCTCAGGGAGGTCGCACCTTGCGTTGATCTCGTCAAACAGCGCCTTGGCACGGGCATGAACTGCACAGGCACTCACGAAGTCAACAGCCGGCTCGGGGATGGACATGATGCCGCGCAGCGTGAGCCCTGGCAGTTGGGCGACATCCCGGGCCAGTGCATGCGCGTCCTCCGGTGCCACACCCGACTTGTTGCCACCCCCATCGATGTTGACCTGTATGCAGATTTGCAAGGGCGGCAGTCCCGCCGACCGCTGCTCGCTCAGGCGCTGGGCAATCTTCAGGCGGTCGACTGAGTGCACCCAGTCAAAGTGCTCGGCCACCAGCCGGGTCTTGTTGCTCTGTATCGGGCCTATGCAGTGCCACTCGAGCGCACCCACAGGCACACCCTGACGCGACGCCTGCAGCCCGCGCAGGGCCTGAATTTTTTCGATGCCTTCGGCAATGTAGTTCTCCCCGAAGGCCTTCTGCCCATCGCTGGCCGCCTCAGCGACAGCAGCGGCATCAAAGGTTTTGGATACAGCCAGCAGCAGTACGCTGTCAGGACTCCGCCCCGCGGCCATACACGCCGTGGTAATCCGGTCACGGACCTGCTGGAGGTTGCGCACAATCATGGTCATAATCCGACTGTAAACTCCCGTGAAGCCAGCCCTTCACGCGGCATCGGGTTTCAGCACTGTTTTTAAGGATTTCCCGGGATGGACATTACCCAGCTTCTGGCCTTCAGCGTCAAGAACAAGGCCTCTGACCTGCACCTGTCTGCAGGCCTGCCCCCGATGATCCGCGTGCACGGTGACGTTCGCCGCATCAATGTCGACCCGCTGGACCATAAACAGGTCCACTCCATGGTGTACGACATCATGAACGACACCCAGCGCAAGAATTACGAAGAATTCCTGGAGGTCGATTTCTCGTTCGAGATTGACGGCCTTGCGCGTTTTCGCGTCAATGCCTTCAACCACAACCGCGGTGCCGGCGCAGTACTGCGGACCATTCCCTCAAAAATCCTGACCCTGGAACAACTCAACGCACCGAAAATTTTCGGCGAACTGGCGCTCAAGCCGCGCGGCATGGTGCTGGTCACAGGCCCCACGGGTTCGGGCAAGTCCACCACGCTGGCCGCCATGGTCAATTTTCTGAACGAAACCGAATACGGCCACATCCTGACGGTGGAAGATCCGATCGAGTTCGTGCACGAATCCAAAAAATGCCTGATCAACCAGCGTGAAGTCGGCCCGCACACGCTGAGCTTCAACGCCGCGCTGAAATCTGCACTGCGCGAAGATCCGGACGCCATCCTGGTCGGTGAAATGCGTGACCTGGAAACCATTCGCCTGGCCATGTCGGCGGCTGAAACCGGCCACCTGGTGTTCGGTACGCTGCACACCTCAAGCGCCGCCAAGACGGTGGACCGGATCATTGACGTCTTCCCTGCGGAAGAAAAGGAAATGATCCGCGCCATGCTGTCTGAATCATTGCAGGCCGTGATCTCGCAGACGCTTTGCAAGACAAAGGACGGCGCGGGCCGCGTCGCTGCACATGAAATCATGCTGGGCACAGGCGCCATCCGCAACCTGATCCGCGAAGCCAAGGTCGCGCAAATGTATTCCTCCATCCAGACCGGCAACAGCGTCGGCATGCAGACGCTGGACCAGAACCTGACCGACCTTGTGAAGCGCAACATCATCTCGGCGTCTGAAGCACGCGGCAAGGCAAAAATCCCCGAGAACTTCCCCGGCTAAATATGGCCCCCACGCTTGTCACTTCGTGTATTGCGCTGCCCCCCGAGGGGGCTGGCCTTGCTTGGGGCGGCCCTGCGCTGCGCCCTCTGGCCCCCACGCTTGTCACTTCGTGTACTGCGCTGCCCCCCGAGGGGGCTGGCCTTGCTTGGGGCGGCCCTGCGCTGCGGCCGTCTGCCTTGCGGCTTCGCTTTTGCCCTTCCGGCAACACCACATTTTTAATTAATACCTGCCTTTACCGGCTAGCTGTTTGAAAAGGAGTCGCACATGGAACGCGACCAGGCCAGTAAATTCATTAACGACCTTCTGAAGCTGATGATCAGCCGTAATGGCAGCGACCTGTTCATCACGGGCGACTTTCCGCCTGCCATGAAGGTTGATGGCAAGGTCACCAAGGTGTCGCCCCAGCCGCTCAATGCCGGCCACACGATGGCATTGGCCCGGGCCATCATGAACGACAAGCAGGCCTCGGAGTTCGAGCGCACCAAGGAATGCAACTTCGCCATCTCGCCACCCGGCGTGGGGCGATTCCGCGTCAACGCCTTTATCCAGCAGGGCAAGGTCGGCATGGTGATGCGGGTGATTCCTGCCACTCTGCCGACGATTGACGGCCTCGGTGTGCCGCAGGTGCTCAAGGAAGTGGTCATGGCCAAGCGGGGCCTGACCATCCTGGTGGGCGCGACGGGCTCGGGTAAATCCACCACCCTGGCCGCCATGGTCGACTGGCGCAACGAGCAGTCTTACGGCCACATCATCACGATTGAAGACCCGGTCGAGTTTGTCCACATGCATAAAAACTGCGTCGTCACGCAGCGCGAAGTAGGCCTGGACACCGACAGCTGGGAAGCCGCCCTGAAAAACACATTGCGCCAGGCGCCCGATGTCATTTTGATGGGTGAGGTGCGGGACCGCGAGACCATGGAGCACGCCATCGCCTTCGCCGAAACCGGCCACCTGTGCCTGTGCACGCTGCACGCCAACAGCGCCAACCAGGCCCTTGACCGCGTCATCAACTTCTTCCCCGAAGAGCGCCGTACCCAGCTGCTGATGGACCTGTCGCTCAACCTCAAGGCCATGATCTCGCAGCGCCTGGTACCCAAGCAGGACGGCAAGGGCCGTGCGGCCATGGTTGAGGTCATGCTCAACACGCCGCTGATTTCCGACCTGATCTTCAAGGGCGAGGTCTCGGAGATCAAGGAGATCATGAAGAAGAGCCGCAACCTCGGGATGCAGACCTTTGACCAGGCGCTGTTCGACGCGTTTGAAACCAACATGATCACCTACGAAGACGCCCTGCGCAACGCTGACTCGGTCAATGACCTGCGCCTGCAGATCAAGCTCAACTCGCAGCGCGCCAAGTCGCTTGACCTGGCCGCCGGCACGGAAGGTTTTGCCATCGTCTGAGCATCACGGTATTTACTGCAGCGGGCGGCGGAAGCTGCCCGTTTTCCATTGAGAAGCCACATTCATCCAGAGAACAGGACCACACACCATGCCCAGCACCAACGCCAAAACCTACGAACCCAGCCCCGCTCGCAAAGTAGCCTTCCTCGGCCTCGGTGTGATGGGTTACCCGATGGCCGGCCACCTCTCACTCGCTGGCCACACAGTCAGCGTCTACAACCGCACGGCCGCAAAGTCCGCCGCATTCTGTGAAGAGTTCAAGGGTTCCACCCACGGCCTCACGCCCAAAGCTGCGGTTGCCGGTGCCGACATCGTTTTCTGCTGCGTAGGCAATGACGATGACCTGCGCAGCGTGGTGCTGGGCGCCGACGGTGCGCTGGCGGGCATGAAAGCTGGCGCCATCTTTGTTGACCACACCACGGCCTCGGCCGATGTGGCGCGCGAGCTTTATGCCGCAGCCAGAAAAGCCGGCCTGCAGTTTGTGGATGCGCCTGTCTCGGGTGGCCAGGCCGGGGCGCAAAACGGCGCGCTGACCGTGATGTGTGGCGGCGATGCAGCCGCCTTTGATGCAGTCAAACCAGCAGGCATGGCGTTTTCAAAAGCCTTCACCCTCATGGGTGAGAGCGGCGCCGGCCAGCTCACCAAGATGGTCAACCAGATCTGCATTGCCGGCCTTGTGCAGGGCCTGAGCGAGGCCGTGGCCTTTGGACAAAAAGCCGGGCTTGACGTGAACCAGGTGCTGGACGTGATCGGCAAGGGCGCTGCGCAAAGCTGGCAGCTCGACAACCGCGGCAAGACCATGGTTGAGGGCAAGTTCGATTTTGGTTTTGCGGTGGACTGGATGCGCAAGGACCTGGGACTGGTGCTCGACGAAGCCAAGCGCAACGGTGCGCGCCTGCCTGTGACGGCGCTGGTCGACCAGTTTTATGCGGACGTGCAGGCTATGGGCGGGCAGCGCTGGGATACGTCGAGCCTGATCAAGCGACTGAAATAGAGCCTGGAATGGGGCCCCCACGGTCGTTCACTTCGTATAACTCCCTGCCCCCCAAGGGGGCCGCTGCTCCTGCGGCCCGGCAAAGCCGGTTCCGCGGACCCTGCTTGCACAGACATGGCGCTGACCTTGGTCTGCGCGAGGATGTGCAGGCCCGGTGCGGCGCTTAGTTCGACGCTGGTTTGGTGCCGGCTGGCGCGGGTTTCGAAGGTGTTGGCAGCAGGCGCGCCAGCTCTTCTTCGCTGATGATGTCGAGAATGCGGACGACCTTTTGCACGCCTGGCGTTGAGCGGACCACGGCTGTACCGCGGTCTGCTTCGCGCTGGGTGACGCGGCCCATCAGGTAGGTTGTGCCGCGCTCTGTCACGACCTTGAATGAATTGGCAAACAGGTCGGGCGCATCAATCAGCGCGGCCTTGACGCGGCCAGTGACCAGGACGTCGGACGAGCGATTCGTCAAGGATGTGTTGCCCATCACCGCGAGTTCGTTGACCACGGACGAAACGTTCTCGACGCGCGACACAATCTGCTCGACCAGCTGTTTGTCCTGCGCAGTGGGTACTTCACCGGTCAGCAGGACCTGGCGGTTGTAGCTGGTCAGGTTCACGTGGGCGCGTTCGCCCAGCGCAGTGCGCAGGCGGCTGGATGCGCGCAGCTCAATGCCTTCATCTTCAAGCTGTGCGCCCGAGGTGCGGCGGTCGGTTGCAACCAGCGAGCCACCTGCAGCGGCACCGCCTATGACCAGTGGTACGCAGGCCGTCAGTGCACCTGTGAGCAGGGCCGCAGCCGCAGTCGCCAAAACCAGTTTTTTCATATGTATCCCCTGTTTGATGTTGATGTATCGGTGGTCAGGCCGAAGAGTCCGGGTCGCCCAGCAGCTGCGCGTCCACGCCATCGCAAATGCAGTGCAGCACCAGAAGATGAACCTCCTGGATGCGGGCCGTACGCTCATGCGGCACGCAGATGTGCACGTCGGTTTCGCGCAGCACGCCGGCAATTTTTCCGCCGCTGCGGCCAGTCAGTGCCACCACGGTCATCTCACGTTCGTGGGCAGCTTCAATGGCAGCCAGTACGTTGGCAGAGTTGCCGCTGGTACTCAGCGCGAGCAGCACATCGCCGGCGCCGCCCAGTGCGCGCACCTGCTTTGAAAAGATGGCGTCGAAGTTGTAGTCGTTGGCAATCGCCGTGATGATGGAGGTGTCCACCGTCAGCGCAATCGCGGCCAGCTCGGGCCGCTCGCGTTCGTAGCGGCCTACAAACTCTGCAGCGAAGTGCTGTGCATCGGCGGCCGAGCCGCCATTGCCGCAGGCCAGTACCTTGCCGCCGCTGGTGACGCTGGCCAGTATGGCCTGCACAGCCGCCACGATGGGCTTGGACAAAACCTGGGCCGCCTGGTACTTCAGGTCGGCACTGTCGATGAAGTGCTGTTCAATACGTTGTTCGAGCATGCGGCAATGATAGCTGTTGAAGATGGCCCAACCCAGGTGCGGGCATCACGTCTGGTTACAAGACCGGCACATCGGTTACTGGTAAATCAGGACGCGTCGAAAGCCGCCCGCAACCACTCGATGGCCCTGCCCTCAACCAGCACCACATCAAAGCGGCAGGGCGGCGGGCTGGCAAAGCGCGTGAGGTAGCTGCGCGCTGCGAAGATGATGCGCTGCTGCTTGACGCTGCCTATGCTGGCCGCCGCGCCGCCGTGCGAGGTGCCGGCGCGCCGCCTGACCTCGACAAACACCAGCGTGCCGTCGGCGTCGCGCATGATGAGGTCTATCTCGCCGCCGCCGCGGCCCGGTGTCCGATAATTGCGCTCCACCAGCTTGAGGCCTGCCTTCACAAGATACGCCAGCGCGGCAGCCTCGGCTTCGTCACCGAGGCGCTTGGTGGTAATCTGGCCTGACTCACCCGTAGCAGGCCCCGAAGTACCGGCTACCCGCTTTCTGGAAAAAAACATTGAACCCCTCTTTCGACCTGGCTCTGGGCGCAGCTAAAGCCGCTGCGGGCATGCAGCATTATCCGGAAGGCATGCTGTATGTGGTGGCCACGCCCATCGGCAACCTGGCCGACATCAGCCTGCGCGCGCTGCATGTGCTGCAGCTGGCCAGCGTGATCGCCTGCGAAGACACGCGACACACGCAGGGCCTGCTGCGCCAGTTCGGCATTGAAAAAACCCTGCTGGCCGTGCACGAACACAACGAGTCCGAAGCCGCTGTCGGCATCATTGACCGCCTGCAGCGCGGCGAACGTGTGGCCTATGTCAGCGATGCCGGCACACCCGCCGTCAGCGACCCTGGCGCGCGGCTGGTGGCTGCCGTACGTGCCGCCGGCCTCGGCGTCATGCCGCTGCCCGGTGCCAGCAGCGTGACGACGGCGCTCAGCGCGGCCGGCATTGCAGGCGGTTCTGGTTTTGTGTTTGCAGGTTTTTTGCCCAGCAAAGCCGGCGAGCGCGACCAGGCCGTCGTGCAATTGCAGTCTGAGGCTCGCGCCGTGGTGATTCTTGAGGCGCCGCACCGCATCGAGGCGCTGGCCCTTGCGATGGCACCGCTCGGCACGCGGCTGGTGACCGTGGGGCGCGAGCTCACCAAACAATTTGAAGAGATCGCCACCGTGGCTGCTGACCAGTTCGCCGCCTGGCTGGCCGGCAGCCCGCAACGCACGCGCGGCGAGTTTGCGCTGGTGCTGCACCCCGCGCCCCAGGCCCTGCCGCAGGACGATGGCCAGCGCGTGCTGGGGCTGCTGCTGGCACAACTGCCGCTGAAAACCGCTGTCAAGCTGGCCGCCGACATCACCGGCGCGCCGCGCAATGATTTGTATGAGGCGGCGCTGAAGCTCAAGAACAGCGACTAGCGCTCCGACAGAACGAAATTGCTCTGCTTTTGATAGCTGCTCACGCTCGTGTTTATTGGCTTTGAGGCCGATTTGATGCCTCAAAAGGGCTTTTTTTAGTGCTTTTCGTCACTCTCGCCTGCGTTTCCGGACTAACTGAAGTCGATTTTTAACGTACACGGCAAAAATTTAACGCCTGCATTAAATTTTTGCCGTGTACGTTAAATTTGCGAAAATGCCAAAATCGGCTGCGACCAAACCCATGAACGACCCCACACTTCCTATCGACGCTGTTCCCGACCTGCCCCCGCGCAGGCCGGATTCGAAATTTCTGCTCTCCCACCCCGCCCACTTCATCGCCCTAGGCTTTGGCTCTGGCCTGAGCCCGGTTGCGCCCGGCACCGCCGGCACGCTCTGGGCCTGGCTGGCATACCTCGTACTGCAAAACTGGCTCTCGCCCGCAGAGATGGGCTGGCTGATTGCCGCCTCTCTTGCCATCGGCTGGTGGGCCTGCACGGTGGCGGCGACCAACATGCGTGTGGCCGACCCGGGCAGCATTGTCTGGGACGAGGTCGTCGCCTTCTGGCTGATTCTCTGGCTGGTGATGCCGGCGGGCTTTTCTGCGCAGCTCGCGGCCTTTGTGCTCTTTCGCTTCTTCGATGCCGTCAAACCCGGCCCGGTGGCCTGGGCCGACAAGACCTTCAAGGACACAGGCGCGCGCGGCGGCTTCGGCATCATGTTTGACGACCTGGTGGCCGCCTTCTGCACGCTGCTGGTGATCGCCATCTGGAACTTCATTTAAAGAATAAACAGCGCCATGACACAAGCCCCCGATTCAGTCGCCTCACAGGTCGTGCAACTTGCTGACCTGCTGCTGCAGAAAAAACTCTTTCTCGCCACCGCAGAAAGCTCACCAGCACCGGCGGCCTGATCTCTGCGGCCTGCACAGACCTCGCGGGCTCCAGCGCCTGGTTTGAGCGCGGCTTCGTCACCTATTCCAACGACGCCAAGATTGAACTGCTGGGCGTCGATGCCGGTGTGATCAGCAAACATGGCGCGGTCAGTGAAGAGACCGCCCGCGGCATGGTGGAAGGGGCCATTGCGCGCTCAAAAGCGCAGGTAGCGGTGGCCGTGACCGGCGTGGCAGGCCCCACAGGCGGCAGCCGCAGCAGACCGGTCGGCACCGTCTGGTTTGCCTGGTCGGTGGGTGGCCAGACCAGCGCAGAGTGCATGCTGTTTGCGGGTGACCGCGCTGCGGTGCGTGCCGCCACGGTGCGCCATGCGCTGGATCGACTCATCGCGCTGCTGGGCTGACGCCGCTTAAACCAGCGGCGCATTCAATGGCGCGGTGTAGAGTGTGGGTTTTGGCCCCAGGGAGACACCAGCATGCACGCCAACGCGACCACACTGCAGAATTTCTACACCGCCTTCGCGCGCCTGGATGCCGACACCATGGCGGCCTGCTACGCGCCTGATGCGGTGTTTGAGGATGCCGTCTTCTCACTGAGCGGGCACCGCGAGGTGACCGGCATGTGGCGCATGCTGGCCGACGCCACCAGGGCCAAAGGCGCTGATGTATGGAAGCTGACATTCAGCGGCATTGAAGCCGACGCCACCAGCGGCAAGGCACACTGGGAAGCCGACTACCGCTTCAGCGCTACCGGCCGCATGGTGCATAACGTGATTGACGGTGTGTTCACCTTCAACGAACAGGGCCTCATCACCCGGCACCGCGACAGCTTTGATTTCTGGACCTGGTCGCGCCAGGCACTGGGCACACCCGGCCTGCTGCTGGGCTGGACGCCCTACCTGCACAACAAGGTCAAGGCGACGGCCGCTGGCAACCTGAAAAGATACCTGGCCTCACGCCCCGCCTGACCAGTCAACCGACCGACGCAAAGGAGTGCCGACATGAGCTGGTTTGAAGGGTTCGAGACGCGCAGCTTTGAGGTCAACGGCGCATCGATTGCTGCGCGTTTTTCAAAAGTCATTCCCGGCGACATCCGCAAACCTGCGCTGCTGCTCTTGCACGGCTTTCCTGAGTCGCATGTGATGTGGCACCGCGTGGCCAAACTGCTGGCGCCGCACTTCTTTCTCGTCATGCCGGACCTGCGCGGTTATGGCGATTCATCGAAAACCGCCGGCCTGCCCGACCACAGCAACTACAGCAAACGCAACATGGCGCACGACATGACGGCGCTGATGGACGCGCTGGGCGTGAACACCTTCTTTTTGTGCGGCCATGACCGCGGCGGCCGTGTGGCGCACCGGCTGGCACTTGACCACCCGGCGCGGGTGCAGAAGCTCTGCGTGCTGGACATTGCACCCACGCTCGACATGTATGACGGCACCAGCATGACCGCGCCCTACATGCAGTTTGCGCGCGCCTACTACCACTGGTTTCACATGCTGCAGCCTTCGCCGCTGCCCGAGATCATGATGGGGGCCAACCACCCCGAAACCGCAAAGGCCTACCTGCACGCCAAGCTGGGCGGCTGGGGCAGCGAGGGCCTGGGCTACATCGAGGCCGAGGCCCTGAGCGAATACGAGCGTTGCTTCTGCAACCCCGAAGCATTGCACGCAGCCTGCGAGGACTACCGTGCAGCCGCCAGCATAGACCTCGACCATGACCGCGAAAGCCGCGCGCGTGGCGAGAAGCTGCGCTGCGACATGCTGGTGCTGTGGGGCGAGCGCGGCGTGGTCAATCGCCTGTTCGACCCGATGGCGCTGTGGCAGGCGCAATGCAGCGGCGTGGTGCTTGGTCACGCGATGCCGTCCGGCCATTTCATCCCCGAAGAGCAGCCGCAGGCCACAGCTGACGCGCTGCTGCGGTTTTTCCGGTGATCCTTCCTTTTCTTCCGTATGTCAATTTACACCGCTGAAGTTCTCTGGGCGCGCGGCGATGCCGACTTTTCATCAGGCCGCTACAGCCGCCGCCACCTGCTTCGTTTTGATGGTGGGGTTGACGTGCCCGGGTCGTCATCACCCCAGGTTGTGCCGCTGCCGTGGTCGGTTGCAGCGGCTGTAGACCCTGAAGAAGCCTTTGTCGCCTCGCTGTCGAGCTGCCACATGCTGTGGTTTCTGTCGCTGGCCGGCAAACGCAAGTTCTGTGTCGACAGCTACACCGACAAGGCCAGCGGCGTGATGGCCAAAAATGCTGAAGGCAAAATGGCGATGACGGTTGTGACGCTGCGCCCTGATGTCGTGTTTTATGGCGTGACGTTGCCGACGCGCGACGAGATTGAAGCCCTGCACCATGAAGCGCACGAGGAATGTTTCATCGCCAATTCGGTGAAAACCGAGGTGCGATGCGAACCCGTGATCGCCGCGCATGGCTGACTCGCGCCTGCTGGCTGTGCTGGGCCTCATCGTTGTGGCGGTGCTGGTCTGGTCGGGCATTGCACCCTATGAGCGCGGCACCTGGGTGCTGGAAGTGGCGCCCGCCGTCATTGCCCTGCCCATACTGTTCTGGACGCGCAAGCGCTTTCCGCTGACCACGCTGCTCTATGTGCTGATTGCCGTGCATGCACTGGTGCTGATCTTTGGCGGTGCCTGGACCTACGCGCGCGTACCCTTCGGCTTCTGGCTGCAGGACCTTATGCACCTGGGCCGCAACCCTTACGACAAGATCGGCCACTTCATGCAGGGGCTGGTACCGGCCATGCTGGCGCGCGAGATCCTGCTGCGGCGCGCCTACCTCACCAGCAAGCCAATGGCGGCGTTTTTATCGACCTGTGTGGCCATGGCCATCAGCGCGGTGTATGAACTCATCGAGTGGTGGACGGCGCTGGCCGCCGGTGGCGGCGCAGTTGAGTTCCTCGGCACCCAGGGCGACCCGTGGGACACGCAGTCGGACATGTTTTTTGCACTGATCGGTGCGATGGTTGGCGTGGTGCTGCTGGCGCGCTGGCATGACCGGCAGATGCGCCGCGTGGAAGATGCAACCACGCGCGTGCTGACGGATTGATTCGACCCAAATGCTATTAAATCAATAGCTGCTCACGCACGTGTTTATTGGCCTGGAGGCCTAAAATGCCCCCAAAAAACAGCCCGAAATGCGCTGTTTTTGCGTGTTGGCCAGCTGGCAACTCCGTCCACACCTTGGGGAAAGTATTAATGCGTCATAAATAAAGCATTAAGCACTTAAGGCTTTATTAATGACGCATTAAGTGCCGCTTGCTCTTAATTGCAGGATGTGCTGCCCGCCCCGTTCCGGTTAAAGCCGGTTCCGCCAGAGGCGTCGCTTGCACCGCCGCCGGACAAGGGGTCCTGCCGCGAAGACGCCTGGTTCTGCGCGCTGCTTCCACCGCCAGCTACAGCCACACCGCAACCAGCCTTGATGGCCTCCAGCACCGGTGTCGCCATGGTGCGCACGAGCCGTGCATCTGCAAAGGTGCCGGTACCCGGCCTGGTGATGCTGGCCTTTGTGACGGCCTGGGTGTTGATCAGGTTGTAGTTGCCTGCATCTGCGCCGCCCAGCGTAATGCCGCGCACATTGACAATCTTGTCGCTGCCGACGCCGCTGTCGGTAAAACTCGCGCCCGCGCTGGCCAGGACCAGGCTGTCACCGGCCACCCGGTTATCCGTCAGCGGTGCCGTTGCAGCCGTTGTGCCGTCATACACGCGGTCAACGCCGGTGGCACCGACCGTCAGGTCGCGCTTGTTGATGGTGAGCGCGCCGTTGGTGGTGGCCAGCGTGTAGTTCTCGTTGTTGGTGGCCGCCACGGTGATGGCCACGGGGCCGGCCGCCACGGCGGTGCGGGCCGTTGCCGCGCTGACAAACGCGACGCCGACGCTGGCCGCCGTGTCACCATCGATATAACCGCTGGAGCTGCCGGTAAACGTCGGGTTGCTGTCACCATAACCCCGGCTGGTGCTGTTGGCGCTGGCCGTCAGCGTCGGGGCAATGCGGTAGAGGAAGGTGCTGGCCGACCCGGCGGGCACATAGGCGGCATCGCTGTTGTAGCGCTTGCTGTAACCGGCAACGCCTTCAGTGGTGGCCCCCGGGTCCCCGCTGTAAACCAGGTAGCGGCCTGCACTGGCCACAATGCCGTTCGCGCCGACGTTGTTGATGAGCTGGCCACCGCCACTGACGCCGGCCGCATTCGAGCTGGCCGCCTTGAGCACGATGGCATCACCCGTGCCGGACGAGGTGACGGCATTGTTCAACGTCAGGCTGGATGCCGCGCCTGTGGTTTCGATTTTTGCCGCGCCGGTGGTCGTGACGCCCGCCACGCCAACGGTGCCGACGGCCAGAGAAGCAGCCTGTTTGTAGTCAATGCTGGCGGTGTTGGCAGCCAGCGTGGTGACGGCATTGCCGGCGTTGCCCAGGGTGTAGGCGCCGCCGGTGCCGGTGAGCGCCAGGCCCGAAGCAGCGATGGAACCCGACTGCGTGACCGCAGCACCTGCTGACAGTGTGGCGTTGCCCGTGGTGGCGACGGCTGCCACATCAAAACCATTGCTATCAGTAAATTGCAGCGTACCCGCAGCATTGGCAGAGTCAGCCGCATTGCGCGATTGCAGGTTGACGGTGGCCGCATTGTTGCCCGCATTGGCCAGCGTGATGGCCGCACCTGCGTTGTTCAGTGTCTTGACCTGCAGCGTGCCCGCCGTCACGTTGCCTGTGCCCAAAGTCTGGGTGACGGCGCCTGTGGAAACGAGATTCAGTGTGCCACCCACATTGGCGCCCGCCGTACTTCCCACGCCCAGGTTTACGGCGCCTGTGCTGCGCACAAAGGCGTTGGCGCTGCCCGTGGTGCTGACACTGAGGTTGTTGGCAATGACGTCGATGCCGTCGGCGGCGCTGATGCCGATCTGTCCGTTGGCGTTGAGGGTGAGGTTCTGGGCGGTGATGGTTCTTGTCGTGCCGCCGCCATCGGTGATGGAGCCAGCATTGAGTACAAGTGTCTTGCCGCCCATGGCCAGGGCTGCGCCCAGGGTCAGCACGCCTGTGCTGGCGGTGTCGCCAATCACCAGAGGCCCGGTCGCACCGGTGGCAAAACGCGCCATTTCAAGCGCAGAGATGTCAAAGGCAGATGCGCCTGCCAGCGACATCGCCTGGCCTGCCGTTTTGGGTTTGAGCGTGAGTGCGCCGGATGTGCTGAAGGCGTTGTCACCGGTGTTGGTCGTGCCGATGGTCACGACGTCGGCCGTCACGGTGATCGGGCCGGTGCCGGCGATCACATCGACGTTATTTGACTGGTTGTAGCTGCCAGTGCCTGTGTCGATGGACACCGCATTGTTGGTCGCCGTGATATTGGCTGCCACCGTCAGGCTGTTGTTGCCGTTGTTCAACGTGAAGCCGCCGGGCGTGGTGATGGCATTCAGCGTGGTGATCTGGTTGGCCGCAGCGCCCAGGTTGAGCGCGCTGTTTGCGCCTGTGAGCGTGGCTGCAAGCGTGCCGGCCTTGATCATGTTGGCAGCCGAAATGGACGAAGCTGCAGCCAGCGTGAGACCCGTGACGTTGATCGCACCGTTCAGCGCGATGTCGCCCGTATCCGCGCCAGCAGTAGCAGCCGTCAGGGAAGTAGCAGCAGCACCGGCAGAAGCGCCGCCAATGGCCGCCACATTGATGTCATTGGCCGCCACGGTCAGGTTGCCCAGCGCACTGCTGGCACCCACAGTACCCGCCAGCGTCACGTCACCCGTGCCCGCCGTGATCGAGAGGGCACGCACGCCGCCCGTGCTGTTGATCGCACCGTCAAACTGAACGTTGCCTCCCGTGCTGGCCGTGCCGCCATTGCCGCCGCGTGTGTCAAGCGCCACCGTCGCCGCATTGAGCAGCACATCCTTCTTGATGCGGATGTCGCTACCCGCACCCGACGTTGCACCGCCGGTCTGGTTGCCGCCGATGGCACTGAGGTTGCCCGCCAGCGTGATGGTCGGGGTGGTGCCGCCTGCATCCAGCGTGATGCTGCCCGCATTGCCACCCGCACCCACGCCGCTTGCACCGGCCGCACCGCCGCTGGTGGTGATGGCCGCTGCAATCAGGTTGCCTGCCGTGGACGTGAGGCTGACCGCAGCGCCATTGCCGCCGGCCTGGCTGGTGCCGTTGCCTGCGCTGCCGGTGGCCGTGATGGCGCCGGTGGTGAGCAGGCCTGCTGCGTTTGCCGTGATGGTGCCGGCATTGCGCCCTGCCGTGCCTGCCGCTGCCGTGCCGCCTGCCGTCGTGATGGTGGTGGTGGTCAGCGCACCGGCCGAGTCCAGCGTGATGCTGCCACCGTTGCCGTTGGCACCGCCTGCGGTGCTCAATGCGGCTGTCGTGAGGCTGGCGCCTGCTGCGCTGTTGGTCACGCTGATGCTGCCTGCCGTGCCGCCTGCACCCGTCAGCAGGGCGTTGCCTGTGCTGGCGGTGATGGCGCCGGTAGAGATGTTGCCAGTGCCGCTGTTGGCCACTGTGATGCTGGCGGCGTTGCCGCCTGCCTGGGTGGTGCCGACACCGGTGCCGCCGCTGGCGGTCAGCGTGGTGGCGGTCAGCCCGCCTGCGCTGGTGAGGTTGATGTTGCCGGCGTTGCGCCCGTCTGTGCCTGTCAGGGCTGTGCCGCCGCTGGTGAGCACTGCGCCGACTGTCAGCGCGCCCTGGGTGTTGGCGGTGACGGTGCCGCCGTTGCCGTTGTTCTGGCCTTGCGTGGTCAATGCGCCCACCGTGGTGGCGACGCCTGCTGCGTTGTTGGTGACGCTGATGCTGCCTGCCGTGCCTGCCAGGCTGGTGCCTGCCGAGGAGCCGGTGCGCACAGTGATGGCCTGCAGCACGTTGATGGCGCCCGCGCTGGCTGCACTGTTGGTGAGGGCAACGCTGCCGGCGTTGCCGCCTGCTGCGTTGCCGGTGCCGCCTGCGCCGCCGTTGGCGGTGATGTTGCCGACGGCCGTGCCGCTCATGCCGCCGGTGTTGCTGGTGATATTGATGGCGCCGCCGTTGCCGCCTGCAAAGCCTGCACCGTTGCCGGCGCCGCCGCTGGCGGTCAGGATGCTGGCGCCCAGAGTGACGGTGCCGCCTGTGAGGGTGATGCTGCCGGCGTTGGCGCCTGCGCTGGTGCTGCCTGCGCCGCCTGTCGAGGTGATGGCTGCGCCGCCTGTGCTGAGCACGCCTGCGCCTGCGGCACTTACCGTGATGCTGCCGCCGTCGCCTTTGCTGCCGCCTGTGGTGGTGATGGCGGCTGTGGTGACGTTGCCGCCTGCGAAGTTGTTGGCGACGCTGATGCTGCCTGCAGCGCCGCCTGCGCCTGTCAGCAGGCCATTGCCTGTGCTGGCTGTGAGCGCACCGATGCTGATGTTGCCTGCGGTGCTGTTGCTCAAGGCGATGGCTGCTGCGTTGCCGCCTGCGCCTGCCGTGGCCGAGCCTGCGCCGCCGGAGGCGGTGATGGCGCCTGTGCCTGTGATGCCGCCCGTAGAGGTCAGCGTGATGTTGCCGGCGTTGCCGCCTGCCTGGCTGGTGCCGACACCGGCGCTGCCGTTGGCCGTGATCGTGCTGGCGCCGAGGTTGATGCCTGCGCCTGTGATGCTGACAGTGCCTGCGTTGCGGCCGCTGTTGGTGGCCAGGGCCGTGCCGCCTGATGTGGCGATGTTGCCGCTGGCGGCTGTGCCCAGGGAGCTGAGCACGACGCTGCCGCCATGGCCCATGGTGCCGCCTGTGGTGGTGATGGCGCCTGTGCTGAGGTTGCCTGTTGCTGCTGTGTTGGTGACGCTCACGCTTCCTGCAGCACCGCCTGCGCCTGTGCCGGCTGCGTTGCCACTCTGTGCAACCAATGCGCCTGTGCTGATGTTGCCGCTGCCGCTGTTGGCTACCGTGATGCTGCCTGCAGCACCGCCTGCGCTGTTGCCTGTGCCGCCTGATGCGATGATGGTGTTGGCCGCTGCAATGGCAATGCCGTTGGTACTGCTGATATTGACTGTTGCGCCGTTGCCGCCTGCAAACCCTGCGCCGCCCGCGCCGCCCGAGGCCGTGATGGCGCCGACAGCGGTAATGCCTGCGGCGCTCAATGTGACGTTGCCGGCGTTGGTACCGGCTATCCCGGTAGCCGCACCACCGCCGGTCGCGATCGCGCCTGCGCCCAGCGTGCCGCTGGCGGTGAGGCTGACCGCGCCGCCAGCGCCATTGGCTGCGCCTGAAGTGGTTAACGCGCCGACGTTGAGGTTGCTGCCGGTGAGGTTGATGCTGCCCACTGCACCGCCTGCACCCGTGCCTGTGGCGGCACCGTTCTGGGTATTGATGGCAACGGTGCCCAGGGTGCCGCTGCCGGTGATGCTGATGGCGCCTGCATTGCCGCCGGCCTGATTGGTGCCCAGACCTGCGCCGCCGTTGGCGGTGATGGCGCCCGTGATGGAGCGATTCACACCGCTGACGGTGATGCTGCCGGCACTGGTGCCTGCTGCCGTGCTGCCGGTGCCGCGTGCAGCGCCATTGGTGCTGATGGCGGTGCTGCTCACACCTGCCTGCGAAGCCAGCGTGATGTTGCCGCCGTTGCCGCTTGTGCCTGCTGCAGTTGACAGCGCTGCCGTCGTCAGGTTGCCTGTGGCGGCAGTGTTGGTGACGCTGATGCTGCCAGCTGTGCCGCCCGCGCCGGTGCCGATCGCGTTGCCGGTACCCGCCGTCAGGTTGCCGGTCACGATATTGCCCGTCGTGCTGTTGGCGATGGTGATGCTGCCCGAATTGCCGCCTGCCGCATTGCCCGTGCCGGCTGCCGCGCCGGAAGCCGAGATGGCACCTGTCGTGACGCCTGCTGTCGATGTCAGGCTGACTGCGCCGCCGTTTCCGCCGGCCTGGCTGGCGCCATTGCCTGCACTGCCGGTAGCGGTAATGGCTGCCGTGGTGATGCCAGCGGCATTGATGGTCACCGAACCTGCATTGCGGCCCACGGTGCCTGCCGAGGCGGTGCCGCCTGTGGTCGTGATCGCGCCGGTCACATTCACGGCGCCGGTCGAGGTGATCTGGATGTTGCCGCCGTCTGCATTGGCGGCGCCCGTGGTGGTAAGCGCGCCCATGGTCAGGGCATTGCTGTCGGTGATGGACAGGTTTTTGGCGCTGGCGACAGATACCGAGCCGGTGAAGTCATTGCCGCTGTTGTTCAGCGTGACATCGTTGGCTGCGCCTGCCGTGACCGCAGTAGTGCCCGCAACTGTGAGGGCACCGCTTTGTGTCAGCGCACCGCTCGTGGTGGTGATCAGGTTACCGCTGACGGTCGATGCATCCAGCACCAGCGCGTTGCTGTCTGTCAGGGTAACGTTGTTGCCGCTGGTGATTCCGACGGATGAGAAATTATTGCCGGCGGTATTCAGCGTGATGTTGTTGCCGGTACCAGCCGCCAGTGTGGTCGCGCCTGTGGCAACTACCGCGCCGCTCTGGGTGAGGGCGCCGGACGTGTTGACGCCCAGGGTGCCGGAAACGGTTGACGCGCCCAGCACGAGTGCGTTCGCGTCGGTAACGACCACGTTTTTGCCGCTGACGATGGCCAGCGTGCCGAAGTCATTGCTGCTGTTATTGAGTGTGATGTCGTTGGCTGAACCGGCGGTGATCGACGTGGTGCCGCTCACGATAAGGGCGCCCGATTGCGTGACCGCATCGCCGCTCACCAGCGTGAGGCCCGTGGCCCTGACCTGTCCGCCCAGGGTGATGGTGCCGATATCCGCGCCAGCAGTAGCAGCCGTCAGGGAAGTCGCAGCAGCACCAGCAGAGGCGCCGCCAATGGCCGCCACACTGATGTCATTGGCCGCCACGGTCAGGTTGCCCAGCGCACTGCTGGCACCCACAGTACCGGCCAGCGTCACATCACCCGTGCCCGCAGTGATGGAGAGTGCTCGTGCACCGCCCGTGCTGTTGATCGCGCCGTCGAACTGAACGTTGCCGCCCGTGCTGGTCGTGCCCCCGTTGCCGCCGCGTGTGTCAAGCGCCACCGTCGCCGCATTGAGCAGCACATCCTTCTTGATGCGGATGTCTGCACCCGCACCCGACGTTGCACCGCCGGTCTGGTTGCCGCCTGCAGCCGTCAGATTGCCCGCCAGCGTGATGACCGGGGTGGTGCCGCCTGCATCAAGCATGATGCTGCCCGCATTGCCGCCAGCACCCACGCCGCTTGCACCGGCTGCACCGCCGCTGGTAGTGATGGCTGCTGCGATCAGGTTGCCTGCCGTGGACGTGAGGCTGACCGCAGCGCCATTGCCGCCGGCCTGGCTGGCGCCGTTGCCTGCGCTGCCGGTGGCCGTGATGGCGCCGGTGGTGAGCAGGCCTGCTGCGCTGGCGGTGAGGCTGCCGGCATTGCGTCCTGCCGTACCTGCCGCTGCAGTACCGCCTGCCGTCGTGATGGTGGTGGTGGTCAGCGCACCGGCTGAGTTGAGCGTGATGCTGCCGCCGTTGCCGTTGGCGCCGCCTGCCGTGCTCAGTGCTGCTGTCGTGAGGCCTGCGCCTGCTGCGCTGTTGGTCACGCTGATGCTGCCTGCGGTGCCGCCTGCGCCTGTCAGCAGGGCATTGCCTGTGCTGGCTGTGAGCGCGCCAATGCTGATGTTGCCTGCGGTGCTGTTGCTGAGGGCGATGGCAGCGGCATTGCCGCCTGCTCCTGCGGTGGCCGAGCCTGCACCGCCGGAGGCGGTGATGGCGCCTGTGCCTGTGATGCCGCCCGTAGAGGTCAGCGTGATGTTGGCGGCGTTGCCGCCGCCCTGGCTGGTGCCGACACCGGCGCTGCCGTTGGCCGTGATCGTGCTGGCGCCGAGGTTGATGCCTGCGCCTGTGATGCTGACAGTGCCTGCGTTGCGGCCGCTGTTGGTGGCCAGGGCCGTGCCGCCTGATGTGGCGATGTTGCCGCTGGCGGCTGTGCCCAGGGAGCTGAGCACGACGCTGCCGCCATGGCCCATGGTGCCGCCTGTGGTGGTGATGGCGCCTGTGCTGAGGTTGCCTGTTGCTGCTGTGTTGGTGACGCTCACGCTTCCTGCAGCACCGCCTGCGCCTGTGCCGGCTGCGTTGCCACTCTGCGCAACCAATGCGCCTGTGCTGATGTTGCCGCTGCCGCTGTTGGCCACCGTGATGCTGCCTGCAGCACCGCCTGCGCCATTGTTGACACCGGCACCACCGCTGGCTGTCAGCGCGGTCATCGTGATGCCGCTGTTGCCCGTGACTGAAATGGCTGCGCCATTGCCGCCAGACCGGTCGCCGGTGGTCACACCATTGCTGCCGCTGGCTGTCACTGTTGTGCCGGTCAACAGACCGCCGGTTGCCTGCAGGGTAACGGCGCCTGCATTGCGGCCCGTCATGCCCGCGTTGGCCGTGCCGCCGCTGCTCGCGATGGCCCCAACAGTCAGGGCACCATTGGTGGTGACGGCAACTGTGCCGCCGTCGCCGTTGGCCTGGCCTGTGGTGGTCAATGCGCCCACAGTGGTGGCCACGCCTGTTGCGTTGTTGGTGACGCTGATGCTGCCAGTCGTGCCCGCCAGAACCGTCCCGACCGAAGCCCCGGTGCGTGCGTTGATGGCCTGCAGTACGTTGATGGTGCCGGTGCTGGCTGCGGTATTGGTCAAACTGACGCTGCCTGCATTGCCGCCTGCAGAGATACCGGTGCCGCCTGCGCCCCCGTTGGCGGTGATGTTGCCGACCGCCGTGCCGCTCATGCCGCCTGCGCTGCTGGTGAGGCTGATGGCGCCGCCATTGCCGCCGGCAAAGTTTGCGCCGTTGCCGGCGCCGCCATTGGCGGTGAGTATGCTGGCGCCGAGTGTGACGGTACCGCCGCTCAAGGTGATGTTGCCGGCGTTGGTCCCCGCACTGGCAAGCCCTGCGCCACCCGTGGCATTGATCGCTGCGCCGCCCGTGCTGAGCACACCAGAGCCCGCAGCGCTCACCGTGATGTTGCCGCCAGCGCCTTTGGCACCGCCTGAGGTGGTGATGGCAGCTGTCGTGACATTACCCGACGCAAACGTATTGGTCACGCTCACACTGCCCGCGTTACCACCCAGGCCTGTACCCACGGCATTGCCCGTGCTGGCTGTCAGTCCCGCTGTCTGGATATTGCCGGCAGTGCTGTTGGCCAGCGTGATGGTGCCGGCGTTGCCGCCTGCCGAGTTACCCGTGCCGCCGGCGGCGCCCGATGCGCCTATGGCGACCGTGGTGATACCGCCTGTGGAGGTGAGATTGACCACCGCGCCATTGCCACCGGCAAAGCCCGCGCCGTTGCCTGCAGTGCCATTGGCCGTGATCGCACCCGCCGTGAGCAGACCTGCTGCCGTGATGTTCAGGGCACCCGCATTGCGCCCTGCCGTACCTGCCGCTGCAGTACCGCCTGCAGTGGTGATGGTGGTGGTGGTCAGCGCACCGGCGGAGTTGAGCGTGATGCTGCCGCCGTTGCCGTTGGCACCGCCTGCGGTGCTCAATGCGGCTGTCGTGAGGCTGGCACCTGCTGCGCTGTTGGTCACGCTGATGCTGCCTGCAGTTCCACCCGCGCCGGTGAGCAAGGCCGCACCGGTATTTGCGCTGAGTGCGCCTACGCTGATGTTGCCTGCGGTGCTGTTGCTGAGGGCGATGGCAGCGGCATTGCCGCCTGCGCCTGCGGTGGCCGAGCCTGCACCGCCGGAGGCAGTGATGGCGCCTGTGCCTGTGATGCCGCCCGTAGAGGTCAGCGTGATGTTGGCGGCGTTGCCGCCGCTCTGGCTGGTGCCGACACCGGCGCTGCCGTTGGCCGTGATCGTGCTGGCGCCGAGGTTGATGCCTGCGCCTGTGATGCTGACAGTGCCTGCGTTGCGGCCGCTGTTGGTGGCCAGTGCCGTGCCGCCCGATGCCGCAATGTTGCCGCTGGCGGCTGTGCCGAGCGCGCTGAGCACAACGCTGCCGCCATGGCCCATCGTCCCGCCTGTGGTGGTGATGGCGCCTGTGCTGAGGTTGCCTGTTGCTGCTGTGTTGGTGACGCTCACGCTTCCTGCAGCACCGCCTGCGCCTGTGCCCACTGCATTGCCACTCTGTGCAACCAGCGCGCCTGTGCCGATGTTGCCGCTTCCGCTGTTCGATACCGTGATGCTGCCGCCACTCCCGCCTGCGCTGTTGCCTGTGCCACCTGCACCGCCTGATGCGGTGATCGCACCTGCGGTCACGCCGCCGGTCGATGTCAGGCTGATGGCGCCGCCGGTGCCGCCGGCCTGTGCCGCGCCATTGCCCGCGCTGCCGCTGGCGGTGATTGCACCGGCGCTGATGCTTGCACCGGTGATCGTCACCGCACCCGCATTGCGGCCCACGGTACCCGCGCCCGCCGTGCCACCTGTGGCCGTCACGGTCGCACCAAGCGTGACAGCGCCGGTAGCAGTAATTTGTACGTTGCCGGCATTGGCGCTGGCCGCCCCGGTCGCATTGATGGTGCCTGCCGCGTTGCTGGTGACTGAGGCGCCCGACAGCGTGATGCCGCCCACCTGTGAACTCACCGCCGCATTGAGCGCCAGCGCGCCGGCGCCGCTGGCGTCTGCATCGGCCTTCAGGTTGATGGCGCCTGTGCCCGTCGTGCTCAGTGCAGCACCAACGGTGATGTTGTTGTTGGCCTCAAGCGAGACGCTCTTGTTGGCCGTGACTGCAAAAGCGCTGCTGACCGTGATGTCGTTGGTCGCCTGCAGCGTGATGTTGCCAGCAACGGCATTGAGCGTGCCCACAGACACTGTCTGTGTGGTCCCGGCCTGCGCCGCAAAGGTGCTGACGTCGGCATAGGTCGCCGGACCCGCCGCGCCCACAATGATGTTCAGGGGGTCGAGCAGCAGGGTGCCTGCCTGGCCTTTGGCCGCGCTCAGGTTGGCTGTGCCGTCAAAAGCAAGGTTCTGTTTGCCCGAGACTTCGGCGAAACCGCCGTTACCGGACTGCGCGCCGCCAGTGGCCTTGATGTCACCATAAAAACCTGTGGCGCCATCTGCCCAGACGATGGCCTTGCCACCGTCGCCGCTGGTGTTTGCGCTCACGTCGATCGAAGCACCCTGTGCAACCAGCGTGAGCGATGCATTCTGCTCAGTCCCCTTGCCCTGGTAATTGCCGCCCACCAGCACGGTGCCGCCACCGGATTGCCCCGACGCATCAATGCGCGCACCGGACTCCAGCACGACCTTGTCACCCAGCACCTTGACCGTGCCGCCCGTCTGGCCGCTGTCGGCACCGGTTGCGCTCATCTCGCCCGCGACCCGGACCACACCCGATGGCCCACCGCTGAGAACAATCATGCCGTCACGTTCAGTGGCGGTGTTGGCCCGAATCACACCGGTCTGGTTGATGACAGTGGCCATCGCATCACCGACTGAACTGGCCAGCAGCGCAATCTGCCCGCCGCTGGCAAGGATGTTGCCGCTGTTGACAACCGCCGCGTTGGCCGCTGCTGCGTCAACAGAAAAACGCACCAGGCCCGTACCAGAAGTGTCTATGGTGGCGCGGTTGCCGGCGAGCAGGCCAATGGAGCCTGCATCCGCCTTGATGGTGCCGGTGTTGGTGACTTTGGGGGCCGCCAGCAATACATAGCCGCCGCGTTTGGTTTCGATGTTGCCGTGGTTATCGACTGCCCCACCGCCTGTGCCGCTGAAGGTGTAGCGGCCGACCATGAAATCTTCATTGCTGATGGCCAGGCTGGATGCCACCAGCCCGCCCACGCTGACCTGCGCGCCGGGCGCAAACATGACACCCGAGGGGTTGATCAGGAAAACCTGGCCGTTGGCAGTGAGGGATCCGTAAATTTGCGAGGCTTCGTTGCCAATCACCCTGTTCAGGGCGACAGAAGTGGCCGCAGGCTGCACAAACTGCACCGACTGGCCCGTACCGATATTGAAGGTTTGCCAGTTAAGCGCGGCCTTGTCGGTGGCCTGGTCTATGCGCATGCTGTTGGCGGTCGGGGTACTGATGGTGGCCTGGCCTGCCACAACCGCACCGCCGGTGGGAAGGTCTGCCCTGGACAGCGGCGAGACCAGCGCCAGCAGGCTGCTCAGCAGGAAGGACAGCGACCGTCCCTGGCGGATACGGTAGGTCGCCGTCAGCTTGCGCGAGAGCTTGATGACCACCGTGCGCACAGACCATGGCCGGTAACGGCGTTTGCCGTAAGCGGCGGTGGGGGCAGGGTACGACGAGGTCATGATGTTCTCAAGGTTCGAGCGGGATGGTCGGGCTTGAAGCCCTAGAACCACTTCTGGGCCGACAGCCAGGCGCGCGGGCTGCGGTCCGCGTCGCCGGTGGTCGGCAAGGCTGGCGTGGTGCGCCAGGCGAGGTGCGTCTTGATGAGGAAGTTGCCGGTGCGGCCAACGATAAAGCCGAGGCCCACAGAGCCCAGCGTGATGCTGTTGGCCGCGCCGGGTGTGGCAGCGCCTTCCTGGTTCAGCCTGACCTGGCCGTAGTCGTAAAAGGCCAGCAGGTTGACGGGTTCTGACAGCATGGATACAGCGGGTGGCAGCTGGTAGCGGTATTCCACATTGAACATGCTGCCGGAATCGCCAATGCCTTCACCTACCGGGTAGCCGCGCACGCCATTGGGCCCGCCCAGCGCCATTTTTTCTGCCGAGCTGAGGTTTTTGGAGGCGAGTTGTGCCTGCGCAGTGAAATAGAGGCTGGATGCGCCGCCAAAAAACTGAACGCGCTGGTACTCGGCGTTGAGCTTGCGGAAGCCACCTGCGGTACGCAGGCCGCCAAAGCCCTGGTCGAGGGCCATGTCGGCCGCATCCAGGTTCAAGCGTCCCAGGGTGCTGCCGAAAGAATAGCTGTTCGAGGCAGTCAGGTCGGCCAGGCGGTCGACAAAATTGCCCGCCAGCGCGGCACGCACCGATACGATCTCACGCTCGCTTTTCAGCGCCGGCGTGGCCGTTTCATCGACCAGGCGCTTCTGGTCAGCGCTGGCCTGCAGGTAGACATTGGTTTCGCGTCCGCGCACCAGCGGGTGGGACACGCTCAGGCCGAACAGGTCCGCCTTGCCACTGGCACGCAGCGCTGCAAACTGTTTGCCCAGCGCGTAGTTGAGGCGTGCTGCGTTCAGGCCGACACGTGTACCCCAGCCGCCGACCGGCAGGGTCCAGGCGGCACGGTAAAGGTTTGAGCCGGCCTGGTCACTGAGCTGGCCGCCCACTGAGAGCACGTCACCGCGACCCGTCAGGTTGTTGATATTGAGATTGGCTGAGGCATGCACTGCACCGGCAGCACTGGCGCCGTAGTTGTCGGCGCTGACGGACCCTTCGACCCGCGGCCCGCGACTGCTGATGGCAACGCGCACATTGGCCTCGCCCGGGTTTTCGCCGGGCTCGACCACGGCGCTGGCGTCGTAACCGGCCAGGTCGCGCAGCAGCAATATGGGTTTGTCCAGGCTGTATTCGGTGATGGCATCGCCCCTGGCCATGTGCCGGGCCATGACCTCCTCGGCAAAGCTTTTGGAGAGGGTATTGCCGTCACCCTGAACCTCGACAGTGGCCCTGCCGATTTTTGCTTCAATCACCCGGATGGTGACCGTGCCACCGGTGGCGGCGAGGGCCTGCTCGGGCAGGTAGGCCTCGGTCAGCAAATAGCCTTTGGAACGGTAGAAATTGCTGACGGTGGTCGCGGCGGCCGTCAGGCCTGCGATGTCTACCGGCTGATCAACAAACCTCACAAGCAGCGCGCCCAGCTCTTCCGCCGAAAAAACCGTGTTGCCGGTCAGCCTGAATGCCCTGGGTGTGATGCGTACGTTGGCGGCGGCCGCCGGTGCCGGTTTCGCATCGGGCAGGGAGATACGAGGCTCGCCCTGGCGCGGGAGCACGGGGGCCGGGGACTGCGGTTCAAGCAGGGTTCCGGCGTTGGGGCGCGTCTGGGCTGAAGCTGGGGTGGCGCTGATGGCAATGAGGCCGAGCGCAAGCAACTGACCAAAAGTGTGGGGACGGAAAAGCAATGAGAAGGACAATAGTTAGGGCATCAGGAATGAAACAAATTGTTTCAAACCCTGATTTTTATGGCTATTGCCTCCTGTGTCTATTGATTTGTCCTCTATTCACCACTGGTAGATGTAACGCATGGCGATTTGCACAACTTTGGCACGATTTGCATGTGTCCTACTACCGGACAAGTCTTTCAACCACAAAGTTTGCAGACCGGGTAGCCCATGCTTGTGTGCCTTGTTTGCTATCAAAACAGCAGCGTAACGTTTTTCAGATGCGGTTTTTTGCGACTTTTACCCGCACGTTAAATCCGCAAAATCAGATGGGGGCAAGATGCCTGGCGGGTATCCAGCCTTCAAAAACCGGTAGCAGGCTGTTGATGCGGCGCGAGGCCTCACCTTGCCCGCTTTCCCGTGCCACACACTGGTAGATATCAGATCGAAGCAACCACAGCTCGATAACGGAATCGGCCGAGGAAATCCGGCCTTCAATACTGGAGTACCGCTCGCCATTGCGGCAATCATCCAGGACCAAAAGCAGCTGCTTTTTGACATCTGCCAGGGGGCAGGGCCCACCCTTCGCGGCTGCCGCCAGCCCGTCAGGACTTGCGGCCTGGCCAGTCACGGCTCGCCTTACCCTGGCCAGCACGCCTGAGGGCTGCAGGGAACTTGAGAACAATCCCTGCCAGGAGGTGAAGGAGGCAGAACAAGGGGATGCCTTGGAAGCGGAACGACTGGATACAGATTCGGCTTCGGATGTG
The DNA here is from genome assembly GCA_965228025.1 of Polaromonas sp. GTDB lineage: Bacteria > Pseudomonadota > Gammaproteobacteria > Burkholderiales > Burkholderiaceae_C > Polaromonas. Next base: position 266,371 of record CBDDGX010000032.1, on the reverse strand, counting down.
GGTCTGGGGCGCGGATCTGTCACTCGGGCCCCCTGCCATATCGCAGCGCAGGCATGCCCTGCTTCATCATGTGAAAAGTCATGTTTTCTCCCTGTTTTTATACTTTTGCGCCGCAAGGCGGGGACTGGACGCTTCGCCGTCATCAGCCCTTCAGGCAATGTAACCAATTGTTCCAAAATTCGTTGCCATGCTTACCCTAGGGAATCAAGCGTCAAAGTTAATATGGAACTTAACATTAGCAGCAAAAGTTAAGTTCCATATTAACTTTCACGGTTTTGGCCGGCTGTTGCCAGCTTCTGGCGCCCGAAAATGATCTAAAAGAGGCTATTTTTTTGGGCCAAATCGGGCTACAGCCCTTTAAATACGAGCGTGAGCAGCTACTGAATTAATAGCAAATGCCGCCTTGTAGCGTGCGGAGCACTGGAAATGCAATCCCCCCGCCTGCCGTGAAGCAGGGATCAAACCGGGATTGGCCGGGGTTTGGCGGGCCGCCACCACACTGGAGATGGCCCGTCTTTGCGTAGATTCACCTACTAGGGTTTTCCCCCAAAGCGGCCTACAATCGCCAGCCTCAGCCAACCTTACAAAAAAATGCCAGTCAGCCGACTGCGCCCGTGGAGACTTTTGATGCCGACAACACCCCCCGCAACGCCTGGCAACCGCGAGGAAAAGCGCGCCGAACTGCGCCGCGCTGCGCTTGAATACCATGAGTTTCCCACCCCCGGCAAGATCGCCATCGCTGCCACCAAGCAGCTGACCAACCAGCGCGACCTGGCCCTCGCCTACTCGCCCGGCGTGGCCGCGCCCTGCGAAGAAATCGTCAAGGACCCCAACAACGCCTTCAAGTACACCAGCCGGGGCAACCTGGTCGCCGTCATCACCAACGGCACCGCCGTGCTGGGCCTGGGCGACATAGGCCCGCTGGCTTCCAAGCCGGTCATGGAAGGCAAGGGCGTGCTGTTCAAGAAGTTCGCCGGCGTCGATGTGTTTGACATCGAGATCGACGAAAAAGACCCGGCCAAACTGGTCGAGATCATTGCCTCGCTGGAGCCAACCTTCGGCGCCATCAACCTCGAAGACATCAAGGCACCCGACTGCTTTTATGTAGAGCGCGAGCTGCGCAAGCGCCTGAAGATTCCGGTCTTTCATGACGACCAGCACGGCACCGCCATCACTGTGGGCGCAGCCGTACTTAATGCGCTGAAGGTGGTCAACAAGGCCCCGGGCCAGGTCAAGCTGGTCACCTCCGGCGCGGGCGCGGCGGCGCTGGCCTGTCTGAACCTGCTGCTCAAGCTCGGCATACAGCGCGAGAACGTCTATGTGACCGACCTCGCCGGTGTGGTCTACGAAGGCCGCACCGAACTGATGGACGAGGACAAGATCCAGTTCGCACAAAAGACCGATGCCCGCTCGCTGTCTGAAGTGATTGAGGGTGCGGACCTCTTCCTCGGCTTGTCCGCAGGCGGCGTATTGAAGAAGGAAATGGTCGCCAAAATGGCGGCCCGCCCCATCATCCTGGCGCTGGCCAACCCCAACCCCGAGATCTCGCCGGAAGACGTGAAGGCCGTGCGCGACGACGCCATCATCGCCACCGGGCGCACCGACTACCCAAACCAGGTCAACAACGTCCTGTGTTTCCCCTACATCTTCCGCGGCGCACTGGATGCAGGCGCCTCCACCATCACGGTGGAAATGGAAATTGCTGCTGTACACGCCATCGCCGAGCTGGCCCAGGCCGAGCAGAGCGAAGTGGTGGCTGCCGCCTATGTTGGCGAAAAGCTGGCTTTCGGCCCTGAATACCTGATCCCCAAACCGTTCGACCCACGGCTGATGATGAAGATCGCACCTGCCGTGGCCAAGGCTGCTGCAGAAAGCGGCGTGGCATTGCGGCCGATTGCCGACCTGGATGCCTACCGCGAGAAGTTGCAGAGCTTTGTGTATGCCTCCGGCTCGATGATGAAGCCGATTTTTGCGGCCGCCAAGGCAGCGTCCCGCAAGCGCGTGGCCTATGCAGAGGGCGAAGAAGAACGCGTGCTGCGCGCCTGCCAGATCGTCGTCGATGAGGGCCTGGCCCGCCCGACGCTGATAGGCCGCCCCGCCATCATTGCAAAGCGCATCGAACAATTCGGCCTGCGACTGAAGGAAGAGCTGGATTACGACGTCGTCAATGTCGAGCAGGACCACCGCTACCGCGACTTCTGGCAGACCTACCACCGCATGATGGAACGCAGGGGCGTGACCGTGCAGATCGCCAAGATCGAGATGCGCCGCCGCCTGACCCTGATTGCCGGCATGCTGCTGCAAAAGGGCGATGTCGACGGCCTGATCTGCGGCACCTGGGGCACCACCGCACATCACCTTGACTACCTCGACCAGGTCATAGGCAAACGCGAAGGCGTCTGCACCTATGCCTGCATGAACGGCCTGCTGCTGCCCGGCCGCCAGGTATTTCTGGTTGACACCCACGTCAACTACGACCCGACGGCAGAGCAACTCGCCGAGATCACCACCATGGCGGCAGAAGAAATGATGCGTTTCGGCATCAAGCCCAAAGCAGCCCTGCTGTCACATTCCAACTTCGGCTCATCCAGCCTGCCCAGCGCCATGAAGATGCGCAAGACGCTTGAGCTGCTGCGCGACAAGGCACCATGGCTGGAAGTTGACGGCGAAATGCACGGCGATATGGCGCTTGATGAAGATGCCCGTGCACTGATCATGCCCAACAGCACGCTGGCGGGGGAGGCCAACCTGCTGGTCCTGCCCAATATTGATGCGGCCAATATTTCCTACAACCTGCTCAAGACGGCTGCCGGCGGCAATATCGCCATCGGCCCGGTTTTGCTCGGTGCCAACAAGCCCATGCACATCCTGACCGCCACTGCCACTGTGCGCCGTATTGTCAATATGACAGCACTGACGGTTGCAGATGCAAACGCGGCGCGGTAAAGTACTTTTAGATAGCTGGTACTAACTTCAAACCTATTGGTGCGCCCGGTTGATTGCCTAATTTTTCAGCACCCCCTTGCCTTTTAAAGCCGGATGCGGCAAACTATGACTCTTGAAATTTAAGGGTTAACCCGAAATTTCCTTGGGGCGCCTTCAGGCAATTCCAAGGTGTGCCGGTTCTGGCATTAAATTCAAAAAAGGTTTTTTTTCATGTTGCGCAACGGTTACCGGCATTGGCAGGAGATTGTTGCAGCGATGAGGCTGGCTCTTTTGGCCGGCCTGATCAGTCTGACAGTTGTCAGCCCCAGTCTGGTGCAAGCCAGGGGGCCGCAAACCTCAAGCCAGATTGACACCATTGCACTCTCTCAACTGCCGCCACAAGCGCGCGACATGATGACGTTGATTTACCAGGGTGGTCCATTTCGGTATGACAAGGACGGCACGGTTTTCGGCAACAGGGAGCGCATTCTCCCCGCCAAAAACCGCGGCTACTACCGCGAGTACACCGTCAGGACGCCAAATGAACGCAGCCGGGGCGCCCGGCGCATCATTTGTGGCGGGGTCAAACCCGCTGCGCCTGACACCTGTTATTACACCGACGACCACTATGCGAGTTTTCGCAGGATTGCTAACTAAGCCCGGGCAGCCGGGCAGGTGGTTGTTATTTTGAGTTTTGTTGACTTCATAGAAAGAGATGCGGAGATGGATACACCACTTCGTAAGGATACTGATACGCCCCTCAAGGGTGTGCGGCCAAATATCGTGCAGTCCATTCGCGCTTTCCGCGTGCAGGACCTGCAGGATGCGGCCACGCACCTGAACCAGCATTTCCTGTACGCCAACCTGGGCAATGCCCAGAGCAAGCAGGACGTTCTGGACATGATTGCGGCCCAGTACACCTTCCCCGCCCACTTCGGCAAGAATTTTGACGCCCTGTATGACTGCATGACGGACCTGGTTCACAAATCAGGCCCGCAACCCGGTTTTATCGTGGTGTTGGAGCAAATCCCGGCAAACGCTAAGTTTGACAAGGAAGCGCGCGAGCAGCTTCTGGACATCTTCAGGGATGCCTCGGATTACTGGGCGGATCGAAAGATACCGTTCCGGTGCTTCTATTCTTTTCTGTAGCCCGCTCCCCGGAAATTGGCCAAGGGGATCGGGCTAATGAGGCCCAGAACGCAATCGCAGAAGGCGAAGAAATCATGCCGACCGACAAACTGGTCGATGTGTCTCCGCTTGCCCTGCGCATGAGCAGCCCGTTCAACGCAGGGTATTGGCTGGCCGCAGCCTAGGCTGTAGCCCCCACGTTTGCTCGCGCCGATGAAAATCGGCAATTAAAAAGCCCGGTCACTCGCGTGTTCCGGGCTTTTTTGTGCCTGCTGATACGCTGGCTAGACCTGCTGCGCCAGCGCGATGTATTCAGCCACCGGAACCTCCTCGGCACGCCGCTGCAAATTGAAGCTGCCGGCAAAACCGCGCTGCTCCAGCCATTTGCCAAGCGAGTGCCGCAACAGTTTGCGCCGCTGGCTGAACGCCACGCGCACCAGTTCGCTGAACAGCGCCACATCCAGCACGGCAGGAGCGGGGTGCGGCACCATGCGCACGATGGCGCTGTCCACACGCGGCGGCGGGTCGAAACTTGCCGGCGGCACAAAAAGCACGTTCTCCATCGCGTAACGCCACTGCAGCATCACACTGAGGCGGCTGTAGTCGCCGTTCGAGGGCGTCGCCACCATGCGGTCTATGACTTCCTTCTGCAGCATGAAATGCTGGTCCTGCACCACATCCGCCACATCCAGCAGGTGAAACAGGATGGGCGTGGAGATGTTGTAAGGCAGGTTACCGACGACACGCAGCTTGTTGCCGCCCTCCACGGCCTCAGCCGCCAGCGCGCGGAAATCAACCTTCAGCACATCCGACTCGACCACCTTGAGCTGGGGGTGCGCCCGCAATTGCACGGCAAGGTCGCGGTCAAGCTCGATCACCGTCAACCGGCCCAGGCGCTCGACCAGCGGTTGCGTCAAGGCGGCCAGCCCGGGACCAATCTCCACCATGGCATCACCAGAGCGCGGCGCAATCGCCTCAACGATGGCCTCAATGATGTATTTGTCGGTCAGGAAATGCTGGCCAAAGCGCTTTCGGGCAATGTGCTTCATTAACTCAAGCTTGAAGAACCCTGCTCGCATGCAATCCCATGCAAGCAGGAGCCGCGGGACTGGCTTCGCCAGACCGCAGGCGGGGCGGCCCCCTCGGGGGCAGCTGGTTATTGGGGTCAGACGCCAATTTCGCTGCGGTGCGAAGCACCGCACCCTGCGGGCAAGCCGACGGCTTGGCGAATTTGGACTCTGAACCCAAAAACCAGCGTGGGGGCCACATTATTGAGGAGGATCACGGTACTCGACGTAAGCGCGGCCGCGCACTTCCTGCGCCCAGAGCGAATAAGCCTCTTCCTGCTTTTTCTCGCGGACTATGCCGCGCACCAGTTCGCGCTGGTCGCGCTCCGACAGCTGGGTAACGCGCCGCTCCAGAACCTGGATCAGGTGCGCGCCAAAACGCGATATCACCGGGTCAGAAATCTGGCCGGGAGACAGGCCATTCATGGCCTGCTCAAACTCCGGCACAAAACTGCCGGGATTGGTCCAGCCCAGATCGCCGCCGTCCTTGGCGGAACCGTCGACGCTGTTGTCCTGTGCTTCTTTTGCGAAATCTGCCTGGCCGGCAGCAATGCGCTTTTTGATATCCAGCAGCTTTTCGACAGCCCCTGCTTCAGTCAGCTGTGGCGTCGGGCGCAGCAAAATATGGCGCGCACGGGTCTGGGTGATGTTCACGCCCGGAACACCGGCCTTCTTTTTCTCAAGCACCTTCAGGATATGGAAACCCGCGCCGCTGCGTACCGGCCCCGCAACACCACCCGTTGCCAGGTTCTGGGTTGCCTCCAGGAAGAGGGGTGGGTAGCGGTCCGCGGAACGAAGGCCCATCTGCCCGCCGGTCAGGCGCACCTGCGCATCAGAAAATTCATTGGCCAGCGCAGCAAAGTCGCCGCCGGCACGCGCGCGCTGCGCAACCTGGCTGGCCCTGGCCTGCAGGGCGGCAAGCTGCTCAGCCGTCGCGTTCTCGGGAACAGGCACCAGGATCTGCACGAGGTTGATTTCAATTGCGGCCGGGTCGTTGCTGCCTTCCTGGTCGCGCAAAAACTGGTCAATGTCGGCTTCGGTGACCGCCACACGCGAGTCCACTTCGCGCTGCCGCAACCGGGTCACCAGCAGTTCATCACGCAACTCGGAGCGGAACTGCGCATAGGGAATGCCCTCTGTGACCAGCCGGGCGCGCAAACCTTCAGGGGTGAGCTGGTTTTGCTGTGCGACGGTGGCAACCGCGTTGTCCACCGCGTTGTCATCGACACGAATGCCGGAGGTACGCGCCATCTGAAGCTGCGCCTTGTCGCTGATCAGGCGCTCAAGAACCTGCCTGGCGAGTTCGTTGCGCGGCGGCATGGCACCCCCGCGCTGCGACAGCTGCTGCTCGGCACGCACAAGTTTTGAGCGCACCTCGTTGTTGGTCACGGGTTCTGAATTGACGACTGCCACGATGAAGTCAGCCTGCCGCTGCCCGCCCGCACCTGCGGTACCGATGGCGCTGTCAGGCAGGCGCAGGGCACCCGAGGGCCTGAGGCCCTGGGCATTGACCGCCATGGCCGAAAAAACCAGCGCCAGCGCCGCCACAAGCCTGCTGTCAAAAAGGCCCATGGCAGCAATGCGTGAAGAAGAAGGGTATTTAGTCATAGTTGGTAAAACGGCTAGGTGCGGTCACTTGGTCGCGCAGATATTCATAACGCGGAATATTCTTTTTCAGGGTATCCAGGGGATTCACCCCGAGACGCGAAAATCCGACCAGCTCAAGCTGGAAAAGAATGCGGGTGTTGGAGGCCACCAGCGTGTTCTGGGAGCGCTGAAGCACCACCCGGCCAATCCAGCAGCAGCCATCGTACTCAACGCCGGCGATGGCATCAACCAGTTTCCTGTCGGGAATGCTGTAATTGAGGCGGCCCACCGTGTAGTAGCGGCCGGCGCCCTGGCCACGCCCGGCGCCCAGATCCTGGCCCTTGTCGCCCCAGAAATCATTGAGAGGCCACTGCCAGCCTATATCCACCGAATTGCTGACGTTGCGCTGGTAGCGCATCGCGGCGCTGATCACGCGGTAGTGGCCCGGGTTGTAACGCACGCCATAGCTGCTGCGCTCGGACTGCCTGGCCTTGGGGTTGAATTGAACCGTCGCATCAAAAGACCACTGCGGCACCCAGTTGATGGTGGTGCCAAACAGCAGGTCGCTGATGCGGTCGGTAATCGGCAGGCCGCCGGGCAGCGTGACCTTCTGGTCGGCAAAGCGCAGGCGCTGGGCAGCGCCGAAACGCACTTTTTCAGCGCCGGTGTCCGGGTCCAGCAGGCGCGACGTGACGCCCAGTGTCAGCAGGTTGGCGTCAGAGATGCGGTCATTGCCGACAAAGGCGTTTTCAGAAAACACGGTCGCAAAGTTGAAGTCATTGAGCCCGGAGTCATAGTTGGGCAGAAGACTCTGGTCGCGGTACGGTGTACGCACATAAAAGGCACGCGGCTCCAGCGTCTGCGTGAAACTGCGGCCAAAGTAGCTGGTCTTGCGTTCGTACTGGAGGCCGCTGTCAACGCTGAATGTCGGCACCACACGTGATTTTGAAGTCGTACCGTCGGCCAGCGCCGAGTCAAAGCGGTAGCTGGTCGAGTGCAGCTGCATCTTGGGCGTCACGTACCAGCCGGGCGACACCCAGGGGCGGCTGATCTGGGCAATAGCAACCGCACGGTTGCTGTTGGGCTGTTTGGTGAGGAAACGGTCTGCCGAGAACTTGGTGAAGTCACCGGTCAATGAATAGTCAAACCCGCCCGCGCCGGCCAGCGGCGCATTCAGGCGGCTATAGGTCGAGGTGATCTGCGGCAGCCGGTTGTAGGGCGGCACGATCACCGACAGCGGGTCCTGCAGGGGTTGCCACGTCAGCGCGCGCACGGTGGTTGACGTGTACCCGTTGGACCAGCTGAGGCTGGCGTCATTGGACAGCAGCCGCTGCACCAGGAAGGTACTGCTGCGCGGGAAGTCTTTCCAGTAGTCGTTATCGCTGACGCGGTTCAGATTGAGGCTGAGCCCCATTTTTCCGAATGCCTGCGTGCCGGTATCAATCACGCCCACATGCTCTGTGGCATATGACCAGCGGCTGTTGTTGCTGCGCAGCCTGTCACTGAGCATGTAGCTGGCCCGCACACGCCCGGTGTAATCCTTGTCGAGGTAACGGAACTCCGAGCCCAGATCAAGCCCGCGCTTGCTCATCAGCGTCGGGGAGAACGTCGCGTCCATGTTGGGCGCGATGTTGACGTAATAAGGCTGGTTGACCATCACGCCGCTGACGCTGTCCACATTGAAGGTGGGCGGCAGCAGGCCGGACTTGCGTTTGTCGCTGAGCGGGAAGCTGATGGTCGGGAAGGCCAGTATGGGCACGTCCTTGAAGCGCAGCACAGCGCCTGTGGCTTCACCGGTTTCCGTTTCCTGGTCGAACTTGAAGCTGGTACCGCTCAGCACCCAGGCCGGCTCCCAGGTGACCTCGTTGTCGCGCTCGCAGGTGGTGTAGTTGGCGTTGCGCGCCACCAGCACCTTGTCGCTCAGGAAATCAATGCGCCCCGCCGTGCCATTGCCGCCGTTGCTGAGGAAACGATAGGACGGCTGGGAAAAGTAGCCCTCGAAGGTATCAAGCTTGAGCTGAAGTTCCGGGCCGCGAAACTGGTTGCCGGAGCTGCTGATGCGCACATTGCCTCTGGCATTGAGCGTGTCTGTCGGCTGCGTGAGCTCGATGCGGTCGGCACGAATGGCGGTCGGGCCGCGGCGCAGCTCGGCATTGCCCTCAATCACCGTCTCAAGGTCGGGGCGGCCGGTGACGCTGTCGCCAAACACAAAGGTGGGTGGGATGTTTTCTTCACCCTCTGGTGGCTTGTCGGCCAGCATGGGCGTCATCTTCAGCGTGATGGGCGCGGTGTCTGTGCCATAGAGGCCAGCGGGCTCCTGCTGCGGCACAGCCGGTGGCAGCACCTGCAGGGCCTGGGCGTTTACCGGCGCGTGAAAGCCCCATCCCAGCGCGGTGACAGACACCACACAAAGAACGGCACGGGCTACCGGGGAAAGCAGGAAGGGCGAGGAAGATGCGTGGCGCATCAGTTTGTTGTGGGCTAAGGCGTGTTTGTAAAATCAGGGCTGATTATCCATGACCCTCTGGTACCGGCCCCGGGCATGACCCCTGTTCTCGCTCCGCAGGCCCAGCATCTGCCTGCCCGCCCTTCCCGACTGGAAAACCATGAATGCCTCCTCCAATGAGATCGCCTGGACAGACCCGGTACGCCAGCAGGCGTTTTCCTCCTGGCTGGCTGGCCTCGCCTCGCGCCAGGATGTGCCCGCGCTGAACGCCGCCAGCCTGCGCCTGGCCTCGGCGGATGCGAGTTTCAGGCGCTACTTCAGGGTGGACGCGGCTTCCGGTGGCGAGACATTCATCATCATGGATGCCCCCCCTGACAAGGAAGACTGCAAGCCTTTTGTAAAAGTCGCAGAGCTGATGGCGGGCGCCGGCCTGCATTCGCCGCGTGTGCTGGCCTGGGATGAAGCCAGCGGCTTCATGCTGCTCAGCGACCTGGGCAGCCGCACCATGATGGAGGTGATGGCCCTGCCTTCTGCCGTGGATGCCGTTGCACAGCCCGGCGCCACCGACCTTGAGCTTTACCTGGCAGCCACCGATGTGCTGGTGCAGTGGCAACTGGCCTCAAAGCCGGGCGTGTTGCCGCCCTATGACGACGCCCTGCTGAGCCGCGAGATCAACCTCTTTCCCGAGTGGTACATCGCCAAACACCGGGGCATCACGCTCAAGCCGGAACAGCAGGCCACGCTTGACTCGGCTTTTGCGCTGATCAAGGCCAGCAATCTAGATTCTCTTGATGGCGCGCGGGTCTATGTACACCGCGACTTCATGCCGAGGAATCTCATGGTCACAGGTTTGCCTGACCGTCCTCTAGGGGTGCTGGATTTCCAGGACGCGGTTTACGGCCCCATCACCTATGACATCGCCAGCCTGATGCGCGATGCCTTCCTGACACTTGAGGAAGACTTCGTGCTCGACATCACCATCCGCTACTGGCAAAAAGCGCGCAAGGCAGGCCTGCCGGTGGGCGATGACTTTGGCGAGTTCTACCGCGCTGTCGAGTGGATGGGCCTGCAGCGCCACCTCAAGATCCTGGGCATCTTTGCGCGCCTGACCCTGCGCGACGGCAAGCCGCGCTACCTGGCCGACACGCCGCGCTTCATCAAATATGTGCGCGCCACCTGCGCCCGCTACCGCCAACTGGGCCCTCTGATGGTGCTGCTCGACGAGATTGAGGGCAATGAGACCCGCATCGGGTACACCTTCTGATGGGGCCGCGGTTTTATGCCGACCTGCCGCTGGCCACGGGTGAATCCGTCTTTTTACCTGCGGCCACGACCCGCCATGTGCAGGTGTTGCGCATGCAGCCGGGCGGCCTCATACGCCTCTTCAACGGCCACGGTGACGGCAGCGACAGGAGCGAGGGCGAGTTTGAAGCCGTCATCGACGAGATGGGTCGCAGCGATGTGCGCGTCACCGTCAAAAGCTACAAGGCCACACAGCGCGAAGCCGCCCAGCAGGTGCACCTCGCCGTCGGCATGCCGGCCAATGACCGCATGGACTGGCTTGTCGAAAAAGCCACCGAGCTCGGCGTCGCCAGCATTCAGCCGCTGATGGCCGAGCGCTCCGTTCTGCGCCTCAAGGGCGATCGTGCAGACAAAAAGATCGCCCACTGGCGCGGCGTGGCCGTTGCGGCCTGCGAGCAGTGCGGGCGCAACCGCGTGCCTGTGATGCATGAGGCACTGGGTCTGGCAGAGTGGCTCAAGGCGCTGCCATCGCCGGGCAGCGACGCTGGGCCCATGCGTTTGCTGTTGTCACCGACAGCCGGCAGCCAAGCCCTGAAGCAACTGGCACCCTTGCCGCCTGCGATGGTTTTCCTGAGCGGCCCTGAGGGCGGCTTGAGCGCAGGCGAAGAAGCAGCTGCGGTCAGCGCAGGCTTCACACCCGTCAGCCTGGGCAGCCGCATACTGCGCGCAGAAACCGCCCCGCTGGCCTGTCTGGCCTGGCTGGCCCTGAACGAGGGCTGAGGCGCATTCACGCCCCAACGCTTGCGCTCGCTTTCAGGCAATATGCCAGAGCGCCCAAAACACACAACAACTACAAGACATGAATGCCAACCTTTACCTGCTGACCATCTGCCAGGGCCTCTTCCTCACCAACAACGTCACCTTTATCGCCATCAACGGCCTGGTCGGGCTGGCGCTGGCGCCACTGGGCTGGATGGCCACGCTGCCCGTGATGGGTTATGTGGTCGGCGGCGCGCTGTCAACCGGGTTGGTGGCGCGCACGCAGCGCCTGTTCGGCCGCAAGACATCTTTTCAGCTCGGACTGCTGGTGGCGTTTTTGTCTGCGCTGCTGTGCTGCTACGCGGCCTACGGCAAGAACTTCTGGCTGCTGGTGGCCGCGACGGTGGTGGCCGGCTATTACAACGCCAATGCCCAGCTCTACCGCTTTGCGGCGGCGGAGCTGGCTGCACCGGCCTTCAAGGAAAAAGCCATTTCCCTCGTCATGGCCGGCGGCCTGATAGGCGCGGTTGCCGGGCCCAACCTGGCGGCACGTACCCGCAGCCTGACTGAAGTGCCGTTTGCCGGTGCCTACCTGGCGCTGGCCGCGGTTGCGCTGCTGGCCATGGTGCTGCTGGCGTTTATCAAATTCCCGCCCCTGCCCGTCAAGGTGCCCGGCGCTGCCGCTGTCAGCACCGGCCGGCCGTTGGCCGAGATCATGCGTCAGCCGGTGTTCATCGTCGCTGCGGCATCGGGTTCGCTGGGTTTCGGCGTCATGAGCCTCTTGATGTCGGCTACGCCGATCGCCATGCAGATCTGCAGCCTGCCGTTTTCCGACGTGGCGCTGGTGCTGGAATGGCATGTGATCGGCATGTTCGCGCCGGGCTTTTTCACCGGCCACCTGATCAAGCGCTTTGGCACACTGGCCATCATGGCCGTGGGGCTGGCCCTGAATGTCATCTGTGTGTTCATTGCCCTGTCGGGCATCGAGCTGATGCACTTTGTCAGCGCGCTTTTCCTGCTCGGTGTGGGCTGGAATTTCCTCTTCACCGCCAGCACCACGCTGTCGCTGGGCGCCTGGCGCCCGGAAGAAAAAGACAAGGCCCAGGGCGCGCTCAACTTCTGCGTGTTTGCGGTGCTGGCCGTGTCGTCGCTGGCGTCTGGCGTGCTGGTCACCACCCAGGGCTGGCGCCTGCTGAACATGGGCTCTTTGTTGCCGCTTGGCCTCACCGCAGTGGCATTGTTCTGGCTGGCGCTTCGCAAACGGCCGGTCGCTTGAAAACTGACACACAAAAACCTGGGAATCACCTGAAAATCCCCTGAGGGTTTTGTTTTTTCAACAACGGGGAGCATGTCATGGGTTTATTGGATTCTGTTCTGGGCGCCATCAACAAAAATCAGACAACGGGTGATGGTGCGGCTGCGGCTGGCGGTCTGGGCGGCCTGCTCGCCATGGCGGCCAGCAACCCGCAGCTGGTGCAGGCCATCACCGGCATGCTGGGCAATGACGGCCAGCATGGCGGGCTGTCTGGCCTGGTCGAAAAGTTCCAGCAGGCCGGGCTGGGCGATGTGGTGGGCTCATGGATAGGGACAGGCCAGAACCAGGCGATTTCTGGCGACCAGCTCACCAGCGTTCTCGGTTCCGGCCCGCTGGCAGGCCTGGCTGAAAAGCTGGGAATGAGCCCGGAAGACGCCGCCAGCCAGATCTCGACTGTGCTGCCGGGGCTGGTTGACAAACTCACGCCGAATGGCGAATTGCCGCAGGGCGGCGTCGATACTGGCGACCTCATGGGCATGCTGGGCGGGCTGCTCAAAGGCCGCTGAGCAACAAGCTGACAGTATTTTTAACGTACACGGCAAATTTTTGCTGTCTACGTTAAAAATTGTCAAATTGTTAATATGGAAGTTAACATTTTCCGTTTCTGAGTGCTCCCAAACAGGCGTCTGCTTAAAAAACAGGCAAAAAAGGCCCGTTTTTAGCATCAAATATGGCTGCAGCCCTTTAAATACGTGCGTGAGCAGCTACTGAATTAATAGCGCAAACCTCATTGCGGCGGGCCAGTTGCTGTTCGAAAAGCTATGCAAAGTGAATGTCCAGCCAGGACTTCAGCTTCACAAAGACTTCGCCCGAATCGCGCTCGTTGAAGATCTCGTGGTACATGCCCTCAAAGCAGTGGGCGGTGACGGTGTCAGGCGGCACGGCGCTTGACGAGGCGGCGATTTCTGCAAACTCACGGCTACCCGCCGGGTTGACCAGCTTGTCCTCGCCTGCAAACATGAGCAAGGTGGGCAGGCGCCACTTCGCCGCCGCCTGCACCGTGGGCGGGCCGGCGTGGGTGATGAATTTCCCCAGGCGTGGCGAGATTTTTTTATGGATGCGAGGGTCGGCCTTGTAGTTGCGCACCACATCTTCGTCATGCGAGATGTAGTCGGCGTCCAGGCCGTTGCCCACGCACAGGTTGGGGGCCAGCCGGTAGCCGATGTTGAGCTTCAAACGCTGGAAGGCGGTCAGCCCCGCATCCAGCGCCGGCGATGACATCACCAGAGCCGACACCGGCCGCACACCCAGCGCCACAAAACGCCCGGCAATCAGCCCGCCCATGCTGTGGCCCAGAAGGATGAGCGGCAGGGGATGGTCTTCGCCATCCCGGCTCAGGGCGTGCGCCCGGGTGTCATCAACGATTTCGGCCAGGTCATAAAGCAGGGCGCCTTCTGTAGGTACCGCTCCACGTGCGCCGCCGGACTCGCCATGCCCACGCTGGTCATAGGAGCGCACGACAAAACCCCACTCCATGAGCTGGGCCGCCACATGCTCGTAACGAAGGGCATGCTCACCCAGGCCGTGAACAATCAGCACCATGCCGCGCAGGCGGGTGGCCGCGTCTTCGAGCCCGGCGGGGGCGCTGTCGGGCTGCCATTCGTAAAGCGCGAGAATCTGGCCGTCACGCGCGGTGAACGGCATGGCAACTGCAGATGTCATTCGGGAAACAGGTTTTTTTGTTGGAATGAAATCCGGCAATCAGCCGGGCATGCGCGCAATCACCTGCGCCACCGCCGCGGTCAGCTTCCTGGCATAAGGCACATGCAGAAACTCGTTAGGCCCGTGTGCATTGCTTTTGGGGCCCAGCACGCCGCAGACCATCATCTGAGCCTTCGGGAAACCCTGGCTCAGCATGTTCATCAGCGGAATCGTGCCGCCCTGGCCAATAGTGCCGCAGGGCGCGCCGAAGAAGTTTTGTGAGGCTTCGTTGAGGGCATTTTCAAACCAGTCCACCGTGCCGGGTGCATTCCAGCCGGTCGCGCCGCCATTGCTTTCAAAGGTGACCTTGGCGTTGTAAGGCGCGTTGTCTTCCAGCAGTTTTTTAAGCTCCTGCACTGCCGTGCTGGCATCTATCAGCGGTGGAAAGCGCAGCGACAGCTTGAAGGCCGTGTAGGGCCGCAGCACATTGCCCGCGTCCTTGAAGGCCGGGAAGCCCTCTGCACCGGTCACGCTCAGCGTCGGCCGCCATGTGCGGTTGAGCAGGGCCTCCAGCGGGTCTGTGGTGGTGGGCAGGGTAAAGCTGCTGGAACCTTCGCAGTCATAGTGCGCCCAGGGGAAGCGTTTATACAGCTCGTCGCCCAGGATGGCGGCGGTGGCCTGGGCCTGCGCCATGCGGTCGGCCGGGATCTCGCAGTGAAAACTTTGCGGCAGCAGGCGGCCGGTCTTGCTGTCTTCGAGGCGGTCCAGCAGCTCGCGCATGATGCGAAAGCTCGAGGGCACCAGGCCGCTGGCATCGCCCGAATGCACACCCTCGGTCAGCACCTCGACCTTCAGCACACCGCCGCCGTTGCCGCGCAGGCTGGTGGTCAGCCAGAGCTGGTCGTAATTGCCGGCGCCGGAGTCGAGGCAAACGACGAGTGCGACATCGCCGAGCCGGTCTTTCAGCGCCGTCACATAGGGCAGCAGGTCGTAGGAGCCGCTTTCCTCGCAGGTTTCGATCAGGCCGACGATGCGCGGATGCGGCACGTTCTGGCTCTTGAGCGCCTGCACGGCGGCAATGCTGGCGTACACCGCGTAACCATCATCGGCACCGCCACGGCCATAGAGCAGGCCGTCTTCGTATTTGGGCGTCCACGGGCCGAGGTCACTGCGCCAGCCGGAGAATTCGGGTTGTTTGTCGAGGTGGCCGTACATCAGCACGGTCTGCGTCGAGCCTGCACGGGTGGCCGGGATTTCAAAGAACAGAACGGGCGTCCTGCCCTCGATGCGCACGACTTCCAGCTTCAGGCCTTCGACTTTCTGGGCTTCAACCCAGGTCGCAGCATTGCGCACCACGGTGTCGATATAGCCGTGCTGCTTCCACTCGCTGTCAAAGCCGGGTGATTTGGCCGGAATGGCGATGTAGTCGCTCAGTTGTTTGACGATGTCGCTGTCCCACTGGCGGGTGACCTGCGACAGGGCCTGCGCCGAATCAAGGATGGCGGCGGGGATTTCGCGGTGCAAAGGGGCGTTCATAAGGCAAACTCACTTTCAGGTACATACTTTACGCCTGCGGCTAAAACCGCGCCACCTTGCAGGCCATGCCCAGCCTGAAGATGTCATTTAAAAGGATGATTCGTCAATGAGACATTCGATACGCGTCGGCACAGGCGGCTGGACGTTTGAGCCCTGGCGTGACAACTTTTTTCCCAAAGGCCTGCCACACAGCAAAGAGCTTGAATACGCCAGCCGGCATCTCAGCGCCATTGAGGTCAACGGCACCTACTACGGCACGCTCAAGCCCGCCAGCTTCAAAAAGTGGCACGACGAAACGCCTGAAGGTTTTGTCTTTTCACTCAAGGCCACCCGTTACGCCACCAACCGCCGTGTGCTGGCCGAGGCGGGCGAGTCCATCACGCGGTTTGTGGAAAGCGGCATCAGCGAACTCGGTGCCAAGCTGGGCCCCATCGTCTGGCAGTTCATGCCGGGCAAGGTGTTTGATGCGGCAGATTTCGAGGCCTTTCTGGCGCTGCTGCCATCAAAAGCGGATGGCATTGCGCTGCGACATGTGGTCGATGTGCGCAACGAAAGTTTCATGTCGCCAGAATTCCTCTCACTGGCGCGCCGCTACAAGGTGGCCACCGTATTTGCCGATGCAGAGCAGTTCCCGTCTTTCTCGGACCTCACCGGCGACTTCGCCTATGCGCGGCTGATGATGAGCGATGCGGCAATTGAAACCGGGTATGCCGACGCAGCGCTCGACGCCTGGGCGGCGCGGGCAAAACTCTGGGCGGCGGGCGATGCGCCCGACGACCTTCCCTGCATCGAGGAAGCCCCGAAAAAGCAGGCACCGCGCGACGTGTTCATCTACTTCATCAACGGCGCGAAAGAGCGCGCGCCTGCGGCGGCCATGGCCTTGTTGCAGCGCCTGGGTTTTAAACCCGAAGAAGAACGCTCGCTTTTCAGCTGAAAGTTCTTCGCCGGCGCATCAGCCATTCCACCAACTCAAACATGGCCTCGCTGAGCAGGGCCAGCGCCGCAGCCGGCAACGCACCCGCCATCAGCAGCCCGCGGTCATTGAGCGCCAGCCCGGTCACGATGCGTTCGCCGTAACCGCCTGCACCTATGAAGGCCGCGATGGTGGCCGTGCCGATGGCAATGGTGGTGGCTGTGCGCACCCCTGCGAGCAACGTTGGCAAGGCAAGGGGCAATTGCACCAGCCAGAGGTTTTGCTGCTTTGTCATGCCCAATGCAGTGGCCGCCTGGCGCAAGCCCAAAGGCACTTCGTTCAAACCTGTAACGGTGTTGCGCATGATGGGCAGCAGCGCATAAAGCGTCAGCGCGATCAACGCGGGCAGGGTGCCGATGGCGCCCATCAATGAAATCAGTACTGCCAGCAAAGCCAGCGAGGGTACGGTCTGCATCAGGCCCGCAAGCCCAAGCACGGCGGCACGCAGCCGCACGTGCGGAAAAACAAGAATGGCCAGCGGCACCGCAATCAGCAGGGCCAGGGCGACGGAAGCACCGACCAGCAAGAGGTGCTGGCGTGTGAGCCGTGCAAAGTCAGGCCCAAAAAGTTTGGCCGCAAAACTGCGTTGCGCGGAAGACACTGCACCACCCTTGAGAAAATCACGCGCAATCACATCAAAGCCTTGTCCCTGCAACTCCGCGCGCGCATTCATGGCAATCATGGCGCGTTCGTCGATGCGGCCCTCCAGCTTTTGCAGCGCTGCCCAGGCAGCCGGAAAGCGCGCAGGCACATCCAGACGGTAAAGCACCACGGCGTCATAACGCGGAAAGTACTGGCGCTCATCGGCCAGCACACGCAGGCCCAGGCTGTCTATCTTTGCGTCAGTCGTGTAGATGTCGATCACATCGACCTGCTTTGCGCCAATGGCGTCGTAAGCTAAACCGTGATCCAGCCCAGTGGGCGATTGCGACAGCCGGTACTGCGCGGCCAGCCCCTTCCAGCCATCGGCACGCCCCATGAACTCGTTGGAGAGACCCAGTTTGAGTTCAGGGTGTTTGGCGAGATCACCGAGCGTGCGTATGCCCAGGCTGTCGGCACGGTCTGCGCGCATGGCCAGCGCGTAGCCGTCATTGAAACCAAAGGGCACTGCAACACCCAAACCAAAAGGTGCCAGCGCCGCATTCATGGCCGCACGGTCCAGGGGTTTGTCGCTCTTGAGGATTTCCAGCGCAATGGTGCCGGTGTATTCAGCGTAGAGATCTATGGCGCCGGAGCGCAGGGCTTCATAAACAATGGCGGTGTTTCCAAGGCCCTGACGCACCACTGGGGGCGTGGCCACATGCGGGGCTGCGGTCTGCGCCAGTACCTCGGCGAGGATGTAGGACTCGGTAAAACGTTTGGAGCCGATGCGCAGGGCTTCGTCTGCAGCATGGGCGGGCACCATGCATGACACCATGACCAGTGTCAGCAGCTGCAGGCGTAACCATGTCATGGGGCTGCAGCCTTCGGCGTGTGTGTTCAGGTCTGCGCGGCCATGGCCTCGCCCAGCCTGATGCTGCGGCCGGGCGCCCACTCGGGGTTGAAGCTGAGCGGGCCTTTGGGGAACAGCATCACAACCGTAGAGCCGAGCAGAAAGCGCCCCATTTCGTCGCCTTGTTTGATGTGAATGGCAGATGTCGGCTCATCGGGGTAGTTCCATGCGCGCACATCCCTGCCGCGCGGCGGGTTCACCACGCCATGCCACACCGTGGCCATGCTGCCGACGATGGTTGCGCCGACTAGCACCAGCACAAACGGGCCACGCGGTGACTCAAACACGCAGACCACACGCTCGTTGCGCGCAAAGAGACCCGGCACACCGCGCGCCGTCACGGGGTTGACCGAGAACAGATCGCCAGGCACATAAATCATGCGCACCAGACGGCCGTCGCAGGGCATGTGGATGCGGTGGTAATCACGCGGGCTGAGGTACAGGGTGGCGAAGCTGCCGTCCTGGTACTGCGCGGCCAGCGCCGCATCACCGCCCACCAGCGCGGTGGTCGAATAGCTGTGGCCCTTGGCCTGAAAGATCTGGTCGCGATCTATGCGCCCGAACTGGCTGATCGCGCCATCGACCGGCGAGATGAGGTCAGCGTTGGCAATCGGCCTTGCGCCGGGTTTCAGGGCGCGCGTGAAAAAGTCATTGAAGCTTTTGTAGCTGGCGATATCCGGATCCAGCGCCTCGCCCATGTTCACGTCGTACTTCGCCACAAAGCGGCGAATGATCTCCGTGGTCACCCATCCGCGTTCTTTTGATGCCACCCAGCCCGCGAAGCTGGTGAGCGCCTGTTTGGGGAACAGGTATTGGGGAAGAACGGCTGATCTGTCGGACACGTTGTTTTTCTTGTCTGTGATGTTGAGGCGATTCTATCGAGCGTCTCAGCGCGCAGCCTGTAAGCGTGCGGCCCGAAACCAGCCCAGACCGTCTGCCGTGGCATTCGGCTGCACACCGCGCAAGGGTTTGTATTCACCGGCTATCCAGCCCTGGTAGCCCAGCTCGTCAAGCACCGAGAAAAGATAAGAGTAATTAAGCTCGCCAATATCCGGCTCATTGCGCCCGGGCGAACCCGCAATCTGAATATGGCCCACGTCGCCGGTAGGAATGTATTTGCGCAGCTTCATGGCGACGTCACCCTCCACCACCTGGCAGTGGTAGAGGTCCATCTGTACCTTGAGGTTTTTCGCACCCACCTGACGCAGGATTTCATGCGCGTGGTCCTGTCGGTTCAGGAAGTAGCGCGGAATGTCGCGTGTGTTGATGGGCTCAATCAGCACGTCAATGCCCAGCGGCCCTGCCACGCGTGCCGCATGACTCAAGTTGCTGACATAGGTCGGCTGCACGGTTTCGCGTTCCACGCCTTCCGGCACCACGCCGGCCATGACGTGGATCCTGGGGCATGAGAGCGCATCGGCATAGGCGAGCGCCAGTTCAATCCCGGCATTGAACTCTGTCTCGCGCCCCGGTAGACAGCTGATGCCCTTGAGCCCGCTGGCCCATGCCTGCTCGATGCTGTCTGCGTCAGTGCCGGCAGGCGGCGCATTGATCAGCACCAGCGACAGGCCATGGGCCGCCAGAAGCGACTTCAGCTCATCAACAGGCCATGCGTAAGGCGAGAGGATTTCAACGCCGGTAAAGCCGTCGCGTGCTGCCGCTGCAAAACGCTCATTGGGCGGAAGCTCGGCATACATCCAGTTCAGGTTGGCAGCAAATTCAGGCATCGGGGGCGGCCTCCGGCGGCGGCACGCTTTTGCACTCCCAAAAGATGCGTGCGGTGCAAGCCCTGCAGATCTGCGGATCCAGTTTGGGGAAGATGGTGGCAATCGCGGTGCGCTTGTCGGGGAACTGATGCTCGGGCCCCAGCAGCCGCGTGAAGCCTGTGGTCTGCCACATCGCGATGACTTCCGGGCGCGGCCTGTGGAAATACAGGTCACCGCCTATCGCGCGGCGCGCATTGAGTTCTGCCTCCCAAAGCTCGGCACCGGCGAGGTCTATGAAGTTCATGCTTTTGCCCATGACGAGCAAATGCTTTTGTACCGGCGGCGTGTGGCGCAAGGCGTGCAGCGTGTCGGCCACATGTTGCGTGGCGCCGAAATACACCTCACCTTCCATGCGCAACAGCTTGAGTTGCGGGCACTCCGGTAACGCTTTCAATTCGGGCTGCGGCGCCGCGCCGGGCGGTGGATGCGGCACATCATCAATCACCACAAACTGCCGTTCAGCGCCCCAGCCGTCAAAGCCCATGGTGCGCATCGCCGGCTTTGACGTGCGGTACAGGAATGACATCAGCGACAGCAGCGTGCCGAGCAAAATGGCCATCTCCAGCCTGATGGTGACGGTGGCCACCATGGTGGCAAAGGCAACGGCAAATTCGGTACGGCTCAAATTGAAAAGCTGCCTCCAGCGCGGTATATCCAGCAGCGTGATCGCCACCAACATGAGCAGGGCAGCCAGCGCAGCCATGGGAATGCGTGCCAGCAGCGATGAACTCACCGCCACAAGCGCCAGCAGAAGCAGCGCCGAAAAAACGGCAGCCAGCGGCGTGCGGGCGCCCGCCTGCAAGTTCGGCATGGACCGGTTCATGGACCCGCAGGACACATAACACGAGAAAAAACCGCCCACGATGTTGGACAGACCCTGGCCGCGAAACTCACGATTCGCGTCAATGCGCTGGCCTGAGCGCGCAGCAACCGCCTTGGCAATCGAAATCGCCTGGCCCAGCGCAACGATGGTCAACGCAAATGCCAGCCCCAACAGGTCGGGCACGGCGGCCCAGCTGATGCGCGGCAGCTCAAACCTGGGCCAGGGCGTGCTCAGCGCGCCGACCGTACGCAAGGCCTGCATCGGCGACACCGGATTGGTGGTGAAGTGCAGCCAGAGCATGGTGCCTGCTGTGGCCACGGCCAGGCCCATCAGCATATAGGGCCAGTTGGGCCGCAAGCGTCGCACACCAAACGCCACGATGGCCGTGACGGCAGCCACCAGCAAGGCGGCAGGCTGGGCGTGCATGGCCTGCGACAGCACATGCTTGAGGACCCCGGCAGCACCGTGCTCGGCGGCAGGCGCAAGCCCCATCAAATCGGGCAGGGCATAAACCGCAATCAGCAAAGCCGCGCCGGACGTAAAACCAAACAGCGCAGCCGGTGATATGAAGTTGGCCAGGCTGCCCAGCCTGAGCGCGCCTATCAGCCACTGCATGATGCCGACCATGATGGTGACAACCAGGGCCAGCTGTATGTAGGCCGGACTGAAGGCAAAGGCGAGCGGCGACAGCATGGCAAACAAGGCCAGTGAGTTGGCATTGGTCGGCCCCGACATCACATGCCAGCTCGAACCAAAAAGTGCCGCAATGATGCAGGGGATGACCGCCGTATAGAGCCCGTATTCAGGCGGCAGGCCCGCCAGCGTGGCAAAGGCAATGCCCTGGGGCAGCACCAGCACGGCCCCCAGCAGGCCGGCGAGCGCATCGTCGCGCAGGGTGTCGCGAGAGACGCGTTTTACCCAATCGCCAAAGATGCGCTCAAGTAGCGGCGTCGTGCCGCGCGGGCGTTGGGCTTCGGTGGGAGCTTGCGTCATGATGAAGAGGCAAGGATAACCCGCTCGAAGCTGCTGGACATCGTCAGCGGCGCTGCACTTTAAAGACGGCCCTGCTGGCCCTGGCGTTGGGCCAGAGGCGCACCTCACGGCCTTCCTGCAGGCCGAACTGGTCAAGGATGTCGAGCTTGTTCTGTGTCGCCAGCGCTTCAAAATCTTCCAGCGTGCCGACGCGGATGTTCGGCGTGTCGTACCACTGGTAGGGCAGCACACGGGTCACCGGCATGCGGCCGCGCAGCACCGCCAGGCGGTTGCGCCAGTAGCCGAAATTGGGGAAAGCCACGATGCCTATGCGGCCAACGCGTGCGGTTTCCATCAGCATGGTTTCGGCATTGCGCAAATGTTGCAGCGTGTCGATTTGCAGCACCACGTCAAAACTGTTGTCGCCGAACATAGCCAGACCCGCTTCAAGGTCAAGCTGGATGACATTGACACCGCGTGCCACGCAGGCCTGCACGTTGGCGTCGTTGATCTCGACGCCGTAGCCCGAGCAGCCGCGTTCGCGAATCAGGTGGTCGAGCAGCTCGCCGGTGCCACAACCCAGATCGAGCACGCGAGAGCCGTGCGGTACCAGCCGGGCTATCGATAGCAAATCCGGCGATGGCTGGACAGTCATTTCAGAAACGGGGTTCATGCTGCAACCCTCGCGTTGAAGTAGGAACGCACCACGCCCATATAACGTTCATCGTCAAGGAGGAAGGCGTCGTGTCCATGCGGGGCGTCGATCTCGGCGTAGCTCACGTCACGCTGGTTATCGAGCAGGGCCTTGACGATTTCGCGGCTGCGCGCAGGCGAGAAGCGCCAGTCGGTGGTGAAACTGACCAGCAGGAATTTTGCGGTGGCTTTGGCAAGCGCTGCGCTCAGGTCATCGCCGAAAGCCGCCGCCGGGTCAAAGTAATCAAGCGCGCGTGTGATCAGCAAATAGGTGTTGGCGTCAAAGTATTCGCTGAACTTGTCGCCCTGGTAACGCAGGTAACTTTCGATCTCGAACTCGACATCCTGGGTTGAAAACTTGTAGCCGGTTTCATGAATGGCGGAGATTTCTCTAAGTTGTCTTCCAAACTTCTCGTTCATCACGTCGTCGCTCAGATACGTGATGTGGCCAATCATGCGGGCGATGCGCAGGCCGCGTTTGGGCAGCACGCCGAGGCGGCTGTAATTGCCGCCATTGAAGTCGGGGTCGGTGACGATGGCGCGGCGGGCGACTTCGTTGAAGGCGATGTTTTCAGCGGTGAGGTTGGGCGCGCTGGCGACCACGACTGCGTGGCGCACGCGGTCAGGGTACTGCAGCGTCCAGCTCAGGGCCTGCATGCCGCCCAGGCTACCGCCCATGACGGCGGCGAGTGTGTCTATGCCCAGTGCATCGAGCAGCCGCGCCTGCGCATTGACCCAGTCCTGCACGGTGACGACCGGGAAGTCCGCGCCATAAATCTCACCCGTGTCGGGGTTGACCTGCATGGGGCCGGTGGTGCCGAAACACGAACCGAGGTTGTTCACGCCGATGACAAAAAAGCGGTCGGTGTCGACCGGCTTGCCGGGGCCAATCATGGTGTCCCACCAGCCTTCGGTTTTGGGAATGACCCCGCCGTTCGCGTCGGCATACACACCGGCCACATGGTGCGAGGCGTTGAGTGCGTGGCAGATCAGCACCGCGTTGGATTTGTCGGCATTGAGCTCGCCGTAGGTCTCGTAGCTGATGTCGTAAGCGCGAATCGACGCGCCGCTCTGCAAAGCCAGGGCGGCTTCGAAGTGCATGCTGGAGGGTGTGGCAATCAGGGGCAAAAAATCACCTGCGGAAAAACAAAAACCCGAAGTCTCTAAAGCACGTGTAAAGGCAGGTGCTAAAGCGAGTCCGGGTTCATGGGCTTTCTTTAGCTGTACTTTTTAAGCGCCCGCAAGCTGGGCAAATCGGCGCTAAATAAAGTATACCCCTAGAGATAGCGCCCCCACGGTCGTGCACTTTGTGTCACTCTCTGCCCCCCGAGGGGGCCGCCCGCCCGTGGCCCGGCAAAGCCGGTTCCACGGCTCTGCTTGCCTGGGAACTTCTCGTGGACTAACGCCCGAGTACTAAGGGCCAGAGCGCGATGACGCCGAGCACCGCGAAAACGCAGGCTGACACCACATGCACCACGCGCAGCGGCACCAGCCGCGTGACGCGCTCGCCCAGCCAGACGACGGGTGCGTTGGCCAGCATCATGCCGAGTGTGGTGCCTGCAACGACGGCGATCATGGCGTTGTAGCGGGCTGCGAGCATGACGGTGGCGATCTGGGTCTTGTCGCCCATCTCGGCGAGAAAGAACACCAGCACCGTGGTGGCGAAAACGCCGAAGCGCGGGGCCTTGCTCTCGTCTTCTTTTTCGAGCTTGTCGGGGATCAGCATCCACACCGCCATGGCGATGAAAGAGATGCCCAGAATCCAGCGCAGCGTTTGCGGGCTGATCAGCGTCGTGACCCAGGCGCCTGCTGCGCCGGCGAGGGCGTGATTCAGGATGGTGGCGACAAAGATGCCCGCGACGATGGGCCAGGGCTTTTTGAAGCGCGCTGCCAGCACAAGGGCCAGCAATTGCGTCTTGTCGCCCATTTCGGCGAGGGCGACGATGCCTGTAGAGACGAGGAAAGCTTCCATGAAAAATAGACCTCCGGCCGGAAAACAAAAAACCATTGACTGCACGGCATCCCCGGCCAAAAACGGAGGCTGTGCAGTCAAAGGTCTCGCCAGGTCTGTGGAACTGTTTGCGCCATGTCCACCTTGTTGCAAGGCGGGACAAGTCTGTTGACGCAAACCCCTCTCAGTCTTTGCAGACGGAAGGCGGCTACTCCCCAATAACAGCCTTCATTCTAACCCGTGCTACTCAAAACCCGGGTTAAACCCTGATTTGCACGCTATTGGCGCATTTATTGCTTGTATTTGGTGCGTTCATGCGAATTCGGCAGATAACGCACCACAAACAAACAATTCATTCAGTTTTCATCCAAGAGGGACATATGGAAGCACTAAAACAGGGCTCAGATGCCTTGTTCATTTTGTTGGGCGGCATCATGGTGCTCGCCATGCACGCCGGTTTTGCGTTTCTCGAACTCGGCACGGTCCGCAAGAAAAACCAGGTGAATGCGCTGGTGAAGATCTTGGTCGACTTTTCGGTCTCGACCATCGTGTACTTCGTGGTCGGCTTTGGCGTGGCTTACGGCACCCACTTCTTTGTGGGCGCCGAGCAGCTGGCCGCCAAAAACGGCTATGAGCTGGTCAGGTTCTTCTTTTTGCTGACCTTTGCGGCGGCGATACCGGCCATCATCTCGGGCGGCATCGCAGAGCGGGCGCGCTTTTACCCGCAGCTGATCGCGACGGCCGTCATCGTCGGTTTTGTTTACCCCTTCTTTGAAGGCATCGCCTGGAACCAGCACTTCGGCGTGCAGGCCTGGATCAAGTCGCTGACGGGGGCAGAGTTTCATGACTTCGCCGGATCCATCGTGGTCCACGCTGTCGGCGGCTGGCTGGCGCTGCCGGCAGTCATCCTGCTGGGCGCGCGCAGCAACCGCTATCGCAAGGACGGCGCGGTGTCGGCGCACCCGCCGTCCAACATTCCCTTCCTGGCGCTGGGCGCGTGGATTTTGACGGTCGGCTGGTTCGGCTTCAACGTGATGAGCGCGCAGACCATAGACAAGATCTCGGGTCTGGTCGCCGTCAACTCGCTGATGGCCATGGTGGGCGGGACGCTGGCCGCCCTGGCTTTCGGCAAGAACGACCCGGGCTTTGTGCACAACGGCCCGCTGGCCGGCTTGGTCGCCGTCTGTGCGGGCTCTGACCTCATGCACCCGCTCGGCGCGCTGGTGACGGGCGGCGTGGCAGGTGGCGTGTTTGTCATGATGTTCACGCTCACGCAAAACAGGTGGAAGATCGACGACGTGCTCGGCGTCTGGCCGCTGCACGGCCTGTGCGGCCTGTGGGGCGGCATCGCCGCCGGCATCTTCGGCACCAGGGCCCTCGGCGGGCTGGGCGGCGTGAGCTTCAGTGCCCAGCTGATCGGCAGCGCCATGGGCGTGGTGTGGGCGGTGGTTGCAGGTTTTGTGATCTACGGCATTCTGAAAGCCACCATGGGCCTGCGCCTGAGCCAGGAAGAAGAGTTTGAAGGCGCCGACCTGTCGATTCACCGGATTGGTTCAACGCCTGACCGTGAAGTGAACTGGTGAGGCAGTCGGCTTGGTCGTGAAAACGGTGAAGCACCTTCAGCTATTTATTTTGTAGCAATGATGGTTCACGTGACATTGTTCACAAGGGTTTCGGTAAGAAAGTTGCGCGGCGGATGACTACTGTTCAGGCGATGAAATGCATTGCCCAACACTGAACGATGCAGGTTTGGGCCTGCAGGTTTGTGCCCAGTCTTCTGTCCATCAACTCAAAGGAATCCATCATGAAATCGAAATTTGTTGCAGCCGCTGTCCTCGCTTTTTCTGCCATCGGCAGCGCATCCGCCATGACCCATCAATACGGTGAGGCAGCCCAGGTTGTCATGCCCGCAGTCACCTCCAGCGCACTGACCCGCATGGACGTCCAGGCCGACTACCTGCAGGCACGCCAGCAGGGTGCTGTGGCAGTCAGCAATGAAGCGGCTTTTGCAAACTCATCCGGCACCCGCACCAGCCTGACCCGCGAGGAAGTGCGCGCCCAGGCTGCCATGTCTGCGATGACCGACGGCCGAAGCACATTCTGATCACCACGCCGTGAGTAGTTGCTATTGATTTGGTAGCTGCTTACGCCCGTGTTTATTGGTCTGCAGCCCGATTTGGCCCCCAAAATTGGCCTTTTTCGGGCTTTTTGGCCTGTTTTTGGCCTGCGCGGCGCGCCAGAAAAGGCGAAAGTTAATATGGAAGTTAACTTTTAGCCGAATCTTAATGTGTACGTTAAAAAATTAACGCATACGGCAAAATCTTGTCGCCGCTTCGCTTCCTGGCTGCCATTGCGGGCCTGATCCGCAATCCATGACTTCGCGTTCTGCGCCCATGGGGAGATGGGTCCCGAATCAAGTCCGGGATGACGGGCAACAGGCCAGGCTCAAATCAACAAGGCGTTCAGGCCTGCCGGGCCAGCGCACCTGCGCGGCCGCGCCACACCCACCGGTCCAGCGACCAGTTGCCGAGTCCAAAAATCGCCAGGCCGGCCAGCAGGGCACCCCAGAACACATGCTGCTGAAGGGCGGCTGGCGCTATTTCGCTGAGGGAGATGACGGCCACGACGTTCACCACAAACAGGCCCAGCGCAGAAAACCGGCCGCCCAGTCCCAGCACCAGCAGCACGGGCAACACCAGTTCACCCGCCGTACCCATCACCGCTGCCGTGGCTGGCGACAGCAGGGGCACCTTGTATTCATCGGTAAACAACGAAACGGTGATGTCCCGGTCGCGCAACTTGGTCAGGCCCGACATAAAGAAGACCTGCGCCACATACAACCGTGCCAGCAGTGCGGCAGCGGGTTGAAGCGCGTCAAGGCCGCGCGTCAGGCTATCCCATGCCGCGATGCCACGTTCAAGCGGGGCATTGTTGTGGGTCCTCATGATGTGCACTCCTTGTTGTTGTCGATGTTGTTCTCGATGTTGTTCTCGATGTATTTGGCACCTGTGACGAGACCGGTCTGCACCGACTGGCCCAGCCAGGCGCTGAAATCAAACGGGCCCTGAGCATCATCAGGTGGCGCGGCGAACCCTTCATTCAGCGCGCGCTCAAGCGGCAAGCCTGACAGCAGGGCAGACAACAGCGCGTATTCGGCGGCGCTCACCAGCCTGAGCTGCGGCTTGAAGCCCTGACGCCAGACCAGGGCGCGCTCGCCGGTGCCGCGCTTCAGCAGGCCACCCGCCCGCGTGAGTGCCTGTGCTTTTTCATCGCCATAAAGAAGGTGCGCATGAATGATGCTGACCACGGGCCAGTCGCTGGCCACCAGGGCCGCGCCATCGCTCAACACCAGCGTCGGTTGACCCGGCGCATCACCTGCCAGCAGGGCGAGTGAGGCCACATCGGCAACTGCATCCGCAGCGGTGGCAGCGCAGTGCAGCAGCCATTCGATGCGGGCAACGTCACCCAGAAAAGGCTCATCGGCCAGCTGCGGCGCAGCATCGAGAAAATCAGGCAGACCACCGCCCCACTGTGCAATGTCGCCACGCTGCGGGGGCTGTTGCTTCCAGAAATAGCTGGCCAGCGGCTCAAAGCTCTCGCTGCCAATCAGCTCTGCTGTCACAGGGTAGGCCGCCGTCAGGGCGCGTAAGGCGAGGGCTTCGCCATTGGCGCGCAGGGCTTGCAGGCCGCGTTGTGAATTAAGGCCCACCCCTTTGAACGTGTGTTTCGGGTCACCAATTTCGCCAAACAATGCTGCCAGCAGCAGTGACTGCTCATGCGCCAGATCGGGTGCGATGACGGCTACCGACATCAGGCGAGCTCTGCCTGCGCAGTTTGCGGTGATCGCGCCAGCCCCACTTCATCAAGCAGCGCCTGGAGCGGCGGAATGCCGGTATCCCACTCCACCAGGGCGGGCACATTGCCAAACCGTTGCTGGGCATGGGCATAGACCAGCCAGACCGCATCGCTGACGCGGCTGCCGTGGTCATCAATCACGATGTCGCCGCAATGCTGGTGGCCTGCCACATGCAGTTCACCGACAGCACCGGGCGCAATTTCATCCAGCCAGGCCATGCAGGCAGCCACGGGGTCAGCCGCACTGCCACCCAGCTGCGCGTTCAGCGCATTCACATAGATGTTGTTGACATCCACCAACAGGCCGCAGCCCGTGCGCTTCACAAGCTCAGAGAGAAAAACGGTTTCACTGCGGTCCGAGCTGTTGAAGCTGAGATAGGCCGAGAGGTTTTCGACCAGCAGCTGGCGTTTGAGGCGGTCCTGCACACGCTGCACATTCGCGCACATGACGTCGAGCGCAGCAGCATTAAAGGGTATGGGCAGCAAATCAGCCGCATGCACCTCATGCACCTCATGCACCTGTCTGTGCGCACGGCCCGGCAAGGCGGTGAGCGTGCCGCGCGCAAAACAGGCGTGGTCTGACACCCGCACCGGCTCAATCTCTGCGACCAGGCGTGCAAGTTGTTCAAGATGCCAGTCGTCAATGCCAGCCACCGAGCCCAGGCCGAGGCCCACGCCGTGCAGGCTGATGGGGTAATGCGCGCGCGCCTGCCGCAGTACAGCACACGCCGCACCACCGGCACCGAAGAAGTTTTCGGAGTGAACCTCCAGAAAATCCAGTGCGGGCAAAGACTGCAGCAGCTCCCCGTAGTGAGGGTGCCGCCAGCCTATGCCGGCCTGGGGTTGCGGGGGCGTTGTCATGACAGGGCAGTCAATGGCCGGATGATGGCCATGAACTGAATCAGCCCTTTTTGTCCGTCGTCATTTTGGCTTTGGCCTTGGCGGCATCGGCGCTCAGGCCTTTCATGCCGGCGCAAGTGCCCTTGGCGACATATTTCCATTCGTTGACATCGTTGGCAACCTTGGACTGACCCGCGCAGGAGTGGCTGCCGCTGAGGTTGGCACAGTCGTTCTGGCCAGCGGCGGCGATGCCGTAGCAACGCTCTTTCTCCTGGGCGACGGCAGGTGCCGAGACCAGCAGGGTGGACAGCAGGGAGGCTGCAGCGGTAGCGATGAGGGCACGTTGGTTCATGAAGGAATCTCCTGTTGATCAGCGGTATTGAAAAGAACCAGTGCAGGAAACCATTTCATGCGCCGGCTGGAACTTCGTCGCCCGCGTTGCCTCTTTCTTACAGTTGTTGCAGGACCACCGGGTAAACACTAAAGCAGGTCTGCAATGCGGTCCCAGGCTTCCGCCGGGATTCGCCCCACGTAACGCTCAACCACCTTGCCGTTTTTGTCGACCAGATAAGCCGCCGGCAGCTGTGCGGCCTTGCCGATGTTGTCCCGGTAGCCCGTCTCGCCCGTCCAGAGCTGCACAAAGCGCTGCTTGAGCGGCACCGTGGCGGAGATGATGCGTTCGTAATCAAGGAAGTCCTGCACCCGCGCATCGGTGTTGATGGCCACCAGCTCAAAGGGCTTGCCCTTCCAGCCCTCGTAGTTGGTACGCAGTTCGGGCATCTTGTCGCGGCATACGGCACACCCGGTTGACCAGAACATCACCAGTACCACCTTGCCCTTGAGCGAAGCCAGCCTGAATGCAGCGCCCTCAATCGTCTTGCCTTCAATTTGTGGCGTGGTGACTGCTGCTGCCGGGGCCGGCGCACTTGACGGCCTGGCGGCGGGCGCGGGCTGCGCGTGTGCGAAAAATGGCTTGACCATCAACAGTGCGGAAAGGGTGACGGTACGCGTCAATGTGCTGCTGGTAAAACCCATGGGATGCCTTTGTTCTGCTTTGTTCTGAATTGCGGCAGCGGTCGCCACAGCACCTGATGTGTCGGGGCTGCACGGCAATCCTTACACCGCGCCATGAAAATAAATTCCTTCCTTGATGGCAACCCCCGGGATAGACTTTGCGCCCATGGCCACCTTTGAAGAGCAGCTCGTCGAGCACCGCACCTACCTCATGCGTTTTGCGCGCCTGCAGCTGCGCAACGATGCCTGGGCAGAAGACGCGGTGTCTGAAACCCTGCTGGCGGCGCTTGCCAAACCGCAGACTTTCGGCAACCGCTCGCAGCTCAAGACCTGGCTGGTCGGCATCCTCAAGCACAAGGTCATAGACATGATCCGCAGCAACACACGTGAGGTGTCTGCCACGGATTCGGACACCGACCATGAAGGCGAGGAGCTGGACCGGATTGCCTTCAAGGCCGATGGCCACTTTGCAGAACAACCCAATGACTGGGGTGACCCGCACAAGACCTTGCAGCAAAGCCAGTTCTTCCAGGTGCTGGACGCCTGCATGGAGCGCCTGCCGCCGGCACTGGGCCGGCTTTTTTTGATGCGGGAGTGGCTGGAGCTTTCGTCTCAGGACATCTGTAAGGAACTGTCCCTGACGCCGACCAACCTGTATGTTCAGTTGCACCGGGCGCGCCTGCGTTTGCAGGAGTGCCTCAACATCAACTGGTTTGGCCGGCACGGCGCATGAAACGCGCCTTTAACTTTTTACCCAACAGGCATTTCTGACGTGACACCAAAAATCACCCTGCTCAGACGTACCTGCCGTGAAGCGGCGGCGCTGATCATCGCGCGTGAAGACCGTGCGCTGGGTTTGCCTGACACCCTCGCGCTGAAACTTCACCTGCTGGCCTGCAAGGCTTGCCCGAAATTTGAAAACCAGGTGCTGACCATGCGCAGCGCCATGGGGCAGTGGCGCCGGTACAAGGACGACGGCAGCAACTGATATCCGTTTTGCGTCTGGCAGCCCGGCCCCGGATACGCAAACTGACAAAACTGCAAAGCGCCCGGATTCGGGCAAAACGGGCGCAAAACCGCTGGAAATGGCGTGGTTACAGGGTTTTTCCCGTATCGAAGAATGCCAATGTTGCTTGACTTCCCATCAAGTGCCGCATAATGTACGGCTACAAATGTCCGCATTTGTACAGGTCAGGTGATCGGTCAGTTTCGCGCGCCACAGCGGTACGTATAAAGATTTGTTGTGCTTTCGGGACCCCATCGCTTTTGTTATTGTGTTTTAGAGGAGTCCCTTCATGGGCAACAAACTTTACGTCGGCAATCTGCCGTACTCGGTTCGCGACGAAGACTTGCAACAATCTTTCGGCCAGTTTGGCTCTGTTACCAGCGCCAAAGTCATGATGGAACGCGACACCGGTCGCTCCAAGGGCTTTGGTTTTGTCGAAATGGGCAGCGATGCAGAAGCCCAGGCAGCCATCAACGGCATGAACGGCCAGCCTCTGGGCGGCCGCAGCGTTGTCGTGAATGAAGCCCGTCCGATGGAGGCTCGTCCTCCACGCAGCGGCGGCTTCGGCGGCGGTGGTGGCGGCGGCTACGGTGGTGGCGGCGGCGGTGGTGGATACGGCGGCGGTGGCGGCGGTCGTTCCGGTGGCGGCGGCGGTGACGGTGGTTTCCGCAGCCCATACGGTGGCGGCGGCGGTGGCCGTTCCGGCGGCGGTGGTGGCGGTGGCGGACGCGGCGGCTACTAAGCCCTGACCGAACCAACCCTAGCCCCTCATCAGCTGAAAGGCTGATGGCAAGCTAAAAAGGCTTCAAGACCCCGGTTTTGAAGCCTTTTTGCTTTGTGGTCCTAAACCGTTGAGCTGCTCTGGCGCTTCTTTCTCGCACGGCCAGACAAGGCCTTGTCAAACACCGAATTGGGAAGAAGGCGAAGCAGCTTTGCCACCACGCCCATCTGCCAGGGAATCACGCTGTAACTGCTGCCCGCCTGTATGGCCGCAAATGCCTTGTCCGCAAAATCTTCGGGTTTCATCAGGAAAGGCATCGCGTAACTGTTTTGCTGCGTCAGCGGCGTGTCGATGTAACCGGGGCAAATCGTCACCACGTTCACGCCAACGCTTTTGAGTTCGCCACGCAGGCTTTCGCAGTAGGCAATAACTGCTGCCTTGCTGGCGCAATAAGCGCCGTGCCCAGGCAGGCCACGAATGCCGGCCACGCTGCCTATGCCCACCAGCGCGCCCGAGCCACGCGTGGTCATCGCTTCTATAAACGGGTGGAAGGTGGCCGCCACACCAATGTTGTTGGTGGCAAAAGTCTGGCGCATGACATCCAGGTCTTCGCGCATGGCGGTGTCCATGCCAATGCTGATGCCCGCGTTCGCAATGACCACATCGGGCACACCCTGCGCAGCAATACAGGCCTGGCCAGCAGCCACGATGCTGTCGATGTCCGACACATCTGCGCTGTAGACCTGGTAGCTGTCCGCGCCTATGGATTGGGCCTGCGCCCAGGCTTCAACTTCAGCCGTGCGCCTGGCCACCAGGGCCAGCCGGTAACCGGCCTGAAAAAACCGCAGAGCCAGAGCCTGGCCTATGCCGCTGGAGGCGCCTGTGATGAATACGAGTCTGGACACACGGCTCTCCTGGTTTTTGAAGTTACTACCGGGGTGGAACAGGCACTGCTACCCTGGGCACCAGCACACCCCTCACGCGGCCATTGAGGTCGGCCACACCGGTGATGTTGTTAAAGGCAAAGGTATCGCCCGTGAACTGGTCGCTGCCGCGAATCAGCACAACCGGCAGGTGCGACTTGACGCGTTCGTCGTTGATATAGGCATGCAGGAATTCGCCCTGGAACTCCATACGCGGCAGGTCATTGCCGTCCGCATCCTTGGCGGCCTCGCGCACCACACGCGCATTGCCCATGAGCTGCACTTCAGAGCCATCGCCGTTGGACAGCGCGCGCTTGCCGGTAGACGTCACCAGCCGGCCTGCGTCACTGATGCTGCGAATGCGTGGTGCATCGATCTCCAGCGTATCTGTATCGGGGTAGTGGCGCGCCTCAATGCCGTAGATTTCGCTTTTGAGCCGGCCTGTTTCATCGAATGTCTTGATGGTGAACTTGCGCATGAAGTAGTCGGCCTCGTGCTTCGCCTCTTTCGCCGCTTCGGGTGCGCTGAAAACCGGTGAATTGCGCACCAGCCAGTAAGTACCCAGCGCCAGACCGCCCATCAACAACAGGGGCAGGTAGATGGAGACCCTGTCCCACAGACGCAAAGCCCTGCGCCAGGGTTCACGCATGGCACGCAAGGCCGTTGTCATTGGTGTCACGGCCCTGCTCATGCATAGGCTTTCAAAAGGTGGACGTAATGTCCGCCCGCCACCAGCAGCAGGTCGCAAAATGCGCGTGCGGCGCCGTGCCCGCCTTGCTCCTGCGTCACATAGTCAGCAGCCGCTTTCACTTCCGCATGGGCATTGGCGGGGGCCGCACTGAATGCTGCCTGCCTCATCATGGGCAGGTCGGGCCAGTCGTCGCCGATGGCTGCAGCCTGCGACCAGTCCAGCCCCAGCGCCTTCAGCGTGGTTTCGGCCGCGGGGCGTTTGTCTTCAGTGCCGAAATGCGTATGAACAATGCCAAGCGCATCGAGCCTGCTGCGCAAAGCCAGGCTGTCGCGCCCGGTGATCACCACGGGGGTGATGCCCGCTTTCTGCAAAAGCTTCAGCCCATGACCGTCCAGCGTGTTGAAGCGCTTGAGTGTTTCGCCGTGCTCGGACATGTACAGGCCGCCGTCTGTCAGCACACCATCAACATCAAAAAAAGCAGCGCGTACACCTTGTGCCTTGAGCAGCAGCTCGGGTGGAAAATTCAAGGCCGGTGGAGTCATATAGATAAAGGCGGCCGCCGCGCCGGGCCGCCCCAAGCAAGGCCAGCCCCCTCGGGGGGCAGAGAGTTACACGAAGTGAACGAACGTGGGGGCACCATTTCTAGATGACCTTCGCCCGCATCAGGTCGTTGGTGTTCAGCGCGCCGCAGAGTGCGCCCTCTTCATCAACGATCAACACACTGGTGATGCTGTGCTGCTCCATCAGTTCAACCGCATCCACGGCCAGCGCATCGGCGCGCAGGGTGCGCGGGTTGGCCTGCATGACCTCACCAGCCGTCGCGGTGCGAAGGTCCACACCTTTTTCGACCAGACGGCGCAGGTCGCCGTCGGTAAAGATGCCCAGCACGCGCTGCTTCGCATCAACCACGGCAGAGGCGCCCAGACCCTTGCTGCTCATTTCACGCATCAGGTCGGTGAAGCCCGTGCCCGGCGTCACACGGGGCACCTGATCGCCGCTGCGCATGACATCGCTGACATGGGTCAGCAGCTTGCGGCCCAGTGCGCCACCGGGGTGGGAGCGGGCGAAGTCTTCTTCCTTGAAGCCGCGCGCATCAAGCAGCGCCACGGCCAGCGCATCGCCCAGTGCAAGCTGCGCTGTAGTGCTTGCGGTAGGCGCCAGGTT
This sequence comes from Polaromonas sp., assembly GCA_965228025.1. Classification (GTDB taxonomy): domain Bacteria; phylum Pseudomonadota; class Gammaproteobacteria; order Burkholderiales; family Burkholderiaceae_C; genus Polaromonas. The sequence goes on along the minus strand of CBDDGX010000032.1, from coordinate 231,841 downwards.
CAAGGGGCAGGCCTCCTGTGCCACGCTGCTGTCGAGCGTCACGTTGGCCTGCCTGGCCAGTGCAGAGCTTGCACCCCCGGTGATGGCCACCATCGGAACACCCTGGCGGCTGAGCACCGGGAGTATGGAGGTCAGCTCGGCGCTCTCACCACTGTTTGAAATGGCGAGCACCACATCGGCATCCGTCACCATTCCGAGGTCACCGTGGCTGGCCTCGGCCGGGTGCACAAACATGGCCGGCGTGCCGGTGGAGGCCAGTGTGGCGGCGATCTTGCGCCCGATGTGGCCGCTCTTGCCCATACCCATCACAACCACCCGGCCGCGGCAGGCCAGCATGATCTGCACGGCCTCCGAGAACTCGGGCCCGACGCGGCTTGCCAGCCCCAGAACAGCTGCGGCTTCGATCTCGAAAGTCTTGCGGGCCAGTGCCTGCGCCTGCAGGGGGTCGAAGGAAAGCGCGTCAAACGTCATCACAGCATTCTATCGACGCGTGCCGCGAAGTGCCCCCTTGCGGAAATGGGGCCTCCAGAAATTCGATTGCCGGGATGGAGGGCAAGGCGCACGGAGCACAGGAGCGGCTTTTGGGGTCAGAGCCCAAATTCGCCGAGCCGGAGGCTCGCCTTTTGGTGCGGTGCAAGTACCGCAGCGAAATTGGTGTCTGACCCGAATAACCGCGAGGATTCCGAGCACCGCGCAACGCTGCCATACGCCCGGAAATCGGATTTATGGAGACCCCATGGGCTACCATCAAAGCATGAGCGCGCTCGAACTGACCCTGCTATACCTGCTGGCCGCCGTGCTGGGTGTGGTGGCATGCCGGTCGCTCAAATTACCGCCCATGCTGGGCTACCTCGCCGTGGGTGTGCTGATTGGCCCCCACGCGCTGGCACTTTCGCAGAATGCAGAAGGCGTGCGTCACCTCGGCGAGTTCGGGGTGGTCTTTCTGATGTTTGTGATTGGGCTGGAGTTCAACCTTCCCAAACTGCGCTCCATGCGCGGACACGTCTTTGGGCTTGGCCTGTTGCAGGTGGTGCTCACGGTGTTGCTGGCCACCTTCGGTTCGCTGTTCCTCGCGAGCATGGCCCCGACGCTGTGGAAGATGGAGTGGCAAACCGCGCTTGCACTGTCAGGCGCCATTGCCATGAGCAGCACGGCGATTGTGGTCAAGCTGCTGTCGGAGCGGCTGGAGCTCGAATCCGAACACGGCAAGCGTGTCATGGGCGTGCTGCTGTTCCAGGATCTGGCCGTGGTGCCCTTGCTGGTGCTGATTCCTGCACTGGGTTCGTCGCCTGACAAACTCTTCACTGCGCTGGCACTCGCCGGGCTCAAGGCCGCAGTTCTGGTCGGCATCCTGCTGACCGGTGGGCAGCGCGTGATGCGCTGGTGGCTCACCATCGTGGCGCGCCGCAAAAGTGAAGAGTTGTTTGTGCTCAACCTGCTGCTGGTCACGCTGGCGCTGTCATGGCTTACCGAGCTCGCGGGCCTGAGCCTGGCTCTCGGCGCCTTCATCGCCGGCATGCTGATTTCGGAAACCGAATTCAAGCACCAGGTGGAAACCGATATCCGGCCGTTTCATGACGTGCTGTTGGGCCTGTTTTTCATCAGCGTCGGCATGATGCTCGACTGGCGGATCGTGCTTGATCGCTGGCCACTGGTTCTTCTGCTGGCCACGCTGCCGGTAATTTTCAAGCTGGTGCTGGTCACCGGACTGGCCAAGGCGCTGGGCGCGACAGCCGGCGTATCGTTGCGTACCGGCCTTTATCTTGCTCAGGCAGGCGAGTTTGGTTTTGTGCTGCTGTCGCTGGCGAATGAGAGCCAGCTGGTGCCACCCGCCCTGCTCAACCCGATTCTCGCGAGCATGGTGCTGTCCATGCTGGCCACGCCCTTCATCATCATGTACAGCAACCAGATCGTGATGAAGCTGGTGGCCAGCGAGTGGCTGCAACAGTCGCTGCAGATGACGACGATTGCACGCAAGTCCATCAACGCCGACAAGCACGTCATCATTTGCGGTTATGGCCGCTGCGGGCAGAACCTGGGCCACATGCTGGAAGGCGAGGGCATCCCCTACATGGCGCTTGACCTGGACCCGGACCGGGTGCGCCAGGCCGCCGCCGCCGGTGATTCCGTGGTGTTCGGCGATGCGGTCCGGCTTCAGGCCTTGATGGCTGCCGGACTTGCCCGTGCAAGTGCTGTGGTCGTGACCTATCTCGACACTGCCAGCGCACTCAAGGTGCTGGCCAATGCGCGCGCCCACGCACCCACCGTCCCCGTCATCGTTCGCACCGTTGACGACCATGACCTGGAGAAACTGCAGGCAGCGGGTGCGACTGAAGTGGTTCCCGAAGCGATAGAAGGCAGCCTGATGCTGGCAAGCCATGCGCTGGCCCTGGTCGGCGTGCCCATGCGCCGCGTGATTCGCGTTGTGCAGGAGCAGCGCGACGCCCGCTACAACCTGCTTCGCGGCTATTTCCGCGGTGCCGACGACGATACGGTCAATGAGCTTGACGAAGAGCGGCTGGCAACGGTCACATTACCGCTGGGCACACGCTCCATAGGGCAGGCTCTGGGCACCTTTGCGCTGCATGCCGCCGGTGTACGAGTGGTCAGCCTGCGCCGGGCCAACGGCAAACCCGCAGACCTGAGTGAAGATGCAGTGCTTGAAGGCGGCGACACACTGGTGTTGTCGGGCAAGCCCGGTGCACTGGCAATGGCAGAGGAAAATCTGCTGCGCCGCCGTTCCCCCAAAAACAATTCCGCCTCCTGACAGGTAAAAGGTCACAACCCATGCCAGAACTTGAAAACCTCAACCGCGCAGGCATCAGCGCCTACCTGAGGAGCCACATCCGCACCGTCCTCGACTGGCCGGCACCCGGCGTGCAGTTCAGGGACATCACACCCCTGCTGCAGAACCCCAAGGTTTTTCGCGTACTGATTGACGCATTCGTTCACCGCTACATGGACCCGGCACTGCGGCCCGATGTGGTCGCCGGCCTGGATGCACGCGGTTTTATCCTGGGGGCTGTGGTGGCCTATGAACTCAATGTCGGTTTTGTGCCCATCCGCAAAAAAGGCAAGCTGCCCTTCACCACGGTGCAGGAAACCTATGAACTTGAATACGGCAACGCCACGGTCGAGGTGCACACCGATGCTGTAACACCGGGCCAGCGCGTACTGCTCATCGATGACCTGATAGCCACGGGCGGAACCATGATGGCGGGCAAAAACCTGCTTGAAAAACTCGGTGCCGTTGTAACGGAAGGCGCAGCGATTGTGGATTTGCCCGAGCTGGGCGGTTCACAGAAGATCCTGTCAGCTGGCCTGCCCCTGTTCACCCTGGTGGACTTCGCGGGTCACTGAACCCGTGGGCGCATTCTTTAGTTCAGGTCGCCGTACTGTGTGGCGCTCAGTGCCGGCACTGCTGCCGATTCAGGCATTTCGGTGTCTTCGAAACCCGTGAGAAGGGTGTAGGAGTGCAAACCCGTACGGGTCTTGCCGCTCGCATCAATAGATAACGGCGCAGCGGATGCGCTGGCCAGTGCCTGCTTGAAGGCAGTGACCTCGTCGTCCTGAATGGGGTCATAACGTGAGGCGGGCTTTTTCAAAGGCATGTTGAGCGGGGCGTGCCGGTCGGGGGCCACGGCCGACTGCACAGCAGCAAGCGGCATGGGCGCCGACGTCATCGCGTCACGCAGTGCCGGGCGATCTGCCGCCACCGCAGCAGCCGTTCTGGCATCTGATCGCCAGTACACCGCCGTCACCACAATCTCAAAGCGCGCCTTCGCGGTCTGGACGACCAGAGCCTCTATATCGGCGAGCCTGTCTGACTGGCGACCCAGTGAATGCGCAACATCCATCATGACCAGGAACTGGTCGCCGCGCTGATCAAGTGACAGCACCTTGAACCTGTAGCTTGCAGCCAGCACGCCGGCGCGGGTCATGGCCTCACGTACCGCCACGTACAGCTGCTCGCGACGCGCATGCCGCCTGGCCTTGCGCAACTCGCTTCTGTTGGCAGGATCTGCAGAACCAGTCTTGACAACCGGCGGAACCGACTGGGGCTTGTCCCTTGCCGGCAATGAGCGACCACGGCTGTCACGCAGGCCGCTGCTGTCCCCGGGTCCGGAATGGGCCGTGGTTTCGGATTTGCGTGAGAACCAATTGAAGACGGACATTTTCTGATCCCGAATTGAAACGATGCTGCTTGTTTATCCTGCTACACCCGGAGCCAACAGTTGATGGTTGACCCGGGCCCTCCCCGAACGCAGGACTGCGCTTGCTCGCAGTTTACGCAAGAGGCGGCGTGTTCCGCGGACCGTTCAGCACGGTAATGAAACCGCTAGTAACCAGAACTGCACCAGCTGGTAATAAGTCACAAATTGCAGCCCTGTGGGGGACCAGATCCGGATGGAGAATCCGGACTTCCTGAAGGGTGGTTGTCTGCCCGGCGGGATACCACGGCAAGCCCTAGACTGTCACTTGACAACAGCCTGCCGGAACAGTCAGGTCACCGCTACCCGCTTGGGCCTGTTGTAAAGCCTTTTGGCCATCACGCCGCCCATGGCCATGGTCAGCTCCAGCGCCAAGGGACTCTGACGGTTTGAGAGTTCCAGAAAACGCATGGGTGTGAGGCTCCACAGCTTGCAGGCTCCGGACGCCTGCACGGTGGCGCTACGCGCCTGGTGTGAAAAAAACGAGCCCTCACCAATCACCGTTCCGGGGCCGACAAGCGCCATGCGCACACGGGACTTTGCATCCTCGTAATGCACGCTGAGCGTGCCACTTTCGATGAAATAAATGGTCCGGTCCGTTGCGCCCTGCTCGATCAGCACCTGCCCACTGCCAAGGGCAAAGGGTTGCATGTAGCCAGCCAGGATGTCCCAACTCTGGGGTGAGAACTGGCAACGCAGGGCGTCGCTTGCGTTGCAATGCGCAATGGCCTGCGCAAGGCCCTGTATGTCAAACCGCAGGTTGGCGGGTAGTGCTGCATTCATGGTGGACGGAAGATACCCGGCCAAGGGCGCATCCGGCAAGGCGCATTAACGCTCGCTTACACCTGATACATGAATACTTTGGATTTAAATGCCGGAGGCCGGTCTACGCGCTTACTTGCCTATGCAAAACTTCGAAAAAATCTCGCCAAGCAGGTCATCTGGCGTGAACTGGCCGGTAATTTCGCTTAAATGAAGTTGTGCCTGCCGCAGGTCCTCGGCCAGGAGGTCCAGCGCGGGAGCCCTGGAAAGCAGCTGTGCAGAAGCACGCGAGAGCTGCTCATCCACTTTTTGAAGCGCATGAACATGCCGCTCTCGCGCCATAAAAACACCTTCAGGTGCAGACTGCCATCCGACCACTGCCAGCAGGCGCTGACGCAGGTTTTCCAGCCCCAGACCTGTCTTTGCCGAAATGGCAATACCGCGATCATCTCGCGGTGGCTGGGCCACGTCTGACTTGTTCCAGACATCAATCACCGGTGTGCTGGCAGGCAGCTTTTCCAGCAAGACTTCCTGAATGCGGGCATCTCCACCCGCGTAGTCGACCGCCCCATGTTGCGTCAGGTCATGCAGGAAAAGCACCGCGTCAGCGCTTTCAATTTCAGCCCATGCCCGTTCAACACCGATTTTTTCGACCTCATCGAGCGTTTCGCGCAACCCGGCCGTATCGACCACGTGCAGGGGAACACCGTCAATCTGTATGAGCTGTGTGACCTTGTCACGCGTCGTGCCTGCAATCGGCGTGACGATGGCGAGCTCGGCGCCAGCCAGTGCATTGAGCAGGGAGCTTTTACCCGCATTGGGCTGGCCTGCAATCACCACCTTGATGCCCTCACGCAGGATGGTGCCCTGACCGGCACTCTGCATGACACCTTGAAGTGTTTTCTGCAAACGCAAAAGCTGGCCTTGCGCATCGGCCTTCTGCAGAAAGTCGATGTCTTCTTCGGGGAAATCCAGCGTCGCCTCAACCAGCATGCGTAAATGAATGAGCTGCTCCAGCAGCGTGTTGACCGCCATGGAGAACTCACCGGACATCGAGCGCGCAGCAGAGCGGGCTGCCGTCTCGGTACTCGCGTCAATCAGGTCGGCGATGGCTTCGGCCTGCGCCAGATCTATCTTGTCATTAAGAAAAGCGCGCTCGGTGAATTCACCGGGTAACGCGACCCGCATGTTTGCCAGGGATGGCTTTGCTGTCTGCGGGTCGATGGCCGCAGCCGCCTCAAGGCAGCGCGCCAGCAAAAGCTGCAGCACCACGGGCCCGCCATGAGCCTGCAGTTCAAGGACGTCTTCGCCGGTGTAAGAGTGGGGCGCCGGGAAATGAATCGCCAGACCCTGGTCAATCACGCCGCCGGTTGCATCGCTGAAAGGCAGGTAGGTCGCCATACGGGGCGACAGGGGCTTTCCACAGATGGCATGAATGACCGGTGTTATATCGCCGCCAGACACGCGCACGATGCCCACTGCCCCACGGCCAGGTGCAGTGGCTATGGCTACGATGGGATCATGGTGACGGGCGAGCATGGCTGAATGTTAAATGCCTGAAATGCAAAGGGCCGCTTCGCGGCCCTTTTTTTGATTTCAATCCCGAGTTACTTGAATTTCGGCAAATTGAATTGTGGCGGCACGCCCATGCGCGTGTTGATCACCCACTGCTGAGCAATCGACAGGATGTTGTTGGTGATCCAGTACAGCACTAGGCCGGACGGGAAGAAGAAGAACATCACGCTAAAAATCAGCGGCATGAACCACATAAGCTTGGCCTGCATCGGGTCTGGTGGCGCAGGGTTCAGCGCGGTCTGCAGCATGGTCGTCAGCGTCATGATGACGGGCAGGATGAAATAAGGGTCCGGCGAAGACAAATCCCTGATCCACAAAATCCACGGCGCACCGCGCATTTCAACGCTTGAAAGCAGCACCCAGTACAAGGCAATGAACACCGGAATCTGAATCATGATCGGGAAGCAGCCGCCAATCGGGTTGACCTTTTCTTCCTTGTAGATCTTCATCATCTGCTGCTGCATTTCCTGAGGTTTGTCCTTCAGGCGCTCGCGCATTTCCATGATCTTGGGGTTGATGGCCTTCATCTTGGCCATGCTGGCGTAAGCCTTGGCATTGAGCCAGTAGAAAGCAATCTTCAGCAGCAGCACCAGCGCCACAATGGACCAGCCCCAGTTCTGGATAAAGCCATGCAGTTTGTCCAGCAACCAGTAAAGCGGCTTGGCCAGGATGGTCAGCCATCCATAGTCCTTGACCAGCTCCAGGCCGGGCGCCATGGCTTCAAGTGTTTTTTCTTCCTGCGGTCCGACAAAAAACTTCGCGTCCATGGCCTTGCTTGTTCCTGCTGCAATGGTGTCCAGCGACGTGATCATGCCGACCGCGTAAAGGTTGTTGTCAACCTTGCGTTCAAACAGGTCGCGCTTGATGCCGTCGCCCAGAATCCATGCCGATGCAAAGTAGTGCTGCACCATGGCGATATAACCATTGCTTGCGGTTTTTTCGACTTCGACCTTGCCTTTTTCGATGTCCTTGAATTCAATCTTCTGGTACTTCTTGGCCTCGGTGTAAATCGCAGGGCCGGTGAAGGTTGAATAGAAAGAAGACTCGCCCGGTGGCGGGTTGCCGTCTCGCACCAGCTGGTAATACAGCTGTGGCGATACCGCCGTGCTGCCGGTGTTGACCACCTCATGGCGCACGGCAATGTCGTAGGCGCCGCGCTTGATGGTGTAGGTCTTGATCAGTTTCAGGCCGCCAACATCAGGCGATTCAAACTTCACCACCAGCTCGTTCTGGCCGTCTTTCAGGCTGCGTTCGCCGGGGGCTGCAACCATGATGGTTTTGTGTGTTGGCAATGCCGGACCGCCGGTACCAGCTGCGATCAGGCCGGTTTGTGCGACGTAAACGCGGTTGGTGCTCTCGTCAAGAAGAACGAAACCCTGGTCCTTGTTGGCCTGGTCCTTGAACTTGTTGAACGATGACTTGATCAGCGTGCCACCTTCTGTATCGAAGGTGAGTGTGAACACGTCGCTGTTCACCACGATGCGTTCTTTCACGCCCTGCAGCGGCGCAGGTGGCACGCTGCCGGGAGCAGACACCACACCAGGCACAGCCGTTGCGCCAGTCGCCACGGGTGAAGGCACCGCAGAAGGCGCACCGCCAGGTACCGCGGCCGACGAAGCAGCAGGTACAACAGCAGGGGCGGCAGCTTTGGAGCTTGCGGCACTTGGGAAAAAGGTCGGCTGTTTGCCGTTGTGGACTTGCCACTGGTCCCACAGCAGGACCATGGAAAAACCAAAAATCACCCACAAAATGGTGCGGCGGATGTCGTTCATGACGGCTTCTTTTTAGAGGGGGTGGAAGTCACGGGTGTGACGAGACGGGTAAAGAGGGATGTGCGATTGTCAGCGTGCGCCCGGCGCGGTGGAACGGGATCATGGCCGCCGTCGCACCAGGGCTGGCAGCGCACCAGGCGATGCAATGTGAGGTAAGTGCCGTACACCGCACCGTAGTCCTGCAGCGCCTGCAGCGAATAAACCGAACAGGTAGGTTCAAAACGGCACGACGAGCCCAGCCAGGGGCTGAGCAGCAAACGGTAAGCCTTCACCAGACCCATCAGGACGGTTTGCGGCAAACGGTAAAGGACGGCCAGAAAGGATTTCATGCGCGAAGATGGGCAGCGCCTCAGGTGGAGGCGGCACCAGCTTTCATCAAGGCCTGCACTTCGTGGCGCACGGCTTCTTTTAGCTGGGGCGATGTCGCGCTCAAAAATTCCTTGCGTGAAAACTCACGCCGCAGGCGGACCAGAAAGGCGGCCTGTGGGTAGTTTTGCATGGAATCGGCACTCACGTTGTAGATCTGCCTTTTGATGGCGTTGCGTGTGACCGCACGCTTTGCCCAGCGCTTGGGCACCATGGCACCTATCCAGATGTCGCGCACCGGAAATAAGGCCGGTGCGGGTGTTTCTGCAGGAGCGGCAGTGCCGTTATCTGGAATGGTTTTGCGCGAAGAAAGTTCTTTTGCGCTTTCAGGTCCGGCTTTGGGAACAGCTGGAGCGGTGGCCTCGAGGCCGTTGCGATGCAAAACAAAATGCTCTGTTCTGGCAATCACGCTGCCCGCAAGAACCGCCTGGAACTGCGGCCGGGTTTTAAGCCGTTGCACAAAACCCGTCCGACACCGGCCTGAAGAAGCCTTCAGCGTGAAGCTTAGACTGCCAGGCGTTTGCGGCCCTTGGCACGGCGTGCAGCGATCACTGCGCGGCCGCCGCGGGTCTTCATGCGGGTCAGGAAACCGTGGGTACGGGCGCGTTTGACTTTGGATGGCTGATATGTACGTTTCATGATGGCTGCTCTTGCTAAGTGCTACTGGTTACTGTTGCTGTTCTGGCGGCCGGCCTGAAAACTTTTTCAAGTTACCAGGACCAAAGCTTGCCTTTTTGACCGCTGACAAATGTCCGCCAGGAAGAGCCGGCTCATGAGAATCAATCATCACAATCGATCTGCATGGGCCATTGAAGGCCAGGGACGCGAATCAGGGAAACCCATGATTATCGCAGATTTCCCATCCCTGGCAACAAGTTAGGCGGCTTATTTGGCGCAATGGCTTAGAAGCCCTGAAGTCTTTGGGGCTTGCCGGATAAAACTTCCAGAAGTCGCCAGAAATAGGTTTAAACCCGAAGCAATTTAATTTGTGGATAACTTGCCTGCGCAGGTAGAATTGCGGCTGCCAAAAACAAAGAATATCCACAAGCGCTCAATGATAACGATTACCAATGCGGCCAGCCGGAGCCGCCATGAGTGAAGCTTCAGCGCTTAACATGAGCCACAGTTTGTGGCAGACCTGTGTTGACCATCTCGCCCAGGAATTGCCCGAGCAGCAGTTCAACACCTGGATTCGCCCACTGGCCGCAGATGTCGCCGAAGACCTCTCCAAGGTCACCATACAGGTGGGCAACCGTTTCAAGCTCGACTGGATTCGCGCCCAGTATGCCGCCCGCATTTCTGCCCTGCTTGAGAAAGTCTCAGGCCACAGCATTCAGCTTGAGTTAGCGCTCGCTCCGCGTGAAGCGCCCAATAAATCAGCTTCCATTACACGTTCTTTTGAAGGTTCCGGCATTCCTGAGCCTGTTGGCCTGGGTGTAGCTGAGGACGTTGCGGGCGCACCGTTCAAGAACCGGCTCAACACTGCGCTCACTTTTGACACCCTGATTGAAGGCACCGCCAACCGCATGGGCCGCGCCGCCGCCATGCATGTGGCCAGCAGCCTGGGCCAGCTTTACAACCCGCTTTTTATATATGGCGGCGTCGGTCTGGGCAAAACCCACCTGATGCACGCCATAGGCAACAAGCTGTTATCAGACAACCCGGCCGCCAAAGTTCTCTACATCCATGCCGAACAATTCGTCTCGGATGTGGTTAAGGCCTATCAGCGCAAGACTTTTGATGAATTTAAAGAGCGTTACCACTCGCTCGATTTATTGCTGATTGACGATGTCCAGTTCTTCGCCAACAAGGACCGAACGCAGGAAGAATTTTTCAACGCTTTTGAAGCGCTGTTAACCAAAAAGTCCCACATCGTGATGACGTCCGACACCTATCCCAAGGGTTTGACAGACATCCATGAGCGCCTGGTGTCGCGTTTTGACTCCGGCCTCACAGTCGCCATCGAGCCGCCCGAGCTTGAAATGCGCGTCGCCATCCTGATCAACAAGGCCGCCGCTGAAGCCGCCGTCATGCCAGAAGAAGTCGCCTTCTTCGTCGCCAAGAACGTGCGCTCCAACGTGCGAGAGCTTGAGGGCGCCCTGCGCAAAATCCTGGCTTACTCACGTTTCAACCAGAAGGAAATCTCCATCCAGCTGGCCCGCGAAGCCCTGCGTGACCTGCTCTCCATACAAAACCGCCAGATCTCGGTCGAGAACATCCAGAAGACCGTCGCCGACTATTACAAGATCAAGGTCGCTGACATGTATTCAAAGAAGCGGCCGGCCAGCATTGCCCGGCCGCGCCAGATTGCCATGTACCTGGCCAAGGAACTCACCCAGAAGAGCCTGCCGGAGATCGGTGAGCTCTTTGGGGGCCGTGACCACACCACCGTGCTGCACGCCGTGCGCAAGATGTCTGCAGAGCGCCAGCAGATGACCGAGCTCAACCAGCAGCTGCACGTGCTTGAACAGACACTCAAGGGTTAACCAGCAGATGACCACTCAAAAATCATCCCAAAACCCTTGCCTAACAACTATGGGTATAAGTTTTGAACAACCCATGGCTTATCCACAGGCAGGTCGCCAAACCAAAAGTTGTTCATGTTTCGAAGCAGGTCTGAGAGGGGTATTCAACACAAGGTTAAACAATCGCCAAGTGTTTGATTAAAAAGGGGAAAATAGCGCTATCCACAGATAGCAGCTGCCCTTACTACTACTACTAATTTGAATTAAAGAATTAAAGAGAAAGAACAAGAGGAAGTCATGATCGTTCTGAAAGCCACCCAGGATAAAGTTTTGTCGGTTCTGCAATCGGTCGCCGGCATCGTTGAGCGTCGCCACACCTTGCCGATTCTTGCCAACGTGTTGATCCGCAAAACAGGTGGCCAGCTTCAGCTGACGACCAGCGATCTTGAAATCCAGATCCGCACCACGGCTGAGCTCGAAGGCGACAGCGGCAACTTCACCACCACCGTCGGCGCACGCAAGCTCATCGACATCCTGCGTTCCATGCCCAGCGACCAGACCGTGTCGCTCGAATCGGCGCAGAACAAGCTGATCCTCAAGGGCGGCAAGAGCCGCTTCACGCTGCAGACCCTGCCGGCAGAAGACTTCCCCCTGGTGCAGGAAGCCGCCAACTTTGGCCCGGCTTTCTCGGTGCCGCAAAAAACCCTGAAAGAACTGCTCAACCAGGTGTCGTTTGCCATGGCTGTGCACGACATTCGCTACTACCTCAACGGCATCCTGTTCGTCGCCGAAGGCAAGCAGCTCAGCCTGGTGGCCACCGATGGCCACCGCCTGGCTTTCTCGTCGGCCACGCTCGATGTTGAAGTGCCAAAGCAGGAAGTCATTTTGCCGCGCAAGACCGTGCTTGAAATGCAGCGCCTGCTTAGCGACAAAGAAGGCGCGATTGAAATGCAGTTTGCCGGCAACCAGGCCAAGTTCAGTTTCGAAGGCATGGAATTCGTCACCAAGCTGGTCGAAGGCAAGTTCCCCGACTACAACCGTGTCATTCCCAAGAACCACAAAAACATCATCACGCTCGGTCGCCAGCCACTGCTGGCCAGCCTGCAGCGCACCGCCATCCTGACCAGCGAGAAGTTCAAGGGCGTGCGCCTGAACATCGAGCCAGGCACCCTGCGCGTCGCGTCAAACAATGCCGAGCAGGAAGAAGCCGTTGACGAGCTCGACATCGACTACGCAGGCGATGCGATCGAAATCGGTTTCAACGTGACCTACCTGATCGACGCGCTGGCCAACATGGACCAGGACATGGTGAAGATTGAGCTGGCTGATTCAAACAGCTCTGCCCTCCTCACCATTCCCGACGATGCGGCGTTCAAATACGTCGTCATGCCGATGCGGATCTAGGCCACAAAAAAAGACCTGGCAAGAGCCAAGAGACAAGTCAGATGCAACTGCGATAGACCATAAAAATAAAACCCCCAGACCCGCTTGCCCAAGCGGGTTTGGTCATTCAAGAGATTGAAGAAATCCGGCGACGCCGGATGAAGATTGGATAAAGAAGCCGGTATGACTGAAGAAAACAAAGCTCAAAACGACGATGGCAGCCCTAACAATGACGCCCTTGTCAACGTCAATAACGGCGATGCAGGCGAGTCAAGCTCCAATTACCAGCCCAAGATAGACACCAACCAGGCCGGCGCGTCTGAGGCCTATGGTGAGGGCTCCATCCAGATCCTTGAAGGCCTGGAAGCCGTGCGCAAGCGCCCCGGCATGTACATCGGCGATACATCCGACGGTACCGGCCTGCATCACCTGGTGTTCGAGGTGGTCGACAACTCCATCGACGAAGCACTGGCCGGCCATTGCGACGACATCGTTGTCACCATCCATACCGACAATTCGGTCAGCGTCACGGACAACGGCCGCGGCATTCCGACCGGCATCAAGATGGACGACAAGCATGAGCCCAAGCGCTCTGCTGCTGAAATCGCTTTGACCGAACTGCACGCCGGCGGCAAGTTCAATCAAAACAGCTACAAGGTTTCAGGCGGCCTGCACGGCGTGGGTGTCAGCTGCGTCAACGCACTCAGCAAAATGTTGCGCCTGACGATTCGCCGTGACGGCAAGGTGCACGTCATGGAGTTCTCACGCGGCTTTGTGCAAAACCGCATCATTGAACAGATCGACGGCGTTGACGTGTCACCCATGAAGGTGATGGACGATACCGACAAGCGCGGCACTGAAGTTCACTTTTTGCCCGACACCGACATCTTCAAAGAGAACAACGACTTTCACTATGAAATTTTGAGCAAGCGCCTGCGCGAGCTCAGCTTTCTGAACAACGGTGTTCGTATTCGTTTGAAAGACGAACGCTCAGGCAAGGAAGACGACTTTGCAGGCGCCGGCGGCGTCAAGGGTTTTGTTGACTTCATCAACAAGGGTAAGACGGTTCTCAACCCCAATGTGTTTGCCGCCATGGGTGACCGCCAGAGCGACCAGGGCACCAACATCGGTGTTGAAGTCGCCATGCAGTGGAACAGCGGTTACAGCGAGCAGGTGCTTTGTTTTACCAACAACATTCCCCAGCGTGACGGTGGCACTCACCTGACCGGCCTGCGCGCCGCCATGACGCGTGTCATCAACAAATACATCGACGATTCAGAAATCGCCAAAAAAGCCAAGGTTGAAGTCACCGGCGATGACATGCGCGAAGGCCTGTGCTGCGTGCTGTCGGTCAAGGTGCCTGAGCCCAAGTTCTCAAGCCAGACCAAAGACAAACTTGTGTCGAGTGAAGTGCGTGGCCCTGTTGAAGACATCGTCAGCAAGTTGCTGTACGACTATTTGCAAGAGCGCCCGGCCGATGCCAAGATCATCGTCGGCAAGATCATTGAAGCCGCCCGTGCGCGCGAAGCCGCCCGCAAGGCGCGCGACATGACGCGCCGCAAAGGCGTGCTCGACGGCATGGGCCTGCCCGGCAAGCTGGCCGATTGCCAGGAAAAAGACCCCGCCATGTGCGAAATCTACCTGGTCGAGGGAGACTCAGCCGGTGGCTCTGCCAAGCAGGGCCGTGACCGCAAGTTCCAGGCAATTCTGCCCCTGCGCGGCAAGATTTTGAACGTTGAAAAAGCGCGCTACGAAAAGCTGCTGACCAGCAATGAAATTTTGACGCTCATCACCGCTCTGGGCACCGGCATCGGCAAGGCCGGGGGCAGCACTGGCAGTGATGACTTCAACGTCGCCAAGCTGCGTTACCACCGCATCATCATCATGACCGATGCTGACGTTGACGGTGCCCACATTCGCACGTTGCTGCTCACTTTCTTCTACCGCCAGATGCCCGAGCTGGTTGAGCGCGGCCACATCTACATTGCCCAGCCACCGCTGTACAAGGTCAAGGCCGGCAAGGAAGAGCAATACCTCAAAGACACCGCAGCGCTTGACGGCTTCTTGCTGCGCATTGCGCTGAAAGATGCGTCTGTGCGAACCGCCGGCGAAGGCAGCACCGTGCTCAGCGGTGAGACGCTGGCCGAGCTGGCGCGCAAGCACCAGCTGGCCGAGTCGGTCATTGCCCGCCTGCGCGCCTTCATGGATGCAGAAGCACTCAAGGCCATTGCAGACGGCATCAGCCTCAACCTCGACACCGTGGCCGATGCTGAAGCCTCTGCCGCCTTGCTGCAAAAGTTTGTACCTACGGCTGAAGTCGCAGGCGAGTTTGATGTGCGTACCGACAAACCGATTTTGCGCATCAGCCGCCGCCACCACGGCAACGTCAAAAGCAGCGTGCTCACACAAGACTTTGTGCACGGCGCCGACTACGCCACCCTGGCCGATGCAGCCGCCACGTTCAAGGACCTCATCGGCGAAGGCGCCAAGGTCATGCGTGGTGAAGGCGAACGCCAGAAGGAAGAAAAAGTCAGCGACTTCCGCGAAGCGATGAAGTGGCTGATCGGCCAGGCAGAAAACGCCACCGCACGCCAGCGTTACAAAGGCCTGGGCGAGATGAACCCCGAGCAGCTGTGGGAAACCACGATGGACCCACAGGTTCGCCGCCTGCTGCGCGTCCAGATCGACGACGCGATTGAAGCCGACCGCGTGTTCACCATGCTGATGGGCGACGAGGTGGAACCCCGCCGCGAGTTCATCGAGCAGAATGCCCTGCGCGCCGCGAACATCGACGTTTGAGTTTCAACAAGACTCATGACTGCTTCAAGTTCATTAGCTTCCAAACAGGAACTGCATACCTGTGCCTCGAGAAGTAGTAAATCTGAAGCATCAAAGTCTTCAGAAATTCGATCCGTAGAAAACGCACAAAGTCTTCAAGGCAGCATAGGAAGTAGCTTTGATGATTTTTTGCAGGAAGAAGGGCTACTTGAAGTGGTTGTTGCTTCAGCAACAGAGCGCTTGGTACGTCGCAAACCGTAATTAATAAGCAAGAGCTAGACATGACCGAAACCACCCAACGCCCCGAACTGCCCGATCACCTGTCTACCGACGAACGCAGCCCGCATTTCGTCAAGGCGATCTTTGAGCACGAGGTTGGCATCCGCTTCAATGACAAGGAGCGCAATGACGTGCAGGAGTACTGCATCAGCGAAGGCTGGATCAAGGTGCCCGTGGGCAACAAGGTCGACCGCAAGGGCAACCCGCTGACGATCAAGCTCAAGGGCAAGGTCGAGTCGTTTTACAAGTAAGCGCTTTGAAGGGCACCCGATGAGCAATGCAGACGAATACGTCCCGCCCAAAGTCTGGACCTGGGACAAGGAAAGCGGCGGCAAGTTTGCCAGCATCAACCGCCCCATTGCCGGCCCCACGCACGACAAGGAGCTACCGGTCGGCAAGCACCCGCTGCAGCTTTACTCGCTGGCCACGCCCAATGGCGTCAAGGTCACCATCATGCTGGAAGAGTTGCTGGCAGCAGGTCACAGCGGTGCAGAGTACGACGCCTGGCTGATCCGCATCAATGACGGTGACCAGTTCGGCAGCGGCTTTGTGGCGGTGAACCCCAACTCAAAAATCCCCGCGCTGATGGACCGCAGTGGTGCAAAACCCGTGCGTGTGTTTGAGTCGGGCGCCATCCTGCAATACCTGGCCGAGAAATTTGGCGCCTTCATGCCCACCAGTGGCGTGGCGCGTTCAGAATGCCTGTCGTGGCTGTTCTGGCAGATGGGCAGTGCGCCTTTTCTGGGTGGCGGTTTTGGTCATTTCTACGCTTACGCACCCGCCAAGTTTGAATACGCCATCAACCGCTACGCGATGGAAGTCAAACGCCAGCTCGATGTGCTGGACCGCCATCTTGCAGAGCACCACTACCTTGCGGGCGACGACTACACCATCGCCGACATGGCCGTGTGGCCCTGGTACGGCAACCTGGTCAAGGGCCTGGCCTACGGCGCAGGCGAGTTTCTCAGCGTGCATGAATACAAAAACGTGTTGCGCTGGACTGATGAAATCGCATTGCGCCCGGCCGTACAGCGCGGCCGCATGGTCAACCGCGTGATGGGCGAGCCCTCAAGCCAGCTGCATGAGCGCCACGACGCCAGCGACTTCGACACCCAGACGCAAGACAAGATAGCCCCCGCCGCCACGGGCAAGCCGTAAAAGTAAAAAGCAGAAGACGTTGATCGCAGCCAGCATATGACCTGCATCGCCGTCATCGACTTCGAAACCACAGGCTTGTCACCCACCATGGGTGACCGCGCGACTGAAGTCGCCATCGTGCTGGTTGAAGACGGTCAGGTGGTCGACCGCTTTCAGAGCCTGATGAACGCAGGCCTGCACATCCCCGCTTTTATTACCAGCCTGACGGGCATCACCAATGCGATGGTGGCTGCCGCGCCCGCCGCAGAGAGCGTCATGCGCGACGCCAGCCGCTTTGTAGGCAGCGCGCCCATGGTGGCGCACAACGCCTCGTTTGACCGCAGGTTCTGGCAGGCTGAACTGACCCGCGCGGGCGAAGCAGCCACCCAACCCTTTGCCTGCACCATGCTGGTCGCCAGAAGGCTTTACCCGCAGGCGCCCAGTCACAAGCTTGGCGTGTTGGTGGACTATCACCATTTGCCTAGAGCAGGTCGCGCGCACAGGGCGATGGCTGATGCTGAGATGGCGGTATCGTTGCTTGGGCAGATTCAGCATGACTTGCGTACCCGGCATAGGGTTGCCAGGGCAGATCACGGCGTGCTGATGGGATTGCAGCGATGTGCGAAGCCTGCCTTGTCTGCGTTCATGGCGCGGCATGCGGAACTCGCAGAGCAGTAAATCCTCTTTTAAGGGATGAATATCCCTCAAGTCTGCAGTCAGAGCGCTTGATGCTCGCTACAGGTAGGTCTTCAAACTATGAAACCGAAACGTCGCGCATGCCATTCCAGAAAGGTAGGCGATGGCCCAAAACGATCTGGGAAGTGGATTGGCTTCTTGTCGAAGCGCAATAGGCTCTCGGCTATAAAGGTGTCGGTTTTGGCGACCTTGATCTTGGGCGATACCTTGACCTTAAAGTCAGGCATGACCGTTATCAGGCCTTGGTCGTAAGCACGGTCATGTAATGCGGATAGACAGAGGCCGTTTTGAGGGTTCAGACGATTCTTGGTGTCTTCGCTCCATGGAACGATATGGCTGGCGATAACTAGTTTTTCATGTTGCAGGCCGCTGATGCAGCACGTCGCGTTGTAGCTGGCTAGTACTGCTTTTCTAAAACGCGCTTGGTTCACGCGAACCTGCACGATAGCGCTTCGAGTTTTTCCCTCTTCCACTGCCAGAATCTCTTCGCTGGGCGGAGCTTCGTCCAGTAGGTCTTTATCGGCTTGCACACCGTTGCGCTTGGCGAGACGTTCGTATTCCGCCGCAGCATCTAAAGCCACGCCATCCCAATTGATTTGTAGCTCGGCCCATATTTGTTTATCGAGTGCTGAAGCATTGCCCATGCCGCTACGTCCGCTGGCGACGATGACCGGGTCAAGACTCGCTAGGTTCACCAGTTTGAGGGCGATAGATCCGGGCGTCCTGCCAATCCACTCCGCCAGTTGTTTTATCTTGGGATTGCGTTGGTGTAGCTGACCAAAGGGCAACTGCAGGTAAACATGAAGGGCCGCCAATGTTTCTGGTCGAGTCCAGTTCACGCGTGTGGTTGTCCCTGTTGTCATGGTGCCCCTCTAATTTGAATGGTCAGTATGCCAGGAGCGTGGAGCTACGCTTAGGACGTTCTTGAGGGCGAAGCTACAGGGAGGCTAAATATTCAGTTGATTTATACGCATGACTCGACCAAGTGTGGTCATCCGGCAAGCGAGTCCTCTCGGGGTAATTGGCCTTGATCCGCGTTCAACACGAAACTCTATTGGGGCCTCGTCATGAGGTACACGCGTGAGCAAGTGGCAGACACGATTGGCGAAACATAGACCGGGCGTGATCCATTGATCTAATCCCTCGGCACCATCGACGACTGTCCACACAAAGCGAAGCGGGAAACGCTTAACGATCTGAAAATCCACGCCGAAAGTTTCGAGTCCATGCCCGCCCCAGATATTGAAGTGTGACGCTGGATGCCGGAAGGGTTGGAAGTAAGCATAGTAGACATCCTCGTGGAAGACTGTAGTTCGTTGCAATCAAATCTCCCAGTGTGGTGATAGCGTTCCCTCCCAATTTTTAATTGATTTGACTTTTTGAGTCAGATCTTCGAGAGAGCAAAAAGTACTTGCCTCCATATCGTGCTCACACGCTGGGCGTAAGGCGTGGAAGGTATGCCACGCATGGTCGTCGGCCGTTGGCCCATCGCTGAAGGCCCATAGCTCGGAATAAAGTGGAGGGATGCCCAACTGTTCTGCGATGAAATAGCACCCAGCATCAAACTGGCTGCGCAGAATTTCAATTTCGGCGCTTGTTGCTGCTCCACACAGAAGAAGAGACCCCCAAGATTTGTAGTTGGAAGCGTCTCGGTAGAAATACTCAAATACGCTGAACTCACTCATTCACACCTCCGATGTGATGAGAGCTTATTCCGGCGAGATAGTCTTGCGACCCAGGGCTTTGCCTGGGTGATTTCATCGTTGAATTGCGTTTAACAACGAATGGTGAATTGCCGATCACGCGCGCTCTTCCGCTCGTCGCGTATCCAGTCTTGGGTTTGCATGGTTTGAGGTTGCCGCGCCAATGCATCCAGATATTTGATGTAGTCGTCGAGTGCCTTGCATTCGGAGGTATTGGTAAACGCTGGTGAATTCTGCGCATCAGTTGCCGCCGTGGCTGCTTGTGCATCAAGGCGTTTCACCGCAGCCAGTTGTTCGCGCGTCAAGCCAGCCACGAGGTTGTAATCAGCTTTGGTGACTAATTGGGTTGTCTCCGAACCTTTGGGGCAGTCACCGTCGCTGTATGTTGTCTTGCCGCTGCCTGTGCACTTTGTGATGATTCGGCTTCCGGGGTCGGTCGGTGCTGCTTGCGGCTGAGCGGGCTGAGGCGGTGGGCTGGGCGTTGTGGTGACTATGGGCACCTTGTTACGCATCGGTTTGTCTTTACCCCAATCGATGCTTTGGTAACCCGTGTAGAGAAGACCTGCGACGAACACCAGAGCAAGCAACCATGGCGTGATTGATTTGTCTGGCGACGGCCGGAACGGTGTGTCGTTGTCGCCATTCTTTGTGAAATCCGGATCCATTCATCCTGCCCTCGGTTGTTTTAGCAACCATACCGTATTGCGGTGGCGAGCAGAAGCGGGTTTTCAAGGCAGGATGCGTTGCAACTCAGGGTCCTTGTCAATGAACTGGTGCTTGAGCGCGCCGCCGACGTGCGCAACCCACAACCCATACAGCAGATAGCCGGCCACGGTGTGCAGCAGGCCGAAGGCGTCGTGCAGCATTTCTTTGGTGGCAGGCTCGATCGACATGATCCAGCCTATGCGGGGCCAGGACACGAGGCCGAAGAGTTGCATGGGGTGGGTGGCGGCGTCTTTCCAGGCGGAGTCGTGCAGCCAGCCTGAAATGGGCAGCAGCAGCATCACGCCGTACAGCGCGATGTGTGCCCAGTGCGAGGCGCGTTGCTCCCAAAGCTTGTAGGTGCTTGGCAGCGCGGGCGGCTTGTGGGTGTAGCGCCAGAGCAGGCGGACGAGGGCCAGGCCCAGCACGGTGATGCCTATGGACTTGTGGGTGTCGATGACCAGGCGCACGCGCTCTTCGGGCCAGTAGTTGACGAACCAGATCAGCACCAGGTTGATGCTGATGAGCAGCGCAATGAGCCAGTGCAGGGCCATGGCGGTGCGGGTGTATTTGTGGACGGGGGCCGTTGGTGTCATGGCGGGCGCTTCATCAGGTGGTGATGCTGGCGATATTAGCGGTGAACCTTTACGGCGTGGCCAGAGTCCGACCTGCTTGTGGGCCTTGATGGCGCGGGGCATCCATATTGCATTTGAGTGCGTACCAGCCTGTGCAGGCTGTGATGTCACCCTGCCCTTTACCTTCTTGTCGCTGCATCGGAACCGTCTTTTGCCTCTTTTGTCGCCCTCTCCCGTCGCCGCCCTGCGTGCCCGTTTGCACGCTGCGTCGCCGCGCTACGCCCCGCCGCCCACGCCCTGGCGCAGCCATGTGATTCACGGTGCGGTGCTGATGCTGTGGGTGGCGCTGTTTGCGATGGTGTTTCGCTTCTCCGGCGTGCTGGTGTGGTCTGTGGGTGTGGTGTATGTGGCTTATGACGCGGTGCTGCTGGCCTTTGTGTTCTGGCAGACGCTGGGGTTGGCGAAGCTGGTGTTGCCTTCTCAGCCAAAGGCTGGGCAGACAGCTACTGACAAGGTGACGCTGGGCGTTATCGTCGCAGCGCACAACGAGGCCGCCGTGCTGCCGGTGACGCTGGCAGCGCTGCTGGGCCAGCAACAACCGCCGGACGAGATCGTGATTGCCGATGACGGCTCGACCGACAACACTCCCGCTATCCTGCTGGAGCAATACGGCTTGGTGCAGCCTGAGCTGGGCACCATGAGCGCGCCCAGCCCCACGCACCCCAGCCTGCGCTGGCTGCGCCTGCCGCATGGGGGCAAGGCGGTGGCGCTGAATGCCGCTGTGCTGCAGATGACCACAGACACGGTGCTGACGGTCGACGGTGACACCCTGCTGGAGCCGCAGGCGATTGCCTGTGTGCGTGATGCGTTTGCGGCCGAGCCGGCGCTGGTGGCGGCGACGGGCGTGCTGGTGCCGGTGTGCCGGGCGTCGGTCAGTGGGCGGCTGCTGCAGTGGTTTCAGACCTATGAGTACATACGCAACTTTCTGTCGCGTTATGCGTGGATGCGGGTCGACAGCCTGCTGCTGATCTCGGGCGCGTTTGCCGGTTTCAGGCGAAAGGCGTTGCTGGAGGTCGGCGGCTTTGATGTCGATTGCCTGGTAGAAGACTACGAACTCATTCACCGCCTGCGCCGCCACGGTGCGCTGCATGGCCTGGGCTGGACGACGCGGGTGCTTGGCGGTGCGCGTGCCCGCACCGAGGCACCGGGCACGGTGAACGCCTTTTTGCGCCAGCGACAGCGCTGGTTTGGCGGCTTTCTGCAGACGCAGTTCTGGTACCGCGACATGGTGGGCGACAAACGCTACGGCTGGCTGGGCGTGGCGATGCTGCCGGTCAAGGCGATTGACACACTGCAGCCGCTCTATGGCCTGACGGCGTTTGCGCTGCTGCTGTATTACATAGGCACCGGCAACCTGGCCGTGCTGGCGCCGGTGGGCGGCGTGATTGGCGCCAAGATCGTGATTGACCTGGGCTTTCATGTGTGGGCGGTGCACCTGTACAGGCGCTGGGCCGAGAGCGCCGAAGATGTTCCAAAGAAGCGCGCCAGTTTTGGCTGGGGCCTGCTGGCGGCGCTGGCCGAGCCGTTTACCTTCCAGATCCTGCGGCACACCGGCGCGGCCTGGGGCTGGGTGGCGTTTTTGACAGGGGGGCGCAACTGGCGCAAGCAGAGCCGGGGCGGGTTGTTGCCGCCGGCTGATAGCTGACCATCCGGGCTAGATTTTGCCGTGTACGTTAAATTTTTAACGTACACGTTAAGATTTGCCGAAAGTTAAGTTCCATATTAACTTTTGAGGTTTTCGAGCGTCTGGAGCAGGCCAAAAATGCCCCAAAAAGCCTGAAAAAAGGCCATTTTTGAGGCGTAAAACGGCTGTAGCCCAATAAACACGAGCGTGAGCAGCTACTAAAACAATAGCAATTTGCTTGCACGCGCCTGCCACACCCGTATACATACCCGCATAAGGGGCGGTGTCTGACACCCGCGCGTTGGGGTTTGCCCAGAATGGATTTGTGCCCCCGGGCATTCGAACCTTTCAATCCATCCACCCCAAGGAGACCTCATGGCAGCGAAGCAGACCAAACGCATCAATACCCACGAACAAACCGCCCAGGCGCAGCAGGAGATTAGCCCGCAGGAGGAGTCGATGGAAGAAAGCGGCAAACCCGCAGGCCATGGCGGCAAGGTAGAGAACGACCACAACCAGACCGGTGAAAAGAAGCCGACCCAGCGCAACGAAGGCCAGCGCACCGCCAACAGCCGCAGCGACCGCGAATCGCATGTGGGCGGCAGCAACCAGCTGCAGGCGCGGCGCGGCGGGCGCCACTGACGCCTGTTGTTCGCCTGTCATCCCGGACTCGATCCGGGATCCATCCCCTATCCCCTGTCTGCGTGCGCAGAACAGGGGCCATGGATTGCGGATCAGGCCCGCAATGACCGCGCTGGCCGCAAACCGGTGGGCCGGGTGAAAACCCGGTAATGACAGTTATATGCGGCTATGTCCTACATGCGGCGCGCGGTGCTTCCCCAGAATGAACTGCAAGGCGGCGGGTTGTCACAGGCAGGCAACCAACCGGTAACTCAGTGCCAATTTAAGGAAGCACCATGGCAGACAGGTTTAACTCGCGTGACAGGCAACGCCATCACGGCGACACAGACAGCGAATTCGGTGGCCGCATCAGCGTGCACCGCGCCCGCCAGATGAATGACGGCGATTACCGCCAGCAGGGCCACAGCGACCGCGACAAGCAGTTGCACGGCCGCGAACCTGCCCGCCCCCGTCACAGCGACGGCTGGCACGCACGCTAGGTTTAAAAGAAGTTTCGAGGCCTGGGCCTGTCAGAGATGGCAGGCCCTTTTTTTGCGCCTGCTCGGCCCTACATGTAAAGACGGCGTCCGGCAAGCCGCGCCACTGCTGCATTGGCGCAATTGCTTACAGGCGTCAACCTGGCGGACACAAGGCGTTTAACGTCGATGCCCATGATGGGTTTTGCGGTTCATGAAGACGGTTCACAAGAAGAAATCAACAGAAAGGATTCAACACCGTGAAAACCATCAACTCACTGACATTTTTTACCCGCCCGCGCTATTTGCGGGCCATACCTTCGCTGGTGCTGCTGACCACTGCGATGGCCTGGGGCATGGCGCCTGACATGGACGGCGACGCTGACGGCGCGCAGAAAAAAGCGCGCGTCACGCTGTCGCAGAGTGCTGAAAGCCCGTCAGGCCCGACACTGGATAGAACCCCGGCCCTGCCCCGCCCCGGCGATTAGACCGGGTAAATCTTTACTGGCCGCGTGGCCACCGGAAAGCCCGCTGCGCCCAGCGAATCGGCAATCGCCATATTGGTGTCGAAGTACACCTGCCAGTAGTGGTCGGTGTGGCAATGCGGGCGCACGGCGAGCTTGGGGCCGAATTCGTTGAACTCGAGAATCTCGACATCAACGCCGGGCTGTTTGGTGATGTTGGGCACGAGGCCGACGGCGTCTTTCAACACCGCGATGGCCTTGTGCAGGTCTGCGCTGCCGGCAAGCTGGGCCACCAGCTCGACGCGGCGGTGCGGGTTGGCGGTGTAGTTCTTGATGTCGCCGCCCATGACCTTGCCGTTGCCGACGATGGTCTTGACGTTGTCTGGCGTGTTCAGGCTGGTGCCGAAAAGGCCGATCTCAAGCACCGTGCCCTCAACGCCGCCGACGTTGACGTATTCACCCACCTTGTAGGGCCGCAGCACCAGCAAAAAGATGCCGGCGGCAAAGTTGCCGAGCAGGCCGCTCCAGGCGGCGCCAATCGCCACACCTGCACCTGCGACCAGGGCGGCAAAGCTGGTGGTCTCGACACCGAAGTAGCCGAGGATGGCGACGACCAGGATGATGTTGAGCGCCACGGTGATAAAGCTCACCAGGTAGCGCTGCACGGTGGGGTCTATCTCCTGCCGGGTCATGCCGGCGCCGACCAGGCGGGTGACCATGTGGATCAGCCAGCGGCCGATGATGAAGACGATGACAGCGCCTATGACCTTGAGGCCGAAGGCCACAAGAATGGGTTGGGCCTGTGCGGCCCAGGTTGTCAGTTTTTCTGAATCCATTGCCCTGCTCCATAATGTTTGTTGACCTTGGAATCTTATGCCCCGCCTCTGCTCCGGCGAGCGCTTTTGGCGCTGCCCGGAGATGTGTTGTTGTCAAACTGCCCCTGAAATGTGAAGTATCTGGAGACCGACCATGAACGCACCGCTGCCCAGCCACCTGCTCCCCGAGATTGCCCAGCGCGAAACACCGCAGGCGCTGCTTGATGCATTGAAGGCGCGCTTTGGTGACCGCTGCTCGATCGCACTGGTGGTGCGTGAGCAGCATGGCCGTGACGAGTCATCGTTTGCCGCACCGCCGCCGTCTGCCGTGGTGTTTGCCGAAAGCACGCAGGATGTCTCGGATGCCGTGAAGCTGGCTTCGCAATACAACGTGCCGGTGATTCCCTTCGGCGTAGGTACCTCGCTGGAAGGCCACCTGCTGGCCGTGCAGGGCGGCATCAGCATTGACCTGGGCCGCATGAACAAGGTGCTGCACATCAACAATGATGACCTGACGGTAACCGTGCAGCCCGGCGTCACGCGCAAGCAGCTCAATGAAGAAGTCAAAAGCACGGGCCTCTTCTTCCCCATAGACCCGGGCGCTGATGCAACGCTTGGCGGCATGTGCGCCACGCGAGCCAGCGGCACCAACGCCGTGCGCTACGGCACCATGCGCGAGAACGTGCTGGCGCTGGAGGTGGTCACTGCCTCAGGCGAGATCATCCGCACCGGCACACGCGCCAAAAAATCATCGGCGGGCTATGACCTGACGCGTTTGATGGTGGGCAGCGAAGGCACGCTGGGCGTGATCACCGAAGTGACGGTGCGGCTCTACCCGCTGCCTGAAGCGATATCGGCTGCGGTGTGCTCCTTCCCCAGCATTGAGGCGGCGGTGCGCACAACCATCGAGATCATCCAGATGGGTATACCGATTGCCCGCGTTGAGTTGATTGATGCGAATACGATTCGCATGGTCAACGCGCACAGCAAATTGACCTTGCGTGAAGAGCCGATGCTGCTGATGGAGTTTCATGGCTCGCCCGGCAGTGTGAAGGAGCAGGCCGAGATGGTGCAGGAGCTGGCTGGCAACCACCAGGGCAATGCGTTTGAATGGGCCAACACCCCGGAAGAGCGCACGCGCCTGTGGACGGCCCGGCACAACGCCTACTTTGCGGCGATTCAAAGCAAGCCCGGTTGCAAGGCGATATCGACGGACACCTGTGTGCCGATCTCGCGCCTGGCAGATTGCCTGCTTGAATCAGTGAGTGAGGCCGATGCGAGTGGCCTGCCCTACTTTCTGGTCGGCCATGTGGGTGATGGCAACTTTCACTTCGGCTACCTGATTGACCCGAACTCGCAGGCCGAGCGAGAAACCGCCGAGGTGCTGAACCACAAGCTGGTGACGCGCGCACTGGCGCTTGAAGGCACCTGCACCGGCGAGCACGGCGTGGGCCTGCACAAGATGGATTTCTTGCTGACCGAAGCCGGTGACGGCGCGGTCAACATGATGCGCACCATCAAGCGCGCGCTGGACCCGAAGAACATCATGAACCCGGGCAAGATCTTTTCACTTTAAGGCGGTGGTCAGCTGCCTGCCGGCATCGGCGAGCCGCTTCCACATCTCTGCTGCCGCCACCGACAGGCTGCGGTGTTTGCGTTTGATCATGTAGATGGGCCGGCGCGCCTTGGTGTCAGTGACGGGCACCACGGCAATGCCGGGCCGCCGGCACAGCTCGACTGCAAACTGCGGCACCACGCTGATACCAAAGCCGTTGGCGATCAGGCCGGACATGGTTGCAAACTGCGTGACCTCCAGCCCGCTGTCGCGTATGCCGGCTGCGCTCACCATGGGCAGCATCTGCTGCCAGACGCTGCCGCTGCGTACGCTGTGAATGAACTCGTGGTGCCGCAGATCTTTCATGCGGACGCTTTTGTTTTGCGCCAGCGGGTCGCCTGCCGGGCAGATGAGGTAGAGGTGTTCGTTGAACAGCAGCTGCGCCTCGAACTCCAGCACGTTGCCGCGCTGTGCATTGAGGCCGAAGTCGACCTCGCCGCGTGCCACCATTTCAAGGCAGCGGTCTGACACCACATCATGCAGGCGCATCGCAATGCCGGGGTAGTCGCTGCGAAAGCTGGCCATCTGCTGCGGCAGCCAGGATGCCGCGAGTGAAGGCGGCCCTGCAATGCTGACCCGGCCGACGTTGCGCTGTGCACGGTCACGCAGCTCACTCAGCGATGCATCCATCTCGGCGGCGATGCGGTGCGCGCCCTGCGAGAAAACTTCACCTTCTGGCGTCAGCGCCACGTTGCGGGTGTCGCGGTCGAAGAGGCGCGCACCGACCTGCTCTTCAAGGCGGCTGATCATCTGGCTGAAGGCTGAGGCCGAGACGTGGCAGCGGTCGGCGGCGACGGCAAAACGCCGGGTCTCTTCGAGGGCCAGGAAAGCGTCTATCAAACGGCCAGACAGATTCATAAGCAAAACAGGATAGTCCTTCGGGTAATTTCAGTTTACATACATAGGCCAAAAGTGCAAAGTAAGGGGCTGACAAAGAAGGACGTGTGATGGAGACATTGGCAGTGGGTTGTGGTGCGGGCTTTTCGGGCGACCGTGTGGATGCGGGTGCGCCTGTGGTGCGTACCCTGATTGAACGCGGCGGCCCGGCTGCGCTGATATTTGAGAACCTGGCCGAACGCACGCTGGCCACGCAGCAGCTGGCCAAACGTGCCGACCCGCAGGCAGGCTACGAGCCTCTGCTTGAACTGGAACTGCGCCCGGTGTTGGCCGACTGCCTGAAGCACGGCATCACCATCGTCGGCAACTTCGGTGCGGCCAACCCTGACGGTGCGGCGCAACTGATAAGGCGGCTGGCGAAAGAGCTTGGCCTGCCCGCGCCGCGCATTGCCGTCGTCAAGGGCGATGACCTTTCGGATGCCAATGGCCGCGCCATCGTGAAGCAGCACCTGGCTGCGGGTTTTGATGAGGCGCGTTTTGTGTGTGCCAATGCCTACCAGGGCGCATTTGAAATTGCAGAAGCCATCAAGGCCGGTGCGCAGATTGTGGTGACGGGCCGTGTGGCCGACCCTTCGCTGACGCTGGGCCCGGCGATCGCGCATTTTGGCTGGGCGCATGACAACTGGGATGCGATGGCGGGCGCGACCATGGCCGGGCATTTGCTGGAGTGCGGTGCGCAGGTCAGCGGTGGTTATTTTGCAGACCCGGGCAGGAAGGATGTGCCGGGGCTGGATGACGTGGGCTTTCCCATCGCTGAAATTTCTGCAGATGGCAGTTGTGTCATCACCAAGGCCAGCAACACCGGCGGGCTGGTTGATGAGCGCACGGTGAAAGAGCAGCTGCTGTATGAGCTGCATGACCCGGCGGCCTACATCACGCCTGATGTGGTGGCCGATATCACCGGCGCTACCGTTAAGCAGCTGGGCCCTGACCGCGTGCGGCTCAGCGGTGTGCGCGGCCATGCACGCACTGCCACGCTGAAGGCCAATGTGTTTTTTGACGGCGGCTGGTTTGGTGAGGGCGAGATCTCGTACGCCGGGCAGAACGCTGAAGCGCGTGCGCGGCTGGCCATGGACATCATGCAAAAACGCATGGGGCCGCTGTTGCCGCTGCGCTTCGATCTGATAGGCGTGAGCAGCGTGCTGGGCGATGACGGTAACCGCATGCTGGGCGCTGCGCCTGTGGGGCAACTGACGGACATTCGTTTGCGCATAGCGGGCCAGCACCTTGACCTTGCCGTGATTGACCGGCTGCTGCGCGAGGTGACGGCCCTGTGGACGGGCGGGCCTGCGGGCGGTGGCGGTGTGCGTGTGGCCAAACGCCAGCGGCTGTCGACACAGTCATGCCTGATTGCGCGTGCGCAGGTGCCGGCTTCCTTCAGCTTTGCCTGAATCACATTGGCGAACAACATGACATCAACAACCCTTTACGACCACGCCCACGCCCGCACAGGTGACAAGGGCAACAAGGTGAACATCAGTGTGATTGCCTATCGGCCAGAGGACTACGATCTGCTGGTGCAGCAGGTGACGGAAGCGCGTGTGGCCGAACACTTTGCGCACCGCAAGCCGACAAAAGTGGTGCGCTACCTGCTGCCCTTGCTGGGCGCGATGAATTTTGTGATTGACGATGTGCTCGATGGCGGTGTCAATGATTCATTGAACCTGGACATGCATGGCAAGGCGCTGTCGTTTCACCTCTTGGGCCTGGGCATTGCTGCGCCGGCAAAAACTGATTAACGATTCACGACATCAATTCATAACGAAGGAGACAAGATGAAAAAACTCGACAAACGTTCTGCCCTCAAGGCGCTTGTATCTGCAGTGGGCACGGCCTCGCTGCTGGCATTCGCCATGGGCAGCGCGCAGGCGCAGGGCTTCCCGGTAAAACCTGTGCGGCTGGTCGTGCCCTTCCCTGCCGGTGCTGCGACTGACCTGGCTGCACGCGTGGTGGGCCAGCAATTGAGCGCGGCGCTGGGCCAGCCTTTTGTGGTCGACAACAAACCCGGTGCGGGCGGCTCGATTGCGGCAATGGAGGTCATTCGCGCTGCGCCTGATGGCTACACGCTGCTGTTTTCCTCCAACTCTGCGATCTCGTCCAACGTGGCGCTGCTCAAGAAGATTCCGTATGACCCGAACAAGGATTTTTCACCGGTCGCGGGCATTGGCGAGACGGTGCTGGTGCTGATGGTCAAGGCCAATGCGCCGCAAAAAACCGTGCAGGACCTGGTAGGTTACGCGAAGCAGCGGCCCGGCAAGGTGACGGCGGGTTATGGCTCCTCAAGCTCGCAGGTGAGCATTGCGGTGCTCAACAAGCTGGGCGGCATGGAGACGCTGTCTGTGCCCTACAAGGGCATTCCGCTGGCCGTCAATGATGTCCTGGGCGGCACGCTCGACTACACCTTTGTCGATGCCGGCAATGCGCTGGCGCAGTCAAAAGGTGGTGCCATGCGCGCGCTGGGCGTGACCTCGCCCAAACGCACGCCGCTGGCGCCTGACTGGCCGGCCATTGCCGAGGTGTTGCCCGGCTTCGACGTGACGGCATGGTTTGCCATCGTCGGCCCTGCCGGCTTGCCGAAAGATGTGGTCGACAAGCTCAATGGCGCCACCAATACCGCGCTTGGGCAGGCCGAGCTGAAGACAAAACTTGCAGGCATAGGCATCGCGCCCATGCCCATGCAGCCCGAGCAGCTGAAGACCTTTATCGGCACCGAAGTGACCAAGTGGACGCGGCTGGTAAAGGAAGCCAACGTACAGCCTGAATGAGTGCATCGGTGGGTAACGCAAAAAAGACAATGCTGGTCACGGGTGGCAGCCGCGGCATAGGCGCAGAGATTGCGCTGCTGGCTGCGCGCTCGGGTTACCGCGTGGGCGTGAATTACCTGCGCAGTGAAAAGGCTGCGAATGACGTGGTGAACGCCATCGCGGCTGCAGGTGGCGAGGCGATGGCGCTGCAGGCCGATGTCAGCCGGCTGGATGACGTCGTGGCCATGTACGAGCGGCTTGATGCTGCGTTTGGCAAGCTGGACGTGCTGGTCAACAACGCGGGTGTGCTGGCCAACTTCCGCATCGATGCGGTCGATGAACACAACGTTGCCGATGTGTTTGCTGCGAATGTGTTCAGCACTTATTACTGCTCACGTGAGGCCATCAGGCGGATGTCCACCATGCATGGCGGCAAGGGCGGCGTGATCATCAACATGTCGTCAGTGGCCTCGCGCCTGGGCGGGCTGGGCGGTGGTGCTGCGTATGCGGCATCCAAGGCGGCGATAGACACCTTCACGCTGGCGCTGGGCAAGGAGGTGGGCGGTGAGGGCATACGCGTGAATGCGATACGCCCCGGCCTGATTGCGACCGAGATTCACGACCTGCACGGCGGCATTGAAAAGATGCAGCAGATGGCGAAGACAGCCGTGCCCCTGGGCCGATCGGGTTCTGCGGCTGAGGTTGCCGACGTAGCGCTGTGGCTGGCTTCGGATGCGTCGTCTTATGTGCACGGCAGCGTGATTGATGTGGCGGGCGGGCGCTAGGAGCCCTGATCACGGGAGAATAGCGGGATGCATCCAAAGTCGGTCCGGCCCGGGTTTTTCTTCAGTACGCAATTCATGCGCCAGCTGCTGGTGGCGGTCCTCGCCTCGCTGGCATGCGCGGGTGTGTTTGCACAAACCTGTGATGGCGTGAGTGCCATCACGGTCATGACGCGCAATGCGATTGTTTCCCTTGGCCCGGGTCTGGAGCCTGCTACCACCAGCGAGCAGGTTGCCGTGCCCGACAGGATACCCCTGGCCCTTCGCAACGAGCGCGTTCGACTGGTCTATCAGTTCAACGTGGATGACTGCGCGCGCAGCGGCGCCAGTGCGCTGTGGGTATTTCGTGTGGGCGCGCCCTACCGCATCACGGCGTCTGGTGAACCCCTGGCCCTGCTGGGTGCGAATGTGATGGCCATGACAGATCTGGACCCTGACATGCGCGCCGGCCGCGCCTCGGGCGGCGTTCACAACGGGCGTATACCGGCGCTGTTTGCCCTGCCTGCCGGCGTGCGAACCATCTCCATCGAGTTGCAGACCCTGCCCTACATTCCTTCGGGTGTGGTGAAGCTGTCCGCAGGCCCGACCAACCAGATGGTGCGGCTGCATACGGCCTCTGTGCGTTCGGTGGTGGGTTATGCAGATGCGGCGTCGGGGGTGGTGCTGGTCGTCGGGCTGCTCTGTTTTTTGTTGTGGCTACCGCGCAGGCGTGATTTGAACCTGCTGTGGCTTGCGGCGGCCTGCGGTTTGTGGGGTGTGCGCGGCCTGGTCTATTTCAATAACGCCGTGCCAGGCAACCCTGTGCTGTTTGAAATGCTCAACCCGGTCAATGCCTTGCTGTCGGCATCTGCCATGGCGGCGGCAGCCCTTCACCTGCTGTATTTGCCGCCCTTGCGCCGCCGCCTGCTTGTCAGGCTCGCGTGGCTGACTGCGGCTTCATTGCTGCCCCTGTTTGTGTCTGCCGCGATCGGCTACGGCACGGGCCCGGCGCGGGCGCTTGTGCAGGTGCTGGGTACCGGGTTTATCTGCTGGCTGGGGGTGGCGTTCTGGCAGCACCGCCGTGACCTGCCTGCGCGGCACACGGCTGGCTTGCTGGTATGTGTGCTGGTGTTGCTGGTGTGCGTGATGCATGACCTGATGGTGGTTGCCGGGCCCTTGCCGCCCACCTCGGGCTCGCTGGTGTTCTGGGGTTTTATTCTGGTGCTGATCGGGTTTGCGCTGATTTCGGGTGAGTACGTGGTGCGCACACTGAACCTGGCTGAGCGCAGCAATGAAGACCTGGAATTGCGTGTGTCGCTGAAGACCGCCGAACTTGAAAGCAGCTATGCGCGCCTGCGCGACAACGAGCGTGACGCGGCACGCGCTGCAGAACGTGAGCGCATCATGCGCGAGATGCACGACGGCCTGGGCGCTCAGCTGATGACGGCATTGCGCGGCATCGAGCGCGGTGCGCTGGGCAAAGATGAGGTGGCCATGTCCCTGCAGGAGGGGCTGGACGAACTTCGCCTGTTGATGGACAGCAGCGACAACACGCAGGCGCTGCAGACCGCGCTGGCCAACTGGCGCAACCGCTGGGATGCGCGCCTGGCGGCAACCGGCCTGACGTTGCACTGGGAGCTTGACGATTCACTTGAAGAGCTTGAGCTGCCGGGTGACACCGTGTTGCAGATCATGCGCGTGCTGCAGGAGGCCGGCGCCAACATCGTCAAACATGCGCAGGCGAGCGAAGCGACCGTGCATGCCGGTGTGCGGCTTCAGGCCGGCGGCGAACAGGCCATGGTGCTTGAGGTCACGGACAACGGCACGGGCATGCCTGCAGAGTCGACGGTGAAATTTGGCCGGGGCCTGCGCAACATGCGTATGCGTGCGCAGCAGATTGGCGCAGGGCTGGATGTGCTGGCACGCGCGGATGGCTTGCGCGGCACAACGGTGCGGCTGACCTTGCCCCTGGGCAATGCGCCCACTGGGTCTGCAGTTAACTGACCAGGCCGCGGCGCGCGGCTTCAAGCGTGGCTTCTGCACGGCTCGATATGCCCAGCTTGCGGTAGATGTCGCGGATATAGGTGGTGACGGTGTGCGACGAGATGCCCAGCAGTTGCCCGGCCTCTATCACCTTGTAGCCTTTGGCGATGAGTCGCAGCACCTCGATCTCGCGCTCGGTGAGTGTCTTGCCTGCAGGCTCGGGAATTACCGGCACGGAAGTGTTTGAGCACACGCAGCGCTATGGATGGTGACAGGGCCAGCTCACCCGAATTGATGCGCCTGAGCTGTTCGGCCACCACCATGCGCGGCTGCGACTTGAGGATGTAGCCGCTTGCGCCGGCACGCAGTGCGGGGAACACATGCGCATCGTCGTCATGGATGGTGGCGACGATGACAAGCGCACCCGTGCGTGCAGCGACCAGTTCGCGGATCAGGCTTTCGCTGTTGCCGTCAGGCAGGCTCCAGTCGACCAGCGCCAGGCCGTAGTCATGGCTGCGCATGCAGTCGCGTGCTTCTGCCAGTGTGGCGGCACAGTCAACGCGCCTGACGGATGGCAGGACCTGCGGCAGGATTTCAGCCAGCCATTGCCGTGGTTCGTCGAGGTCTTCGACGATTAGTGCGCGGTCAAATGATTGCTGGCTTGTCATGGGCAGAGTTTGTGTGTGGGCGCGTGCGGTGTCTTGCTGCGCACCGTCTGCCTGCTGGTTGGTGCGCTTTATTTCTGCACGTCGCTCATCTTGCAGCCCTTGGACAGGAACATGCCGGTGAGGTGTTCCTTGCGGCCCTGGGCCTGCTGGGCCACGAGGGCGTTGTTCTGCTGGGCCTGTGCGGCCTGTTGCTGTGCGGCGCCTGCGGCTGCGGCCTGCTGCGCCGAGGCATTCTGCGCGGCCATGTTGGCGAGGCTGCCGAACATGCCGCCCAGGCCGCCAAACATGCTGCCGAAACCGCCGGGGTTTTGCGCTACTGCGGTAGCCAGCGCCTGCTGTGCAACAGCGCCCGCCACCTGACCTCCGACGTTGCTGCCGCTGTCTGCCGATGCGACGGCCACGCCGGGCGCTGCCTGGTTGGCTTTGGCAATCATGCCGTCCATCTGGGTGATCTCGGTGTAGATCTGCTGGCAGTTCATGTCGTTGTCGGTCATCTTCACGCGCTCAATCGTTTGTGCGCGGGCGGAGGTCAGCAGTGCTGCGACAAGTGTGGCGAGAACGGTTGTGCTGAAGGCGAGGTGTTTCATGGTGAAAAGTCCTGGAAGAAGTTTGCAGAAAAGAGGAATTCAGGTCGGTGTCAGCGTCTGGCCGGATGACGGAATCGCTTATTTTTGTATCTCGGACATCTTGCATCCCCGCGTGAGGAAGAAGCCTGTCAGGTGATCCTTGCGGGCCTTGGCCTGTGCGCCGAGGCTGTTGGTCGCGCCTGCTGCGGGGGCTTGGGCAACTGCGACGGGTGGTGCTGCAGCCGCTGCAGCTGGTTTGGCACCCATGCCGGCCAGCGCACCGAACATGCCTGCAAGGCCTGCCGCGTTGCTGCCGCTGCCGCCCTGCGCCGACATGCCCGCACCCAGCATGCCTGCAAGGCCGCCTGCCTGTGCATAGGCCTGGCCTGCCGATGGCGCGGCAACGGGAGGCGCGCCGAGTGCGCCCAGGCCGGCGCGCTGCATGCTGACACCCATGGTCGCATTGATCTGCGCTTCAGACATGCCCGAAGCACGGGCTCGTGCGACGGCGGCCTGCACGCCGGGGTCCGTTGCGACGGCACCATGCACGGCGGCAGCGGTGGGGGCGCCGGCATAGAGTGCGCCCACGGCTGCATTGCCGCGACTTTCAGCCATGCCTGTCTGTGCGATCAGGGTGGCCTTCTGTTCTGGTGTGAGGTTGGCGTTGTTCGGGTGGTTGAGCACCGCCAGCTGCGTGGCACTGAGCCCTGCTGTGTTGATGGGCGCGGGTTTCTGCGTGATGACCTGGGTGCCCGGCGGCGCTGAAGGCATGCCCGGGCCGGCCAGCTGCATGGCGGTGTCCATCTGCTGGATTTCCGCGTAGATCTGCTGGCAGTTCAGCTCGTTGTCGGTGAGCTTGATGCGTTCAATGGTCTGCGCCGCTGGTTTGGGAAATGCCGGTTCGCGGCGACGCAGGCCAGCAATAGACTTGTGTGAAAGTCTGAACATATTGAGACACCTTCTTACATGGCGTAACGATAGTTCCACTGGCGCGAAAAATCACTCCCCCAAACAGGGGAGCGATTTGTAACGCCCTGAACAGTGTGATTTATTTCACACCGCGCAAGGCGGTCTATCAGGCCGTTGAGTTCATCCATCGAACCGAAATGGATGGCCACTTCGCCGACCTGTTCGCGCCTGCCGTTGCGCTTGACCTGCTTCTTGATGCGCACCTCGACCTCGGCAGTCAGCAGGTCGGCCAGCTCTTCTTCCACACGGCGTGTGTCCCTTGATTTCTCCTTGCTGGCCTTTTGCGGCTGCAGCGAGAACTCGGCGCTGAGTTTTTTGACCAGGCTTTCGGCTTCACGAACGGACATCTTTTTGGCTGCGATCTGGTTGGCCGCCGTGATTTGTGTGGCGCGGTCCAGGCCCAGCAGTGCGCGTGCGTGCCCCATGTCGATGTCACCGGCCATCAGCATGGTCTGCACAGGATCGGCCAGGTTCAGCAGGCGCAGCAGGTTGGATGCGGCACTGCGTGAGCGGCCTACTGCCTGCGCGGCCAGTTCGTGAGTGAGCCCAAACTCTTTGACCAGGCGTTGCAGGCCATGGGCTTCTTCAAGCGGGTTGAGGTCTTCACGCTGGATGTTTTCAATCAGCGCCATGGCGGCGGCGGACTCGTCGGGCACGTCGCGCACCAGCACCGGCACGCTGTCCAGGCCCGCGAGTTTGGCTGCACGGAAGCGGCGTTCGCCGGCGATGATTTCGTATTTGCCGTCATTGGCACCGCTGGTCAGGCGCCTGACCAGGATGGGCTGCATGATGCCCTGAACCTTGATGGACTCGGCCAGTTCGTACAAAGCGCCCTCGTCCATGCGGGTTCGGGGCTGGTATTGGCCAGCCACCATGTCTGAAAGTCGAAGTGATGCGGGCAGGCCCGGGCCGCTCACGCTGCTGGTGTTGTTGTCGGCGTCGGATGAGTTTTCATTGACCTTGGGGCCCAGCAGGGCCTCGAGTCCGCGGCCCAGGCCTTTGGGTTTTTTGGTGACCATGTCGTGCTTTCTTTCTGGATGTCGGTTCAGGCGGCAGGGCTGCAGGCCATGAGTTGTTGTAATTGTGCGAACGCTTCAGGCCAGTCGCCGAGGCCGCTTTCGCTGTTGAGGTGGCCGAGATCGCCGGTATTGTGTAACTGCGAGCCCCAGGCGTCGGCCATCTGCCGGGCGCGCTCGAGGCTGCAGTAGGGGTCGTTGCTGCTGGCGAACATGACGGAGGCAAATGGGAGTTTGTTCGTCGCCACGGGTGTCCAGCTTGTCAGCATCTGGCTCAGATCTTCGCGTTCAAGGTCAGGCGGTGCAGCGAACAAAGCCGCTTTGACGCGGTGCGTGTTTTTAGAGTGCGAGGCCCAGGCGGCGGTGTGGATACAGCCCAGGCTGTGGGCGACCAGCACGGCTGGTTCGTCACAGGACAGCAGCACATCTTCAAGCCGCGAGATCCAGTCGCCGCGCAGGGGTCTGTCCCAGCTGTGCTGCTCTACCCGCGTGTAGCCGTGCGTGCTTTCCCAGAGGCTTTGCCAGTGTTCAGGGCCACTGTTGTGCCAGCCGGGAAGGATGAGGACGTTGCGCGGGTTCATGCTTGAATAAGTCTGCTATTAAATTTATAGCGACCGTGGTTTTGACGGCCACGGCCAGGAGCTGCTTTGCTTACATCGCCTTGATGCGGGCGACCATTTCTTCGGCGAAGGCAATGAAGGCCTGCGCGCCCTTGGAAGACGGGTCAAACACCACACCCGGCAAACCGTAGCTCGGTGCTTCAGCCAGCCGCACGTTGCGCGGTATGACGGTGTTGAACACCTTGTCGCCAAAGTGGTCCTTGAGCTGGTCGCTGACCTGTTGCTGCAGTGTGATGCGCGGGTCGAACATGACGCGCAACAGCCCGATGATGGCCAGGTCCTTGTTGAGGTTGGCGTGCACCTGCTTGATGGTGTTGACCAGATCGGTCAGGCCTTCGAGTGCAAAGTATTCGCACTGCATGGGCACGATCACGCCGTGCGCGCAACACAGGCCGTTGAGGGTCAGCATGCTGAGCGATGGCGGGCAGTCGATGAGGACGAAGTCGTAGTCCTTGTCGGCTTCGGCCAGCGCCAGCTTGAGGCGCTTTTCGCGGCGCTCGACATCGACCAGCTCGACCTCTGCGCCGGCCAGTTCGCGGTTGGCGCCCAGGATGTCGTAGCTGCAGCCGCCGTCAATCAGCTTCTGGCTTTTGACGCGTGCTTCGGCAATCGAGGCGGATTCGAGCAGCACGTCGTACACCGTGTGCTCCAGCTTGCGTTTGTCGACGCCCGAACCCATGGTGGCATTGCCCTGAGGGTCGAGGTCAATCATCAGCACGCGCTGGCCGACCTTGGCCAGACCTGCAGCCAGGTTGACCGTCGTTGTGGTTTTGCCGACCCCGCCCTTTTGGTTCGCGACACAGAAAATTTTGGCCATGTGGATGAGCGCTTCTTGTTATTGGTTATTTGGAGATGGCCAGCTTGAGCCCGAAGCCGATCAGGAATACACCGGCGATCTTGTTCAGCACACCGGAGACTTTAGGATTGGCGCGGATTTTTTCTGCCAGGTAATAGGTCAGCAGTACCGAGGTCAGGCCGTAAAGAAAAGTCAGCATTGCAATGGTCGCCGCCATGACGCCAAAGGTTTTCAGGCCTTGATGCGTGGCCGGGTCCACAAACAGCGGGAAGAAGGCCATGTAGAAAACAATCGCCTTGGGATTGAGCAGGGTGATGAGCAATGTCTGGCGGAAGAAGTGGCTGGGCTTCATGTTCAGGATGGGCGCGTCGCCGGCCCTGATCATCAGCATCTTGATGCCCAGCCAGGCCAGGTAAACGGCACCGGCCCATTGAACAATATGGAAGGCCCTAGGGTAAGCGGCCATGACGGCAGATACACCGGCCACGGCGGCCCAGAGCAACACCTGGTCGCCGGCAATCACGCCAAGTGTGGCGCCCAACCCGCCGGAGATTCCGCCCTTGCTGGTCGAGGTGATCAGCGCGAGGTTGCCTGGCCCGGGAATCAGCAGAAAAACAATGATGGCGACGACAAAAGCGCCGTAATCTGCGACGCCAGCAAACGAGCCGAGCATGAAAAACCCTCTGAAAGTGAGGGTGTGAGTTTACGTCAGCAAGTTACGGCGAAAGCCGTGACACAGCTGTTCAAGCTGCTTTTTGTCGCATCCAGACGATGCAGCGCTCAGCATCCAGACCCGGAACCTGTAGCTGTTCCACGTGAAACACTTCAATGCTGGCTGGCAACGCGGCTATCTCGTCCGCCGGGTGTTTGCCTTTCATGGCCATCCACACGCCTTGGGGTGAAAGTGCTGCGGCCGACCAGCTCGTGAAATCAGGCAATGAAGCAAAGGCTCGGGAGCAGATCACATCAAAAGACTGGGTGATGTTTTCAACCCGTGAGTGCAGCCCGGTCAGGTTGGGCAACTTCAAGGCCAGTGCTGCCTGCTTGATGAAGGCGGCTTTTTTGGCCACAGTGTCCACGCAGGTCACCGCCACATTCGGGCAACAAATGGCAATCACGACACCGGGCAGGCCTGCACCTGAACCGACATCGAGCAAAGTACTGCCCTGCTCCAACCCGCTTTTCTGCAGGTGGCGGGTCAAGGGCGCAATCGCGGCCAGGCTGTCGAGCAGGTGGTGCGTCATCATCTCGGCCGGGTCGCGTACGGCGGTCAGGTTGTAGACCCTGGTCCATTTGCCGATCAGGCTTTGGTAATCCAGAAGCTGGGCTATCTGCCCAGCGGTCAATTCAAGGCCAAGCGCTGCCAACCCCTGCCTGAGGTTCTCTTCAGATGCCCCGTTCATGCTTCAGCGGAATCCGTGGCTTTGGCTGGAACAGTGTTCTTCCAGAGGTTCTTTTTAAGGTGAACCAGCAGCAGGGACACGGTCGCGGGCGTGATGCCGGAGATGCGCGAGGCCAGGCCCAAGGTTTCGGGCCGGTGTTTGGCCAGCTTTTGTCGGGCCTCGAAACTCAGGGCCGAGACCTGCAGGTAGTCCAGGTCGGGTGGCAACTTCAGGTTCTCGTAGTGGGCTGCGCGTTCAACCTCTGTCTTCTGCAGGTCTATGTAGCCCGCGTACTTGGCGGTGATCTCGATCTGCTCGATCACGCTTTTCACCAGATCGGGCGGTAGCGTCGTGCCGTTTGTTTCGCGTGAAACGTCATCGTTCAGGGGAATGTCCGGGTTCGCATACTTGCCTTCGCCCAGCGACATCAGTCCGGCGTAGTTCACATCGGGGCGTCTGAGCAAATCCGCAAAGTTGTACTCACGCTCAATCGCCTTGCCCAGAACGCGCTCGGCTTCAGGCCCAGACAGGGTGTTGGGGTTCACCCAGATGGCGCGAAGCCGTTCTGTTTCACGTGAAACAGCATCGCGTTTTCGGTTGAAGGCGTCCCAGCGCTCGTCATCGACCAGGCCCAGCTCCCTGCCCTTTTCGGTCAGGCGCATGTCGGCGTTGTCTTCACGCAGCATGAGGCGGAACTCGGCCCGGCTGGTAAACATGCGGTAAGGCTCGGTCACACCCTTGGTAATCAGGTCATCGACCAGCACGCCAAGGTAGGCCTCGTCGCGCTTGGGCAACCATGATTTCTTGCCCTGGCACTGCAGCGCGGCATTGATGCCGGCGAACATGCCCTGTGCTGCCGCCTCTTCATAGCCGGTGGTGCCGTTGATCTGGCCGGCAAAGAACAGGCCGCCAATGGCGCGGGTTTCAAAGCTGGTTTTCAGGGCGCGCGGGTCGAAGTAGTCGTACTCGATGGCGTAACCCGGCCGCAGGATGTGGGCGTTTCTCCATGCCGGCCATGGAGCGCACGAGGTCGTACTGGATGTCGAACGGCAGGCTGGTGGAGATGCCATTGGGGTAAATCTCGTGGGTGGTCAGGCCCTCGGGCTCCAGGAAAATCTGGTGGCTGTCCTTGCCGGCAAAGCGGTTGATCTTGTCTTCAACACTGGGGCAATAGCGTGGGCCGACGCCGTCGATCTTGCCGGTGAACATGGGGCTGCGGTCGAAACCCGAGCGGATGATGTCGTGGGTGCGCTCGTTGGTATGGGTGATCCAGCACGGCATCTGCTTTGGGTGGGCAATTTTCCCGCCCATAAAACTGAAGACCGGCACATCGCCCTCAATGCCGCCCGGCATGCCGTCGCCGGGTTGTTCGGTGCATTTGCTGAAGTCTATGGTGCGGCCGTCGATGCGCGGCGGGGTTCCGGTTTTCAGCCGGCCCTGCGGCAGCTTGAGTTCTTTCAGGCGTGCCGACAAAGACACGGCCGGCGGGTCGCCTGCCCTGCCCGCCGAATAGTTTTGCAGCCCGACGTGGATCTTGCCGTCGAGAAAAGTCCCGGCTGTCAGCACCACGGTGCGCGAGCGGAATTTGATGCCGACCTGGGTGACGGCGCCGACAACGCGGTCGCCTTCCACCATCAGGTCATCGACCGCTTGCTGGAACAGCCAGAGATTGGGCTGGTTCTCAAGCTTGCGGCGAATCGCGGCCTTGTACAAAATGCGGTCGGCCTGCGCACGCGTCGCGCGAACAGCCGGGCCCTTGGAGCTGTTGAGAATGCGGAACTGTATGCCGCCCTCGTCGGTGGCCAGTGCCATCGCGCCGCCCATGGCGTCGACTTCCTTGACCAGGTGGCCCTTGCCTATGCCGCCTATCGAGGGGTTGCAGCTCATCTGCCCGAGCGTCTCGATGTTGTGGCTGAGCAGCAGGGTCTTGCAGCCCATGCGGGCAGAGGCCAGCGCGGCCTCAGTGCCGGCGTGGCCGCCGCCTACGACGATGACGTCAAATTCCTGGGGGTAAAACATATCCAACCTTTAGGCCTTGCGACCAGTCAACTCTCGATCAATTCCGTGGCCAGGCCCATGCCGCGTGCGACCTGTGCCTGGCGGCGGTCAGCCGTTACAAACAAATCCACACGGGTGGCCAAGGCGCTCCCCACATGCAGGGCATCCATGCCGCGCAAGGGGCCCTGCTCCATGGCCGCAAAGGCAAAACGCTCGACATGCGCGTCCATGGGCACCAGCGTCATGTCGGCCACATCGCGCTGGGCTGCTGCCCAGGCGCGGTCAAACTCGGACGCCGGCAGGCTGCCTTCGCGCCGGCGGCGAAGCAGCGCGGAGGCCACCTCTGTTTTGCAATGCGCCGCCACCAGCAGCTCGCTGGCTGTCTCGAACAGCGCCAGCACCCGTTCCCGCCCCGCTTCGCGGGCATAACGTTTGGTCAGCGCCGAAGCGTCGAACATGAGCCGGGCGTCTCCATCACGGGCCATCACACGGGTGGGCACTGTAGCCATCGCGTAGGCAGACCTGGCCTTCACCACGGAGCCTCGCTGCGTTCGTCCAGCACGGCCTGCGACAGCGACACACCCTCAGGCAAGACCACCGGCTCAAAGGGACGCTTCCAGCTCGGCACTTTGGCGGGCTCTTCGGCCGCCACCGGCACCAGCTGCGCCACAGGTTTGCCATGCCGCAGAATGCGCACGGTTTCGCCCTTCTCGACCAGGTCGAGCATGGCAGAGGCATTGGCACGGAATTCACTCAGGGGGACAGAATGCATATTTTGTACAGATTTGGTATTTTGTACATTTTAGCAGGTCTGTAAAAATTCACTTGCGGCAAGCGCCGGCTTGGGGCTATCGACGTAGCCAAATGCAGCAAATGTTTCTATAGTGAAATCAGAAGACGTATCAAGGGATTGGTGAAATGAACGCCTACCGTCGTCACACACTCAAGGCCGGTCTTGTCGCCGCAGCTGCACTGGCGGGCGCGTTTCCCCGTGCGCAGGCACAAACATGGCCCAACAAGCCCATACGCTTGCTGGTGCCCTTTGCCCCCGGTGGCAGCTCTGAAATCATCGCCCGCTCCACCGCCAGCGAACTCACCAAAAGTCTGGGCCAGACGGTCTACGTCGAGAACAAGCCCGGCGCCAGCGGCAATATTGCGATGCAGGAGTGTGCGCAGAGCACCGACGGCCACACCCTTATCCTCGGCCACATCGGCACCCTGGCGGTGAACCCCTATATTTTCGACAGGCTGCCTTTTGATACCAACCGCGACTTCAAACCGGTCTCGCTGCTGGCCAAGGTGCCCAGCCTCTATGTGGTCAACAGCGAGGTGCCTGCCAAAACCCTGAAGGAGTTCGTCGCCCTGGCCAAATCCCGGCCGGGCAAGCTCAGCTACGGGTCGGCCGGCAACGGCAGCGCTGGCCACCTGGCGTTTGAATACCTCAAGATGGCCTCTGATATCTATGTGCTGCATGTGCCCTACCGCGGCACCGGACCACAGCTGACCGACCTGTTGGCGGGCCGGCTGGAGGCCGCAGCCGTGGGCGCACCCGCCGTGCTGGCACACATCAAGTCAGGCCGGCTGCGCGCCATTGCCACCGGCACACGCCAGCGCCTGCCGCAGCTGCCCGACGTGCCCACCGTGGCCGAGAGCGGCTACCCCGGTTTCGAGATGACCCAGTGGTACGGCCTGAATGCGCCTGCCAGCATGCCGCAAACCGCCATCGAAAAAATTGCAGCCGCCTGCGGCAAGGCCATGCGCAATGCCAGCGCCACCGAACGCCTACGCGGTGACACGGCACAGCCGGTAGGCGATACGCCAGCGCAGTACGGGGCGTTTATCAGCGCTGAGCAGGCGCGCTGGAAAGAAGTGATTGCCAGGGCGAAGATCAAGCCGGACTAGGGTTTGTACTTTTTGCTATTTATTTGATAGCTGGTCACGCTCGTGTTTAAAGGGCTGTAGCCGTTTTGTGCCTCAAAAAAGGCCTTTTTTAGGCTGGTTTTGGGCTAAAAATGTTCTGCGCGAGGCTTGGGTCGATCAAATGTTAATACCCATATTAACTTTCGATTGATTTTTAACATTTACGTTAAACTTTTGCCGTAGGCGTTAAAAATCTGTACCTTGGCCGTTGGTTTGTGCTGTGCCTTTCACGCAGAAGCCGGGGGTAGCCCGGCAGCTAGTCACTTTCTTTTGCTTCGCCAAAAGAAAAGTAACCAAAGAAAAGGCGACCCGCCGTCTGGGTCCTTTCGCTGCGCTACAGGCAACCTGCGCTGCTCGACTCCGGCGGCAGTCCAAACAACTCGCTTCGCTCAAACAAGTTTGGCCTGACGTTCCGCCTCCGTCTGCGCTGCTCGGCCCAGCCTCAACGGGGTGGGGAATGAATTAGGGTTCGGGTGCGAATTCGGGGAGCCTCAAGCGCGAAGCGCTTGAGGCGAGAAGCCGTGCTTCATATTCATCCCCAAACCCTTGGAGAGGAGCCGAGAAGCGCAGGGCCAGACGGATCAGGGCTGAAACTTGTTTGAGCCGCAGGCGAGTTGTTTCAGACCCCGGCTGGACCGAGCATCGCAGGTTGCCCGTAGCGAAGCGTAGGGACGACGAACAGGGTCGCCTTTCTTTTGGGTACTTGTTCTTTGGCGAAGCAAAGAAAAGTGCCTCGCCCGCCGGGGCGAGACCCGGCCTGGTCGTGAAGGGCACGGAAACTCCATCCGAGCGGGACGAACCCAGGATCAAGCCAGCCTAAAACGGATAGTGCCGAGGCGTAGTCTGCAAAGTAATCCACCGCAAATCAGTAAAAGCCTCAATCCCGGCCTTGCCACCAAAGCGTCCCATCCCGCTACCCTTCACCCCGCCAAACGGCATCTGCGCCTCATCATGCACGGTAGGCCCGTTGACGTGGCAGATGCCGGAGTCGATGCGCTGCGCCACCGTGAAGGCGCGTGCAATGTCGCCGCCGAACACGGCCGATGACAGGCCGTACTCGGTGTCGTTGGCGCAGGCAATGGCTTCGTCAACACCGCTCACGCGCACCACACACTTCACCGGGCCGAAAGTCTCCTCGTGATAGATGCGCATGGCTGGTGTGACGTGGTCGAGCACCGTGGCGGGCATCAGCGTGCTGGTGGCCTTGCCGCCGCACATCAGTTTGGCGCCCTTGCCTACCGCGTCGTCGATCAGCTGGTTGCAGTGCTCGACCGTGTTCATGCCGATCACGCTGCCCAGCACCACGGGCTCGGGCTTGCGCGGGTCGCCCAGCGGCAGTGCGCTGGCCTTGGCGACGAACTTCTTCACGAACTCGTCGGCGATCTTGCTGTCGACAATCAGACGCTCGGTGCTCATGCAGATCTGGCCGCTGTTGGCAAAGCAGCCGAAGGCCGCGCCGTTGACGGCGTCTTCAATGTTCGCGTCGTCCAGCACCACCATGGGTGCCTTGCCGCCCAGCTCGAGAATGACGGGCTTGAGGTATTTCGCACAGGTCATGGCGATGATGCGGCCGACTTTTGTCGAGCCGGTAAAACTCACACGCCGCACGGCGGGGTGCGACACCATGGCCTCGACTACCGCAGCGGCATCGGGCAAGGCATTGGTCACGTAGTT
The DNA here is from genome assembly GCA_965228025.1 of Polaromonas sp. Lineage (GTDB taxonomy): Bacteria > Pseudomonadota > Gammaproteobacteria > Burkholderiales > Burkholderiaceae_C > Polaromonas. The sequence continues at coordinate 187,768 of CBDDGX010000032.1, read as the reverse complement.
CACGACGCCGGGCGGAAAGCCGGCTTCCTGGAAAGCCTCGACGATGAGCTGGTGGGTGCGCGGGCAGTTCTCCGAGCCCTTGAGCACCACGGTGTTGCCGCAGGCCAGCGGCACGCAGATGGCGCGTACGGCAAGAATGATGGGCGCATTCCACGGCGCGATTCCCAGCACAACACCTGCGGGCTGGCGCACGGCCATCGCCAGGCTGCCTGGCACATCTGACGGAATCACCTCGCCTGCAATCTGCGTGGTGATGGCAGCTGCTTCGCGAATCATGCCGGCCGCCAGCATGACGTTAAACCCGCCCCACATGCCGGTCGCGCCGGTCTCGGCGCTCACGGCCTCGACAAACGCGGGCGTCTTGGCTTCGAGTGCATCGGCGGCCTTGAGCAGCAGCGCACGTCGTGCGCCTGGCCCGGTCTGGCTCCAGCTCTTGAAGGCTTCAGCAGCGGCTTCCACCGCCAGCACCGCATCGGCGGGCGTGCAGGCCGGCGCGCGCGTGACGACAGCGCCATCGAGCGGGTTGCGGCGCTCGAAAGTGGCGCCGGCTTCAGCGCTGACCTTGAGGCCGTTGATAAGCATGGACAGATCGGACATGGGTAACTCCTTGGTGAATCTTTGAATGAATGTTTGTTTGATTGCTGCTTCAGACCGCTACAGGCGTGGCAGCAGGTTTTACGGATTTGTTTTTGGCGTTTTGCTCTGCACCCAGGTAGGCCTCGCGTATGACGCTGGAGCGCGCCAGCAGTTTTGCGGGGCCGCTGGCAACCAGCGTGCCGCGCTCCATCACATAAGCGCGGTCGGCCACGGCGAGTGCCTTGCGCACGTTCTGCTCGACCATCAGCACGGTGGTGCCGCCAGAGGCAATGCGCTGCGCAATGGCCAGCAGTTCGTCGACCATCTTGGGGGCAAGGCCCAGCGAGGGTTCATCAAGCATCAAGAGGCGCGGCGCACTCATCATGGCGCGCGCGACGGCCACCATCTGCTGCTCGCCGCCGCTCATGGTGCCGGCCAGTTGCTGCGAACGCTCACGCAATTTGGGGAAGTCATCAAACGCGCGTTGAAGGCGCTGCGCACGTTCAGCCTTGGGCACCAGCCAGCCGCCGAGCTCGAGGTTCTCGGTCACTGTCATCTGCGGAAACAGCTGACGCCCTTCAGCCACCAGTGCAATGCCGCGCTGCACGATCTCATTGGTTTTCTCAGGTAGATTGCTGCCGTTGAGCAGCACCTCGCCCTGGCGCGGAATCAACCCGGCCAGCGCCTTCAGCAACGTCGTCTTGCCCGCACCGTTGGGGCCGAGGATGACGGTGAGGCCGGGTTTGACTTCAAGCGTCATGTCGCGCAGCACCAGGAAGGCACCGTAACCCGCATTCAGATTGCGTACCTGCAAATGCGCGCGCGCATCACCGCCGAGCACAAAGGGGTCGGGGTTCCACATCATCATGCGGCCACCTCTTCCGGATTCCTGGCGTTGTGCGCGTCCATCTCGTCGCCGAGGTAGGCCTCAACTACTGCCGCATCGCGCATCACTTCGGCCGGTGTGCCATCCGCAATCTTGCGGCCCTGGTGCAACACGATCACGCGCTCGACATGGCGCAGCAAGGTGGTTACCGCATGCTCTATCCACACGACGGCCAGGTCCAGCTCGTCACGCATGCGGCGTATCAGTTGCGCCATCGCCTCGACCTCGGATTCGGTCAGCCCTGCGGCTACTTCGTCAAGCAGCAAGAGGCGCGGCCGCGTCGCCAGTGCCATGCCGATCTCCAGCAGGCGTTGTTGCGAAGGCGTGATGGCTGCGGCGGGCAAATCCGCCTGCGTCGTGAGACCTATGAGCGTCAGAATGCTCTCTGCATCGCGCAGCAGCCAGGGCGCTTCGCGCTTGCGGCCTGCAAATGACAGGCCAAATTCGATATTCGCAGCCACTGTCATATCGGCAAACACGCGCGGCGTTTGAAATGTGCGTGCCAGCCCATGCGCCGCAAAGCGGTGCGGGCCTTTGCCAGTCAGGTTCTTTCCACTGGCGACCAGCACGCCAGAGGTGGTGGGCGTCACGCCCGAGATGGCATTGAAGAAGGTGGTCTTGCCCGCGCCGTTGGGGCCTATGATGCCGACCAGCTCACCGGCGCGAAAGCTCGCGCTCACGTTGTCAACCGCCACCAGCCCGCCGAAGCGCACGGTCACGTCTCTGGCTTCGAGCAACAAGGCGGCCTGCTCAGACATCTTTTTTCACCTTCGCCGTGAACAGATCCTTCAGCCCGGTTTTGGCATCACGCCACCAGTCGCTGAAGGTATTCCAGCGCAGTGAGGCCAGGCCACCGGGCAGATACAGCACCGACAGAATCAAGAGCACACCGAGGCTCATCAAATAGAGCTGCGGTGCCTGCAGGCGCAGGGTCTCGGCCAGCACGCTGAACACGATGGCTGCAATCAGCGGCCCCCACAGCGTGGCCGCGCCGCCTATCAGGGCAATCAGCACGGTCTGGAAACCGATGAAGGGGTTGAACACCGTGTGCGGGTCGATATAGGTCCACCGCACAGACATCGCCGCGCCTACTGCGCCGGCAAAAGCGGCGGTCAATGCAAAGCCTGCAATCTTCATGATGCGGGTGTTGACACCCAGCGTCTGTGCCCGCTGCTCGTCGGCACCAATGCCCATCAGCGCCAGGCCGAAGCGGCTGCGCCGCACGATGATGGACACACCGACGGCCAGCACGGCCAGGCCCAGCACGGTGAGGTAAATCGTGTCGCGGTCAGGCACCACGGTGAGCACGCGGCCCACAGTGCCGGTCACCTGCTTTTCAAAATAACTGATGGCGTGGCGAATGAGTTCGGTCATGCCAAAGGTCAGCACCGCAAAGTAGGTGCCGCGCAGATGCAGCACGGCAGCGCCCATCACCACCGCCACCAGCACCGCGATGCCTGCACCAAGACCAATCGCAGCAAGCCAGGGCATGTGTTCCAGCGACAGTGCGCTGGTGTAGGCGCCTATGCCGAAGAAGGCAGAGGTCGCGAGCGACAGGTAACGCGAGCTGCCGCAAAACAGCGCCCAGCTGGAGGACAGCGCCACGTACATGAGGCAGGTCAGCGCCATCGAAACGACAAACTCGCTGCCGTAGTGCGGCAAGGCAAGCGCCCAGCCCGCAACACCAAAGAGCACGAGCACATCGCGCAAAAGAATAGAGCGGTCCTTCATTTAGCGAACAGGCCTTTCGGGCGCAAATTCCTGGCCCCCACGCTTTTCACTTCGTGTAATACGCTGCCCCCCGAGGGGGCTAATTTTTCTTGGGGCGGCCCGGCGAAAAATTGCTCCGCAGCGAACTTGTTGTCTGGTTTCATTTAGCGAACAGGCCTTTCGGGCGCAGCAGCAGCACTGCGATGAACACGCTGTAAGACAGCAGGGCCTTGAGCGACGGGTTTGAAAAGTGCATGCCCAGCGCTTCGATCACGCCCAGCAGCAGGCCGCCGGCGAGTGCGCCGCTCATGCTGCCGAAGCCGCCCAGCGTGATGACGATGAGCGCCGTCACGGTGTAGGGCTCGCCCATGGAGGGGCTGATGGTGTAGGCCATGGACAGCAGGCAACCCGCCAGGCCCGAGAGGCCCAGGCCGATGCCGAACATCAGCGGGTGCAGGCGTTTGGTGTCTATGCCGACCAGCTGCGCACCGATAGGGGACTGCATGAGCGCACGCACGCCCTTGCCCAGCAAGGTCATCTTCAGCAGCAGGATGAGCGCGCCACTGAAGAGCAGCGCCAGGCCGAACACCAGCAGTTTGTTGCCGGCAAACTGCGCATCGCCAAACTTCACCGGCTCGGTGAGGTAGTCGTAACCGCGCAGGTCGCCGCCCCAGACCAGCGAAACAAAGTTCTGCACAAAAAACATCAGGCCGAAGGCGACCATCAGGCCGCGTGCTTCAAAAATATCCAGGTTGGGCGAAGTCGCGGTCAGGCGGCGAAAGCACAGCCAGTGCACCGCCACGCCAACAGCCATGAGCAGCAGAAATGACACCGGCACCATCAGCAGCGGCGACAGCCCGAAAGAGGTTTGCACCATCCACGTCAGGTAGGCACCCACCATCAAAAACTCGCCATGCGCGATGTTCAGGATGCGCATCAGCCCGTACTGCAGGTTCAGGCCCAAAGCCACGATGGCATAAATGCCGCCCGTGATCAGGCCGGAGGCAATGAGTTCAAGAAAGGCAGTGGTGGACATGAGAGTCTTTTTCAGGGACACCGCGGAACCGGCTTCGCCGGGCCGCTGGTGTCGCCCCCCTGAGGGGGAGGCGCCGAAGGCGCTTCGGGGGGAGCGTTATCTTTATCTACTTCCAGGCGGCCTTGGCGGGGTTCAGTTTTGCGGTCGCAAGTTTCTGCGGCCACACGACTTCGAACTCGCCGTTCTGCCACTGGCTCACCGTGCCGGGCGTTGCGGTATTTTCAGTACCGGTGAACTTGATGTCGCCGATGATGGTCTTGTGTGTATTGCCGGCGATGTAGTCGCGAATGGCCTTTTTGTCCAGGCCCTGCTTTGCGACGGCGGCCGTCAGGATCTCCAGCCCGGCCCAGCACGCGCCGCTGGCCCAGCGGTCAGGTTCCTTGCCGGCGAATTTTTTGGTGTGTGCGTCGAAGTAGGCTTTCGCGCCGGGGCTGGTTTTGCTGTTCCATGAGCCCATGCCCAGCACGCCTTCTGCGCCTGCAGGTGTCATGACATTTTTATAAAGCTGGAAGGCCGTGCCGACTGAAGCGTAGAAAAATTTCGGGTTGAAGCCGACTTCCTTGGCCTGCTTGCTGGCAAGAATGGTCTCAGGTGGGTAGGTGAAGCCGACAAACACGTCGGGGTTCTTGTCCTTCATTGAGCGCAGCACGGGCGACAAATCTTTCACGCCGGCCGGGTAGCTCTTGTCTTCCACCATGCTGATGCCACTGCCCTGCAGCGCGACCTTCAGGGCCGAGTAGTTTTCAAGGCCGAACAGGTCATCGACGTAAATCACGGCCAGCGTTTTTGCCCCTGCCGCCTTCAGCATGTCGACCAGTGCATCGCACATGGGTTTGGGTTGCTGCAGCAGCATGAAGAAGTAGGGCAGCTTCATCTCAACCAGGCGGCGCGACAGCGCGGTGGGTGCGAGGAAGGGGTAACCAAAACGGTTGGCCAGCGGTGCAACCGCAAAGTTGGCATTGCTGCCCCAGGGCGAGAGTACCAGGTCGACCTTGTCGCTGCCCATGAGTTTTTCATAGGTGCGCACGCAGGTCTCGACATCGCTGCGGTCGTCTGAGCTGATAAGTTCGATGGGGCGCTTGACGCCCTTCACGTTCAGGCCGCCGGCTGCGTTTTGCTGCTCCGCCCAGAGCAGGTAGTTGGGCTCCTGGCTGACCTGCGCACCTCCTGTCCATGGGCCTGTGCGCGCCATGGTGTAGCCGATGCGCACCGGTGCTGCCTGCGCGAGCAGGCCGGGCGCGACCGACATCGCGCCTATGGCGGCGGCGGTGCCCTTGATGATGTGACGGCGTGTTGGCTGAACCATGGCGAGTCTCCTTTTGCTTTTTGTGTGGCCCGGACGGGGCTGCGGTGAACCAGCGCTGATGGTCGGCAGCGTCGCTTGTAGGGGCTTTGTTGGGGGCGCACAAACTGTTTGACTTTGGGTGCACGGCGTGCCGGGTTAACCCTAGACAGGTCGCTGTACACGGATGGCTTTTGCACGCCCATAATTAATGGACAGACGCACCACCATGACCGCCTCCACCCTTTTCAGTACCGACGAACTCACCGCCAGCGACCGCGCGCCGCAGTGGCGCGAGTGGGTGCACAAACATTTCGGCGGGCTCGATTCAGACCTTTATGGTGATACCGATTTCGATGGCCACATGGCGACCTCGCGTGCGGGCGATGTGATCCTCACCCGGCTGGAGGCGAACCGCCACCGCGTGCTGCGCCTGCCGCATATGGCGCGCACCAGCGAGGTTGCCTACCTGAAAATCGTCGCGCCGTGGCAGGGCAGCGCCTGTGTCGAGCAGCAGGGCCGGCAGGCCAGCGCCACCTCGGGCAGCTGGGTGATTTACGACACGACGGGCAGCTATGCGGTACACAACCCCGACCGCGTGAAACACCTGGTGGTCATGCTGCCGCGTGACCAGATTGCCGAGCGCGGCCTGCAGCTTGATGCATTGATGGGCCGCCAGGTCGGCAGTGCGCGCGGCATCTCGCGCGTGGCGCTCGACACCATGCGCAGCACCTGGCAGGAGCTGCCCAACATGAGCGAAGACGCCGCACGCGGCGCGGGTGAACTCATCACGCAGCTGGTGCGGCTGTCGCTGTTGGAGCTGGCCGGCCAGGTGACGTCAGTGACGCAGCGCGCCGCATTGAAAGACCGCATACGCGCGCATGTGGCGCGCAACCTGCGCGATCCTCAGCTCTCGATTGAACGGATTGCGCAGGCGCTGAACTGCAGCAAGCGGCATCTGCACAATGCCTTTGCCGATGAAGAAGAAACTTTGGCCAGCTACATCCTGCGCCAGCGGCTGGAGGCCTGCATACGCGAGCTGCGCCAGGGCGGGCAAGGTGCCAGGCCGATCACCGACATCGCCCTGTATTGGGGTTTCAACAACCTCTCGCACTTCAGTCGCGTTTTCCGCGAGCACACGGGCAGCAGCCCGAGCGCTTACCGCAGCACCCCGCCGCCGTTGCTGTTGTCCTGATTTATTTTTTGTCGCTCTCGGCCACCACACAGGCGGCGCGGATGATGCGTGCGCTCGGGTTGGGGTTCACGTCGCGAAACAGCATGGGGCGTGGTGTGCCTGTGGTGTAGTCAGAGGTTTTGTACGACTCGCCCTTCCACAGCGGCTGCATGAAGTAGCTGATGGATACATACCGCGCGCTGCGGTTCACGCAGTCAAAGATGACGAGGGACGTGTAGGAACGGTAAGAAACCTGGTCCCAGCTCGTGCGGGTTGCCGCACGGTTGACCCGGACGCGCAGCGTGCGTATGTCGCCGGAGGTCATGGATTCAGGGTCAACCTGTATGGTGTCAAGCGCGGCGTTCCTCTCGTCACCGATAACAGTGAACCAGTTATGGTTGTCGGCGTGGGCAAGCGTGGCAGCCCACATACAGAACACAACTGCGAACTTTCTCATTGGATGCCTGAGGTGAGGGAAGCGCCAAGGGGCACATGGCGCTGACTGCGCCATGTTGTCTGGAAATCATACCGACGGCGTTACAGGCTTGCAACATCTCATGACATATCTGTGGCGTCTCAATTGCGGCCGCGTGGAGTGGAGGGGTGGCGGCGACAATGCAGGATTCGTTCCAGCCCGTGAATAAGCCATACCTGTCATGAACTGCCGACCCGGCTGCGGTGCCTGTTGCATCGCGCCCTCCATCAGCTCGCCCATCCCGGGCATGCCGCAGGGCAAGCCGGCGGGTGTACGCTGTGCGCAGCTTGATGATGGCAACCTCTGCCGCATCTTTGGCCTGCCTGGCCGGCCGGCCGTGTGTGGCGGCCTTGCAGCTTCGCCCGAAATGTGCGGGCGGCCAGATTCGGGCAATACGCACGCGCTGCTGTATCTTGCGCGACTGGAAAGCCTGACCGCTCCGCAGTAAGCTGTTATTTCCTGCAGATCGTTGCTGCGAATAAAAAAGGAGACGAAACACATGCACATCCCCTCATTGAAAGAAGTCGTCAGCGCCGAAGAATGGCAACTTCGCTGCGACCTCGCTGCCTGCTACCGGCTGGTGGCGCTTTATGGCTGGAGCGACCTGGTTTTTACCCACATCACCGCCAAGCTGCCCGAGTCGGTGTCCGGTGCCAGCGGCCATCACTTCCTCATCAACCCCTACGGCCTGATGTTTGACGAGATCACGGCCTCCAGCCTCGTCAAGGTGGATGGCCAGTGCAACAAGATCATTGAATCGCCCTTCCCGGTCAACCCGGCGGGTTTTGTGATTCACAGCGCGGTGCATGAAGCGCGCGCAGACGCAGGTTGTGTGCTGCACACCCACACACGCGCCGGTGTCGCCGTCAGTGCGCAGAAGTGCGGCGTGCTGCCCATCAGCCAGCAATCGACCTTTGTGCTGGGCTCGCTGGCCTATCACGAGTATGAAGGCGTGGCCTTCAGGGATGAAGAAAAACCGCGCCTGCAGGCGGACCTCGGTAAAGCCAACTTCCTCATGCTGCGCAACCACGGTCTGCTGGTCGTCGGCAAGACGATTGCCGATGCGTTTTTGAGCATGTACACCTTCGAGAATACCTGCCGCATACAGATAGACGCACAGGCTGGCGGCGAGCTGACCAGCGTCAACCCGCAAATCGTCAAGGGTGTGGCCGAAGCCATGCGCGTGCAGACCGGCGGGCTGGGCGGCTCTTTTGTCTGGCCGTCACTGCTGCGCAAGCTTGACAAAATTGATGAAGGTTACAAGTCATGAACGGCAACCTCGTCGTCACACAGTTGCTGGTGGTTGCGCTGGCGCTGGTCATGTTCGGCCTGGGCCTGTCGCTCAGCACGCAGGACTTCACGCGGCTGCTCAGGCACCCGAAAGCCGTGGTCATCGCACTGGCCCTGCAAATCATTTTGCTGCCGCTGGCCTGCTACCTGCTCATCGTGGCGCTGAACGTGCCGCCATTGTTCGCGGTGGGGCTGATGTTGCTGGCCGCCTCCCCTGGCGGCATTTCGGCCAACCTGTTCAGCCACCTGTTTGGCGGCAATGTGGCGATGAACATTTCGCTCACAGCCATCAACACCGTGCTGTCCATCATCACCCTGCCCGTCATCAGCAACTGGGCCATCAACACCTTTGCCAAAACCGGCCAGGTCGTGCCGCTGCAAACCGGCAAGGTGGTCGAGGTCATCGTCATCGTGCTGGTGCCGGTGTTCATCGGCATGTGGGTGCGTACCTGGAAGCCGGGCTTTGCGGCGAGCTCAGAAAAGCCGATGAAGATTTTCAGTGCGGTGGTGCTGGCCGTCGTGGCGATTGGTGCCCTGCTCAAGGAGTGGCAGGCCCTGAGCACAAGTTTTGCGAGCGTCGGCCCGGCGGTGGTGGCTTTCAACATCATCAGCCTGCTGGCCGGCTATTACCTCTCGCGCATCGCCGGCCTGGACAAACCCATGTCAACCGCCATTAGTTATGAAATAGGCATACACAACTCGACGCTGGCGATTTTTATTGCGCTGGCGGTGCTGAACAACTTCCAGCTGGCGCTGCCTGCCGCGATTTATTCCGTCAGCATGTATGTGACGGCGACTTTGTTCGGCCTGCTGGTCCTTAGGCGCGGTGCCACGCCATTGCCGTCGGCCGCCCCGCACTGAGCTGCTGCGCAGCGGGGCCGGATCGCCCTGATCCGGGGTTCCTTTAGCTCGAACGCGGGGGATATGCCGAACATATGCTTTCAGTCTGTTATCGGCTTGCAAATATATCCATAAGCTATATCGCCGGGGTTCTTTGAGCAGGCGCAAATAGTTGCATTTTTTGTGCGCTGCAAGATTGCTTTTGCCCGGCTTCGGGCGCATAGTGAAAACAAGAGAGTGTCCCGTCGCCGTTTGCCTGGGAGGGCAAGTGGCTTTTTCAACCCGTTCCATTTTTTGTGGAAAAGGAGTCTCTTTATGAACTTGACGATCAGCGGTCACCATCTTGAAGTTACCCCCGCACTGCGCGGCTATGTAACAAGCAAGCTGGATCGGATTACCCGGCACTTTGACCAGGTAGTGGACGTAAAAGTCCTGTTGACGGTAGACAACATGAAAGAAAAGGAAAGACGCCAGCGCGCCGAGTGCAATGTGCATGTCAAGGGCCGCGACCTGTTTGCCGAATGTTCCCACGCTGATTTGTATGCAGCTGTTGACGAGTTGACCGACAAGCTGGACCGCCAGGTGAGCCGCTATAAAACAAAAACCCAGGATCATCACCACCAGGCCGCCAAACGCCAGGAAATACCGCTGGCCTGAATACAACGGATACGGGCAGAAGAGCCCCAAAAAGCAAGCCGCCACAGTCTGGCGGCTTTTTTATGTGCGCAATGGCGTCGAACTCACGGTAAAGTGCATAATTCGCCCTCTAACAATGCCATGAACCGTCTTTCGCAAATTTTGCCTCCCTCGCAGGTGCTGGTCAGTGTTGAAGCGACCAGCAAGAAGCGCGCTTTTGAAGAAGCCGGGTTGCTGTTTGAAAACCAGCACGGGCTCAACCGCGCGCTGATCACGGACAGCCTGTTTGCGCGTGAACGTCTTGGCTCGACCGGTCTCGGGCATGGCGTGGCCATCCCCCATGGCCGTATCAAGGGGCTCAAGGCGCCCATGGCGGCCGTCTTCCAGTTGCAGGCGGCCATCGGGTTTGATGCCCCGGACGAGCAGGCCGTCGCCCTGCTGATTTTTTTGCTGGTGCCTGAAGCGGCGACACAAAAGCATCTTGAGATCCTTTCCGAAATTGCCGAGCTGCTCAGCGACAGCGTCCTGCGCGAACAGCTCAAGACCAGCACCGATGCCGTTGCGCTGCACACGCTGATCTCCTCCTGGCGTTCGGCCCATCAGGCCAGCGCCTGATACCGCCTTCTTTCCCTCTTACTTTGTGAGCCTGCAGGCATGAAGCCCACCGCCATCAGTGCCGACGTCCTGTTTGAAGACCACAGATCGGCACTGAAGTGGGAGTGGGTGGCCGGACTCGGTGCTTCCGAGCGGCGTTTCGACGAGGTGGCTGTGCGTGCGGCGCGTTCAGGGGCCGACCTGGTCGGTTACCTCAATTACATCCATCCCTACCGGGTGCAGATCCTGGGCGAGCGCGAAGTCGCCTATCTGACCAGCGCCAGCCCTGAGGACTGCGCCCGCCGCATCTCGCGCATCATCACGCTGGAGCCGCCTGTGCTCATCGTGGCCGACGGCCAGACGGCGCCCGATACGCTGCTGTCGATGTGCGAGCGCGCGCAGATGCCGATGTTCGCCACGCCTGAATCGGCCGCGTTTGTCATTGACGTGCTGCGCGCCTACCTGTCAAAACACTTTGCCGACCGCACGTCCATGCACGGCGTGTTCATGGACATCCTGGGCATGGGTGTGATGATCACCGGCGAGTCCGGCCTGGGCAAGAGCGAGCTGGGCCTTGAGCTGATTTCCCGCGGCCACGGCCTGGTGGCCGACGACGCGGTGGACCTCTACCGCATCAACCAGACCACGATTGAAGGGCGCTGCCCCGACCTCTTGCAAAACCTGCTGGAAGTGCGTGGCATAGGCCTGCTCGACATCAAGGCGATTTTTGGCGAGACGGCTGTGCGCCGCAAAATGCGGCTCAAGCTCATCGTGCACCTGGTCAGGCGCGAAACGCTGGAGCGTGAGTACGAACGCATTCCCTATGAGCCGCTGACACAGGACGTGCTGGGCATACCGGTGCGCAAGGTCATCATCCAGGTGGAGGCCGGCCGAAACATCGCAGTGCTGGTAGAAGCCGCCGTGCGCAATGCCATCCTGCAGCTGCGCGGCATACACACTTATCAAGAGTTTGTAGAGCGCCACCGCCGCGCCATGGAACAAGACGAGTAGCCAGAGTCGCCAGGTAAGGTCCCCGTTTTCGCAAGCAGGGTCCGCGGAACCGGCTTCGCCGGGCCGCAGGAGCAGCGGCCCCCTCGGGGGGCAGGGCGCTACACGAAGTGAGCAACCGTGGGGGCTACTTCTTGTCTGCGCAGGTCGCGCAGAGGCCATATAAAGACATGGCGTGGTCCTGCAGGATCCAGCCCTTGGCCTTGGCCACGATTTGCTGGCGTTTTTCGATTTCTGCGTCGTAGAACTCTTCCACGCGGCCGCACGATGTGCAGATCAGGTGGTCGTGGTGATGGCCTTCGTTGATTTCGTAAACCGCCTTGCCGCTCTCAAAATGGCTGCGGCTCAGGATGCCAGCCTGCTCGAACTGTGTCAGCACGCGGTAAACAGTCGCCAGCCCGATGTCGGTGCGGTCTTCGAGCAGGACACGGAACACATCTTCAGCCGTCAGGTGCCGCTGCGTGCTTTTCTGAAACACGTCCAGAATCTTCAGCCGCGGCAAGGTGGCCTTGAGGCCGGTGCTTTTGAGTTCGTCGATGTTGCTCATTGAAATTCTCTTTGAAATGCGACCCAGGTACGCTGCTGGCAACCCCGGGCGGGACCGGGCACAGAGGTACCCAGCCGCTACAATGGCCAATCATATCGCTACACCCCATCCCATGTCCGAAAATCATCGTTACAGCATCCGGTCAGTGTTAAAGGTGTCGGCGCTTGCGTCCGTCGCAGTCCTGCTGACGGCTTGCAGCTCCTTCAAGGGCATGAGCGCCTCGTCCGTCAATCCGGTGAACTGGATCACGCCCTACAAGGTTGATGTGGTGCAGGGAAACTTTATTTCTAAAGAGCAGGTTGACCTGCTCAAACCCGGCATGACACGTGCGCAGGTCAGGGATGTGCTCGGCACGCCCCTGCTGACCAGTGTTTTTCATGCAGACCGCTGGGACTATGTCTTTACCCTGAAGCGCCAGGGCACCGAGCCCCAGTCGCTCAAGTACACCGTGTTTTTCAAGGGTGACGCGCTGGAGCGTTCCGAAGGCGACACCATGCCGAGCGAGGCAGAGTTCATCTCCAAGCTCGACTCCCGCCGCAAGCTGGGCACTGTACCTGTGCTGGAAGCGACTGAAGAGCAGCTCAAAAATGCGGCTGCAAAGCCACCGTCCACCATTCCCAATGCAGGTGGCCCCACGGCCCCCAGCACCAGCGGCGCTGCCGCAGTGGGCGCTCCATCAGCAGCCTACCCGCCACTCGAAAGCCCGCTGCGGTGAGCGGCGCGGCGATGCACAGGCTGGCAATTGCCGGCGCCAGCGGGCGCATGGGCCAGATGTTGATAGCAGCGGTGCGCCAGAGCGGCGACTGCGAACTTGGGGGCGCGCTTGATGTGGCGTCCAGCCCCGCCATCGGGACCGATGCATCGGCATTTTCCGGGCATCCCGGCGGCGTGCTGATCCAGTCAGACATCCGCGAAGGTTTGAAGAATGCCGGCGTGTTGATTGACTTCACCCGCCCCGAAGGCACCATGGCGCACCTGGCCGTTTGCCGCGAGATGGGCGTCAAGCTGGTCATAGGCACGACGGGGTTTTCCGATGAGCAAAAGGCAGAGATCGCTGCCGCTTCCAAAGACATTGCCATCGTCATGGCACCCAATATGAGCGTGGGCGTGAACGTCACGCTCAAGCTGCTGGAGATGGCCGCCAAAGCGCTCAACTCTGGATACGACATCGAAATTATCGAAACCCACCATCGCCACAAGATTGACGCGCCTTCCAGGCACGGCGCTCAAAATGGGCGAGGTGGTAGCCCAGGCTTTGGGCCGTGATCTCAAAGGTCATGCCGTGTTTTCCCGCGAAGGCATCACTGGCGCGCGTGATCCTTCGGCGATTGGCTTTTCCGCCATTCGCGGCGGCGATATTGTGGGCGACCATACCGTCATGTTTGCCGGTATTGGTGAGCGCATCGAAATCACCCACAAATCATCGACCCGTGAGGGTTATGCCGACGGCAGCCTGCGCGCCGCGCGCTTCCTGGCCGGCCAGAAGACGGGCCTGTTCGACATGTTCGACGTCCTCAACCTGAAGTAATCTACATGAACCTGCCCGGCGTCCTGGCCCAGGGAGGCATCATCAGCGTGCTGGTGGCCGTGCTGCTGCTCCTGATGTCGGTGGCCAGCTGGGTTGTGATTGTCTGGAAATCCTGGATGCTTCACCGCGCCGTCGGTGACGTCGCCCGTAGCACCGCAGCGTTCTGGCAGTCCGCCTCCGTTGATGAGGCGGGTGACAAAGTCGCCGCCTTTGACCGCGAAGCGCTGGTCCTGCCACTCATAGAGGCCACAAAAATCAGCACCAGCGGCACACTGGCCACCGCGGGCGACAAATCGCAGCAGCTCACGCGTGTTCTGCGCGACGCATTGCACGCCGTGCTGCACAAGCTGCAGTTTGGGCAGGTGTTGCTGGCAACCGTCGGCTCCATTGCGCCGTTTGTAGGTTTGCTCGGCACGGTCTGGGGTATCTACCACGCGCTCATCGGCAATCGCGTCTGCTGGCCAGATCACCATAGACAAGGTGTCCGGCCCGGTGGGCGAGGCGCTCATCATGACGGCGGCGGGCCTCGCGGTGGCGATTCCCGCAGTGCTGGCCTACAACATCTTCGGACGTTTTATTGGCCGCATCGAAGCCGACCTCGAAGGTTTCGCCCGTGACCTTAGAGAGTTGCTGGTGCAAAAAAATGGATGAACCAGGCGTGGACGGCCGCCGCGCCGGGCCGCCCCAAGCAAGGCCAGCCCCCTCGGCGGGCAGCGCATTACACGAAGTGAAAAGCGTGGGGGCTCATGTCTTTCGGCCGGCTTGAACGCACCCAGGGCTCACAACCCATGAGCGAGATCAACGTCACGCCGCTGGTCGATGTGATGCTGGTGCTGCTGGTGATCTTTATCCTGACCGCCCCGCTGCTGGCCAGCGCGATACGGCTTGACCTGCCAAAAACCGATGCGGCCAAACCAGCCGATGCCCCAAAGTTTGTGACTATTGTGGTTGACCAGGCCGGGCAGGTTTTTCTCAATGACAAGCCCGTCGCCTTCGAACAGCTGGGTAGCCGCCTGAAAGAAACCGCTACGCAAAATGCCGACACTGAAGTGCAGTTGCGCGCCGACCAGGCCGTGCCCTACGGCAAAGTAGTCGAGGTCATGGGCGTGGCGCAAAAGGCCGGACTGAACCGCATCGGTTTTGTGGCTGATGCGGGCACCGCAGCGACTACTGCGCCTGTCGGCAAGCCCTGAGCGCGCTGCAACGGGGTCATATCGTGGCCATGTCGGGGTCGTATCCCCGGCAACGCCTAAAATCAGTCCGTTCCGCAGCCCGGGTTTCGCGCCGGTTGCGGCCTGCCGCATTTCCCTGATGACGCCCCTGTTTCCCGCCCCTTCCCTCATGCAAGAAAAATACAACCACATCGAGATCGAGCGCAGCGCTCAAACGCACTGGACAGCCGCCGACGCCTACCGTGTTGAAAACCATGCGGACCCGAAAAAAGCCGCTGGGCAAGTACTACGCCTGCTTCCATGTTGCCCTACCCCAGCGGCAAGCTGCACATGGGCCATGTGCGCAACTACACCATCAACGACATGCTGGCGCGCTACCTGCGCATGAAGGGCTACAACGTGCTCATGCCCATGGGCTGGGACGCGTTCGGCCTGCCGGCTGAAAACGCCGCGATGAAAAACGGCGTGCCGCCCGCGAAGTGGACCTACGACAACATCGCCTACATGAAAAAGCAGATGCAGGCGATGGGGCTGGCCATCGACTGGAGCCGCGAGGTCGCCACCTGCGACCCCTCGTACTACAAATGGAACCAGTGGCTGTTCTTGAAGATGCTCGAAAAAGGCATTGCCTACCGCAAGACCCAGACGGTGAACTGGGATCCGGTCGACCAGACCGTGCTGGCCAACGAACAGGTGATAGACGGCAAGGGCTGGCGTACCGGCGCCACCGTCGAGAAGCGCGAGATCCCCGGCTACTACCTCAAGATAACCGACTACGCCGAAGAGCTGCTCGACAGCGTGAGTACCAAACTCCCCGGCTGGCCCGAGCGCGTCAAGCTCATGCAGGAGAACTGGATAGGCAAGAGCGAAGGCGTGCGCTTTGCCTTCACGCATGACATCAAGGATTCGTCAGGTCACCTGATTGGCGACGGCCGCATGTACGTCTTCACGACACGCGCCGACACCATCATGGGCGTGACCTTCTGCGCCGTGGCGCCCGAGCACCCGATTGCTGCGCAGGCCGCAGCTGCCCAACCGAAGATTGCAGCCTTCATAGAAGAATGCAAATCCGGCGGCACCACCGAAGCCGAGCTCGCCACGCAGGAAAAGAAAGGCACTGGCCACCGGCCTCTTCGTCACGCACCCGCTGACAGGCGACAAGGTCGAAGTCTGGGTCGGCAACTATGTGCTGATGAGTTACGGCGACGGTGCCGTCATGGGCGTACCCGCACATGACGAACGTGATTTCGAGTTCGCCAAAAAATACGGCCTGCCTATCAAACAGGTCACCGACGTCAAGGGCCAGGCCTACAGCCTTGATGCCTGGGCAGACTGGTATGGCGACAAGCAGCAGGGCATCGCCATCAACTCCGGCAAATACGACGGCCTGGCATTCAAGGCCGCTGTGGATGCCGTCGCGGCAGACCTGGCCGCCAAGGGGCTGGGCGAGAAAAAAACCACCTGGCGCCTGCGCGACTGGGGCGTGAGCCGCCAGCGCTACTGGGGCACGCCGATTCCCATCATTCATTGCGAAGAGCATGGTGCGGTGCCGGTGCCCGAGAAGGATTTGCCAGTGGTGTTTGCCGCAGGATTGCGTGCCCGACGGCTCGGGCAACCCGCTGCACAAACACGTTGGCTTTCACGCCGGTGTGGTCTGCCCCGTGTGCGGCAAGCCGGGCCCGGCGCGAAACCGACACCATGGACACCTTTGTTGATTCGTCCTGGTATGTGATGCGTTACTGTGACCCGCGCAACGATGAAAAAATGGTGGCCGAAGGCGCAGACTACTGGATGCCCATGGACCAGTACATAGGCGGCATTGAGCACGCCATCCTGCACCTGCTGTACGCACGCTTCTGGACCAAGGTCATGCGCGATCTTGACCTTGTGAAAATTGACGAGCCCTTCACCAAACTGCTGACGCAGGGCATGGTGCTCAACCACATCTATTCGCGCAAGGCCGAAGGCGCAGGCGTTGAATACTTCTGGCCGGCCGAGGTCGAAGACACGCACGATGCATCGGGCAAGGTGACCGGTGCCAAACTCAAGGAAGCCAAGGGCGCATTGCCTGCTGGCACGCCCATCGTCTACGAAGGCGTGGGCACCATGAGCAAGTCCAAAAACAACGGCGTGGACCCGCAGGATTTGATCGAGCGTTACGGCGCTGACACCGCACGTCTGTACACCATGTTCACGGCACCACCCGAGGCGACTCTGGAGTGGAACGACGCGGGTGTGGAGGGCAGCTACCGCTTCCTGCGCCGTGTCTGGAATTTTGGCGTCAAGCTGGGGGCGATGACGGCAACTGCTGGTGATGCAGGCGCTTCGGCAAAAGACATCAAGGCGCTCAGGCTTGAGATCCACACTGTGCTCAAGCAGGTGGACTACGACTACCAGCGCATGCAGTACAACACCGTCGTCTCTGGTGGCATGAAGCTGCTCAATGCACTGGAAGATTTCAAGGGCGGCACGTCAGCTGCTTCGCTTGAAGCCTTGCGCGAAGGCTTCGGCATACTGATCCGCTGCATCTACCCCGCAACGCCGCACATCGCACACGCGCTGTGGGGCGAGCTCGGCTATGCGGCTGCGCAAGGCGATTTGCTCGACGCGCCCTGGCCCGCAGTCGATGCCGCCGCCCTGCAGCAGGACGAAATCGAACTCATGCTGCAGATCAACGGCAAGCTGCGTGGCTCGGTGACGGTCAGTGCCACGGCAGACAAGGCCACGATTGAAGCCGCCGCGCTGGCGACCGAGGCATTCGTGAAGCAGGCTGCGGGCGCAGCGCCGAAAAAAGTGATTGTGGTGCCGGGCCGTCTCGTCAATATCGTGGTCTGAACAGCAGCCAGAAGAAGTCAAAAAAGGAAAACCATGCAACGCCGTCCCCTGCTCACCCTTATCGCCGCCGGCACTGCTTTGGCCCTGACCGGCTGCGGTTTCGAGCTGCGCAAGGCCCCGAACTTTCCTTTCAAGACGATATACATCCCGTATGCAGTAGGCACTGCGCTGGGCATCGAACTGCGCCGCTCGCTGGAATCAGGCGGCAACGTCACCGTCGTCACCGAGGGGCGCTTCATCGACCAGGCAGAGGTGATCCTGGATGTCGTCAGCGAGACGCGTGAAAAGATTGTCGTCAGCCGCAATGCACAGGGCCTGGTGCGCGAGTTCCAGTTGCGCCTGCGATTTGTGTTCCGCCTGCGCACGGCCAAGGGCAAGGAGCTGATTCCCAACGCAGAAATCCTGCAGCAGCGCGACATCAGTTTCAACGAGTCCGCCGTGCTGGCCAAGGAGTCCGAAGAGGCGCTGCTGTACCGCGAGATGCAGAGCGACACCGTGCAGCAGATCATGCGCCGCCTGGCGGCCGTGACCGAGATCTAGTACCCCAACCCGGAAGTAGCGAAACAAAATGAAAGTGATGGATTCGCGTTCAGGGCAAGGCGCAAGCCGCAGTGAAGGCTGTGCGCCTTCGCAAGGGTTGCAACGCCGCCATGGGCGCGAAGACGCGCTTTCATGTGTCGATATTTTCGGGTTGGGGTACCAAGCATGAACCTGGCGCCCGCACAACTTCAGGAGCACCTCAAGCGCGGGCTGAAAAGCCTGTACACGCTGCACGGCGACGAGCCGCTGCTGGTGCAGGAGTTTGCCGATGCGCTGCGGGCCGAGGCGCGCCAGCAGGGTTACACCGAACGCACCGTGCACACGGTGGCCGGCGCGCATTTCGACTGGAGCGAGGTGCTGGCCAGTGGCGGTTCGCTCAGCCTCTTTGCGGACAAACAGATCGTGGAGATCCGCATCCCCAGCGGCAAGCCCGGCAAGGACGGCTCGGTCGCGCTGCAGCAGATTGCCGAGCGCGCACAGGGCGATGATTCCACCCTGACGCTGGTGATGCTGCCAAAGCTGGACGGCATGACGACCAAGGGCGCCTGGTTTGGCGCGCTCGAGAGCTTCGGCGTCACCGTCAAGTTCGACCCCATCGACAGGCGCAACCTGCCGCAGTGGATTTCCCAGCGCCTGCAGATGCAGGGCCAGCGTGTGGCCGCCGGTGAAGAAGGTCAGCGCACGCTGCAGTTCTTTTCAGACCGCGTCGAAGGCAACCTGCTGGCCGCGCACCAGGAAATCCAGAAGCTGGCGCTTTTTGTACCCGGCGCAGTCTGGCGCTGGCGATGGCACCCTGAGTTTTGAGCAGGTCGAAAACGCCGTGCTCAACGTGGCGCGTTACGACGTCTTCAAGCTGGCGGAAGCCGTGCTGGGCGGCCAGTCGGTGCGTGTGGCGCGCATGCTCGAAGGCCTGCAGGCCGAAGGCGAATCAGAGGTGCTGGTGCACTGGGCGCTGGCTGAAGACATACGCAGCATGAAACGCGTGAAAGACGCCATTGCCGCCGGCCGGCCCATGCCCATGGCCCTGCGCGACAACCGCGTCTGGGGCGTGAAGGAAAAGCTCTTTGAACGCGTGCTGCCGCAAATTGGCGACACCACACTGTCCAACCTGCTGCAGGCCGCGCACAAGGTTGACGGCATCGTCAAGGGCCTGAAGCAGCCCGACTGGCCAGCCAGCGGCTGGCAGGCCCTGCACCGGCTGGCGGGCATGGTGTGCGAGCAGTGCGCGGCCCGGCCGGCCTCGCCACGATCCCGTTAAGACGTCAGCGGCAACAAGCGAAGCGAGGTTTTCGCAAGCAGGGGCCGCGGACCGGCTTTGCCGGCCGCAAGGCGCAGCGGCCCCCTCGGGGGGCAGCGTATTACGCGAAGCGAAAAGCGTGGGGGCCACATCTGAGAGAAAATAGGGGCATGAACGCGCCCGATCTACACAATGCACTTTCCCAGGACAGCGATGTCTCGCGCCTGATGGATACCCTCGGCTCGCAGGCCAAGAAGGCCTCTGCGGCCATGGCGCGTGCCCCGGCGGCTGTCAAAAATGCGGCGCTTTTCAAGCTTTCGGCACTGCTTAAACAAAACACTGATTCCTTGGCGACGGCCAACCAGCGCGACCTTGATCGCGCAAAAACAGCCGGTCTGGCTGGGCCGCTGTTTGATCGCCTCAAACTCACGGCCAAAGACCTCGCTACTGTCGCCCTCGGCTGCGAGCAACTCGCCGCCATGCCTGACGTGATTGGCGAAATCATCGGCATGAAGCAACAGCCCAGCGGCATCCGCGTCGGCCAGATGCGCGTGCCGATTGGCGTGTTTGGCATGATTTACGAAAGTCGGCCGAATGTGACGATCGAGGCGGCCTCGCTGGCCATCAAGAGCGGTAATGCCTGCATTTTGCGTGGTGGCTCGGAAGCGATTGAGTCCAACAAGGCGCTGGCCGCGCTGGTGCAGCAGGCGCTGGTTGAAGCGGGCCTGCCTGCCGAGGCGGTGCAGCTGGTGCCGACCACCGACCGTGAAGCCGTCGGCAAGCTGATTGCCATGCCGCAGTATGTGGATGTCATCATCCCGCGCGGCGGCAAGGGCCTGATTGAGCGCATCAGCCGTGATGCCAAAGTACCCGTCATCAAACACCTGGACGGCAATTGCCATGTCTATGTCGATGACCCCTGCGACATCGCCATGGCGGTGACGGTGGCCGACAACGCCAAGACCAACAAGTACAGCCCCTGCAACGCCAGCGAAGGCCTGCTGGTCGCCAAAGGTGTGGCGGCAGAATTCCTGCCAAAAATCGCCGCCATCTACGCCGACAAGGGTGTGGAGATGCGCTGCGACGCTGCGGCGGGCGAAATACTGAAGGCGCAGCCCGCCATCGCCGCCAAGGCGACCATCAGCGCCGCGACCGAGCAGGACTGGTACGAGGAATACCTCGCGCCCATCATCAGCATCAAGGTGGTGGCCGGTATTGATGAAGCGATTGAGCACATCAACCAGTACTCCAGCCACCACACCGACGCCATCATCACGCGCGACCACATGCATGCCCAGCGCTTCCTGCGCGAGGTTGATTCGGCCAGCGTTATGGTGAATGCGAGCACCCGCTTCGCAGACGGTTTCGAGTTCGGCCTGGGCGCGGAAATCGGTATTTCGACCGACAAGTTCCACGCCCGCGGCCCGGTCGGCATCGAAGGCCTGACATCGCTGAAATACGTGGTGCTGGGCAACGGCGAAGTGCGCACCTGAGCGCCGGGTGGCTCATCCACTGGGGGTTTGGGCCAAGTCGATTGCTATTAATCCAGTAGCTGCTCACGCTGGTATCTATTGGCTTGCAGCCTGATTTGGCACCAGAAATTGGTTTTTTTTAGCCTTTTTGACGGCTGTCGGCGCCCTAAAACGCTTTGAAAGCCCGAAAAGTTAATATGGAAGTTAACTTTTCGTCGGTTTTTAACGTATGCATTAAATTTTTGCCGTGTACGTTAAAACTGATGCGCGATGTCAGATCTCCTTGTGTTGCTTGCCAGTCTGGCTGTTTCCGTCGGCGTTACCCCTTGTAACCGGAGGGCCAAGCCCCAATCTCCCTAAAATCAGAGTGTTATAGCCACACCGCATAACAAAATCCTCAATCGAAAGTGGCCGCATGGTTCCGCATCTCATCACCGCCCTGAACGGCCCCATCAACGAACTCGAGCAGCGCATCCTCGACTCCATGCCGGCGATTGAACGCTGGTTCCGCCTGGAGTGGATGGAGCACACGCCCCCGTTTTACAGCTCCGTCGATGTGCGCAACGCCGGCTTCAAGCTGGCGCCTGTCGACACCAATCTTTTTCCCGGCGGCTGGAACAACCTGACCCCCGAGATGCTGCCGCTGGCCGTGCAGGCCGCCATGGCCGCGATTGAAAAAATCTGCCCCGAAGCGCGCAACCTGCTGGTCGTGCCCGAGAACCACACGCGCAACAGTTTCTATCTGTCGAACGTGCTGCAGCTGCGGCGCATCTTCAACCAGGCCGGCCTGAATGTGCGTTTTGGATCGCTGTCGTCCGATATCAAGGAGCCGACCACGGTGACCCTGCCGACCGGCGAGACCATCACCATAGAACCGCTGATCCGCACCGACCGCCGCCTGGGCCTGAAGGATTTCGACCCCTGCACCATACTGCTGAACAATGATCTGTCGGCCGGCATTCCCGGCATCCTGGAAGACCTCAACGAGCAGTATTTGCTGCCGCCCACGCACGCCAGCTGGTCGGTGCGCCGCAAGTCGCGCCACGCCAAGGCCTATGAAGAAATCTCCAAGCGCTTCGGCAAGCTCCTGGGCATAGACCCGTGGCTCATCAACCCGATGTTCGAAAAATGCAGCGAGGTCAACATCGCCGAGGGCGGCGGCATGGAGTGCCTGACCAGCAACGTCGATGCGCTGCTGAACAAGATTCGCCGCAAGTACAAGGAATACGGCATCAACGAGAAGCCCTTTGTCATCGTCAAGGCCGACAACGGCACCTACGGCATGGGCATCATGACCGTGCGCGACGTGAAAGACCTCGAAGCGCTGAACCGCAAGACCAAAAACAAGATGAGCACCACCAAGGACGGCCAGCCGCTGACCGAGGTGATCATCCAGGAGGGTGTGCTGACCAATGAGCGCGTGCAGGACGCGGTGGCCGAGCCCGTGGTCTACATGATGGACCGTTATGTGGTGGGCGGCTTCTACCGCGTGCACCCGGATCGCGGCATCGACGAAAACCTCAACGCACCCGGTGCCAGCTTTGTGCCGCTGGCCTTTGCCGACAGCGGGCGCTTGCCCCAGCCCGGTGAAAAGCCAGGCTCCAGCAGCCCCAACCGCTTCTATATGTATGGCGTGATCGGCCGCCTGGCCATGCTGGCCGCCAGTTACGAACTGGAAGCGACCGATCCGGACGCCGAGATTTACGACTGAAAAGTATCCCGGCAAGCCCCGAAAGGGGCTTTTTTAACGCTCCCGGCGCAGCTGCAGTGCGTCCCGGGTGCCGCATCGCCGGGCTTGTCCAGCGCATTTCGACCACCAGTTGTTGCGCTGCAACAAAGCCCCCAATAGTTCGCTTTTAGGGGTTAAGGCCGACTTGCAAGCACCGTCGGGAGGCGCAAAATAGCGTTCCCAAAGGTAACCATTCCCGCCGCTGCCGGCCGGGTCTGCCGCAGGCCCTGAAAGCCCGCAGGCCGCCGCAGCCAAAGACGGGAAGTTTTTGTGTCAAGTAAAAAATCATCTCTCGCGGCGCTCACACTGGGCGCCATCGGCGTCGTCTACGGCGACATCGGCACCAGTGTCCTGTATGCCATGAAGGAAGTATTTGGTTCAGGCCATGTCCCCTTCACACCCGAAAACGTTTACGGCATCCTCTCCATCTTTTTCTGGACACTGACGGTCATCGTGTCCATCAAGTACGTCGCGCTGGTGCTGCGCGCCGACAACAACGGCGAAGGCGGGCTGATCGCCATGCTGGCCCTGGCGTCGACCGCCGTGAAAGACAAACCCCGGCTGCGCCGCATATTGCTGGTGGTCGGCATTTTCGGCACCTCGCTGTTTTATGGTGACGGGGTCATCACCCCGGCGATTTCGGTGCTGTCGGCGGTTGAAGGCCTTGAAGTCGTGTCACCGGCTTTCAAGCAGGGCGTCATCCCCATCACGCTGGTCATCCTTTTTTGCCTGTTCGCGGTGCAAAAGCACGGCACTGCGGGCATAGGCAAGTTTTTCGGACCCATCACGCTGGTCTGGTTCTGTGTGATTGCGCTGCTGGGTGTGTCGAAGATCGTCACGCATCCGGAAATCCTGTTTGCCGTCAGCCCGCATTACGCCGTGCGCTTCATGTGGGACAACCCCGGCACCACCTTCATCATCCTGGGCGCCGTGGTGCTCTGCGTGACCGGCGCCGAGGCGCTGTATGCCGACCTCGGCCACTTCGGCAAGCGCCCCATACGCCTGGCGTGGTTCTCGGTCGTGATGCCCTGCCTGGTACTGAACTACTTTGGCCAGGGCGCGCTGCTGCTCAGCAACCCGGATGCGGTCAAGAACCCGTTTTTCCTGATGGCGCCAGAATGGGCCCTGCTGCCGCTGGTCGGCCTGGCCACACTGGCCACAGTGATCGCATCGCAGGCGCTGATCACGGGCGCCTTCAGCGTCACCAAACAGGCGATACAGATGGGCTACCTGCCGCGCCTGAACATCCAGCACACCAGCGTGCGCGACACCGGCCAGATCTACATGCCCTTTGTGAACTGGGGCCTGTTCGTCACCATCGTGCTGGCGGTCGTCATGTTCCGCTCTTCCAGCAACCTCGCTGCGGCCTATGGCATCGCCGTCTGTACCGACATGCTGATCACCACCGTGCTGACCTTCTTTGTGATCCGCTACGGCTGGAACTACCCGCTGGGCCTGTGCATTGCCGCAACCGGTGTCTTCTTTGTGGTCGATTTCGCCTTCTTTGCCTCCAACCTGATGAAGCTCTTTGCAGGCGGCTGGTTCCCGCTCCTGATCGGTGGCGTGGTCTTCACGCTCATGATCACCTGGAAGGAAGGCCGGTACATCCTTAACGAAAAGCTGCGCACCGATGCCATTGACCTGCCCAGTTTTCTTGATGCGGTGTTCGTCAGCCCGCCTGCCCGGGTTGAAGGCACGGCGGTCTTCCTGACGGCTGAGCCCGGCACCGTGCCCAACGCGCTGCTGCACAACCTCAAGCACAACAAGGTGTTGCATGAGCAGAACCTGTTTGTCACTGTCCGCAACCACGAGGTGCCCTGGATAGGCATGAACAAGCGCCTTGAAATCGAATCGCTCGGGCATGATTGCTGGCAGGTCAAGGTGCATTACGGTTTCAAGAATGACCCGGACCTGCCCAAGGCCTTGCAGCAGATCAAGGGCCGAGGCTGCGAGCTCGAAGCCATGAACACCAGCTACTTCCTCTCGCGTGACACGGTGGTGCCGACGATAGGCGGCGGCATGGCGACCTGGCGTGAAAAGCTGTTTGCGCAAATGCACCACAACGCCAGCGGTGCGGCTGATTTTCTGAACCTGCCGAACAACGCGGTGGTCGAGCTCGGCAGCAAGATAGAAATCTGAGCCTGCGTCGATTCAAGGGGGCAGAAGCCCCGGCCCGGCGCACGATGTGGCGACCTGCCAGAATCCCTGCATGCAGTTTTTCAGGGACCTGAACCTCTCGGCCTTCACCGCCGGTTTTGTGGCCGTGCTGGTCGGCTTCACCAGTTCGGTTGCCATCGTCTTCCAGGCCGCCCTGGCGTTCAACGCCACTCCCGCGCAGATTGCATCGTGGATGTGGGCCCTTGGCATAGGCATGGGCCTGTGTTCGGCCATACCCTCGATCTGGCTCAAAAAGCCGGTGATGATTGCCTGGTCTACGCCCGGTGCCGCAGTGCTCGCCACGGCTGGCCTCGCTGGCGGCTTCTCCATGGGCGAGGCGGTCGGCGCATTTATGGTGAGCGCGGTGCTCATCGTGCTGGCCGGTGCCACCGGCTGGTTCGAGCGCATCATGGACCGCATTCCCGTCCCGATTGCATCGGCACTGCTGGCGGGCGTGCTCGCGCGCTTCGGCATCCAGGCTTTTGCAGCCGCGCAAAGCGCCCTGCCCCTGGTGCTGTTGATGCTGGCGATCTACCTCGCCTCCAAACGCCTCGTGCCGCGTTACGCCGTGGTACTGACGCTGGCTGGCGCCATCCTGTTTGCAGCGCTGCGCGGCCAGCTGGCGTGGTCGGCCGTGCAGTTTTCGCTGGCGGTGCCGGTCTTCACCATGCCCGTCTTCACCCTGCAGGCCATCGTCAGCCTGGCGCTCCCCTTGTTCGTGGTGACCATGGCTTCGCAAAATCTGCCGGGTGTGGCGGCCATACGGAGCGCGGGTTATGGCCCCGATGCGCCCGATGGCGGCATCCCGGTTTCCAAAACCATCACCCTCGCAGGCATCGCCACTTTTGTGCTGGCGCCTTTCGGCGCATTTGCGCTGAACCTGAGCGCCATCACCGCCGCCATCTGCATGGGCCCGGAAGCGCATGAAGACCCGGGCAAGCGCTACACCGCTGCGGCGACCTGCGGGCTGATCTACATCGTCATCGGTACTTTCGGTGCAGCCGTCACCGGCATACTCACGGCTTTCCCGAAAGAGCTGGTGGTCGCGATTGCGGGGCTGGCCCTGCTGGGCACCATAGGCAGTGGACTCGCGGCCGCCGTGAAGGACGAATCGCACCGCGAAGCCGCGCTGATTACCTTTCTCGTCACGCTTTCCGGCGTCGTCATTGCCGGCATCGGCTCCGCCTTCTGGGGCGTGGTCGCCGGCGCGCTGGCGCTGTTTGTACAACAATACGGCAAGCCCTCATCCACGCGGGCACCCTGAACATCCACAGCCATGAACATCCTCTTCGTCGCCGACCCGCTCGAATCCTTCAAGATATACAAGGACACCACCTTTGTCATGATGCGTGAGGCGCAAAAGCGCGGCCACCGCATCAGCGCCTGCGAGACGCAGGACATCAGCTGGCAGACCGGCGGCAAGGTCAGCGCGCATGTGCGCCACATCACGCTCACGGGCGACCCCGACACATGGTTTGTGGCTGATGAAAAGCGCCCTGACCAGGTCGAGGTGCTGGCCGGCTTTGATGCCGTGCTGATGCGCAAGGACCCGCCGTTTGACAGCGAATTTTTCTACAGCACGCACCTGCTGGAACAGGCCGAACGTGAAGGCGCCAAAGTATTCAACAAACCCCGCGCCCTGCGCGATCACCCTGAAAAACTCGCGCTGCTGGAGTTCTCGCAGTTCAGCGGCCCGACGCTGGTCACGCGAAATGCGGCAGACATCAAGCGCTTTCACGCAGAGCACAGGGACATCATCCTCAAGCCGCTGGACGGCATGGGCGGCATGGGCATCTTCCGCGTGACACACGACGGCATGAACCTGGGCAGCATCATCGAGACGCTGAACAAGGGCGGCGTGCAAAGCGTGATGGTGCAGAAGTTTTTGCCCGCCATCGCCCAGGGCGACAAACGCGTGCTGGTCATAGGCGGCAAGCCTTTGCCCTACAGCCTGGCGCGCATACCGCAGGGCGGTGAGGTGAGAGGCAACCTCGCGGCAGGCGGCAAGGGCGTGGCGCAGCCGCTGTCGGCGCGTGATGCAGAAATCGGAAACACGCTAGGGCCGGTTCTGGCCGCTCGTGGCCTGTTGCTTGCGGGCATTGATGTGATTGGCGACTCGGTGACCGAGATCAATGTCACCAGCCCGACCTGTTTCCAGGAAATCTTCGACCAGACCGGCTTCGATGTGGCCGCGATGTTTGTCGATGCCCTCGAAGCAGCGCTGAAAGCGGCCTGAAGTCTAGACACCCAGCAGCGCACCGCCTGCAAACACCTTGAGCTCGCCCGGTGCAAATGCCGTCCAGTTCTCGTTGGTGGTCAGCGGTGCAGTCACCACCACGGCGACCTTGTCCGAAGCCCCTGCATGGTCAGCAAAGTTGACACTCACGTCCTCATCGCTCAGCGTGGCATGGGCAAACGGGTGCTTGCGCTCCACGTAATACAGAATCTGCGAATCAGGCTTTGACGATGCGTGTGCCCACAAGGCCTCGCCATTGCTCATCAAAAAGTTGAAGGTGCCGTGCGTGGCAATCTGCGCCGCAAGTTCGCGCAGCGTGATGCTCAGCTCCTCAATGCTGGGCACGCCCGCATGCGACTTGGCCATCTCCTGCATGATCCAGCAGAAGGCGCGCTCGCTGTCTGTCGTGCCTACTGGCCTGAAATTGCCGTGCAGCCGCGGCGCAAAGTCTGCAAGGTCGCCGTTGTGTGCAAACACCCAGTAGCGGCCCCAGAGTTCGCGCACGAAGGGGTGGCAATTCTCCAGCGCAACGCGGCCCTGGGTTGCCTTGCGGATATGCGAAATCACATTGCGGCTCTTGATGGGGTAGCGGCTGATCAGCTCTGCGACCGGTGATGTGGATGCAGGCTGGTGATCGACGAAATGCCGTAGTCCCTTGTCGCAGTCCTCGCAGGCGTCACCTTCAAAAAAAGCGATGCCCCAGCCATCGGCATGGTGGTCGGTGTTGCCCCCGCGCTGTGCAAAGCCGCGAAAGCTGAAGGTCACGTCTGTCGGCGTGTTGCAGTTCATGCCAAGCAGCTGACACATGGTTCAGTCCTTCCCCGCCGTTTTTTCTTCAGCTGCCGGCGGCACCCGCAACTGCCAGGCGGCCAGCATGGCCAGTGCACACAGGGTGGCCAGCATCATGAACGACTCGTTGAAGGCCGCCAGGCGCGCCGGGCTGCTCACCGGGTTGACCAGCGAGTCGCCATGCACGCTCAAGCGCCATTCCAGCACGATGCCGCACAGGCTCACGCCTATGGCGCCGCCCAGCATGCGCACAAAACTGATGGCACTCGACCCTTGCGAGAGCAGGCTCTCATGCAGGGGGCGCAACGAGCCGAGGTTGAGCGAAGGCAGGATAAAACCCAGCCCGATACGGCCGACGATGGACAGCATGACCAGTATCCACAGGCCGGAGGTGAGCGTGATGGTGGTCATCAGTGCGAACGATGCAGTCAGCAGCCCGAGGCCGATGCCGACCAGCAGCCAGGTCGGTTGTTTGTCTGCAAGGCGGCCGACACCGGCGATCGTGATGGCCAGCACAAACCCTGCGGGCAGCAATATGGTGCCCACATGCGAGGCCGACAGGTTGAGGCCCAGCTGCATGTACACCGGCAGGAGGTAGGTCGAGCCGAACAGCGCAGTGCCGTAGATGAATGCCACCATGCTGCCCATTGCAAAAGGCCTGAAAGCAAACAGCGCCATGTTCATCAGCGGCGCACCGCCATTGGCCGACTGGTGGCGCTGCCACCAGACAAAGGCCGTAAAAATCAGCGCAGCTGCCACCAGCAATATCACCGCCTCAGCGGTATCGCTGCCATGCAGTTCGACCATGCCGTTGAGCAGGCACAGCGTGCCGGCTGCGCCCATCACAAGCCCCAGCCAGTCAAGCCGTGCACCATTGCGGTCAGCCGCAGCACCGCCCGGTGAATTCATGGGCACATACCGGTAAGCCATCCAGATCGACAGCAGGCAAAACGGCACCACCATGAAAAAGATGGAGCGCCAGCCGAACAGGTCGACCAGCACGCCGCCAATGCTGGGGCCAATGGCGGGTGCCAGCACCACGCCCATGCCGAAAAGCCCGCTGGCCCGGCCCTGCTCATGCGGTGCAAAGGCCCGCATGATGATGATGGCCGGTATGGGCTGCACCACGCCTGCGGCAAGGCCCTCGGCCACGCGCGCGGCCAGCACCAGGCTGAAATTGTTGGCCAGCCCGCCCACAATGCCGCCCGCCATCAGCAGCAGCATCGTGCCCACATAGGTGTAGCGGTAGCCGTAGCGCGCGAGCAGCCACGGCGTGGTCAGCATGGACACCGTCATGGCGACCATGAAACCCGAGGTCACCCACTGCGCCCTGTCCTGCCCCAGCACAAAGTGGTGGCTCATGTCCGGGATCGCCACATTGATGATGGTCGAGGACATGACCGACGCCATCGTGCCTATCATCACCGAGAGCAGGAGAAGCCAGCGGAAGCGCTCGCCGTAGCGGGCGCGCATTTCAGGCAGTGTGGAAGGGCGGCTCAAAATGGAGGGCTGAAGGTCTTTGGGGCAGGGTTGCGTGTCAGCTGCGCTCCGACCACAGCTTGCCGCCGGTGGCCCAGTTCTCGCGCTTGATGTCGGTGATGACGATGTCCACCGATTCAGGTGTGCTGCCCAGGATGTCTACTGTGGCCTGTGTGATGGCCTCGACCAGCTTTTTCTTCTGCTCGGCGGTGCGGCCTTCCATCATTTCAATGTGGTAAGTGGGCATGGGGATTTCCTTGAATAGGGGTTGGGCAGGTGCGGCAGAGCCTGAAAAAGCTGCAAAAAAACCGCGATTACAGGCCTCCATGATAAAAGCTTGGCCCCTTTTGGGCTGGAGGCTGTCCAAAAAACCCGGCGTCGGTGATTTCTGACAAGGCAAGGAGAAAAAGCGGGTATGACGGCAGGCACCGCGCGTGTCAAACTGCCTGTTTACACGCGAACGCCCTGGCATCGACGGTCGGTCCGGCACAAACACAAAAAATCCGTTTCCAGCCCATGTCTTCATCCAGCCCAAATTTCAGCCAGAACGCCCCCTCCGGCAATCCCGTTCCTGCCCTGTCGCTTCAGTCGCCGCATCTTGCAACACTCGCCGGACGCGCCTATCGCTGCAAGTGTGGCGTACCGGTTTTCTTCAGAAACAGCGAATGCCTGGCCTGCGGAACCCCGCTGGGCTACGACCCCGAACAGGCGCGCCTGTTGCCGCTGATGCCGGGCGAAGCCCAAGACACCTGGGTGGTGTGGCAACCGGACGGCAATACCGACGAGTCGCAACTTCCGGGTGATGCCAACCACGTGCTGCCAGCGCCCGCCGTGGCCTACACACGCTGCCTCAATCTTCAAACGCCCGCCGCCTGCAACTGGCTGGTGCCTGTCCAGGCCGCTGATGATGGCGTACCGCCCATTCTTTTATGCCGTGCCTGCAGGCTCAACCGCATCATTCCCGACCTCAATGACGCAGAGCACCCCGACAACGCCGTGCTGTGGGGCCGCATAGAGCTGGCCAAACGCCGGCTTGTATCTGCCCTGCTGGCCCTGGGTTTGCCGGTGGCCTCGCGCATCACTGAAGATACGGAGCGCGGCATGATGTTTGACATACTGCGTTCGCCCGACAACGGGCCGCACGTCATGACCGGCCACAACACGGGCCTGATTACCCTGAACCTCGAAGAAGCTGATGATGCTGTGCGTGAGGCGGTGCGCAAGGCCATGCGCGAGCCTTACCGCACGATGCTGGGGCATTTCCGGCATGAGGTGGGCCACTACTACTGGGACAGGCTTGTCAGCGGCACGAACTGGATGGAGGGCTTTCACGAACTTTTTGGGGATGAAACCCAGGATTACACGGCCAGCCTGAGGCGTAACTACGAGCAGGGTCCGCCGGCGCAGTGGTGGTTGAATTACGTCAGCGCCTACGCCAGCACCCATCCGTGGGAGGACTGGGCTGAGTGCTGGGCGCACTACCTGCACATGCGCGACACGATTGATACCGCGCTGAGCTTTGGCATGATTGCCGAAAGCGCACACCTGGAGTTCACGCCGTACACGATTGATGCGCTCTACAAGCCGGAGCATCCCGATGCGCAGAATTTCCTGGACTTCCTGAACGACTGGACGCGCCTGACCACCATGCTCAACGAGATGTCGCGCAGCATGGGACAGCCGGACTTCTATCCCTTTGTGCTGCCCTTGAGCGTTGTGGCCAAGCTTCATTTCATTCACCTGCTGGTCACATCGGCCAGCTGGCTGCCCGAGGACGCGGGTGTGGTTCGTGCTGCACAGGAAGAAGTGGACCAGCAGATCGACGGGCAGATGCAGACGCAAAACCAGGGGCAGGCTGACCAGAACCAGTTGCCGCAGGAGCCCCTGCAAGGCGATACGGCTCAGGAGAGCACTTTCCAGAACGCCTGATCGCCCCGGGTCGAGACACTACTCAGTCCTCGTCGCCCGTACTGCTCATGCACCAGACCATGCGTGCAAACTCGGGCTGCAACTGCTTTCTCGCCTCGCGGTCCATGCCCGAGAGTGCCGTGCGCAGGTCCAGGCGCTGACGCGAAGGCAGCTGCGTACGTGACGCAAACACAATGCAGTTGCTTTTCTCAAGCGCCGCCGCTTCGACCACATTTCCGGCAAAACTTCTTTGCAGGCGGGCCAGGCACACCGCGTAGTCTGGGCTGTCATGGTGAAGATTCACGGCCAGCACGCCATCGGCTGTCAGGGCGCGTGCGCAGTTATCGTAAAAAGCCTGCGAACACAAAACCGGTGGCTGCCCCTGTTCATCGAAGCCGTCGACCAGCAGTGCATCAAGGCCGCCTGCCTGTTCGGCCGCGAAGTCCGCGCCGTCGCACTGCAGCACGGTGAGCCGGTGATCGTCGTCGGGAATCATGAACTCGCGGCGCAGCGCGATGATGTGCGGGTTGATCTCTGCCACCGTGATGCGGCTTGCGGGCAGTTGCCGGTAGCAAAACTTCGCCAGCGAGCCGCCGCCAAGGCCAATCATGCCGATGTGCACCGGCGCAGGTTTGAACATCAGAAAGCCCATCATGGTCCGGGTGTAGTCCACCTCCAGCAGCCAGGGTTTGCGGCTGTCCATGCGGCTTTGCAGTTCGTCGAGCGAGAAGTACAGCGATTTGTTGCCCGCGTCATCACGCACAAATGGCAGGGCAGGAGTCAGGGCATGAGGCCGGGAAGGAAGTGCGGCGGCTATATCTGAAAGTCCGTCAAGCGTTGGCCATTGCATGTGGGGTTCCTGGCCTCTTCTGTTGTTTGCCGCACCCCGGCGGGGGCGAGCTGTTCCTGATTGTAGGATGCCCCCATGGCCAGGGCACCGCGCAGTCATCACTACCACGTCTATGTTGTCGAGCTCGCACCCGAGGTCTGGAACATCGCGCGCTTTCGCCGCGCCAACCCTGACTATGTGCTGGGCAAGCCTTTTGTCTATGTCGGCATGACGGGGCTGGACCCGGATGTGCGCTTTGACAAACACAAGGCCGGCATACAGGCCAACCGTTATGTGCTTGATTTTGGCGTGCGGCTTTTGCCCAGGCTTTATGAGATGTACAACCCCATGCCTTATGAAGGCGCGCGCGACATGGAGGTCGAGCTCGGGATTGGGCTTCGGGAAGCTGGCTACGGCGTCTGGCAGGCTTGAATGGCCCGGGCGCTGTGTCCTATTCGAGCGCGCTGACTGTCAACCCGTGGCTTTCGCCGAATGCCTTGAGCACTTCAGCAAGCTGCGCGTCCTGCAGCGTGGTGGTGATCTCCACAATCTTGTTGCCACTGCCCTTGTGTGTATCGCTGACGACTACCGTTGCTGAGCTGTCCTTTGCTGCGAGCAATCCCTGTAGCGAAGGCCCCAGTGTTTTCATCACCTCGTCGCCAGCAGGCGGTGGTGCCGATGATTCAGCGTAAAAGATTTCAAAAGAGAAATTGGTTTTGGTGCTCATGCTTGCCATTGTCCGGCGGGCGCCATGACCCACAGCGTCGGACAAGGTCGCCAACCCACGCTTCTACGCTGTTTCGAGTTCGTCATGCGGCGAAGACGAGGGTTCAAAGTCCGGGCGGTATGCAGCCCGATTTTTTGCGCGGGCGCTGGCATTGGCGGTGACGGCATCAAGGGCCTGGCCCACCACCGCCTGGGCGTCAACTGGCCTTAACCAGCGCTGCATGATGAGTTTTTCGCAGCTGCGCCTGGTCATGGAGTGCGGCTGTCCACCGTGGCTGAGGAACATGAACAGGGTGGCCTTGCTGCTGGCCCATATCAGCTGGGCGCGCAGCCAGCGGTGTTTTGAATACAGGTCTACCCACTGGCCGGTGCGTAGCCGCATCAGTATGGCTTCGGCTTCCTGGTTGCTCACGCCCGGACTGGTGATGCCGTCTTCATGAGGAGCCTCAGACAGACCTGCGGGTACCGAATCTTGCGTGGGTTGAGACATGGCCGGCACAGCCACCTCTTCTTCCCCCATGGCCTCAAGTTCGCCTGGTGCTGTCGGCAGTGTGTCTTCAAAACCGGCGGCATCAAGTTCATCGCGGCCCAGCCAGGGTTGCCCTGCTGCCCTGGCACGCCGCTGTTCAGGCGTGGCCGGCAGTTCCTCCGCCTCCAGCGCCAGGGCGCTTGACTCCTCGGCGTCGCGCCTGCTCTTGAGCCGCCTGAGCTTGAGTACCGGCCTGTGCAGTTTCATCAGCGACTCGAAGAACTTCTCGTTCTCCTGCGGTGCCTGGCCCAGCATGTCCAGCCCGTTGTGCAGCTTCTCAAGCAGGCCGGGAATCATCTCGATCAGGCGTGCCGGGCGTTTCAGGGTCACGTCACGTTTGACGCTCCACAGCAGGTCAGGTACGACAGAACCAAAACCTTCAGGGTCTATCTGGTTGCGCTGGTCTGTCAGCCGGGCGTGTGCCATGGCCAGCGACCAGGGGCCAAACAGGAAGTCCAGCACCACGCCGGGCACGTTGTCGAGGTCAGACCGAGAGCTCATGTCAAAGGCGATCTGGTCGGCGCGCTCCTGCCGCTCTTCGGCAAAGTGCAGTGCCTTCAGTACCTTGTGCCGGCTTTCGAACTCGGCCTGGTCCTGGCTGTCCCAGGCCTGCTCCAGGTCGGCCAGCACCATGGCAAAAGGCCTGGCATCTGCAATCGCCAGCGCATTGAGTTCATTGAACGCCCGTGTCAGCGCACCGAAGAAGTGGGCAAATTCGGGGCTGTATTCGTCGTTGTATTTGAAGCTGCGCTGCGCAACACGCTCCATCAGCCGCCGGCCCGCATGTCTTTCATCGCTGAAAAAGCGCGGGTCCACCATGGCCAGGCGCAGCAGCGAGGGCTCAAGCGCCACGATCGCCTCGCGCACCGGCACCAGCAGGCGCGGGTCCTGCGCCACCTGGTTGACGAGTTTGCGCACCACTTCCAGGCCCAGTACCTGGCCGACCTGGGTGGCCTCCTTTTTGAGTTGTGTGCGCACCATGGCGCGCTCGCGCGAGCGGCCGTAGCTGCCCCAGACTTTCGGGCTCAGCGGGCTCGACACGTCCACATGCCGCGCCGGCCTGTCAACAGCCGCCAGGGCCCTGTAGCCGCTGTCTTCTTCCGCTGTCTCCGTGCCGTGCAGTTCAGCGGCTGCAGAGTCCGGCGCTTCCTTGAGTGAGTTCAGCTCCTCCTCGACGGTGGCGTAGTAAGAAGGCGCGAGACCCTGCTGCGCGTTGCTGCCGCCGTGAAACAGGAACTCCTGGAACAGCTCGTCCCTGATTTCATAGTTGGAGAGGTCGGCGTATTGCGAGGGTTGCTTCCACCCTTGTTCGAGGTTGCTCGCGTCCTTTTGTGCGCCGTCGTTTCCTGCCTTGTCGCCGCCTGCACCCCGCCCCGGCCTGCCAGCGGGCGTCTGCAGCACCCGGTAGTGCGCGGCCTGCACATGCGCGAGCTCAAGCCGGTGAATGACGCGGCCGTAAATCTTCTGTATCTGCCCGGACAGGGGTTCAGCCAGGTGTTTGACCCACAGCGCCATCGTGGCTGTGTCGCCGTGGCTGCTGCCCATGATGTCCTGCAGCACGCGCGCAAATATCTCGGGGCGCAGGGGGTTGAGCTCTGGCCTGACGTTGGCCAGGCCCTGGGCCGAGCTGATCAGGCTGTCGAGCTCGGCAAGGCTCTGCTCCACACGCGGCAGGACTTGCTGCAACAGGCGTGATGACGCGATCGCCTGCGTCACATCGGCATCTTCGACCAGTGAAAATGTTTCCATCCCCGCCAGCCGGCCAGCGCTTCCCGCGGTAAGGGTGCTGCTTGCCGGGTCGGATTTCGGCAGGTGTTGTGTGCGCACTTCGGCTGCGGCGATATCTGCGCACTGCCCGAAGGCCGCCAGCAACTCCGACGTATAACGTGTGCCCCAGTCGGCCTTGCTGTCCTGCAGGATTCTCCAGGCCTGCGCCAGTTCGTCGCGCTCGGCCACCTTCATGCTTTTGAGTTCTGCATCCTGCAGCGCCGCGACGGCGGCCTCCATGCATTGCACCAGCGCAGGCCTTGCAGCATGGGCCGCCTCCTGAAGGCATGGTTGAAGGACGTCGGATTGCGAAGCCATCGGCAGGACACTTCCGGAAAGTGGGGTAAATGCTTCATCACCCTGCGTTTCCTTGTGGCACGTGCGGGCTGGCGATGAACTTCAGGCTAGGTTAAGGGTCAATCACCGCCGGCGCTCAAAGCTTGCAAAGAGTTTCAATTGGTTTCGACTGCACACATATGATTTTGGGAAAACCGTTCTGCACATTACGCGCAAGCATGCGCAAGTCGATGAGGTGTTTGTGAAATTCTTCAGTACTGCAAGGTTGTGGCGTCCGGCATTGTGCGTGACTGTTTTTGGCCTGTCGGGTATCTGCAGCATGGCAGCTGCGCAGGCCGTGCTGGACAACACTGCCCTGCTGGGCATGAGCAGCAGCGAGCTGGCATCACGCCTGCCGCCCCTGCAGTCCGTGCGCGCGCCGCGCCGCCTGTCATCGGGGGCTGTCGGCGTGCTGCGTGTGCCGGATGCACCCTACGACGGCCTGCGTTTCGAGCAGACGCTGTACATGTCGCACCACAGGCTGCAGCAAACAGACCTGGTCATGGCCAGGCCGGAGCCCGGGCAGGTTGCCGCGCTGGTGCAGTCGCTGCGCACAAGGCTCGGTGCCGGGCTCGACTCTTCGTTTTCCACGCCGGATGCGGTAGTGGAAACCGCAACCTGGGTGAGCGGTGATGCAGATGTCATGCTCTTTTATTCAGTCCAGCCCGGTCGACCGCAGGCGCGGCTGGTTATCAGGCAGCGGCAGCTGCGGGATGCGGGCGAGTTGTAGGGGCCGCATGGCAGTCTGGCCGATCGCGACGGCCAGCTTTGTCGCCCTTGGGTAGCCCAATTTTTAACGTACACGTTAAAAATTCGCAAAAAGTTAATATGGATATTAACATTTGGGCCGTTGAAGGCGGTTTTGGCCTGTTTCCAGCCGCCTGAGCACGAAAAAGCACGAAAAAAGCCCAAAAAAGGCCATTTTTGGATATCAAATATGGCTGCAGGCCAATAAATACGTGCGTGAGCAGCTACTGAATCAATAGCAAATTCACGGTTTCGATGGTCCTGGAAAAAGAGTTCAGGCGGTCACCAGCCGTATCAGGCTGATCTCTGACGGCGCACCAAAACGTTTGGGCGGGCCCCAATAGCCGGTGCCGCGGCTGGTGTAGACCCACAGGTTTTTCAGGCGGTGAAGGCCGTGTGAGAAAGGTTGCTGGAACTGCACAAACAGGTTCCAGGGGTAAAACTGGCCGCCATGCGTGTGCCCCGACAGCTGCAGGTCAAAGCCCGCCTCGGCGGCCGCAGCGGCACTGCGCGGCTGGTGCGCCAGCAGCAGGCGCACGGGCGCTGTCTGCGGTGCACCGTCCAGTGCGGCTTTCGGGTCACTGCGGTGCGACTCGTCGAAATGGTGGGCGCTGTAGTCAGTGACCCCGGCCAGCACCAGCGGCGCCATGATCTGCGAATCGTCCTGCGGGTCGCCGTGGGGCACCATGGCTGTGTCGGCGGTTTTGCCGTGGTGCAGCACCACATGCTCGTTCATCAGCACCGTCAGGCCCATGCGCCGCAGCTCTGCCACCCAGGCATGCGCGCCGGAGTAGTACTCGTGGTTGCCGGTCACCACATAGGTGCCGTGGCGCGACTTCAGGTCTGCCAGCGGCGCAATATGCCCGGCCAGGTCAGCCACCCTGCCGTCCACCAGATCCCCGGTCACGGCCACCATGTCAGCCCCGAGGTCGTTGACCCTGCTGACGATGCGCTGCAGCCATGCGCGCTTGATCGTCGGGCCGATGTGGATGTCGCTGAGCTGCGCCACCGTGAAGCCGTGCAGTGCAGACGGCAGGCGATGTATGGGCACATCGACCCGTACCACCGCGGGTGTGCGCCGCGCATTGAGAAAGCCAAGCACCGTGACCAGCAGGGCCAGCGCAGGCACTGCCTCTGCCGATACCCGGCTCACCGCCTGAAGCGGCAGTTGCAGTCCGGCAGCATTGGCAAGCCACAGTACAAGAAGCGCAGCATCGCGCGCCAGCGTCATCACAAACAGCGATGAGAACAGCCCCATGAGCAGAAGGCCAATCCAGCTGAGGCGATCGGCCCACGGCTGTTTCATGACGCGGCCGCCGACCAGGCCCAAGGGCATCAGCAATGAAGACAGCACCAGCAGGGCGAGCATGAGCACCTGCAGGCGCGGATACGCCCCAAGACCGGGCACGATGCGCCAGCCGATATAGGCATGCAGCAGAGCGGCAAGCGCTGCGAGAGGATAAAAACGCATAAGTGTCCGGTGGAGAGACCCCCAGGTGGGTTCTCGACGCATCGTATTCAAGTGCCGGTATCAAGCACTTTCGATGCCACCGGAGAAGGGCCGCAATTTTATGCGCCAGCAGGCTCAGAAAGGAACAGGCAGGGACAGCAAGCGGTAGAAAGCATGCAGGCGTCCCTGCGGTTTCATATCCGGTTTCAGGACGCGCCCGTCACGGCCTTGTTGAACTCTTCGCGCGAGATAAAGGTGTCGCGGTTGGTATCTATCTGCTCAAAACGCCTGGCGACTTCGGGAAAGCGCTCGGCTTCCGTGCGGGTCAGGCGCGCATCGTGGTTTTCGTCGGCCCGGTCAAATGCGGCGTTCACCTCCGTGCTGGTCAGTTGCCGGGGCGCTGGCGGGGCTGCGGCAGCCGGAGCGTTGGCAGCCTGAGGCGCGACTGCCTGGGCATGCGCGGCTCCATGGGCGGCAACAAGCGCCGCAGCCGCAAAGCTGCAGGCTGCCATGGTGCGAAGGGCTGGCCTGTAAAGGGGCTTGCAGGGCGCCGTCATAGAATTGGCTTGCGATGCGAAGACGCTGGAGGGGGAGACTGTAGAGGTGGAAAGTGTCATCCGGAATCATCCTTTTGAAAGTTGAAAAGGCTATTCCAGCGTAATGCGCGGCGCATTGCCAGCACTTTTTCCTGATGTTTCCCCGCTGACATCATCACGCACTACGACACATTTCTTTTCCTTTGCGCGGCATTGATGTTCCGGGCATTTCCATTTCACGATTGCAACAAACCAGGTGGATGTTTTATGGCCAACAGACTTTCCCAGATCGCTACCCGTACCGGTGACAACGGGACCACAGGGCTGGGCGACAACACCCGGGTTTCAAAGGACAGCCTGCGCGTTCATGCCATGGGCGATGTGGATGAGCTGAACTCGAACATCGGCGTCCTGCTGTGTGAAGACATGCCCGAAGGCGTGCGTGAGCTGCTGGTTGAAGTGCAGCACCAGCTCTTCAACCTGGGGGGCGAGCTGAGCATTCCCGGCTTCGAACTGCTCAAACCCGAAGCCGTGGCCCTGCTGGATGCGGCGCTGGAAGAACACAACAAGACCCTGCCGCGCCTGGCGGAATTCATCCTGCCGGCCGGTTCACGCGCCGCCTCGCTGGCCCATGTGTGCCGCACGGTTGCAAGGCGGGCTGAGCGCGCAGTGGTCGCACTGGGCGCTGAAGAAACACTGAAAGATGCACCGCGCCAGTACCTCAACCGCCTGAGCGATCTGCTGTTTGTGCTGTCACGTGTGCTCAACCGCATGAATGGCGGCGACGACGTGTACTGGAAAAGTGAAAGAATGAAAGCAAACCCCTGCTAAAGCTCACTGCGTGTAGCTTCCCCTCCCCTTGCAGGGGACGCCATCTGCGGCCCGGCGAAGCCGGTTCCACGCTGGCACTTGAATGAAGGCAGTCAGCGCGGTTGTAAAACAGCCATGGTGATGCGCGATACACACACCAGCTCGCCGGTCTCGTTGGTGATTTCAATAGCCCAGACCTGTGTGGTGCGGCCGATATGCACAGGCCGGGTGATGCCCGTCACCCAGCCGCTGGAGGCGCTTTTTAAATGGTTGGCGTTGATGTCCAGGCCCACCACGCGGTGCCCCGGCGGGGCGGCGAAAGCGGCGCCGCATGAGCCCAGCGTTTCCGCCAGCACCACCGATACACCGCCATGCAGCAGCCGATAGGGCTGGACGGTGCGGTGATCCACGGGAAGGCGGGCGCTTATGAAGTCGTCGCCGACCTCCAGAAACTCAATGCCCAGATGGGACACAGCGGTATTGGCAGTTGATGCCGTCAGGGCTTCGACGGAGATGGCTTGTTTCCAGATAGGCATGGGATATTCGGGATGGGTGTGGCGATGCAGCAGCCCGCAACTATAAGGCGGCTGCCTACAGCAGGCGGGCATGTTGTCGCGCTGCGGGTGTGCCTTCGCCGTTTATGCTGAAGCCAATGGCCTGTACAAGACACCATCCATGACGCGCGGACGCAAATGGCTTGTGGGGCTTGTCGCGTTCGCCTGCGTGCTGGTTCTTGCCCTTGTCGCCCTCTTCAGCGTGGTGCCTTCGGACGAAGAGCTTGCGGCGGCTACCGCCACCAGGCTGTCTGCTGCCTTGGGCGCGGAGGTTCGCATCAGGGCTGTGCAGTGGCGTGTATTTCCGTCGCCGGCAGTCATGGTTGAGGATGTCTCCATCGCCCGTCAGCAGCCGATTACCCTGAAGTCACTGGTGCTTTACCCCGAGCTGGGCGCGCTCTGGGGCCGGCGTATCAAATTCAGCGAAGTCACCGTTGCAGGCGCGGTGGTGCCGCAAATGTCCCTGCGTGGCCTGGGCACCGGCAGCACAACTGCCCAAAGTGGCCCCGGGCAGTGGACAGTTGACCCGCTGCCCCTTGCACGTTTGGTGTTCAGCGATGTGACCTGGATATCGCGTCGCGGCATCCCCGTTATTTATGACGGCGAGGCCGATTTCGACACCAACTGGCGGCCTCGAACAGCTGCGTTGAGGCGGCCCGGCATCACCCCACCTGCAGAGCTGCTGCTCAATCGCAGCGGCGACGAAGACCGATGGACAGTGGATATCAAGGTGGGCGACGGCACCGCCAACGGCGATATCAACCTGCAGGAGCTCGCCAACGGTCGCCTGAAACTGTCGGGCCGGCTCAAGCCCGACAAGGTGGAAGTCTCCGCCGCGCTGGAAGCCTTTAACCGCAGGCCCGCCGTATCGGGCCGCGCCAGCGGCGATACCACCCTCTCTGCCGAAGGCGACAGCGCGCTTGATCTGGCGCAGTCGCTCAATACCAAAACGCCTTTTGTGATGGGGCCTGGCAAGCTGCTCCGCTTTGACCTGGACAAGGCGGTGCGCAGCGTCGGCAAGGACCACAGCGGCCAGACGCCGCTGGACTCCGTCACGGGGCTGCTGGAGACCCAGAACACGCCCGACGGCATGGTCAGCTATTTCAGGGACATACGGGCCAGGTCCGGGGCGCTGAGTGCTTCTGGCAATGCAAGGCTGTTCAACCGCCAGATCGAGGCAGAGTTTGCGGTGGACCTTGTCGACGGCATCGTGGGCGTGCCGCTCAGGGTCAGTGGCCCCACAACCGATGTCAGGGTGAGCGTGCCGCCCGGCGCAGTGGCCGGCGCGGTGGTCGGCACCGCAGTCCTGCCCGGCATAGGTACGGCCATAGGCGCGCGCATTGGCGCGACGCTGGGGAAACTGTTCGGCCCCACGTTGCCAGCGTCAGCAGCTAAAAAGTAGTACATGAATGGGCTGAAAGGTCCTCTGTAATGCGATTTCCGTTATCCTACGGTCCAGCGAACAAAGATCCGGACCCATGCCACAACAGACAGCAAGCTCCCCAGCATCAACGCCCCTGGCCCGCGCGCTGGACCAGAATGAAGGCGTCAAGGACGTCGTTGAGCAGTCTGCTGCCGAGCTGGTTGTCATCAATGCCGTGCTGAAACAGGAAATTCCCGACCACGCCCAGGTTGGCGAAGTGGCGCAGGCGCTGCTCAAAACCGACGAACTCGAAACCCGCATCACCGAAACCGCGCAGGAGCTCGCCGATGTGAACGAGGTCCTGGCGCAGGAGATCGACGAACGCGCCGATCTTGAGCGTGAGCTGGCCGCGACCAAGGCCCAGCTTGAAAAGGCCAGGAACAAGTCCTGACCCTTTCCCTGTGCCGGGGCCTACTTGCCGCGATTGAGCAGGGCGTAGAGCAAAATTGCGCCGAAAGTCGCGGTGCCAATGCCGCCCAGTGCAAACTGACCGAATTTCAGCGTGAAATCACCAGTGCCCAGCACCAGCGTGATGGCCGCCACCAGCAGGTTTTTGTTGTCGGAAAAATCAACCTTGTTGTCGACCCAGATGCGAGCGCCGGCCACAGCAATCAGGCCAAACACCACAATGCTCACGCCGCCCATGACCGGCAGCGGAATCGCCTGGATCAGCGCGCCGAACTTGGGGCTGAAGCCCAGCACGATGGCAATCAGCGCCGCCACAACGAACACCGCCGTCGAGTAAATTTTGGTCGCAGCCATCACGCCTATGTTTTCAGCGTAGGTCGTCACGCCGGTGCCACCTGCACTGCCCGACACCACGGTTGCAATGCCATCGCCGATGAATGCGCGGCCCATGTACTGGTCCAGGTTCTTGCCGGTCATCGCCGTTACGGCTTTGATGTGGCCCAGGTTTTCAGCCACCAGGATGATGGCCACAGGTGCAATCAGCAGCATGGCGCTGGCGCTGAAAACCGGCGCCGCAAAACCGGGCATGCCGACCCATGCCGCACTGGAGATGCCTGACAGGTCAATCGGTTTGCCCAAGCCCATGCCATTGGTCAGTACCGCGTAAATGATGCTGGCCACGATCAGTCCGACAAGAATCAAGAGGCGCTGCACCATACCGCGCGTCATCACTGCCACCAGCGCCACGCTGACAAAGGTGACCACCTGCATCCACGAATCGAAATTGCTCGACGCCATGTTCTTGACCGGAATGCCGGCCAGGTTCAGGCCGATCACGGCAACCACGGCGCCCGTGACCACGGGCGGCATGAATCGTTCTATCCAGCCGGTACCCACCGCCTGAACAAGCACGCCTATCAGTATGTACACCACGCCGCAGGCAATGATGCCGCCCAGCGCAACACCCAGGTTGGTGTTGGGCCCCTTGCCCGCATAGGCGCTGGCCGCAATCACCACACCGATGAAGGCAAAGCTGGAGCCAAGGTAGCTGGGCACCTTGCCGCCAGTGACGACAAAAAAGATCAGCGTGCCAATGCCGCTCATCAAGATGGCGATGTTCGGGTCAAAGCCCATGAGTATGGGCGCGAGCACTGTCGCGCCGAACATGGCGATCACGTGCTGCACACCCATCACCGCAGTTTGCGGCCATGGCAGGCGTTCGTCGGGCGCAATCACGCCGCCCTGCTGCAAAACGTCGCTGCTTTTTTCCGTCCAGTCCAGCATTCCCATTTCCCGCTCCTTGTAGTTAGGGCCTATCTTCATACAAATCGCCTCCGCGCTGGGGCTGCAAGGGGTGCAGCGCTAGGCGCAGGCCGCCGGCCGGGGTAATCCCCGGTCAAGGGCTGCAACGACGCGGGGCACCCCTTGCAGCCCCAGCCCTTCGGGTGACCCCCGGAAAAGACTGCACTCGTTGTTGCGAAGCCTCACCGGGGATTACCCCGGCTTCGTTTCGCGCCTAGATTGCAATCCTTTCCGAGAGTCACGCGGGGGTGATTTGTATGAAGATAGGCCCTATGCATGCTAAAAGCAATCACCACACCGCGCAAGGAAAGAGACGTGGACAAACGCTCAGGCCATAAAGGCCGCGACCTCCTTCAACACTGTCCCGTCTTTCAAAATGCGCCTGTGGCCCAGGCCTTCGGTGGCGACAAGCCGCGCGCCCGCAATCGCCCGGCTGTAGGCCTCGCCATCGGCAAACAGGTTGATGCTGTCCTGCCGGTCATGCATCACCAGCGTCGGCATGCGAATGCGCGCACCCACCGCATCGGGCTCGAACTGCGGCATCAAAATGCCCTCACGCGCCTCGATGCGCCGCTGCATTGCCGCGCGTGTGGTCTCGCGCAGGCCGAAGACCCTGGCAAACAGGCGTGTGTATTCAAGTGGCGATGCCGGTGGCGCGATCAGCACCAGGCGGCCCGAGTCGAGGCCGCGGCTGGCAGCATAGGCGCTGGCATTGGCAGCCAGTGAATGCGCCACCACGCCATGCAGCGCATAACCCTGCTGCTTCAGGCGTGCGGCCACATACTCAAGTGCACGCGCAAACTGCGGCAGGTTGCTGGTGGCCCCATCGCTGCGGCCATGCGCCGGCATTTCCACAATCACGGGCAACAGGCCCTGTCGGCGCAAGGCATCGGCCAAGGCCAGCATCTGCCCCGCATGTCCGCCCCAGCCGTGCAGCAATAGCACCACGCGGTCGGGCGCGCTGCTGGTCGGCGCATAGAGCGTAACGCTGGCGTTTTCAAACGGCCACTGCTCAATGCTCCAGTCAGCAGGCCATTGGCGCCTGCGGTTGATCCATTTCGGCGGCAGTGGTGTTCCGAACAGGCGGTAGGCCGCGCGAACAGCCAGCGCCGGCCAGATGCGTTCTGAAGCTGCAAGGCCAAAGCGGAACAGCCGCGTCATGCGGCTGGCGCTGTAAAAATCCGAGGTGGCATCAAGCGATGTGCGTGTCATGTCGTCTGCCTGCTCAGTACCAGACC
The DNA here is from genome assembly GCA_965228025.1 of Polaromonas sp. Taxonomy (GTDB): domain Bacteria; phylum Pseudomonadota; class Gammaproteobacteria; order Burkholderiales; family Burkholderiaceae_C; genus Polaromonas. The sequence goes on along the minus strand of CBDDGX010000032.1, from coordinate 143,977 downwards.
CAGTCCTCGTTGCTGCGCGGCAGGCTGCGCAGCGATGCGAGCGCAGCCTTGCCAGCACGAAAAATACCGTAAACCCCCAAGCCCACAAATAAAACCAACATCATTTTCCCCTTTATCGCACGATTGTGCGAAATTTACACCTGCGAAAACTCATCAAAACCCACGACCCCGCTCCTGCAAATTCAGGCGCTGTAACTTCTCAGAAGTCGTGCCCATGAGGCCCTGGCGCGTTCGGCTGACGTGGTGTCGCGCAAAAAGCGTGCGTCATGAATCATGCCCAGCGCCAGGTTGCTGATTTCGCCCACAAACTGGTCGGCATCAAGGTCAGCCTGCAAATGCCCGGCCTCGACGGCCTGTATCACCGTGCGCCGCAAGGCAGAGCGCCAGCGTGTGACCTCTGCATACAGCATGTCGCGCAACTCGCCTTCCCTGTCGTCAAGCTCAAAAGCGCCGGCAGAGAAAATGCAACCGGACTTGGCCTCCACGTCACGCATGCGCACAATCCACAGCTGGACAATCATGTCCAGGCGCGGCAAGCCTTTGGGCTGCTGCATGGCAGGCACAAACACATCGGCCAGAAAGCGCCGGCCATATTCCTCGATGACCGCCTTCTGCAGGGCCTCTCGCGAGCCAATGCGCGAGAACACCCCGCTCTTGGACAAACCAATGCGGTCAGCCACCGCCTGCAGCGTGATGGCCTCCAGCCCTTCAGCAGACGCAAGGTCAATCCCCGCGCCGACAATGGCAGTGCGGGTCATCTCGCTTTTCTGGGTTTTTGCGTCCACGAGCGAATATTAGCACACATGTGCGAAATTACGCAAGCAGTCCCTTTTCGGGCAATTCCCGATTCTTGATCGCCTGACATGCGGATAACCTCGGGTGCATGAGTTCACCTGATATTGCGCAGATCCGCCTTTACCAAAACTGGCTTCGCGACGCCCGCGGTCTTTCGTTTGACAGCTACGACGCCCTGTGGCGCTGGTCGACGACAGATCTGGATGCCTTCTGGCAAAGCATCTGGGACTACTTTGACCTGCAGTCGCCCACGCCGCACAGCGCCGTGCTCGGCAAGCGACAGATGCCGGGTGCCGAGTGGTTCCCGGGCGCGCAGGTCAACTACGCACAGCACATCCTCAGCCATGCGGGCAAGGCCCATGCGGCTGGCCTGCCCGCGCTGGTCAGCCACAACGAGAAAAGCCTGGCAGCAGGCCTTGCACCGCAAGAATTGTCGTGGACCGAGCTGAAGCGTCAGGTGGCCTCGCTGGCCCTGCACCTGAAAGCGCAGGGCGTTGAGCCCGGCGACAGGGTCGCCGCCTACCTGCCCAACATCCCGGAAACCATCGTTGCCTTCATGGCTGTCGCCAGCATAGGCGGCGTCTGGAGTGTCTGCGCGCCCGACATGGGCACCAACTCTGTCCTTGACCGTTTCAGGCAGATAGAACCCAAAGTCCTGATCGCCTGCGATGGGGTGACTTATGGCGGTCGCGACATGGACCGCACTGCTGTCGTGGCCGAACTGCGCGCCGCCCTCCCCAGCGTGCGGCATGTCATCGTCCACTACAACCTCGGCACGGTAGGTGTGGTGGCAGGCAGCACCCGGTTCACCGACGCAACTGCCAGCAGCAATGCCCAAACGCAGGCGTTCGAGCCGATGTGGCTGCCCTTTGACCATCCGCTGTGGATCGTCTATTCAAGCGGCACCACCGGTTTGCCCAAACCCATAGTCCATGGCCATGGCGGTGCGATGGTGGTGGCGCTGGCCTTGCTGCGGCTGAACAACGATGTCGCACCCAGCACATCCGCTGCAGGGACGGATACCCGGGTGCCGGAGCGCTTCTTCTGGTACAGCTCTACCGGCTGGATCATGTGGAACGTGCAGGCGGGCGCCCTGCTCAACGGCACCACCACCTGCATCTTCGACGGCAACCCTGCAGGCAGCAACAAGGACCAGCCTGACTGGAGCACGCTGTGGCGCTTTGCGGCAGCTACCGGCGTCACGTTTTTCGGCGCGGGTGCCGCGTTTTATGCGAATTGCATGAAGGCTGGCACCGATCTTTCCACCTGCGGTGACCTTTCAAAAGTCCGCACACTTGGCGCGACCGGATCTCCGCTGTCGCCTGAAGCGCAAAGCTGGGGCACTGAAGAATTCAGAAGACCTGGCAACGAGATGCGCAGCGCCGGGCCGCCCCAAGCAAGCACGGCCCCCCCGGGGGGCAGCGACCCACTCATCGTGGGGGAGCGTGGGGGCGACATATGGTGGTGCAACATCTCGGGTGGAACGGACTTTGCGGGCGCATTTATTTCCGGCAACAGGGAGTTACCAGTGATTCCCGGTGAGATGCAATGCCGCGTTCTCGGCTGTGCAGTCGAGGCCTGGAACGACAAAGGCGAATCGGTGATTGACGAAGTGGGCGAACTGGTTTGCGTGCAACCCCTGCCCTCAATGCCGCTTTATTTCTGGGGCGACCCCGGAAACCAGCGTTACCTCTCAAGCTACTTCGACATGTACCCCGGCGTCTGGCGGCATGGCGACTGGCTCAAGATCACGCCGCAGGGCAGCTGCATCATCTATGGCCGCAGCGATGCCACCATCAACCGGTACGGACTGCGCATGGGTACCAGCGAGCTCTACAGCGCCATCGAAGCGCTGCCCGAGGTGCTTGATTCGATGGTGGTGGACCTTGAGTTTCTGGGGCGTGAAAGTTATATGCCGCTGTTTGTGGTTTTGCGACCGGGCACTGAGCTCGACGAAGCCATGAAAACAAAACTCAACAACGCGGTCAAGACTGCGCTGTCACCGCGTTTTGTGCCCAACGACATTTTTGCGGTGCCAGAGATCCCTCGCACCCTGTCGGGCAAAAAGCAGGAGCTGCCCATCAAGAAGCTGCTGCTCGGCCAGCCGATTGACAAGGTGATCAACCGCGACGCCATGGCCAACCCAGGCTGCCTGGACTGGTATGTGGCTTTCGCAGAGAGGCGAGCGGTGCAGGCCTGATCAGGCTTGCGGCTTGCGGTTGACCAGCACAATGCCCAGCGCCACAGTGGCCATCGCAGCCAGCAGTCCGGTGGTGACGCCTTCACCGAGCCAGAGTGTGCCAAACAGCAGTGCAAACACGGGCGTCAAAAAAACAAATACAGAAATCTTCGTCGCCGGGTAGCGGCCCAGCAGCCACATCCAGGTGAGGTAGCTGGCAAAAGCACCTACGGCGGTTTGCAGCACCAGCGAGGTGATGGCAAACGGGCTGAAGTGCCAGACCCATGCTTCACCGAGTGCGACCGACAGCACCGGAAACATCAGGCTGCTCACGGCCAGTTGATAGAACAGCATCTTTTCAGCAGAGACTTTCGCAAGATTTGACGTGCGTATCACCACCGTGGTCAGGCCCCAGAACATGCCGCCCAGCAGCGCCAGTGCGTCTCCGTAGGCGGTGGATGTCCGTCCCGAAAACCCTTCCCGCATGGCAAAGGCCACGCCTGCAAACGCGCACAGAAGCCCGGCCCATTGCAGACCGCGCAGTTTCTCGGTCCTGACCCAGAAGGGCACCAGCAAGGCCACCCAGAAAGGGGAGGTGTACAGAAATACCGTCAGGCGCGATGCCGTGGTGTGCTGCAGGCCGAGATAGAGGCAGCTGAACTCCAGCGCAAACAGCACACCGGCCAGCAAGCCAGGCCACAGCGAGCCATCACGGCCAAAGAGCGGAATGCGGCGCCATGCACACCAAATCAACAACAGCACAGTAGCGCCTGCAAAACGCAAGGCCGCCTGGAACACCGGTGGAACCTCAGCCAGTGTGGCCTTGATCATCACCTGTTGCACGCCCCAGAAAAGGCAGCAGGCCAGCAGCAGCGAAATGGCGATGGCGTCGAGATGGGCTTTGCGCGTGGTCACAGCGGATGTTCGCTGTAAAACTTGCCGCCGTGATACAGCAGTGGCGACGCACCTTCGCGGTGAAAGCAGCGTTCAACCTCGCCGACAAAAATCGTGTGGTCGCCTTCCTGGTAGCGGCTGCGGTTAAAGCATTCAAACGTGGCGGCTGCGCCGTCAAGCAGTGGCAGGCCGCCGTCGCTTTCGCTAAAGGCCACATCGGCCCAGCGGCCTTCCCGCTTGCCGGCAAAACGTTCGGCCAGTGCCTTCTGGTCCGCTGCGAGGATGTTGATCGCGTAGTGCGAACCGGCGCTGAAGGTGGCCATGGAACTTGCCGCCTGCGACAGGCTCCAGAGGACCAGCGGAGGGTCCAGTGAGACCGAGTTGAAGGAGCTGGCCGTCAGCCCCACCAGTTCTCCGTCTGCCGTGCGTGCCGTGACGATGGTGACGCCGGTGGCAAACATGCCCAGCGACGCGCGGAATTCTTTCTGCGAGAAGCCGGGCGCCCTGGCTTTCAGCGCCCTGGCCATAGCCTTGTTGTTCGATAAAACCATCAGGCTAATTTACCTGAAGCACGCGTGACGTGCCGGCGCGGCCTGTCATGCCCGGCAGGTAAACTTCAATCAATGCTCTTCATGCCCTTCCGGCGCGCCAGGCCGGCTCACAGACTGCTTGCCGTCCTTGCGCTGTGCTGCGTGGCCAATGCCACGCAAGCCGCCGAGCCCTGCGACGAGTTTGTCGCCCGCCTGCCCAACGTCAAAAAGCCCCTGTGCGAAGCTGCAAAGCTGCAGCCCACGGCCGGCCGCTCCGTCAGTGGCCGCACCTTGTGGGTACGCGACATCAACCCCGGCAATGCAACCGTCAGGGTGCTGGTGCTGGGTGCCATCCATGGAGACGAGCTGTCTTCCGCCTCAATGGCTTTGCAATGGATACGCATGGCAGAGCAGCCTGCCGACATGCCGCAGGTGGTTCACTGGCGCTTTATTCCGGCGCTCAACCCAGACGGCCTGTTCAGCAAACCGCCCAAACGTGTCAATGCCAATGGCGTCGATCTGAACCGCAACTTCCCCACGCCCAACTGGGAGCGTGATGCAAAAATCTATTGGGAAAAGCGCACCCGCAAGGACCCGCGACGCTTCCCGGGCCCCAAGCCGCTCTCGGAACCCGAATCACGGTTTTTGATTGAAGAGATGCAGCGCTTCAAGCCACAGCTGATTGTCAGCATCCACGCGCCTTACGGTGTGCTCGACTTTGATGGCCCGGCCAAGGAAGGTTTTGTGCCGCCATCAAAGCTGGGGCGGCTCTACCTTGACCAGGTCGGCATCTTCCCTGGCTCGCTGGGCAACTATGGCGGTGTGCACAAAGGCGTGCCGGTGGTAACGATCGAGTTGCCCAACTCGACCCGCACCCCGCTGGATGCTGAAATGCGCCAGATGTGGCTTGATTTGCTGCGCTGGATGAGCGAGCGCATAGGCCCCGCCAACCGCGCGTTGCAGCCGGGTGTCGAGGTGCCCGAAGCCCCCTCGCGCAACTCGAAAACGCCGTGACGCCCCGGCGCTATTTCTGCTTCTGGTAGGCGGTGTTCATCTCCGGCGCCTTGCCGGTGTCCTGCTTGCCGCTGTCGAGGTCCTTCTTGGCCTGTTTGATGGCCGGGTCAGGCTTTTCGCCAGTCATGTCTGTGGACTGGTCGCGCTCATGCGGCATGGCCAGGCTGGCTTCATCCGAGACATCCCGCTGCGTATGCTCCAGCTGCACATTTTCCTGGTCACGGCCCGCCTTGGGGGTTTTGGTGGGCATTCCCTTCCCCGTGCTTCTGGTGTGGCTGATGTCGGGTTGTGTGTCCTGAAATTTGGGTGTGTTGGCCATCATGAGGCTTTCGTTTGTCTCTGTTGAAGCTTTCAAGTGTTGGCTATTTGCGGCCTGCACCCTGTAGTCACCCGAAAACGGCCGGTGTAGGCCTACCCCTGTAAGCACCTGTAAATCCCCTGTAGACCAGCCCCCTGAACAGCAGCGGGAAACTGCTGGCACAACAGTCAGTAAGATTGCGGGTTTCCCCGCCGCGCAGGGGAGCAAGTGCCCTTGTCATGCCGGTCCCGATTTTTATATTCAAAGGAGATTCCCATGAGCCGTGAAGTTGTTGTTGTCAGCGGTGTGCGCACCGGTATTGGTACTTACGGCGGCAGCCTGAAAGACATCCCGCCCATCGAGCTGGCCACCACGGTTGTGCGCGAGTCGCTGGCGCGTGCCGGCGTTGAGGGCAAGGATGTCGGCCATGTCGTCTTCGGCCACGTCGTCAACACCGAGCCGCGTGACCTGTACCTGTCGCGCGTCGCGGCCATCCAGGGCGGTTGCCTCGAAGGCACCCCGGCCATGAACGTCAACCGTCTCTGCGGCTCCGGCCTGCAGGCCATCGTCTCGGCCGCACAAACCATCATGCTGGGCGATGCCGATGTCGCCATTGGTGGCGGCGCAGAAAACATGAGCCGCGGCCCTTACGCCAGCCTCAACACCCGCTGGGGCGCACGCATGGGCGACACCAAGCTGGTCGACATGGTGCTGGGCGCGCTGCACGACCCGTTCAAGACCATCCACATGGGCGTGACGGCTGAGAACATCGCCGCCAAGTGGGGCATTACCCGCGAAGAGCAGGATGCCATCGCTGCCGAAAGCCACAACCGCGCCCAGCGCGCGACCGAGGCCGGCTACTTCAAGGACCAGATCGTCCCCGTCATGCTCAAGAGCAAGAAGGGCGAAGTCGCCTATGTGGCCGACGAGCATTTCCGCGCCGATTGCAGCCTGGCCGACATGGCCAAGCTCAAGCCGGTGTTTTTGAAAGAAAACGGCACCGTCACCGCCGGCAACGCCTCGGGCATCAATGACGCCGCCGCCGCCGTGGTGCTGATGGAAGCCGGCGCAGCCAAAGCCCGTGGCGCCAAACCGCTGGCGCGCCTGGTTGCCTACGCGCACGCCGGCGTTGATCCGCAGTACATGGGCATTGGCCCCGTGCCTGCCACCAAACTCGCGCTGCAAAAGGCCGGCCTCAAGGTCAGCGACCTCGACGTGATCGAAGCCAACGAAGCGTTTGCCGCCCAGGCCTGCGCCGTGACGCGTGACCTCGGCCTGGACCCGGCCAAGGTCAACCCCAACGGCTCGGGCATCTCGCTGGGCCACCCGATAGGCGCGACAGGCGCGCTGATCACCGTCAAGGCGATCCATGAGCTGCAACGCATCAAGGGCCGTTATGCGCTGGTCACCATGTGTATTGGTGGTGGTCAGGGTATTGCTGCGATTTTTGAGCGTATGTAATTCCAAATCCCATTAAAAAACGATAACTGCGTTGCTTCGTCTTGCCGTGCTGCAGCACTGTCTGCGACTTCGCGCCTTGTTCTCGCTTCTAATGGGAATTGGAATAAGGGCGCTGGCACCCACCAGCAGATCGACACCGAATGAAGCCTCGCTTTTTCGGTAATCCTCACTGAATAGCCCGGCAAGCCATGAAAGCCCGAACCTCCGTCTTCATCGCCACCAGCCTCGACGGCTATATCTCCCGCCTGGATGGCAGCATTGACTGGCTCAACCAGGCCAATGCGTCTGTTCCGCCCGGAGAGGACTGCGGTTATGCGCAGTTCATGTCCACCGTCGACACCATCGTGATGGGCCGCAACACCTTCGAGCAGGTGCTGACGTTTGACCCCTGGCCCTTTGATGGCAAAAGCCTGATGGTGCTGTCGTCGCGGCCGGTGGCCATACCGCCGCAACTGGCTGGCAGCGTCAGTGCCTCGGCGGACTCGCCCGCCGTGGTGGTCGAGCGCCTGTCTGCCCTGGGCCGCAAGCACCTGTACGTCGACGGCGGCAAAACCGTTCAGGGCTTTCTTGAGGCAGGCCTGGTAGATGACATCACGGTCACTACCATCCCCGTGCTGCTGGGCTCGGGCAGGCCGCTCTTTGGCCAGCTGCCCAGGGACATGAAACTCGCGCTCGTCTCATCGAAGTCCTGGCCCTTTGGCTTTGTTCAGAGCACCTGGCGGGTTGAGCAGAGAGCCTGATCCGACGATGCCAGGCTGAATTGCTACACTTTTAATAGCTGCTTACGCTCGTGTTTGTTGGTCTGCAGCCTGATTTGATGCCTAGAACAGGCCTTTTTACGCCTGTTTTGGCCTTTCTTGGGGCGGTTTGGCCGACCCTAATAAATAATGCGTCATAAATAACCCCTTAAGCACTTAAGGGGTTATCTATAAAGCTTTATTCTGGTGAGCCCATCAGAATGGCAAATTGATGGCCAAAAGTCGGCAAAAAGCTCCCCAGAAACCTGTTTTTAAGAGTGTTTTTGGCCTCCAGCCCAATAAACACGTGCGTGACCAGCTACTGAATTAATAGCAGTTACAGCAAATCGGCGCAGCTCCGATATATTGGCGGCTGTCGTCCACGTTTGAGCCATCAACCCAGATAACGCCATGACCAGCAAATCCCCGCTTTCCGAATACCTCGTCATCTCGCGCGGCCAGTGGGACGCCGATAGATCCAAAGAAGAAATCCAGACCGCCATTGACGACTTCTACGTCTGGTACGAAGACCTGCTGGCGCAGGGAAAGATCAAACCCGGCCAGCGACTGGCCGTTGAAGGCAAGCGGGTTGCAAAGAGCGGCATCACCGACGGCCCGTTCGCCGAAGCCAAGGAAGTCATAGGCGGCTACTGGTTTGTCATGGCCGCCAGCCTTGACGAAGCCGCAGCGCTGTCAGCCCGCAACCCCTGCATGGCCTGCGGGCTGACGTACGACGTCCGCCCGATTGAGGTGGAGCGTTGCAGTGCCTATGCGGTGAGCAACGAGACGCCGGGTCGCCTGGGCTGATATGGCTCCCGGTGCCGGCGCCTTAATTGCTGCCGCCTTGGGCCTGCTGCTTGTCGTGGCGAATGCATGGGTGAGCGCCGGTGTCGTGCGTTACGCCGGCAGCACGCGCGCGCAAAAGGCTTGGCAGTGCGCTATCGTCTGGCTGGTGCCGGTGTTTGGCGTCCTGCTTGTCTGGGGCCTCATGCGCTCTGACATTGGCATGGTACGCGCCGGCGATGTATTCAAGCCGCAGGATGACCAGGGCATGAGCAGCCCGGAGTTTGATCGCCCGGAGTTGCAGCAAGCGGATTTTTAAAAGAAAAGGATGGATCAGACAATGACTTGCATGCTTCGACTTGCAGCTTTCCTTTTCATGTCCTGTGCGGCGCTCCCGGCCGTCGAAGCCCAACCCAGTCAGGTAAAGGCCTCTTCATTTGTTGTGCTTGCCGAGCCGCGCTTGCCAAAGGCACAGGAGTTCCGCGCTGCACTCGACGCGCGCCTGCAGGGCGGACTGAAGATCGACAGCATGGAAACCGATGACGACAAGGTGATCCTGTTGCGTATAAGAGGCGGTACGGTGGCGGTAGGGCTTATTGGCTCGCCCCTTCCCTCCGGAACATTGGACGACCTCTGTCAAGGTGCCTGGTACTGGCGGGCTGCCTGTGATGCGGTTGGCGGCCACAAGGCCCATGTCCTGGTGTCTGTCCTCGACACCGACCTCGACCCGCTCGATGTCAGGCTGCTTCAAACCAGCGTGGTTGCCGCATTGATGGACAACAACGCCATCGCCAGCTATTGGGGCGCAAGCTTGCGGTCGAAAGAAGATTTTTTGCGCCAGAGCGCGCGTGCTTCGCGCGACAACCCACCGGTCCCGTTATGGGTTAATTTCCGTCTGTCGAACGATGCTCTCAGTGGGTGGTCTGTGTCTACTCAAGGAATGCAGGCCTTCGCCTTGAACGAAATTGAGGCCAAAGACGTCAATCGTGATGGCAGGGAAGTGCTTTCGCTGCTCTTCGGGATGGCGCAATATCTCATTCAAAAAGGCCCCGTCATCCGGGATGGAGAAACCATTGGCGACTCGCCAGCTCAAAACATACGCGTCCGTCAGGGCCCATCTTATTGGCGCGATGGACTCACGGTTTATCGGGTGCTGTTTCCCTGATCGGTGCTCGCTGCCCAAAGAGATGCCATGACCATTCACCTCGATCACACCATCGTGCCCTCGCGCCACAAGGCCGAATCGGCAAAGCAACTGGCTGATTTGTTGGGCGTGCCCTGGTCACCCACAGGCCTGGGCCCGTTTGCGCCGGTGTTTGTGAACGAGGGGCTGACCCTGGACTTCATCGACACGGATGAAGACTTTCCCATCTATCACTTCTGCTTTCGTGTGACGGATGCCGACTTTGACGCCATTCTTTCGCGCATCCGGGCGGCGGGCATTCCGTTTCGCAGCACGGTGCGAGGCGAAAACGACAGGCAGATCAGCGACTACATGGGCGGGCGCGGCATCTACTGGAACGTGCCGGACGGCCACCAGTGGGAAATGCTTACCGTGAGCTACGCGCGGCAGGATTCATGAAGGCCTTGTCGCCAAAAGCCGTCGCCATACTTCGCCTCGGCTTTGGCCTGCTGGTGCTGGCGGCTGTGGGCACGCAGCTGGTGCTGCATGTGCGCAACGGCTACAGCATCGTCAATTTTTTCAGCTACTTCACCAACCTATCGAATCTGTTTGCGGCGGTGGTACTGCTGATGGGCGCGCTGGCTACGTTCACGAAACGCGAAGCACCCGGCGATCTGGCACGGGCCATCGCAGTGGTCAACATGGCTGTCGTCGGCGTGGTGTTTGCCATCCTGCTGAGGAATGTAGACCTCGGTGATTTGCGGCCGTGGGTGAACACTGTGCTTCACTACCTCATGCCCTGTGTGGTGGTGATCGACTGGCTCTTGCTGCCACCGAAAGCGAGGCTGGGGCTCAAACCATTTCTGGGAGTCATGGTCTTCCCCGTGCTCTACATCACCTATGTGCTGGTTCGTGGCGCCTTGGTTCAGTGGTACCCCTACCCCTTTCTGAACCCGCTCAATGTAGGTGGCTATGGCGGGGTGGCAGGCTATGTGGCGGGCATTGCTGCGGCGTTTGTGTTTGCCACCTGGGTCTTGCTGGCGATTGGCAACCGCGGGAGGCGCCCTTCGCCATAGCTGTTCTCAGTTTTTGAGGCTGTGCTGCAGAAAAAACGCCAGCATCGCTGCAGAGGCTGATGGCCCGTCCGGGTCTGTGTATGAGCCGGCAGAGTCACCGCCCGACCACGCATGCGGGCCGGCGTCAATGCGCCAGTGCTCTACATACGATGGACCGTCGGCGACGCGGTAAACCGTCTTCTCGGTGCTGGTTTCCTGTGTGTCTGTGCCGACCTTGCTGCGGCTTTTGACCAGCGGCAGGCCTGAGGCCTTGAGCGCCGCGAGTGCTGCATCGCTGATGTGGTCGCCGTTGTCGGGGTGTACGGTTTTGTCGCCACTGCCGTGAAAGACGATGGTGGGCATGGGCGGTGTGGCCGAGCCCTTGGCGCCGCGGCGCATGGCACCGAAGGCGGACATCAAATCCTGCGCTGCGCCTGAGGGCAGGCCTGAATGCACGCCGACGGCGGCAAAGATGTGGGGGTAGAGGCCTGCCACCACGGCTGCCATCGCACCACCTGCCGACAGGCCTGCAATGTAAACCCGGGCCGGGTCGGCGCGCTGGCCGTTGTAGTCGTTGGCCAGCACCTGCTGGGTCAGCGCGGCAATCATGCCCGGTTCGCCTTCATCGAGCTGCTGGTGGCCGGGTTCGAACCAGTTCCAGCAGCGCTGGGCGTTTGATTTGGAGATCTGTTCGGGGTAAAGCACCATGCAGCCCTGCTCCTGTGCCAGTGCGTTCATGGTCGTGCCGCGCGCGAAGTCCTGCGCGTCCTGCTTGCAGCCGTGCAGCAGCACGATCAGCGGCATTGCTGCCTGGGCTGCCGCATCGCCGCCTGCGGGCGGAGCGGGTATATAGAGGCGATAGGGGTAGCGTTCGCCATTGAAAACAAACACCCGCTCGTTGAAGGCGGCCTTGCGGGGGCGCGGCGTGACGGGGGCTTCGGTTTCTGTGCGGGGTTCATCGACAACCATGATGTCTTCGACATCCGTGAAGGTGGCTGCGTCCGGCTTTGCGGGTTTGGGTGCCGGGCGGCGCGCCCGGGCAGGCGCTGGCCTGAGGAAGGGGCTGAAGTCCGGACTGGCGATGGGGTTGAGCAAGGTGCGCTGGATGAGCCGGGTGGCGTCCATCAGACTGCCCCCGCCTACGGCCCGGCTGGCTTTCAAAAAAAGCTGGCTGAGTGTTTTTGGCCTGCGCATGAATTACCTCTTTTCTGGGCAACCAAAGAAAATGGTGCACTGCAGCAAAGAATACGCCTTTTCAGGTTTTTGTGTGTAGGCGGGAGGCGCGGCCTGTGTAGTTGTCAGCTTTGGACAGGCTTTATCCAAGCAGGCTGCCCGCCAGGGGCCGGGTTTCATGACATGGGAAATAGGGCGCTTCTGGCTGAAACCGCCCGCAAGCCGCGTCCGGAAGGGCCTGCTGCCGGGACTACAAGTTACAAGTCGCGTGATTTGAGCGTTTCGCGCAGGATTTCGGCCTTGCTGGCGTCAAACTGACCTTCAACCCGTGCCAGGACATCACCGTCGCGGTTGACCACCACGGCGTAGAACTGGTCGGTGCTGTTCAAGCCCGCAGAGCGCACGAAATCGGCGCGGTCTGCAAAAACGGGCACCAGCCTGGCGCGGTCGCCGGGGCTGGAATAACGTTGCAGGAGTTTGGTTTCGGCCGCGCTGCGCCCGCTGGCGGTGCCGGGATCCGGCAGCACCGGCATGCGCATCCATGCGATGGTGCTGTCGTTGTTCAGGTCGAGGCCATGTATCCAGCTGTCTGCCAGGACGCGCTGGTTGCGCTCAAAGGTGATGAGGGCAAGGGTTCTGTCAGAGGGCAAATCAGTGGAAAGTGACAGCGGCTTGTGCGCCAGCGCATGCGACATCATTTCGGGCAGTCGGCCCATGACGCTGGACTCACTGGGTGACGCAACTGCAAGACCAAAAGCCATGGCGGTCGCTCCCAGCCACGCTGTGAGGTAGGGCAGAGGACTTTTCTTGTTGATCTTCATGGTGCACTCCCGTTTGTGAAACTTTGCGCCAGATGCCTGTATCTGCATGCTCCACACCTTCTCATGCAAGATGCATGCAAGATACTCCCGGATGCCGAACGTACGCAATTAATAAATTGGAACAATTGGTTTAATACTGTGTAGTAATTCTGTAAGCGGACGGTGCAGAAAATGGGCGAGGCATCTGTTTCCAGACTTTCGAGCCGCTTTCTGTCTGCTGCTGGCTAGAATGTTCCCATGCCCGTCAAACCCCGTCTGTCAGCCAAGTCCGCCATTCCCCCTGCCGCCCGCAAGACAGAGCCTGCCCTGCCGGTAAAAGTTTCATTCAAGGCCCAAATGCTGCTGGCGCGTGAAGACGCCATCGTGCTGGCCGTGAACCGCCTGCTGGCTGAAAAGGGCTTTGACCTGATGACGGTGGATGAAGTGGCCGCCGAAGTCGGTATCGCCAAGGCCAGCCTGTACAAACATTTCTCAAGCAAGGAAGACCTGGCCGCTGCCGCCATGGTGCGCATACTGCGCCTGGCGCAGGAATTTCTGGCGAGCTTGCCGGCCAGGGCCAAACCGCTCGCACAGCTTGAGGCGGTCGCGCGCTGGATGCTGGAGGTGCAACTGGCTGGCCAGATGCCTATCTTGCCGAGCCAGAACTCCAGCCTGCGCGCCAACCTGATGGGTAACAAGGACTACCTCAACAGCCTGATGGCCGTTAGCGACCACATCGGCGGCTGGATAGAGGCGGCGCAGAAAGAGGGTTCGCTGAACCCGAAAATCCCCGCGTTGGTGGTGCTCTACACGCTGTATGCCCGCGCCTGCGACCCCGTACCCGGCTTCCTGAAGGCTGGCGGCGCGCACACTGACGCAGAGATTGTTGACCTGGTCATGGCGACCTGCTTCAACGGGCTCAAAGCCTGAGCATCTCTACACAGACACGCAGAAGTCCGGCCTGAAGGCTTGCTGTTCGCCCTTGCCGGCATAACCCAGTGGGTTCGCCACCACACGGCAACCCTGAGAGACATAGTCAATGGCGCAGTGCAGGTGGCCATGCATCCAGACGTCGGCCATCGGCAACAGCTCATCCAGTGAATTGCAGAAACCGGCGGTGCCCGGCACCAGTCCGTAGCGCGGATCAGCGCTCAGGAGGCTGGGCGCAAAGTGGGTGATGACCACCGTCTTGCCATCAAACGGAAGCGCCAGCGCCTCCCTGAGCCAGGCCTGGCTCTTCAGGCTTTCCTCCCGCATGGCTTCCGCGAGCATGGGCTCGCCGCCGCGCAGCGTGTGGTATCTCTTGAGGTAGAAATTGGCCGCGCGGAAGGCTTTTTGCCGCTCCTTCAGTTGCGTGCCCAGTGTCATCTCGCCGCCTGCGGCCTGCACAGTGCTGAGCGCGTCAAAGTCCGTCCAGAGCACACAGGCGATAAAACGCACGCCGCCCCAGACCATGCTTTCACGCTCCATCCAGGTGATGCCCAGGCGCGCGCAGGCTTCGCGCAGGCGCTCATGCGTGGCATCGAAATCGAGCCCGTCGTATTCATGGTTGCCTGGAATGTAGAACACAGGCACCGGCCAGTCTGCCCCGCCCTGCGCGGCGGGCAAGGGTGAAAAACGCGCCAGGCCGAAGTCGGCAATGCCGCGCTCGGCCAGCAGGGAGCCTTCCTGGTAAGAGCCTATGTCGCCGGCCAGCACCAGCAGGTCGGCGCCCGGCGCTGGCGCAACAGTGAAGTGCGGGTGGGACTCAAGGTGCAGGTCGGAGATGAGCTGAATGTTCACCTTGCCAATTGTCACGGATGTCAGACGAGCGGTGCGAGAAGGCGCACGAGAAATGTCGCGCCCTTGCCGGGTTTGCTGCTGACTTCTATCGTTCCCTGATGCAGGTCCACACATTCCTTGACGATGTGCAGGCCTATGCCCGTGCCGGCAATGTTGCCGACATTGGTGCCCCGGTGAAAGCTGCCGAACAGGTGTGGCAGGTCTGCCTCGGGTATGCCAATGCCCTGGTCACTGATGCGAAGGTGCAGGTAGTCGCCGACACCCGAGACCTCAAACGTGACGGGCGTGTCGGGGTCTGAATATTTCAGTGCGTTGCTGAGCAGGTTGACCACCACATGCCGCAGCAATTGCTGGTCGGCAGCGCGCGGCGCGTCAAGGCCGTTGCAGGTCAGCGATACGCGCTCGCCCTGGCGGTTGCCGAGCTCAAACTCGGCCATCATCCTCACCAGCCACTCGGGCACGGACAGAGGCTTCGCATCGAACTTGAAGGTGCCCAGCTCGAGACGGCTGGTGAGCAGCACCTGCTCGACCATGCCGCTCATGCGGGCCACTGCGGTCTTGATCTGGCCCAGCAGTTCGCGGCGCTCTTCAGCTGGAAAGCTCGGGCCGTAGGCATCCAGCAATTCGACAGACGACAGGATTGCAGCCAGCGGCGTGCGGAACTCATGCGAGGCCACCGCCACAAAACGTGATTTCAGTTCGGACAACTCGCGTTCATGCGCCAGTGCCTTGAGCATGTCCTGCTCGGCCTGGTGCTTGGTCGTCACGTCAGTCAGGAAATTCAGCGTCGCCTGCTGGCCTTCCCACTCGAAGGTGACGCCGCTGATCTCCAGCCAGCGTATGGAGCCATTCCTGTGCTGAACCCGGAACTGGTAATGGTTCTCGACCTCTTCACCGCGCATGCGCCGCTGGTGCGCGTCCAGCACCTGGGCGCGGTCATCGGGGTGGATAAATTCTATGAATGGCCGGGACTGCGCGGTTTCCTGGTCAACACCGGTAAAGGTCAGCGATTTCGGGTTGGCATACAGGATGCGGCCGCCTGCAGTGACCAGAATGCCTTCGCTGACGTTCTCCACAACGGCTCGGTATTTGGCCTCGGAGTCCTGGCGCTTGTCGATCTCGACGCGCAACTGTTTGGTGGTGTCTACCTGCCACGTGATGTTGGTGGCCAGGTGGATGATGCGCAGCAACTCGCCCGAGGGGCCGTGCATGGGCAGTGCGCGCTGGCTCAGGCGTGCGACTTCGCCGCTGGGACGCCTGACCCGATAGTCTTCCGTTTTCGGGCTCGAACTCGTTTGCAGCTTGAGGACGCGCTCGCGGTCGCCCATGTCGACATATTCCAGCCACATCCAGGGCGTGTCGGACAGTGCTTCGGCGGACAGGCCCCAGAACTTCTCAAACGTGGGGTTGGTATAGGTGATGCGTCCGGCCCTGGGGTCCCATGACCACAACATCACGTCGATGTTGGAGGCGATCTGGCGCAGCAACGCCTCGCCCGGCAAAGCGCTGGCTGCAGGTTTGACCGGGATGTTTGAAGAACGCGTCGGCATGTCAGGAGCATAGCGGCTTGGCCAGGCTCAGCGCCGACAAGCAGAGTGCCCCAAACAGGCGTTTATGTCCGGTCATGGTGGCCCTCATGCTGGTTTGGCATTGATCTGGCGAATACAGGGACTTGCAACCCTAGGGAAAACCCTTATTCTTGGTGTATCGCCACTTTGCACCGCCAGTCCGGTGTCTATTGATATGAACAACCTTTTTGCCCAAATCGTTCGTTGGATGCCTTTTGCCCCAGTGGCAGGCACTGCCGATGCTGACGGCGTCGCCCAAAACCTGCTTGAGCGCGCAGAAGCAGGTGCTGGCCGCAACCCGCAGCAGGCACGTGAACTGCGCCGCGCGGCGTATGCCTACCTCAGCGTCGTGCGCTGAGTATTACCGGCTATTCAGGGTTATGCGTCGAGAGTTAATGCTCACATCCTGACGCCGGCACCCTTGACGGTGGGCGCCAAGGCGGCGACCTGCTCCTTCACAAACCCGGTAAACGCCCCCGGGCTCATGGGGCTGGTGGTGATGCCCAGGTCCAGCATCTTCTTTTTGATCTCTGGCGATGCCAGGATCTCGTTGCAGGCGGCATTGAGTCTTGCTACCACGTCGGCCGGCATTTTGGCCGGGCCGCTCAGGCCAAAAAAATTGTCCAGGACGAGCTTTCGGTAGCCGAATTCGACGACGCTTGGCACATCAGGTACCAGGGGTGACCGCGTGGCTGACGTGACCGCCAGCGGCACCAGCTGGCCGCTCTTGAAATACGGCACATAGGCCGTCAGCACGTCTATGCCAATGGGCACGACACCTGCAATCAGGTCGGTCGTCATGGGTGCACCGCCCCGATACGGAATGTGCTGCAGGTTGACACCCATGTTCTTTTTCATCAGTTCGCCGTAAATGTGGCCTATGGACGCGGGGCCGCCGGAGCCGAAATCGAGCCTGCCGGCCTTGCGCGCCTGCGCTTCCACGTCGGTGATGGTCTTGATGGGCGCAGACGGGTTGGCCATGACCACGCATGGGGCGTTGCCAATCAGCGCAATGTGGGTGAAACCTTCGACCGGGTCATAGGGCTGCTTTTCAAGCGCGAAGGGGCCTATGGAAATGGGTGTCGAATTGCTCAACATCAGCGTGTAGCCGTCGGCAGGTGCCTGCGCGACGACCAGCCCGCCCACACTGCCGCCCGCCCCGGGCCGGTTGTCGACCACCACGGCCTGGCCGAGTTTTTTACCCAGCTGTTCTGCCATGACACGCGCCACGATGTCGCTGGCGCCACCGGCCGGAAAGGTCACGATCAGTTTGATGGGTTTGTCTGGCCAGGCCGCGAAGGCCGGCAGGGCAACGCTGGCTGCCCCGGCTGCAAGTGTCTTGAGCGCGGCGCGGCGTGAGAAGGGGGTGGAGACGGCAGGTTGAACGAGCTGGGGCATGGTGCGGCCTTTGGGTGGATTGTGTGCAAAACTGTATGCAATATCCATGCCCCAAGCGGCTTGATTCATCCGGCCTTCCAGCGTTCAGACGGCGAAAGCCTTCTCTGCAGCACGGCTGACGGCCTGCCTGAGCCACATGTGCGCGCTCAGCTGTTCCGAGCGCCTGTGCCAGACGGCATCGACATGCACAGGTGCCACATCAAAAGGCAGGGGCCGAAGTACCAGCTGCTCCGCGATGCCCGTTACCCGCACAAAGTGCCTTGGCAGCACCGTCAGCAGGTTGGAGTTGGCCACCACCCGCCCCGCCGTGAAAAACTGGTTCACGGTCAGCACCACCTGTCGCTTGCGGCCCAGCGAGGCCAGTGACTCATCGACAAACCCGAAAGGCCGTCCTGAAAAGCTGACCAGCATGTGGCGCGCCGCGCAAAAGCGGTTCAGTGTCAGGGGGCCGCTCGCCATGGGGTGGCCGGTACGCATCACACACACATATTCGCCGTCATAGAGGCGCGAATGCGAAAAAGCCACCGGCTCGCCGGCCTGGGCACGGGCGGTCAGGTCGGCCAGCACCGGGGGAAAGTAACCCACGGCGAGGTCGGCCGATTCTTCATCCAGCAGGCGGCGCGGGTCACGTGTGGTCAGCGGCACCACGCGTATTGAGACGCCAGGCGCCTCGTTCTCAAGAATGTCCACCAGCCCAGGAATCAGTTCTGCGGCAGTGGCATCGGCCATGGCCAGAATGAAGGTTGAGGTCGCATCGGCAGCTACAAACTCATTGGGAACCAGTGACTCCTGCAGGCGCTGCAGGGCTTCGCGTACCGCCGGCCAGATGGCGACGGCACGGGGTGTTGGCGCCACGCCCTGACCGCTACGCTGCACAAGTTCGTCACCCAGCGTCTCGCGCAGACGGCGGAGCGCATTGCTGACGGCTGGCTGGGTGAGGGAAAGGTTACGGGCTGCGCGGGTCAGGCTGCGCTCGGCCATGACCTCGTCAAAGACACGCAGCAGGTTCAGGTCAAGAGTGCGGAAATTGGGCGGGTTCATGAGTTTTAACAGTCTTGAGATAAAACCAGGCTGGCCAGGGGGTTAAAAAAGAAAAAAGCCTTCATCACTATTGTGAATGAAATACATCATAAAGATAAAGTTGAACAACATTGGTGATAACCCTAAGATACATGCACCAGACGATATTGTTTCAACTGGTAAAGCTAACAAGGGGAATCATCATGACCAGCTTCGTCCATCTCGATTATTCAAATCAGCACCCAGGCGTCGCACGTGTTGAGTCGGCTATCGAAGCCGCGCAACAGCTGCGTCATGGGTTTTCCGGCACGCGTGGCCTTGCCACCCTGCTGCTGTCAGCTGTAGCCGCCGCCGTCATGGTTGTGGCGTACCAGGTGATGGACAGCGTCGCCGAAGGTCATCTCATGGTGATCTGGGTGGCCATGTGGGCCGTCGCCTTTGCCGTTCTTGCTTCTTTTGCAGGCGCGGCGCGCAACCTGGCCGTCCGTATCGGCGCAGGCCTGGATGCATGGTCGCGCAGCATGGCTGCTGCGCGTGCCGACGCCCGCATGTGGTCTGTCGCCCAGTCGGACCCACGGGTCATGGCTGACCTGCGTATTGCAGTTACCCGTGATGAAGGCGAGCCTTCTCCAATGCCGGTTGCCAAGGTGGCCCGTACCTTCAAGGCAGGCAGTTCAGTGCTGCGCGCCTACCAGCGCAACTACATCTGATGCGCTTTCTGCCGTGATTTAAATATTGCGGCATAAAAAAGCCACCTCACGAGGTGGCTTTTTTGCGTCCTGGATGCCCGCGAAACCGGCGCTCGCCGGTGTTTCTTCAGGCTGCCAGACGTTTTTCGATGGCTGCCTTGGTGTCCGTCAACTCTTTGGGCAGGTGGTGCGCCAGTTGCTGGAACAGTTCGGCGTGCAGTTCCAGCTCCTTGATCCAGGCGGCCTTGTCGATGCTGGTGACGGTCTTGAACTGCTCGGCAGTGAAGTCCAGACCGGTCCAGTTGAGCTCTTCGTATGAAGGGCTGACGCCGAAAACGTTCTCGGAACCTTTGGCGCTGCCTTCAAGACGGTCGATCATCCACTTCAGCACGCGCATGTTTTCGCCATAGCCGGGCCAGACAAACTTGCCGTCTTCACCCTTGCGGAACCAGTTGGTCGTGTAGATTTTTGGCAGTTTGGCGCCGGAGGCTGCGAGCTTTTCGCCCATGGTCAGCCAATGCTGGAAGTAGTCGCTCATGTTGTAGCCGGTGAACGGCAGCATGGCGAACGGGTCGCGGCGCACGACGCCGGCCTGGCCGGTGGCTGCAGCAGTCGTCTCGGAGCCCATGGTTGCAGCCATGTAAACCCCTTCGACCCAGTTGCGCGCTTCAGTGACAAGTGGCACGGTGGTCGAGCGGCGGCCGCCGAATATGAAGGCGTCGATCACCACGCCCTTCGGGTCATCCCAGGCATCGTCGAGTGCCGGGTTGTTGACAGCGGCCACGGTGAAACGTGCGTTCGGGTGAGCAGCCTTCACGCCGGTTTCTTTCGCGATCTGCGGGGTCCAGTCCTTGCCCTGCCAGTCGATCAGGTGCGATGGCACGGGGCCGTCTTTTTCCATGCCTTCCCACCAGACATCGCCGTCATCAGTCAGGCCGACGTTCGTGAAGATCACGTTTTTGTCCAGGCTCGCCATGCAGTTGGGGTTGGTGTGGAAGTTGGTACCCGGTGCGACGCCAAAGTAACCGGCTTCCGGGTTGATGGCGCGCAGCGAGCCATCGGCTTGCGGTTTGATCCAGGCGATGTCGTCACCGATGGTCGTGACCTTCCAGCCGTCAAAACCGGCTGGCGGCACCAGCATCGAGAAGTTGGTCTTGCCGCAGGCGCTCGGGAACGCGGCTGCAACGTGGTATTTCTGGCCCTTGGGGTTGGTCACGCCCAGGATCAGCATGTGTTCTGCCAGCCAGCCTTCATCGCGGCCCATGTTCGAGGCAATGCGCAGCGCAAAGCATTTCTTGCCCAGCAGCGCATTGCCGCCGTAGCCGGAGCCGAAAGACCAGATTTCGCGCGTCTCGGGGTAATGCACGATGTATTTGGTCTTGTTGCAGGGCCATTGCACGTCTTTTTCGCCGGCGGCAAGCGGCGCGCCCACGGTGTGCACGCAAGGTACAAATTCGCCTTCCACGCCCAGCACGTCAAACACGGCCTTGCCCATGCGGGTCATGATCTTCATGTTGACGGCCACATACGGGCTGTCAGACAGCTCGATGCCGATATGGGCAATCGGAGAACCCAGAGGGCCCATGCTGAAAGGCACGACGTACATGGTCCGGCCCCGCATGCAACCGTCAAACAGCGGTGCGAGGGTTGCGCGCATCTCGGCGGGCGCCATCCAGTTATTGGTAGGGCCTGCGTCTTCCTTGTTGGCCGAGCAGATATAGGTGCGGTCTTCAACGCGGGCCACATCGGTCGGGTCGCTGCATGCCAGGAAGCTGTTGGGGCGTTTGGTTTCGTTGAGCTTTTTGAAAGTTCCTGCGTCCACGAGTTGCTGGCACAGGCGCTGGTATTCGGCGTCGCTGCCATCGCACCAGTAGACGTTGTCAGGCTTGCACAGGGCGACCATGTCGGCAACCCAGGCAACCAGCTTCGCATTTTTAACGTAGCTGGGCGTGTTGAGGTTCAGGCCTTGCATCGCGGGGTGGTTCATCGAGATCTCCAAAGTTATAAATCGTGCAATTTCGACAAACGTCGGTAGCAGGGCCAGCGTGTTGCGGGCGCGCTGTGCTGGGACGTCTGTCGAAATGGCGCTTTGCGTCAGGCCAGGCCAAAGTCGTCGAGCCTGAAAGATCACACCATCTGAAATCGCTGAAGGGTGAGATAAGGGCTCAAAAAAACAGCTTTTTAAGGGCTGCTTTTGGGCTTGTACGCACCAGTCGGGAAGGTCATTTTAAGAACTTGGCGTCCGCGCGTATGACCATTTAGGGTAAAAGTTATGCAAACCATGCATGACTTTATGCAATGATTCTCGCGCGTCAGCGTGACCCGTGAGCGCCTGAAGCTGGCGCTGTTCAACCCCTGCGACTGGCATTTGGTCGGTGCTGAAACGAATTACACCCGCCTGGTGGCCGGCCTCACTAAGGTTTCAGGTCTTCAAGGCCGCATTACTGCCTGGCAAAAGCAGCCACGGTGCCTGCCGAGTTGGGCTTGGATGTATTGAGCTGTGTGTTGGTCACCTTGATGGCGGCCGCGTAGCCCTGCATGTTTTCCCCGACGAACTTGCCGTTGATGGAGGCGGCAGTGGTGCCAGTGCAGCCCGTGCAGGTCACGTTGGCGAGGTTGCTGTTGTTCCCGCCTATGCTCCATGTGTTGCTGGCGGCAATGGAGTAGGTGGTCGCGGTGGCCTGTTGGGCGTTGGTTCCGAAGCTCATGGTCATGGCCGTGACGTTCTGGATCTGTCCAGTGCCGTAATTCACGATCAGGTTGCTTCCTGTGAATGTGCCGACGCGGCCGTAGTTGTCGGTAGGGGCTGTGCCGCCGACATAGTTGTACTGCGCTATCCCTGAGGTCGGCAGGGTGATGGTGGGCGAGTCGCCCCAGATACGGTGGGCGCCGACGCCGTATACGGAGCCTGCATCCGGGGCCTCGTACATCCAGTAAGCGCCGGCCGCAGCGCTGCTGCCGACCGGCCGGACAGCTGCAAACGCGGCAGCCAGACTCTGCGCGTTGAAGAAGAAGGAGCCGCTGACCTCACTCGCTGCAGCCTTGATCTCTGCTGGTGAGTAGTTCCTGAAGCCGAGTTTGGTCTGGTCCGTGCCCCCGGGTGGATAGAAGCCCTGAAAGTCAAGCACGGTGATACGGCCGCTGCCTTTTGCGGTGTTGACGACCGTTGCAGGCAGGTCGCTGGAGGCAACCGTGGTCAGTGGCGCGATGAGATCAATGGATGGCGCACTTTGCTGGACCAGTTGTGGCGATGTCGACACCTTGGCACCCGAGCTGGTGCTGGAGCCGCTGCTGGCGGTGCCCTCCCCGCTGCTGCCGGCTGCGGCGGTGCTTCTGCCGCGAGCCGCTGCCACCCGGTCATTGAGGATGGCAGGCGGGGCAAGCAGCCTGATGGGCGGGCTGCTGGCAGAGGGAACGTGAAAGGAGTCCTGCTGGCTGAATTCCTGGGTGCCCGCGCTGTTCGACACTGTGATGCGCCCATCCGTGACACCGCCGAAAGTGCCGTTGCTTTCCATCGTGCCGTCAGGCCGGGTGCAGTCGTTGTTGCACGACACCACGCTGAAATGCGTGCCGCGTATGCCTATGGTCGAGGTGGACGTACGCACCGCGTAGTTGCTCTGGTTGGCCTTGCCGATCAGGCCGGTGATGGTGCGCATCCCGCCCTTGATCAGTCCCATCAGGGACTGGTCGCTGCCGGCCTGGCCTTCAAACCGGTAATTTTCTATCTTGAACTGGCTGTTGGCACGCAAGGCAACCACGGACTCGTCGGTGAAGCGAACCTGCAGCATGCTTTTGTCGCCCACTGCCAGTGTGTCGCCACTTTCAACCAGGGTACCGTTCTGCACCGGTATTTGCTGGCCCGCACGCTCAAGCGAGGCGCTGCCGGCGATGGCCAGAATCTTGCCTGCGGGAACCGCCCAGGCCGGAATGCCTGAGCAAAGTATCAGGATGGCCCCGGCAATGGTGCTTTTTTTACCCTTGTTCATGCTGCTTCCCCGGCGTACTGCGGTTATTACCTGAACTCATAGCGAAGCTTGACGGCAAGCTGGTCCCGGCTGTAGCTGAAAAACCCGATGGTCGACTGTTGCGTTATGCGCTGGTATTCACTGCGAAGCTGCCAGCTTCGGTCTATGGCATAGCTGGCAGAAAGATCAAGCGCAAGGAAGTCGTCACGGCGTGGCGACAGGCCTGTCGCATAGTCACGTTCGTAGCGGCTGTTCTGGTAGCTCAGGCCGCCGCCCAGCGTCCACTTCGCAATCGGCTGTATGGTTATACCGGTCCTGATACCCAACAATCCGCGTGACAGGTCAGGCCTGTCCTTGCGGTTCTTTTCCTCGCCTATGTTCAGGCCCAGCATGAGCTCCGGGCTCCATGCATGCGAAAAGTTGCGGGTCCAGGAACCGGTGATGTTGGACAGCCTGCTGTCGCGCACATCCGCACCAGAAGCCACTTTCACCGTCTTGTTGATGTCCAGCCAGGTGTCGATATTTTTATAGGCCTGGTCGGACCATTGGAGTGAGATGCCGTAGCGGTTGAACTGGTCACTCTGGTATTGCCATTCGCCGACCATGGTGGTCAGGTTCAGGTAGGGCTGGGTGCCCAGCGCGAGGTGTGTGAAGTCAAGGCCCAGCCGGTAGAGGCTGCGGCCCTGCAGCATTGACACACCGCCCTGAAGCGACAGCAGTGACTGGTTGAAAACGTCGCTGTTGCCCCGCTGGTGGATGCGGCCCGACACCTGGCTGCCGCCGTAAAGTGCCACGCCTGGCGCCACCGGGTAAACGCCCTGGATGCCCGCAGCCACCGTGCTGAAAAGGTCAGACCGCCTTTCTGAAGACTGGCCTGGCGCAATAATCACACCCGCCGGCAGTCCGGCAACCTGGCCGCTGGCAATACCGCTGTTGATGTTGCTGTCGTAGCCGCGGCCGATTTCGGCAAAAGCCGATGAGGTTGGTTTATAGCGCGACTCCCGGGAGCGTATGGCGTCAAGAAAAAGATTGATGTTGGTCAGCTCGCCGCCGGAAGCACCGGCGACGAGCGCAGAAAACTCCTCGCGTGCGCGCGTGTCCTCGCCCAGGATGAAATAACCGCGCGCCAGCTGGAAAAGCGCCGAGCGGTTGTCCGGGAACTGCAGCAGGTAACGCTCCAGCGCCAGAACACCTTCCCCGGGCACGCCCGCATTCAGGGCGGCAATGCCGAAATAAAAGTCAAAAAGTGGTGTGCCCAGCGAGTCCGGCGATGCCTTGCCGGCGGCGTAGGCTTCGCGGTCCTTGCCCTGGTCGAGAAGCGCCTTGATATCGTCTGCAGGCGCGGCGGCTGCGTCAAACCCTGCAAGGCAAAGGCCAGCCGCCAACGCCAATAGACCTGCGTTGGTGTGCGCTGCATTTGTTGTCTTGCCCTGCCCCATGCTTACCCTTTTTTACAAAGGGTATCACGGGACTTTGGATAAGCGCTACAAAATCAGGAGCGCCTGAGGCAACTGGAATTCGGCAATGTTGCGTTATTGCAGCAGTTTTGAGGAAAAGGCCCCGGTTTGGGGCGCTTTGAAGAGGTCGGGGCCGCTCAGGCCATATAGACGGCGATGAAGGCCAGCAGGAACATCAGCACGCCGCCAGCCAGAGGCAGGATGACGGGCGCAGCATGGGCAATGCCTTCAACGATGTCCTGTTCCTGCGCCGGGTTCGGGCTGGTGTGGGCGGCGTTGGTGGTGTGCTCTGGTGCGTTGGATGTCATGGGAATTCCTGAACTGAAACTTGGGGACTGCCACTGATTTTACATTCCCCGACATTGAGGGGCAATGCCGGGCTTTTCGTGGCCACCCCACCTGATTAGACTGCAGGCATGAACATCACCTCAAGAACCGGATCTGCTGCCATCCTTCTAGTGGGCCTTCTGGGCCTGCTGGTCCTGTCGGGCTGTGCCGCCACAGGGCCGAACAGCCCCTCTGCAAGGCCCGTGCTGTACCCCAATGCGACGCTCAACCGCGTGGGGGCGGCGCAGGGCCAGGCGGAGGTTGACGGCTGCATCTCGCGCGCCCTGGCGGCAGGTTTGACGCCTGACGAGAAAAACAACGCAGTTGCCCGGCGTGCAGGCGAAGGCGCTGCAACGGCCGGTGTTGCATCTGCAGTGGGTGCGCTGCTGACAGGTCGCAGCAGCGATGTCTTGCGTTCAGGTGCCATCGGGGCTGCGGTTGGTGGCTCTGCAGGCGCGGTATCAGGTGCTTTTCACAATGACAGGCCGAATGGCACCTATCGTCAATTTGTGCAACGTTGTCTCTCAGAGCGCGGCTTTGATGTGATCGGCTGGAACTAGATTTTTGTCAATGCTGTTCTGACGCTTCGAACCCTGCGGCGTTGAGCGCGGCAAGCACCTGCGCAATGTGTTCACGTCCGCGTGTCTGGATCACCATTTCAATCTCAACGTTTTGCGCTGCCAGCATGGTGAAGGCGCGCTGGTGATGCACTTCGTCGATATTGGCCCCGGCTTCAGCAACGGTGGCGGTGATTTTTGCGAGTGAACCCGGCACATCGCGCACACTGACCGTGATGCGCGCCAGCCGGCCTGCGCGCACCATGCCGCGTTCAATGATGGCGGCCAGCAGCAGCGGGTCGATGTTGCCTCCGCATAGAACCAGACCTACCCTTTTGCCGGCAAAACGTTCCGGGTATTTCAGCAGCGCAGCCAGCCCGGCCGCGCCTGCGCCTTCCACCAGTGTTTTTTCAATCTCAAGCAGCATCACCATGGCCTGCTCGATATCGCCCTCATCGACCAGCAGCATGTCGTCGACCAGCCGCGCAATGATCTCGCGCGTGATGTTGCCCGGCGTGCCCACTGCAATACCTTCGGCGATGGAACTGGTGCCCTGCGGGTGATGCGTGCCCTTGATGGCATTGACCATGGCCGGGAAACGCGAGGTCTGCACGCCAATGACTTCAATGCCTGGCTGAATGGCTTTGGCGGCTGTCGCCATGCCGGCAATCAGTCCGCCGCCGCCCACGGCGATGACCAGTGTGTCCAGGTCAGGCAACACCTTCAGCATTTCCAGTGCGACTGTGCCCTGGCCGGCCACCACAGCCTCGTCGTCATAGGGGTGAACAAACACCAGGCCCTGCCCTTCGGCGAGTTCAAGCGCATGGGCGCGCGACTCTTCAAGTGTGTCACCGTGCAGCACCACCTCGGCACCGAAACCGCGTGTGCGTTCAATCTTCACGCCGGGCGTGAAGCGCGGCATCACGATGACGGCGCGAATGCCCAGGCGCTGCGCATGGTAGGCCACGCCCTGTGCGTGGTTGCCTGCGCTCATCGCGATCACGCCTCGCTTGCGTTCGTCAGCTGATAGTTGGGCCAGCTTGTTGCAGGCGCCGCGCTCCTTGAAGGATGCCGTGTACTGCAGGTTCTCGAATTTGAGAAACACCTGCGCGCCCGTGACTTGCGACAGCGTACGTGATTCCACGCATGGGGTATCCAGCAAATGGCCGTCCAGCCGTTGTGCGGCGCGCTTGATGTCTTCAAGGGAAAGCATGAATGTCCTTTGTCGGGGCCCGGGTTCTGCGCTGCCGGGTATTTGCCCCGCCGTTTTGCCGGATTATGTGGCCAGACCGGCCCTGATGTCTTCCAACAAGCCCAAAGCTGCGTTATGGTGATGTCTGTCTGGAGGGGGTTCGGTCAAGGTTCTTTTACAAACTTGGAGGTTTGTTCATGAGCAAGCGTTCGGTGAGCGACCAGTCGCAATGGTTTTTGTCACCGGGTCTTAAACAGGCGCCGGTGCTGGACCTGATGTGCTCGCATTTTGTGCTGACGCTGGCAGCGCGCCAGGGCGCCAAGTTCAATGTGCGCCGCGACCTCAACAGCCTGCTGTCGCTGTCTGGCCGGCACCTTGTCTGGCCCTTGCCCGCCCTGCTGCGCCTGCGCGAATTTCTCGGCCGCCGCTGCAAGGACAACGAGTTCTGGCGCGGCCATGAGGCGCTCAGTGATACTGAGTTCCTCACGCGCCACGGCACCTGGCGCGGCCCTTATGAAGAAGGCACGCTGTTCTTCTACCTCGACGAACACGCCAAGGACCAGCCCAAGGATCTGCTCTCTGTGTTGAGCGCCACCGGCGAATGGCTGACACATGCGCTGAAAAAGCAGTCCACCCTGGTTGAAAAAAACATAGATGCGCTTGCCAACCTGCTGCAGCTCAACCGCGCCGAGCGTGCCTTGCTGCTCTACGGCACGCTGGCGCGCTACCAGCGTGATTTGCGTTCACTGCTGGTCGAGTTCAAGGTCAACAATGCGCCAGAGGCCTATGCCGCGATAGCCGATGTGGCCGGTGTCAAGGCACCTGAAGTCGCCGAAGCCCTTCGCGCAGGCTCTCGGCTGGAGCGCATAGGCATGGTCGAGAACCTGATCTCCGAACACAACATCACCGACCTCGCAGACCTCATGAAGGTCAGCGAAAAGCTCCCGCCTGTCCTGATGCGCGAGTACCGCGACCAGAACGAGCTGATGGCGGTCTTCACGCGTCCCGCCGCGCGCAGCGAACTGGGCATGAATGACTTTGCCTTTGTGCAGGAAGACGCCGACGTGCTGGTGTCCTTGCTGCGCAACGCGGTGGCCGGCAAGGAGCAGGGCGTCAACGTGCTGCTCTACGGCCCACCTGGCACGGGCAAGACCGAACTCGCCAAGGTGGTCGCGCAGGCCGCGGGCCTCGACCTGTTCGAGGTCGAATACGCCGACCGCGACGGCAATTCCCTCAGCGGGCGCGACCGCTACCGCTCGCTGCAGATCGCACAGGTTTTCCTCAAGGGCAGCACGCATTCGGCACTGCTGTTTGACGAGGTGGAAGATGTGTTTCCACCGATATCGAGCGAAGCCGCGCAACTGCTGGCGCGCTCCGAGCAGATGCCTTCACCCGTGAATGGCTCGGTGAACGGCAAGGCCTGGGTCAACCAGATTCTTGAATCGAACACGGTGCCCACGCTGTGGGTCACGAACCGGATCGAGCAGATCGACCCGGCCTTTCGCCGCCGGTTTGCGTACCACCTTGAGTTGCGCTCGCCGCCGCCCGGTGCGCGCGAAGGTGTGGTGCGCAAGACGCTTGAGGGCGTGCAGGTCAGCGACGCGTTTATCGCCAAACTCACGGCACGCAAGGGCCTGACCCCTGCGCAGATACGTACCGCCGTGAGGTTCGCGCGGCTGGCCAGCGCGCCCGCAGACAAGATCGACGCGCAGGTCGATGCAGCCGGCATGCAGGCCATTCTCGAAGGCGGCCGGCCTGCGCTGATGGAGTCGCTGATTGAGCGGCAGCTCAAAAATGCCGATGTGGCCCTCGGCAACAAGGAGCAGAGCAAAGGCCGACGTAGCGTCACCACTTATGACCTCGGCATGCTCAATGTCGAGTCGCGCTTTGAAGTGCCGCGCATTGTCGAGGCGCTGAAAACGCGCGGCCACGGCACGCTGTGTTTTTATGGCGCGCCTGGCACCGGCAAGACTGCACTGGCCGAACATATTGCGAAGGCGCTGGACCAGCCGCTCATCATCAAGCAGGCCAGTGATCTGATGAGCAAGTACGTCGGTGAAACCGAGCAGAACATGGCCGCCATGTTCAAGGAGGCCGAGCTTGAAAAGGCCGTGCTGCTGCTCGACGAGGCCGACAGCTTTCTGCAGGACAGGCGCGGCGCGCAGCGTACCTATGAAGTCACCGAGGTCAATGAAATGCTGCAGGGCATGGAGCGTTATGCAGGGATCTTCATCTGCACCACCAACCTGCTTGAAAGCCTGGACCAGGCCGCGCTGCGGCGCTTCACTTTCAAGATCAAGTTCAAGCCACTGACGGCAGAGCAGCGCGAAACCATGTTTGTGACCGAGGCTCTGGCTGGTGATGTGGCCTTGTTGACCCCAGAGTTGCGCACGCGTCTTGCGCAACTCGCGCAGATCTGCCCCGGTGACTTTGCGGCGGTCAAGCGCCAGACGGACATCCTCGCCGCGACTTTCACGGCAGACGAGTTCATGAGCCAGCTTGAAGCCGAGCACCGCATCAAGCCCGAAGTGCGCGAGGCGCGCAGCATGGGTTTCATGCACTGAGCGCTCCACCCGCGGCCCCGCATGCTTTCCTGCACTTCAGGCAGGAGCTTATGACGCAGGTATCTGTGGCGCGTCAGACCTACAAATAAGCACTATGGATATAGAAATCCATTCGTTCCCATTTCTGTGATCGCTTCCTAAACTGGCCCTCCGCTGCACGCTTCGACGTTTCGATGCGACACGCAGCTGGTTCAAGGAGTGCGCTACATGGGAACAAGGGATTTCGATACACAGCTGCTGTCAGGCGCGGCAGGCTCGGTGCGTCACGATGTGGATGTGCTGGTGATTGGCGGTGGCCCCGCAGGCGCGTGGGCTGCGATCAGCGCAGCGGCAGCAGGTGCCAAAGTGCTGCTGGCCGACAAGGGTTACTGCGGTACGTCGGGTGCGACCGCGCCGTCGGGCACAGGCCTGTGGCACGTATCGCCTGACGGCGATGCGCGCGTCAAGGCCAAGGACAGCCGCCTCGCCATGGGCGGCCACCTCGCCGAGCACGCCTGGATGGACCGCGTCCTCGCCCAGACCTGGGCCAATGTCGACAAGCTCACCGAATGGGGCTACCCCTTCCCGGTCGATGAGGATGGCCAGCTGCGCCGCACTTCATTGCAGGGCCCTGAATACATGCGGCTGATGCGCAAGCAGGTCAAGGCCGCAGGGGCGCGCATCATCGACCACAGCCCGGCGCTTGAGCTGCTGGTTGATGAGCGTGGCACCGTGTGCGGTGCGACCGGCGTCAACCGGCAAAACGGCGATACATGGGTGGCGCATGCCGGCGCGGTGGTCATTGCCACTGGCGGCTGTGCATTTTTGAGCCGCGCGCTGGGCTGCAATGTGCTGACAGGTGACGGGCACCTGATGGCTGCCGAAGTGGGTGCAGAGCTGTCGGGCATGGAGTTTTCCAACGCCTATGGGCTGGGCCCGGCGTTTTCGTCGGTCACCAAATCGCTGTTCTACAACTGGGCGACTTTTTATTACAGGGACGGCACGCCGATTGAAGGTGCAGGCTCGTCGCGCGGGCGCAGCGTGATTGCCAAAACACTGCAGACCCAGCCGGTGTTTGCCTGCCTTGACCGGGCTGATGACAGCATCAAGGCCTGGATGCGTACCGCCCAGCCCAACTTTTTTGTCTCGTTCGACCGCCAGGGCATCAATCCCTTCACGCAGCATTTCCCCGTCACGCTGCGGCTCGAAGGCACGGTGCGCGGCACGGGCGGGCTGCATGTCGTGAGTGAAGGCTGCGCCACCACGGTGCCGGGCCTGTACGCGGCTGGCGATGCCGCGACACGTGAGCTGATCTGCGGCGGTTTCACCGGCGGCGGCAGCCACAACGCGGCTTGGGCTTTGTCCTCGGGCTTCTGGGCTGGCGCGGGGGCTGCAGCGTTTGGCCGCGATGCGCGCAGCGGCGCCGCACGCATCGCCCTTCGCGCGGGTGGCGTGGCCCTGCAGGGCAGCGGAAACCATTCGCCCGACAGTGCAGGGGTGATTCGTGCGGTTCAGGCCGAGGTCTTCCCGTATGAGCGCAACTGGTACCGGCGCGGTGATGTGCTTGAAGACTCGCTGCAGCGCCTGGATGCCCTGTGGGAGCGGCTGCGCAGCGGCGCACCGGCTGCCAGCCCGCAGGAGGCCGTGCGTGCGCGTGAGGCCGCCGCCATGCTGGCGACCTCGCGCTGGATGTACCGCAGCGCGCTGCAGCGCACCGAAACACGCGGCATGCACCGCCGCAAGGAACACACGGCGGTTGATCCATCGCAGCAGCACCGGCTGCTCAGCGGCGGGCTTGATGAGGTCTGGGTGCGCAGGCATGCCGTCAACACACTTACCTCCACGGAGGCCGCAGCATGATTGAAATCGTGAGCGCCGAACGCTGCACCGCCTGCAATATCTGCGTGACGGCCTGCCCCACCAATGTGTTTGACATGGTGCCAGGCAAGCCGCCGGTGATTGCGCGCCAGGACGATTGCCAGACCTGCTTCATGTGCGAGCTGTATTGCCCCGAAGACGCGCTTTACGTGGCGCCGATTGCCGACCACGCTTTCCAGGTTGAAGAGCACGAGGGCGATACCCGTGCACTGATGGGCAGCTATCGCAACGCCATAGGCTGGGGCAAGGGCCGCACTTCCACCGCACGTCTTGATGCGAGTTTTGAACTGCTCAAGCGCGCGCATTGATTGCCCGATTTAAACGACCGATCACCTTCAACAATTAGACAGACAGATAGACCTGAACATGAGCATTGATAAAACCAGACCCTTCCCTGAAGCTCCGCCCCGTCGCCGCCTGCTCGGCTTCGCAATGGCGGGCGCAGCAGCGCTGGCGCTGCCAGGCATAAGCCGTGCGCAAAACCCGCCAACCGGCAATGTGCTGCGCCTGGGCTTCATCGGGCCCGGCAAAAAGCCGTCGTCCGCCACCGGCTGGGCCCTGCAGCAGGGCAACCTGCAGCGTGAACTTGTTCCGCTGGGTTTTACCGGCGTGGTCACGCGTGTCTTCCCGAACGGGCCTGACCTGAACGAGGCCTTTGTGTCCGGCCACCTCGATGTCGGCATTTACGGTGACACGCCCGCTGTGGTGGCCCGCGCCCAGGGTTTTGAGGGCGGGCTGCTGGGATTTGACAACATCGGCCTGAATGCCTGGCTGCTCACGCCGCGTGATGGCGTCAAGGGCGTGAAGGAGCTGGAAGGCAAAACCATTGGCGTGGCGCTGGGCTCCTACATGCACCGCTACGTGCTCGGCCTGCTTAAAGAAAACGGCCTGCAGAAAAAAGTGAAAGTCGTGCACATGCTGCCGCGCGACGGCGAACCGGCGCTTGAAAAAGGGGCGGTGGCCGCCTTTGCCGCCCCCATCAACACCGGGCCGACACTGGCCGCGCGTGGCTACCCGGTGATTGACGAGGCCGCCAGGCACCCGACATTGCGCGGCACCCAGGTCATCATTACCTCGCCAAAGCTGGTGGCCACGTCGCCCGGATTGCCCGCCGCCTGGGCACGCGCCCGCACCCGCGCGCTGCAGGAGATTCGCAAGGACAACGAGGCCTACTACGCCTTTCATGCCGATGCCAGCGGCTTTCCGGTGGCGGCGGTGAAGGCGTCCTTCCCCATCTCGCAGTTTCCTGACAGCGCCTATCCGGCGGAAGGTGTGGCGCTCATCGAAGAGGTCAAACGCTTCCTGCTGGCTGAAAACCTGATCCGCAAGGACTTCAAGGTTGCCGACTGGACGGTGGCGGGCGCAGCCTGAGCAAAGTCAGCGCCGCACGGCACCGGATTTGCTATTAATTCAGTAGCTGCTCACGCACGTATTTATTGGGCTACAGCCGATTTAGTGCCTGAAAACAGGCGTTTTTCGGCTGTTTTTGCTCTTTCTGGCATGCCAGAACTGGCTGAAACGGCCAAAAGTTAATACCTATATTAACTTTTGCCCAAATTGTTAATATGGAAGTTAACATTTGAGCCAAACGCCCTTGACACCCCTGAAGCGAGCCAAAGCCCTAGAAGCGGACCTGCCGTATCGCCTTGCCCGAGCCGTCATCCATGGTCTTCACCGTCTGGAGCATGTCTGCCAGCCGGCTCTCGGCCTTGCCGCCCGCCGCCGATGTCCCGCGACCCATATGGCCGACCGCGATATGAAACATCAGCGGCTCGGCATCGGGCAACTCGCGTGATGGCCTGAGGCCGCTGGCGAGGATTTTTGTCGCCACGTCATTGGCCGAGTCGGGGTCAACCGGGCCTTCCATCAGCAACGCAAACTGGGCATCTCCCACGCGCGCCACCGTGTCGGTGGCGTGCGCGATGCCCTGTATGCGTGAGGCAGCCATGACCATGGCGCGGTCTGCGGTTTCACGGCCATGCTGCTTTTGCAGCCCGGCCAGGTTGGCCAGGTTCACGACCAGCAGCGCAAAAGGCAACTGGTAGCGCTCGCCGGTGGCCAGGGATTTACGCAGTTTGCTGACCAGAATCTTGGTGCCGTATACACCCGTCAGGGGGTCGGTGTTGCGCAGCGCCGTGGTGCGCGCGCTGAGGTTGCGGCTCTGGGACACGCGCCGCCAGAGCCCGTAAAACAGGATGGGAGACCCCAGCATCGCAGCCAGGATGCGGCTTGAATCAGTCCAGAAGCTTGAGGAAATCACACCCAGGTTTCTGGCAAGCAGGACAAGCGCCGTCAGCAACAAAGGCGAGAACCCAAGCGCGACCCAACGTGTATCGCGGTCACGTTCGTACAGGCCTATGCCTATGCCCACCAGCAGCGCAGCCACGGCAGCGCTGATCGTGACGTTGAGGAGGATAAAACTCCTCTGGCTGGCCCAGATGACGTCTGCGATGCCGGCCAGTGGCAGGACAAATATCAGGCCCAGCATGACAAGGTCGAAATACCGGGAGTAGCGCATGGGCGTGCAAACGGCGCGTGCAAAACACAGGGACACGGACGCTGTGCAGAGATTGAACATGACATTGCAGGCGTCGTTCAAACCGGGTGAATCCGGCCAGAGGTACTGGCCGGCCAGGCCGCTGGTCACGGCCTGGGCACAGGCAAAGAGGAATATCTGCAGCGCCAGCAGACCGAAAGCGGCATCGCGGCTGCTCGCAGCATTGAAGGTGGCCAGGGCTACGATGACTGCGACAAAACCGAAGTAGATGCCCAGCAACATCTGCTCGTTCTGGCGGCTTTCGATATATTCAGCGTCGCTGAGGATCTCCGGCGGCGTCGAATAAGGCATGCGCATCTGCCTGACCTGGACGTAGTAGCGCACGCTCTGGCTGGTGTCGGTTGTCAGGTCGAAGACCGGGTAGCGTCCGCGCTGTGCCCATTGACTGCGCGGAACATGGTCGCCAGCCCGCTGCGCCACCCATTGCCCGCCTGTATTGCGGTAATACAGCGTCGCCTCATCCAGCGTGGACATGGGAATCGCAAGCCGCCAGCGGGCTGCCGCGCTGCTGACGCTGGCGTCAAAGCGCATCCACATGGCGGTGGGGCCCAGGATGTGGGGCTTGTCCTGGCTCAGGGGTTTAAATACCGAATCGGCCTGCGCCGCAATCTGCTCGATGGTGAGCTTGCCGCTGTTGTCCAGCACAAACTCCAGCTGCGGGTCTATGCGTATGGCGCGGCTTTCAGCCTCAAGCACCAGCGGCTGCCCCTGCACCTGCGCCTGAACCTGCGCCTGCTGCTGTGCGAACGCAGGCAAGGCCAGCAGCCATACGACCACTGCAAGCATCAGGCGGCACAGGTTTCCCCGTGCGTGGGCAAAGCCTGCCCAAAGTGTTTGTGGCCTGGTGTCTTGCGTGGTGCGCATGCGGTGATTTTGCAACACCACAGCGACAAGCATTCGTATTTGTTCGGGAAGTGTCAGGAATCGGCAGCACGCGGTGGCCGCGCCGCCGCGCAATGCATCACGCAGGGGCGCAGACCCTGAGCACTTCGGCGCCGTAGGCTTCCAGTTTTTTCACGCCCATGCCCGCAATGCCCTCAAGCTCATCCATGCTGGTGGGCGCGCGTTCGGCCAGCGCGCGAAGGGTTGAGTCGTGAAAGATCACAAATGCCGGCAGGTTGTGCTCGCGCGCCACCTCGGCACGCCAGGCCTTGAGCCGGCCCAGCCGCTCCAGCGCCCCGGCGTTGAGCGCGGCTTCGGCCATGCCCTTGACCGATGTTTTGGTGGCCTTCTTGCCACGGCCGGTTTTGTCTGCGGCGAGCTGCTCGCGCAGCATCACGGCGGTTTCGCCCTTGAGCACCTGGCGCGCATCCGGCAGCAGCTGCAGGGTGTTGAAGGCGTCCACATCGACCCGCACCATGTTTTTCGCAATCAGCTGGCGCAGCACGGCGCGCCATTGGGCCTCGCCAAGGTCGGCGCCTATGCCGAAAGTGCTGAGCTTGTCATGCTGGTGCTGCACGACCTTCTCGGTCGGCTTGCCGCGCAGGATATCCATCAGGTGCCCTGCGCCGAAGTTGATGCCGCTGGCCTGCTGCACGCGGTAGATGCAGCTGAGCATCTTGCGGGCGGGTTCGGTGGCGTCCCAGACCTTGGGTGGGTTCAAACAGTTGTCGCAATTACCACAAGCGGTACTGTCTTCACCAAAATAATGCAGCAGGCTGACACGGCGGCAGCGTGTGTCTTCTGCGAGGCTGAGCAGAGCGTCAAGCTTGCCGCGCATCACCACCTTGAACTCTTCGCTGGCCGCCTCGCTGGTGTCAATCATGCGGCGCTGGTTGACGACGTCCTGCAGGCCGTAGGTCATCCAGGCGTTTGAAGGCAGGCCATCGCGGCCGGCGCGGCCTGTCTCCTGGTAATAGCCTTCGATGTTCTTGGGCATGTCGAGGTGGGCGACAAAACGCACGTCGGGTTTGTCTATGCCCATGCCGAAGGCAATGGTGGCCACCATCACCATGCCGTCTTCGCGCAAAAAGCGGTCCTGCCGTTGCTGGCGCAGGGTGCTGTCCAGGCCGGCGTGGTAGGCCATGGCCTTGATGCCTGCGTCCTGCAGCGTGTCGGCGATTTCCTCAACGCGCTTGCGCGACTGGCAGTACACAATGCCGGCCTCGCCTGCATGTTCGCTCTCGATAAAACGCAGCAGCTGTTTGGTGCCCTCGGTTTTTTCAACGATGGTGTAGCGGATGTTGGGCCTGTCAAAGCTGCTGACAAAGTGCCTTGCGTCTTCCAGCTTGAGGCGCTCGACCATGTCCTGGCGGGTCAGCGCATCGGCGGTGGCGGTGAGCGCCATGCGTGGCACATCGGGAAAGATCTCGTGCAACAGGCTGAGCGAGCGGTACTCGGGCCGGAAGTCGTGGCCCCACTGGCTCACGCAATGCGCCTCGTCAATCGCAAACAGGCTGAGCTTGCCGCGTTCATGGAGCGAACGCAGCAGGTCTTTCATGCGCGGCGTGTTCAGGCGCTCGGGTGCGGCGTACACCAGCGTCAGCTCGCCGCGCAGCATCTGCTTTTCAAGTGCACTGCTTTCTTCAAAACCCTGGGTGGAGTTGAGGAAGGCGGCCGATACGCCGGCCTCATGCAGCGCACCGACCTGGTCGTGCATGAGCGCAATCAGCGGCGAAATCACGATGGTCACGCCGTGCCCGGCGTTCTGCCGCGCAATCGCGGGTATCTGGTAACACAGTGACTTGCCGCCGCCGGTAGGCATCAGCACCAGCGCATCGCCGCCGGCAATCACATGGTCGACGATGGCGCGTTGCGGCCCGCGGAACTCGCTGTAGCCGAAGACTTCGCCAAGGATGTCCAGCGGCGTCGGAATGAGGGTGATGGCGGACAGTTCTGACAAGGCGCGGTTTACATCTGTTCCCAGGGCAGGCCGTCAAAGCGCCAGCCCGAGATGGTCGAGCGGCGGAAGGCGTCGTCGAGCTCGCCTTCAAAGCCGTGGACCACGTGCTGCACATCCGTAAAACCAGCGGCTTCCAGCGCCTTGCCGGCATCGCGTGTGCGCTGGCCGGAGCGGCAGATCAGCAGAACCG
The DNA here is from genome assembly GCA_965228025.1 of Polaromonas sp. GTDB lineage: Bacteria > Pseudomonadota > Gammaproteobacteria > Burkholderiales > Burkholderiaceae_C > Polaromonas. The sequence continues at coordinate 107,170 of CBDDGX010000032.1, read as the reverse complement.
GCTGGTCCTTGCCGCTGCCTTCACGCAACACGGCTTCCGCAAACTTCTCGGGGTCTGGCTGAAGGTCGGGGTATTCGTACCACGGCACATTGACCACATTGGGTGGCCGACCGACGTAGAGCGACTCGATTTCCATGCGGACATCGACGAACAGGCTGTCGGGATGCTCTTGCAGCCAGGCCCAGGCTTCTTGGGGTTGTAGATTTTTCATGACTTTGGAGGCGTAACCCATATTGTCATTGAAACGACTGCGTCAATAGCTGACCGCCTAAAATGACGGGCATGAAGCCCATCACCTACACCCGCGGCCAGCAGCTGCCTGCCATTCTTGAGAAACGCATTGCCATTCTTGATGGCGCGATGGGTACCATGATCCAGCGCTTCAAGCTTAACGAAGCCCAGTACCGTGGCGAACGCTTCAAGAGCTTCCACAAAGACGTCAAGGGCAACAACGAGCTGCTCAGCCTGACGCGGCCCGATGTCATCCAGGATATCCATGAGGGTTACCTGGCTGCCGGTGCAGACATGATTGAAACCAACACTTTTGGCGCGACCACCGTGGCCCAGGCCGATTACGACATGGCTGATCTGGCCGTCGAGATGAATTACGAGTCGGCACGCATTGCCCGCGCCGCCTGCGACAAATTCTCGACGCTTGAGAAGCCGCGTTTTGTGGTCGGCGCCCTCGGCCCGACGCCCAAGACGGCCAGCATCAGCCCCGACGTGAACGACCCGGGCGCGCGCAACACCAGCTTTGAAGAGTTGCGCAAGGCCTATTACGAACAAACCGAGGCGCTGGTCAAGGGTGGCAGCGACGTGCTGCTGGTCGAGACGATTTTCGACACGCTCAATGCCAAGGCCGCGCTGTTTGCCATCGACGAATATTTCGACAACACCGGCGAGCGTCTGCCGCTCATCATCAGCGGCACCGTGACCGATGCATCAGGCCGAATCCTCAGCGGCCAGACAGTGACGGCCTTCTGGCACAGCGTGCGCCATGCCCAGCCGTTGGCCATTGGCCTGAACTGTGCGCTGGGTGCGGCATTGATGCGCCCCTACATCCAGGAGCTTTCGCGTGTGGCTGGCGATACCTTCATCAGCTGCTACCCGAACGCCGGTTTGCCCAACCCCATGAGCGACACCGGCTTCGACGAAACGCCTGATGTGACCTCACGCCTGCTGCATGAATTTGCGACCGAAGGCCTGGTCAACATCGTCGGCGGTTGCTGCGGCACGACGCCTGACCACATCCAGGCGATAGCGAGTGCTGTGGCGCCCGTGGCACGACGCGAACTTTCTTCCGGTGTTTTCTACCGCGAAGCAGCCTGAAAAAACGCCAAGCATTCGTCGAAGCAGGATCTAAGCAAGTCAAGCCATGGAACCGGCTTTGCCGGGCCATAGGCGGGCGGCCCCCTCGGGGGGCAGGGAACTACACGAAGTGAGTGACCGTGGGGGCCTTTAAGTAGGCATCAGGTGGTCGATTTCCTGCTGCATGGCTTGCACAAGTTGGGCGTACATCTTCAGCTTCTCAGCCGTATCGCGCAATCTCTCTGCAACCCGCAGTGACACCGCAAACATCAGCTTGGCCGCAGTTGTTGGATCGTTCTCACCCATTTTTTCAAGCGCTTCGCGCGACAAAATCGCGCAGCGTACGTCCGTGCTTGCCGTGCATGAGGCCAGCCGTGGCTGGCCATCGACCAGGCCCATTTCACCGATCAGGCTACCGGGGCCGAGCACATTCACTGTCACGGGCGTGTGGCGGCTGACGACGATGCTTTCGACAGTCACTTCGCCCTCAAGCAGCAGCACCATGTAGCCGGTGTCGGTTTTGTCGCCTTCGGTGATGAAGGTGGTCCCCATGGCAATCCTGCGCGGGATCATGTAGCTCACCACGGTCAGGGCTTCATCTGGCGAGAGCTGCATCAGCGCGGTGGGTGCAATCAGCAGGCTGGCTGCCAGTTCTGCCGTGCTGGAGCCTTCGACGGCGCGCATGCGCTCTTTGGGGCGCATGCGTTCTGGCGCATCAATCTGGGCGGGCCGGCTTTTGCCAAACAGCTTGTCAAACATGATCTTGTGGAGTTTTTTGGCCCGGCGCGGCGCGCCGGTTGGCGCAATCGCACGCAGGCGTTTAAAATGATGGTAACCCAAGGAGCGTTGCAGCGAAACCGTGATTTCGTCAGGCTTGGGTTACAGGCCGTACCAGCTGGTGCCCCTGCAGCAACGACGCTCACCTGAGCGCCCATTAAGCCCCAAGGTGAGTTGTGTCTGAAACTGAAAATCCACAAATCGTTCCATCCATGAAACTGTCCGGCCTTGAGCCGGTGCAGATTGGCGATGGCACGCTGTTCGTCAATATTGGCGAGCGGACCAATGTCACGGGCTCCAAGGCCTTCGCCCGCATGATTTTGAATGGCGACTTTGAAGCTGCTCTGGCCGTGGCGCGCCAGCAGGTCGAGAACGGCGCCCAGATCATCGACATCAACATGGACGAGGCCATGCTGGACAGCCAGGCGGCCATGGTGCGCTTCCTGAACCTGATCGCCAGCGAGCCGGACATCTCTCGTGTGCCCATCATGATCGACAGCTCCAAATGGAGCGTGATTGAGGCGGGGCTGCGCTGCATACAGGGCAAGGGCATCGTGAACTCCATTTCGATGAAGGAGGGGCTGGACTCCTTCAAACATCAAGCCAAGCTGCTCAAGCGTTACGGCGCGGCTGCCGTCGTCATGGCCTTTGATGAAAAAGGCCAGGCCGACACCTATGAGCGCAAGATCGAGATCTGCGAACGTGCTTACCGCGTGCTGGTTGATGAACTCGACTTCCCGCCTGAAGACATCATCTTCGACCCGAATATTTTTGCCATTGCCACCGGCATTGAAGAGCACAACAACTACGCGGTGGACTTCATCAATGCCACGCGATGGATCAAGCAGAACCTGCCCGGTGCCAAGGTGTCGGGTGGGGTGTCCAACGTGTCTTTCAGTTTCCGCGGCAATGACCCGGTGCGCGAAGCCATTCACACCGTTTTCCTCTACCACGCCATCAAGGCGGGCATGGACATGGGCATCGTCAACGCCGGCATGGTCGGTGTCTATGACGACCTCGAACCCACCCTGCGTGAACGCGTTGAAGACGTGGTTCTCAACCGCCAGCCCGTTTACAAGGAAGGCGAGCAACAGCTCACACCAAGCGAACGCCTGATTGAAGTCGCCGAGACCGCAAAGAGCGGCGCCAAGGACGACAACAAGAAAAACGAGTGGCGGGCCCTGCCTGTGCGCGAGCGGCTGTCGCACGCGCTGGTGCACGGCATGAATGAGTTCATCACTGAAGACACTGAAGAGGTGTACCAGGCCATCCTGGCAGACGGAGGCCGGCCACTGCATGTGATTGAAGGCCCGTTGATGGACGGCATGAACGTCGTCGGTGACCTGTTCGGCCAGGGCAAGATGTTCCTCCCGCAGGTGGTCAAGAGTGCCCGCGTGATGAAACAGGCGGTGGCGCATCTGCTGCCTTATATCGAGGCTGAGAAACTGCTGCTCGAGGCCGCAGGCGGTGACGTCAAGACCAAGGGCAAGATCATCATCGCCACGGTCAAGGGCGATGTGCACGACATCGGCAAGAACATCGTCACGGTGGTCTTGCAATGCAACAACTTCGAGGTCGTCAACATGGGCGTGATGGTGCCCTGCCACGAGATCCTGGCTCGCGCCAAGGTCGAGGGCGCCGACATCGTCGGGCTGTCGGGCCTGATCACGCCCAGCCTTGAAGAGATGCAATACGTGGCTTCCGAGATGCAGAAAGACGATCATTTCCGCATCCGCAAGATCCCGCTGCTCATCGGCGGCGCAACGACCAGCCGTGTGCACACGGCTGTCAAGATCTCGCCGCACTATGAAGGCCCGGTGGTCTATGTGCCGGACGCTTCCCGCAGCGTGAGCGTGGCGCAGAGCCTGCTGTCGGACCAGGCGGCCAAATACATTGACGAGCTCAACAGCGACTACGACAAGGTGCGCAGCCAGCACGCCAACAAAAAACAGACGCCCATGTGGCCGCTGGCAAAAGCGCGTGCCAATGCGACAAGAATCGACTGGAGCAGCTACACCCCGCCTGTGCCCAAGTTCACGGGCCGGCGCGTCTTCAAGAACTTTGACCTTGCAGAGCTGGCCAGATACATCGACTGGGGGCCTTTCTTCCAGACCTGGGATCTGGCCGGTCCATTCCCTGCCATCCTGAAAGACGAGATAGTCGGTACAGAAGCCGTGCGTGTGTATGCAGATGCGCAGCGCATGTTGCGCCGTCTGGTTGAAGGCCGCTGGCTGACTGCCAATGGCGTCATCGGCCTGTACCCCGCCAACAGCGTGGGCGACGACATTGAAATCTATGCCGATGAATCGCGCACGGAAGTGGCCATGACCTGGTTTGGTCTTCGCCAGCAGGCTGAAAAAACGGCGGTGGATGGCGTGATGCGGCCCAGCCGCTGCCTGTCGGATTTTGTCGCCCCCAAGGGATCAGGCCTTGCAGACTACATCGGTTTGTTTGCTGTCACGACCGGTCTGGGTGCGGAGAAGAAGGAGAAATACTTCCAGGATGACCACGACGATTACTCGTCCATCATGCTGAAAGCACTGGCTGACCGTCTGGCCGAAGCCTTCGCCGAGGCCATGCACCAGCGTGTGCGTACCGACCTGTGGGGCTATGCGCAAGGCGAATCGCTGGACGTTGAGGCGATGATCGCCGAGAAATACAAAGGCATACGCCCTGCGCCGGGTTACCCGGCCTGCCCCGACCACAGCGTCAAGCAGGAGATGTTTGAGTTGTTGAAGGCTGACGATATTGGCATGGCGTTGACTGAAAGTCTGGCCATGACACCGGCAGCCAGCGTTAGTGGTTTTTACCTGAGCCACCCTGACAGTACCTATTTCAACGTCGGCAAGATTGGTGATGACCAGCTGCAGGATCTTGCCTTGCGGCGCGGCGCGCGCGCAGAAGATCTGCAGCGTCTATTGGCGCCCAATCTTTAAAGCGGCTGGTACAGGGCAGTTGCGGGCTGCTTTACGGAGGGTTTACCGTAAATGGCCTGTATTTACAAAACGACACGGGGCATTCATTTGTCCTGTGTACCTTTTGGCTTGTGACACGTTGAGAGATTGCGTAGTCGCCAAAGAGGGGGCCAGCGTGGTAAAACCGCAAATCGTGGGCCTGCGGTTTTACCCCCAAACAGCTCGCGCAGAGTGCCCAGAAAAGTAATACCGGAGGTCATCGCCATGAACACATACAACACGGACAACCTGCAACCAGGCCAGCAGCCCGCAGCAGCTGCCAACAAGCCGCTCTGGGCGGCAGTCGGAATTCTGGGCATCGCCGTGCTGGCCATGGGCGGCACCATGATTTACCAGCAGTCGAAACAAGCGTCCCCTGCCGCGCAGGTGGCTCTTGCAACCCCGCAGGCTGCGGTGAATGCACCGTCCATGGCGGCATCCGCCACGGCTGCTGATGACATGGTCGAGAAGCCTGCCGCAGCGGCCAAACCCGCGCCTGTGCCTGCGCAAAAGGTTGTCAAGCCAAAACCCGTGCCCAAGCCCCAGCCTGCGACCGCAGGTGTTTCGCCAGCCCCTTCGCCCTCTCCTTCTTCTGTACCTGTGCAGGTTGCGGTGGCGCCAGCACCCGTGTGCGGCTATTGCGGGTCTATCGAATCGGTTACGCCAGTGACGCGCTCAACCAAACCGCCTGGAGTAGGTGTCGGTACGGTTGCCGGCGGTGTGCTCGGCGCGGTTCTGGGCAACCAGATCGGCCAGGGCAATGGACGCACGCTTGGCACCATCATCGGGGCTGTTGGTGGCGGCTTTGCCGGCAACGCCATCGAAGGCCATATGCGGAAGGAGACCGTCTACCAGGTCAATGTGCGCATGGAAGACGGCTCGCACCGCACGGTTGAGGTCGCCCAGCCACCTGCTGTGGGCAGCCGGGTGACTGTGGAAGGCTCCACGATTCGCAGCAACGACGGCGCCGTGTATCGCGCTCCTGCGCCAGTGACGCCTAACGTGGTGCAGCCAGCGCCTGTGTATCAGGGCGGTTGATCACCCGAGACTTTCCATCAGCAGGCATCGCATGAAAGTGCGGTGCCTTTTTTTGTGGCTGTTGCCCGCGCGCTGCGCAACTGTCTTGTGGAAATCCACCTCAAAAAGTGAACGCTATCATTGCGCAGCCGAGTGGCCTCACGCGACCCGAACATTCCGTCATTGGCGCTTCCGGGTTGTTCTCCAGACGTTAAAAGCAATATGTTCAGGCTGGTTCTCATTCTGTTTGGCGCTGATGCGCTGATAAAGCGCTGGAAGGTTTTCTTTTCTGCCGGCCTGCTGACCATGGCGGCGGCCACTGTGTTGCTGGTTGACCTGGCAGATGGCGTGGCCAGCGTCACCACCTGGGTGCTTGGCCTTTTCCTGCTGATGCAGGGCCTGGCCGAGATAGCGGTAGGCGCCAGCCACACGGGTTCACGCCGCCAGATGGAAATGCTCAGGGGCGTCGCGATGGTCGTTGTGGCCAGCCTGGTGCTGGATTTCCCGTGGGACAACGCGTTGACTGCGGGTGTGCTGTTTGCTGTCGCATTTCTTTTTAACGGACTCCTGCGTATCGCCTCCAGCCTGCTGGTCCGCTACCCACGCTGGCGCCTGTCCAACCTCATTGGCTGGGGCTATCTTGTGATGGCGCTGCTTCTCGTCACCGACTGGCCGCTCCGGCCGGAGATGAATGTTCCCTTTTGCCTGGGCCTGGCTTTGCTGGTGGGTGGTTATGTGCTGGCCCGCGGCGCATGGCGCCTGCGGAGACTGCCACGCGGATCAAGACTGGCGGCCATTGAAATTTACCGTCGCCGCAGGGACATCGCAGAAAACCGACCCACCTCTCACCCTGCTGTTGCGAATGCCGGAGACCCGCACGCCATGGTTGTTCACGTCTGGACAGCTACAGGCCTGGCAGATGAGCGCGTACGCATGCCGCTGGTCGACAGGTATCTGTTTGCCCTGTCGCGCAAGGGCAGCGTGACCACAGGCCATGTGGCGCTGTCATGCGGTGATGATCTCTACATCAGCCACCATCCCCGCGTGCGGCTCAACATTACCCAGCAAAATGTGGTCGACCAGGTACGTGCGACCAGCAGCAATGATCATCCTGGCGTGTGGTTGCCTTCGTATGCACAAGAGGCGGCTGACACCCGCCCCGCGACCATCAATATCCGCTTTCGTGTGTTCAACCTGCCTTACCTGCAGGCTTTCTGGGATGACTACCGCAAGGACGATACCTATAACCTCACCAGCCGTAACTGCTCGGTAGCCGTGACGGAGGCGATTGATGCTGCTGTGGAGGGTGTTTTTGCAGACAGGCCTTTCTGGCGAACGCTGCTGCGGCTGGCGGTGCATCCCGACATGTGGCTGGCTGGCAGCGTCAGGGTAAGGGCAGAGTCCATCGCGTGGACGCCCGGCCTGGCGCTGGACTATGCAAGTGCCCTCAGGCGCATCACGCATCCCCGCCACGATCTGAAAATGCATTTGTCGCGCTGGCTGAAAGCGCGACGGCGGCATTGAAGATGCCGCAGTTTCTTCAGTTCACGGCTTTTAGCGAACGCCTGTACTGAACCGCCTCGGCGACGTGCGTCACCTGGACTGTGTCTGCACCGGCAAGGTCGGCAATGGTCCGCGCCACTTTCAGGCAGCGGTGGATGCTGCGGCCCGACCAGCCCAGCCGGGCTGCCGCCGTGTTGAGGAATTTTGCAGAGGCAGCGTCCAGCCGGCACTGCTCGTCGATGGCCTGGCCCTCCAGCGCCTGGTTGCTGCTGCCCTGCCGCGTGATGGCGCGTTGCCTGGCCTGAACCACGCGCTCGCGTATGGCTTCTGTCTTCTCGCCAGGCGCGCTGTTGATCAGTTCATCTGCAGCAAGGCTGCCCACCTCGACGTGCAGGTCAATCCTGTCAAGCAGGGGTCCGCTCAACTTGCCCTGATAGCGCGAGACCTGCTCTGGTGAACACCGGCAGGCGCGCAGGGTTGAGCCGAGATAACCGCAGGGGCATGGGTTCATGGCCGCGATCAGCTGAAAGCGGGCGGGGAACTCGGCCCGCTGAGCTGCGCGCGATATGGTGATGTGGCCTGACTCAAGCGGCTCACGCAGTGCCTCCAGCGCTGCACGTGGAAACTCCGGCAGCTCATCCAGAAATAGAACCCCCCGGTGCGCCAGCGAGATTTCACCCGGTCGTGGCGGGGAGCCGCCGCCCACCAGCGCCACTGCGCTTGCTGTGTGATGCGGGGAGCAGGTGGGCCTGACGGCCCACTGGTCCAGCGAAAAACGCCCGGCCAACGACCCGACTGCAGCGCTCTCAAGCGCCTCCTCGGTGGTCATGGCCGGCAACAGGCCTGCAAAGCGCTGTGCCAGCATGGATTTGCCGGACCCCGGGGCACCGACCATCAGCACGCTGTGCCCGCCTGCTGCTGCGATCTCCAGCGCCCGTCGTGCCGCTGCCTGTCCCTTTACGTCGGCCATGTCGGCGTAAGGTGTGTGGGTGGAAGGCTCGGCGGCGAGGACGCGGCTCCAGCCCTGTTGCTCTTCTGCTGCGGCATCGCCCGGCAGAAAGCGCCTGACAACGTCCAGCAGGTGAAGGGCGCCGTAAATTTCAGCGCCCGGTACCAGCGCGGCTTCCTGTGCGCTGGCTGCGGGAAGCACCAGTCGTGGCATGTCGCTGATGTTGTCGCCAGCGTTGCGGTTGATGGCCAGGCTCATGGCCAACGCGCCGCGCACCGGCCTGAGTTCTCCGCCCAGTGACAGCTCCCCTGCAAATTCATAGCCCTGCATCTTCACGGGGTCCAGCTGTCCGCTGGCGGCAAGAATGCCCAGTGCGATCGGAAGATCAAAGCGTCCCGAGTCCTTGGGCAAGTCCGCAGGAGCCAGATTGACGGTGATTCTTTTGTTCGCCGGAAATTCAAGGCCGGTATTCTGGATGGCCGAACGCACACGTTCGCGGGCTTCCTTCACTTCTGTTTCTGCAAGTCCGACCAGCGTGAAACTGGGCAACCCGTTTGCCAGGTGAACCTCTACAAAAACCGGCCGCGCGTCCATTCCCAGCAGTGCACGGCTGTGCACTAAAGACAAGCTCATCGTGAAATCCCCCTGTGAAATGCATCAGTGTTGTGCATATTCGTGCCCAACTTGGTGCATTGTTATTCTTGGTGGTATTTACCCCACGAAAGCTATAACGCATCAGGCATTGCGTCGGTAGACTTCGCCTGTTCATGCAAGTAATTTGCTCTGGCACGGTCTGTGCTTAACGGTACTCGCTTGAATAGCCTCGTTAACTTAAACAACTCTCTCCGGAGCATTCCATGAAACTTATCCCCATCCAGATCGCACTCGCGGCCGCTGTGGCCCTGTCAGGCGCTGCATCCGCACAGACTGCAGCTGCACCTGCATCCCCATGGTCCTTCAACGTTGCCCTGACCACGAACTACAAGTTCCGCGGCCAGGACCAGGACACCTACCGCACCAGCAGCTTCAAGCCTGCGATTCAAGGCGGCGTTGACTATGCATTCAGCAATGGCTTCTACCTCGGCAACTGGAATTCGTCGGTCAGCTTTGTTGATCCTGTGAATGCTGCCCGTCGCGCCAACCTGGAAATGGACTTCTACGGCGGCTACAAGTGGTCTGTAGGCGACTGGGGCTTTGACATCGGTCTGCTGCAGTACTACTACCCAAGCACCACCAAGGCCAACACGACTGAAGCCTACATCGGCGCAAGCTGGGGCCCAATCTCTGCAAAATACTCCAACACCCTCTCCAAGGGCTATTTCGGCACGGGTATCAATGCAGCCGGAACCATCAGCGACGGACGCGGCACCCAGTACTTCAACATTGGCTTTGCCAAGGAAGTGGCTCCTAGCTGGACCGTGAAGGCTTCCGTTGGCCAGACCAGCTTCAAGCAAGCTGTCAAGGCAGCCGGTATCCCCAACTTCACCGACTACAGCCTGGGCGTTTCCTACGACTTCGGCAATTCACTGTCGCTGGCCGGCTACGTGCAGGGCGCCAGCCAGAAGAATTCGTACACATACACCGTTGCTGGAAATACCAAGTCGCTCAACCGCGATACGTTCATCCTGACACTGACCAAAGCGTTCTAAAGACCGCAAGGGCGGCAACCATGGGGTTGCCGCCTTTTTACAAATCATCCTGGAGGAAATCTGAACATGAAACTCGTTACGGCCATCATCAAACCGTTCAAGCTGGACGAAGTGCGCGAAGCACTTTCCGGTATTGGCGTCCAAGGCATTACGGTCACTGAGGTCAAGGGTTTTGGCCGTCAAAAAGGCCACACCGAGCTGTATCGCGGCGCGGAGTATGTTGTTGATTTCCTGCCCAAGGTCAAGATTGAAGCTGCCGTGTCTGACGACCTCGTCGATCGTGTGATCGAAGCCGTCGAAGGCGCTGCACGCACCGGAAAAATTGGTGATGGCAAGGTTTTTGTCTACAACCTTGAGCAAGTAGTGCGTATCCGTACCGGCGAAACCGGCAAGGAAGCGCTGTAAGGCCTCACCCATCTACAAGCCAAAAAAAGAGAACACTGACATGAAAAAACTACTTGCTTCCCTGGTACTGGGATTCAGTTTGCTGGCCTCAGGCGCCGTTGTGCTCGCACAGGCCCCTGCTGCTCCAGCCGCTTCCGCTGCATCAGCCGCCGAGGCCGCACCTGCAGCTTCCGCCGCAGCACCTGCCGCTGCTGCTGCCGCGTCTGCACCTGCAGCATCTGCTGCTCCTGCACCCGTCCCCAACAAGGGCGATAACGCCTGGATGATGGTGTCCACGCTTCTCGTCATCATGATGACCGTGCCTGGTCTGGCGCTGTTCTACGGCGGCCTGGTCCGCAGCAAGAACATGCTGTCCGTCCTGATGCAGGTCATGGTGACTTTCTCCATGATCGTCGTTCTTTGGGTGCTCTACGGCTACAGCCTGGCATTCACCGAGGGCAATGCGTTCTTTGGCGGCTTTGACCGGCTCTTCATGAAGGGCATCTGGGACAACGCTGCAGGCACGTTTGCCAATGCTGCAACCTTCAGCAAGGGCGTCGTGATACCCGAGATCGTCTTCGCTGCATTCCAGGCCACCTTCGCCGGCATCACCTGCGCACTGATCGTCGGCGCCTTCGCCGAACGCATGAAGTTCTCCGCCGTCCTGCTGTTCATGGTGCTCTGGTTCACCTTCAGCTACGCTCCAATGGCCCACATGGTCTGGTTCTGGATGGGTCCTGATGCCTACACCGGCAAGGAAGTTGTCGATGCAATGAACGCCAAGGCCGGTTACATCTGGCAGATGGGCGCCCTGGACTTCGCAGGCGGTACCGTTGTTCACATCAACGCTGCTGTTGCCGGCCTGGTCGGTGCCTACATGGTTGGCAAGCGCCTCGGTTACGGCAAGGAAGCCATGGCTCCCCACAGCCTGACGCTGACGATGGTTGGTGCCGCCCTGCTGTGGGTGGGCTGGTTCGGTTTCAATGCCGGTTCCGCGCTCGAAGCCAACGGTTTCGCAGCCCTCGCATTCATGAACACCCTGGTTGCTACCGCAGCTGCAGTGCTGGCATGGTGTGTGGGTGAGGCACTGATGCGCGGCAAGGCTTCCATGCTTGGCGCCGCATCAGGTGCAGTTGCTGGCCTCGTGGCCATCACGCCAGCAGCCGGCAACGTCGGCATCGGCGGCGGTCTGGTCATCGGTCTTGCAGCCGGCTTCGCATGCCTCTGGGGTGTGAACGGCCTGAAGAAACTGCTCGGTGCTGACGATTCGCTCGACGTGTTCGGCGTGCACGGTATCGGCGGTATCCTCGGCGCGCTGCTGACCGGCGTGTTCAACTCGCCAAGCCTGGGTGGCCCTGGCTACACCGCTGACTGGGTTACCGTCACCATGGTTACGGCTGCTGACTTCTCCGTCATGTCGCAAGTGTGGGTACAGGCCAAGGCTGTGCTGCTCACCGTCGTCTGGTCCGGTGTTGTGTCCTTCATCGCCTACAAGATTGTTGACCTGACCATCGGTCTGCGTGTCAGCGAAGAAGACGAACGCGAAGGCCTGGACATCACGTCCCACGGCGAAACCGCCTACAACCGTTAAGAATTAACCGGACTGCCCTGAGGCTGCGCCTCAGGGAGCTCTGTTAATAGCTAGAGAGTCTCCTTTGGATGTTCAGCCTGCTGGTGCAAACCGGCAGGCTGTTTTTTTTGCCTGTACAGTTTGTGATCACCCCTCATCAAGCCGACCTGGCTGAACAAGGCATTCATGACCTGGCAAACCGTTGTCACACAAGCCTCTGCACTGGGCGAATCACCGTTCTGGCACCCTGACGAGCAGATGCTTTACTGGGTGGATATTCCCGGCAGGCAAATCCACCGCCTCAATGTTTTCATGGGCAGCGTCGAAAGCTGGGCCATGCCGTCAGAGCCCGGCTGCATCGCGCCCGTGAAAGATGCCGCTGGTGGAAGCGATGGCCTGGTGATTGCCCTGCGGGGCGGCATTTATCGCGCGCGCCACTGGGGCGGTGAGCTTCAACTGATAGCGCCTGCCCTTCATGACCCGGCCAGCAGCCGCTTTAATGACGGCAAGGCCGACCCCGCAGGGCGCTTCTGGGCCGGCACCATTTACGAGCCGCGTGATGCCGCAAAGGCGCAGCTCTATTCACTGGATGCGCGCAAGCCCATGCCCGGCCAGATGTATGGCCTGCAGGCCATGGCGGGTGGCGTCACCACGGCCAACGGCCTGGCCTGGTCACCCGATACAAAAACCATTTACTGGTCAGATACGCCCTCCCACACCATACGCGCCTGGGATTGGGATATTGACGCCAACACCATGGGCGGTGAGCGCGTCTTCAAACGCTGGCCAGCCAAACCCGCAGGCTGGCAGAGCGGTATGCCCGGCTACGATGGCCGACCCGACGGCGCTGCGGTTGATGTGCAGGGCAACTACTACGTGGCCATGTTCGAAGGCGCGCGGGTGCTCAAGCTCTCACCGCAGGGCGAGGTGCTCGCAGACATACCGGTGCCAGCCCAATGCCCTACCATGCCCTGCTTTGGCGGTGCCGACCTGCACACGCTCTACCTCACCACTGCGCGCCAGAACCGGCCTGACGCCGAGTTGCAGATATACCCTGACTCAGGCTGCGTGTTTTCAATGCAGGTCGATGTGCCGGGGCTGCCGGTCAACTTTTTCCAGGATTGAGAAGTGGCCCCGGAAGCCGTAAAAAATCGAACAGTCCGCGTTCAAAAAATTCAAACTACTCCGCGCTGCGTCCGCGTACCATCAATACTCATGGATTCCCCCGCCAACGCCATTGCCTCCCTCGCTGACCGTGTGCGCCGCGCGGCAGCCGCTGGAACGCCGCTGCGCATCAGGGGCGGCGGCAGCAAGGATTTCTACGGCCAGGCGCTGACTGGCGAGCTTCTCGGCACGGCCAAACTTGCCGGCATCACCAGCTACGAGCCCAGCGAGTTGGTCGTCACTGCAGGGGCAGGCACGCCGCTGGCTGAACTCGAAGCCCTGTTGTCAGAGCATGGCCAGTGCCTGCCTTTCGAGCCACCACACTTTGGCGGCAATGCCACGGTTGGCGGCATGGTGGCCAGCGGTCTGAGCGGCCCGGCGCGTGCCAGCGCAGGTGCGGTGCGCGACTATGTACTGGGCCTTCAGCTCATCAATGGCAAGGGTGAACACCTCACCTTTGGCGGCCAGGTCATGAAAAACGTGGCCGGCTACGATGTCTCGCGTCTCATGGCCGGAGCCATGGGCACGCTGGGTCTGATCACCGAAGTCAGTCTCAAGGTGCTGCCGGTTGCGCCTGCCGAAGCGACCCTGCGCTTTGAATGCAGCCAGTCAGAAGCCCTGCAACGCCTCAACGCCTGGGGCGGCCAGCCCCTGCCGCTCAACGCCAGCTGCTGGCTTGAAGAGAATGGGACCGGCACGCTTTACCTGCGCTTGCGTGGGGCCATCGCGGCGGTTGAAGCGGCCTGCAAAACGCTTGCTGTATCTGGTGGCGAAAGAAAGGAAAACGTCGCGTCAGATTGGGACGCCTGTCGCGACCAGCAATTGCCGTGGTTTACCGAACGCCCGGATACGCATGACCTGTGGCGCCTGTCCGTGCCGCAGACCGCGCCCGTGCTCAATTTGCCTGAGCCACCCCTCATCGAATGGCATGGCGCACTGCGATGGGTGCGCGCCAGTGCAGATCATGCTCAAGCCCTGCGTGAAGTAGCCAAGGCTGCAGGCGGCCACGCCACGCTCTTCAGGGCTGCGGCCCCTGGTGGAAGCATTGCGCGTTTTGATGCGCTCAAGCCCCCGCTTGACCGCATTCACCGCCGGCTCATGCATGAGTTTGACCCGGCCGGCATCTTCAACCCCGGCCGCATGTATCCGGGCCTCTGAAGAATGCGCCGCCTACGCCACCTCACCGGGCAGCACCGCACGCCCGCCACCAACCGCCTGCTGGGCGGCGTGCTGGCTTTTGTGGCCGGTGCCATCAATGCCGGTGGGTTTCTGCTGGTCAGCATGTATACGTCTCACATGACGGGCTTTGCCTCCATGCTGGCCGATAACCTGGTGCTCGGCAACATGAAGCTCGTACTGGGCGCGGCCGGTACGCTGCTGGCTTTTACCGCTGGCGCTGCCACCACCGCCATCCTGGTCAACTGGTCGCGCCACCACTGGCTGCGCAGCGAATACGCCCTGCCCCTGCTGCTGGAGGCTGCATTGCTGCTGGTCTTTGGCCTGATGGGCGCGAACATGGGCCACCAGACGCCGTTTGCCGTGCCGCTGACCGTGCTGGTGCTGGCCTTCACCATGGGGCTGCAAAATGCGCTGGTCAGCAAGATCTCGTCATCCCAGATCCGTACCACTCACATGACGGGTGTGATCACCGATTTGGGCATTGAACTCGGCAAGCTGCTGTACTGGAACCGCACCGCCAGCCCTCCCGAGTCGCGCGTGCGCGCCAACCGCATCAAGCTCAGGCTCTTCGGCACCCTGATCGGCATGTTCATCACCGGCGGGCTGGTGGGGGCTCTGGGTTTCAAGTACGTGGGTTTTATCTGGGTTGTGCCGCTGGCCATCCTGCTGTTTGCGCTGTCGTTGCCGCCGCTCTTTTCAGACTGGCGGCGCAGGCTGAGGCGCAAGGCTGAACTCAAAGCCAGGCTCATCGCGCAGGACTAGTGTTAACAGGCCCTAAACCCATGCAAACCCATCTCGCCCCGCAATACAAGAACACCACCGACGGCCAGGAGGCCGAGGCCATACTGCGCAAGTGCGTGCACTGCGGCTTTTGCACTGCCACCTGCCCCACCTATCAGTTGCTGGGTGATGAACTTGACGGCCCGCGTGGCCGCATCTACCTTATCAAGCAGGTGCTTGAAGGTGAGACGCCCACGCGCAAGACGCAGATGCACCTTGACCGGTGCCTGACATGCCGCAACTGCGAGACCACCTGCCCCAGCGGCGTTGAATACGGCCACCTGGTCGACATAGGGCGCAAGCTGGTCGACGAACAAGTGCCCCGCCCCGCAGGCGAAAAAGCCCTGCGTTGGGCATTAAAAGAGGGGCTGCCTTCGCCGCTGTTTGCGCCTGCCATGAAGCTGGGTCAGTCTGTGCGCGGGCTGCTGCCTGAGTCGCTCAAAAACAAGGTGCCCGCCAAACAGGCCGGCGGAGCATGGCCGAGGAACAAGCATGTTCGCAAGATGCTGCTGCTTGAAGGCTGCGTGCAGCCGGCCATGATGCCCAACATCAACACTGCAACAGCCCGCGTTCTGGATGCGGCTGGTATTGAAACCGTTGTGGCCACCAAGGCCGGTTGCTGCGGCGCCGTCAAATTTCACCTCAATGACCAGGAAGGCGGCAAGGCAGAAATGCGCCGCAACATCGATGCCTGGTGGCCATATGTTGAAAGTGAAGGCGTGGAAGCCATCGTCATGAACGCCTCAGGCTGTGGCGTCACCGTCAGGGACTACGGCCATTTGCTCAAAGACGACGCTGAGTACGCGGCCAAAGCCGCACGCATCAGGGCCCTCACGCGCGACCTCAGCGAGCTGTTACCTGATCTCGTCGAACCACTGCGCGCGCGCGTGGCCGCCAAAGCCGGGCAGATCGCCTTTCACCCGCCCTGTACCCTGCAGCATGGCCAGAAGCTACGCGGCGGTGTTGAAAAGCACCTGGGTGAGCTCGGCTTCAACATCAGGGTCGCCAGCTGCGAGCCGCACCTGTGCTGCGGCTCTGCCGGCACCTACTCGGTGCTGAATCCAGAGATCGCGTACCAGCTGCGCGACCGCAAGCTGGGCAACCTCGGCGAGATGAAGCCAGAGGTCATCGCCTCTGCCAACATTGGCTGCATCACCCACCTGCAAAGTGGGACCGCCACGCCGGTGCGCCATTGGGTCGAGCTGCTGGATGAGGCGTTGATGCGTTGACATTCCTGAGCTAGCGCCCCGGTCTTTTCAAGCAGCGGCCGCAGAACCGGCTCTGCCGGGCTGCAGGCGCAGCGGCCCCCTCGGGGGGCAGCCAGTTTTTGGGGTCAGAGCCCAAATTTGCCCAGCCTTTGGCTTGCCCTGCGGGTGCGGTGCAGACACCCCAGCAAAATTGGTGTCTGACCCCAATAACTGGCGTGGAGGCCCTGCTGACACCACGTTGTCAGTAGCAGGTCATCATGATCAAGGCTTCTTCAACAAAGGAGCTTTCCATGAAAAACGCCATCAGCTGGTTTGAAATCGGCACCACCAACCTGGCCAAAGCCACCGCCTTTTACGAGGCTGTGCTCGGCCGCAAAATGCAGCCTGAAAACATGGGGCCATCCGAAGGCGCTGTGTTTGCCTATGACCAAGCGGCAGACGGGACTGGCGGCGCACTCATGTGCGGCCCGACAGCGCCCACACCCGGCGCGCAGGGCACGCTGATTTATCTGGACGCTTCGCCTTCACTCGATGACGCGCTGGCGCGTGCTGAAAAAGCAGGTGGCCGCATTGCGCTGCCGCGCCAGGCGCTGCCACCTGGCATGGGCTTTTTTGCCCACATCACCGACCCTGATGGCAACCGCGTTGGTTTGCACGCGCTGGCTTGAACGGGAGTGAATGCCATGACGCGAAAAAACTGGATAGCCGTGGCCAGCGCCGAACATGCGCGGCTTGGGCGTCATTCAAACTCATGTGCCCCCACGCTTGCCACTTCGTGTGTTGCGCTGCCCCCCAAGGGGGCTGAACTTGCTTGGGGCGGCCCGGCGCGGCGTTCGGGATTCATGCAGGTTAACCACGGCAAAATCGCGCCCTTGAAACGGATTCAGCCCGGAGACGTCGTGGCCTACTACTCACCCACCGTCGTCTACGGCGTGAAAGACGCGTTCCAGAGTTTTGTCTCCATCGGTGTTGTGCAACCCGGCCAGCCTTACGCCGGCGTCATGGGTAATGGTTTTGCCGCTTGGCGGCGCGATGTCTCGTATCTCGAATCAAAAGAAGCGTCCATCCTGCCGCTGCTCGACGACCTTGATTTTGTAGAAGACCGCCAGCGCTGGGGCTACAAGTTCAGGTTTGGCTTGTTTGCCGTCAGCGACCACGACATGCGCCTGATCGCGCGTGTCATGCAGGCAGATCCCGCGTTGCTACAACTGCATGGTTAAGGCCGCGGTGCATGAATGCCTGCGATAAAGTCCAGATCATGCGCCGCGCAGACCGCCTCTTCCACCTCGTCCAGCTGATTCGCGGCCGCCGCCTGACCACGGCATAGTTTCTGGCCCAGCGGCTGGAGGTGTCTGCGCGCACCGTGTACCGGGACATCGCCGACCTGCAGCACCAGGGCGTGCCGATTGAAGGCGAAGCCGGTGTCGGCTACCGGCTGGGTGCGGGGTTTGATTTGCCGCCGCTGATGTTCACCCAGGCCGAAGCTCGTGCGCTGGTGGCATCCATACGCCTCGCACAGGCCTGGCTGGACCCGGCGCTGGCGGCAGATGCGCAGGCTGCATGGGGCAAGGTGCTGTCGGTGCTGCCAGCCGCAGCGCAGGCCGCTGCCGAAAGCCTGCCGGTGTATGCGCCCGTCATCGCTGCCGACGCCGACCTGCAGCACACCCTGCAGCAACTGCGCGAAGCTGTGCAGTCACGCCACAAGCTCAGGGTGTCGTACCGCGACCTCTCTGGCCAGGCCAGCGAGCGTGTGCTGTGGCCGCTGGGCTGCTTTTACTGGGGCGCCGTCTGGACGCTGGGCGCCTGGTGCGAGTCGCGGCAGGCCTTTCGCAGTTTTCGCATTGACCGGATGCAAGCGGTCACCACTTTGGACGAGCGCTTCGTGCATGACGAGGGGCGAACGCTGGCGGATTTCTTCTGCGTGGGGTAAAGGTGCGCCAGGTTTCAGTTGCCACCTAAAACCTGATTTTGCTATCTATTTCATAGCTGCTCTCACGCTCGTATCTATTGGCTTGCAGCCTGTTTTAATGCCTAAATATCGTGTTTTTGGGCTGTTTTTTGGCATTTTTCAGGTTCTGGGCGGCCTGAAACGCGTTCTGGAGGCAAAAAGTTAATATGCAAGTTAACTTTTTGCTCATTTTTAACGTATACGTTAAATTTTCAAAAGGTGGCTTGTGAGGCGCCTTCAATGGCCCTGCGCAGGGCCGCCCGTGCCAGCAGGCGGGTGGAGTCCAGCGTCGGCAAGGCAGAGTTGCCGTCATTGATGATGATCGGTATCTCGGTGCAGCCCAACACCACCGCGTCGCAGCCGCGGTCTTTCAGGCCCTTGATCACGTTCTGGAAGCGCGCCACCGTCCCGGGCCTGAAGATGCCGTAGACCAGTTCGTCCATGATGAGCCGCCCAAGTTCGTCGCGCTCTGCGTCCGTCGGGCGTTCAAACCCCAGGCCGCTGGTCCGCAAGGCGTCGGGGTAAACCTCGCTGGCCACCAGCCAGCGTGTGCCGGTAATGCCCCAGCTTTTGATAACCGCGTTCGACGGCTTCTGCAGCGACGACCTCAGCGATGTGCAGCCAGGGCAGCGGAGAGGCGGGTGCGACGAGGTGAAAGGCCTGGTGAATCGTGTTGTCCGGGCAGATCAGAAAGTCGGCGCCGGCGGCAGCCAGCTTTCTCGCCGAGGTGAGCATGAGGTCGGCCACGCCCTGCAGGTCGTTGTTGTCCAGGCAGGTGACGTAGTCGGCAAGCGACAGCGAGTGCAGCGAAATCTCAGGGTGCGCATGGGGGCCGAGCCGCGCCGCACCTTCTGCGCAGATGGTGCGGTAACAAAGGGCCGCGCCCTCGGCCGAGCAGGCGACGATGCCGATGTGCAGCGGCGATGGCACCCCGGTCAACCTCAGGCTGCGAGCGCCGCCTCAATATCCTTGGCCAGATCGGCAGGCTTGTCGGTCGGTGCGTAACGGCGAATCACCTTGCCGTCCTTGCCCACGAGGAATTTGGTGAAGTTCCATTTGATGGACTTGCTCCCCAACAGGCCGGGGGCTTCAGCGCCCAGCCATTTGTAGAGCGGGTGGGCGGCGGGGCCGTTGACGTCGATCTTGGACATCATGGGAAAGCTCACGCCATAGTTGAGCTGGCAGAACTGCTCGATCTCGCCATCAGCGCCGGGGTCCTGGGAGCCGAACTGGTTGCACGGAAAGCCCAGCACCGCCAGGCCCTTGCCTGCGTAGCTCTTGTGCAGGTCTTCCAGCCCGCCGAACTGTGGGGTGAAGCCGCACTTGCTGGCGGTGTTCACGATGAGCATGACCTTGCCCTTGAACTCTTGCAGCGGAATGGTTTTGCCGTTGATGTTGGTGGCTTCGAAGCCGTAGATCGTGTCTGTGCTGCTCATGAGGTCCTCCGGTTGTTTTTGCGACTTTACCCGTTGGGGTGGGGAATGGCCAGCGGTTGTCCGTTGTGCACTTCACTGTCAGGCCGGGTCTCGCCCCGGCGGGCGAGTTACTTTTCTTTGCTTCGCCAAAGAAACCTAACGAAAAGAAAGGCGACCCTGTTCGTCGTCCCTACGCTGCGCTCCGGGCACCCTGCGATGCTCTGTCCAGCCGGGGTCTGAAACAACTCGCCTTCGGCTCAAACAAGTTTCAGCCCTGATCCGTCTGGCCCTGCGCTTCTCGGCTCCTCTCCAAGGGTTTGGGGATGAATGCGAAGTCCGGACTCTCGCCTCAAGCGCTTCGCGCTTGTGGCTCCCCGAATCTGAATCCGCCCCCGCTCCCGAACTCCTTCCCAACCCCGTTGAGGCTGGGCCGAGGAGCGGAGATGGAGTCGGCATCAAGGGGGAAAACCTGTTTGAGCGAAGCGAGTTGTTTTTCCCGCCGACGTAATCGAGCACCACAGGTTGCCCGTAGCGAAGCGCAGGTACCCAGGCGTCGGGTCGCCTTTTCTTTGGTTACTTTTCTTTTGGCGAAGCAAAAGAAAGTGACTTGCTGCCGGGCAACCCCCGGCCTGGTAGTGAAGGGCAACACCCTCCTCAAAAAGTCGAAGTCGCTATTTCTCCGAAGACGCCAAAGCCGCCAGCAAGGCAGCAAAAACAATCAACCCCACCCCCCAGCAAAATCCGCGGCGTGAAAGCTGCAGCGCCCAGCAGAGCTGCGGATCCACTCGCAAAAAGAATCTCAGTCAGCATCACCAGCGAAGTCGTACTCGCAGCCAGCCGCGCAGCACCATACTGAAGCGCAGCATTGCCCACAAGAAAAGCCACACTCAAACCAATCGCCACAGGTATGCCGGCAGCGGCAAGTGAAGGTGCGGTAACCGCATGCTGCGCCATGCCCACCAGCGCCACACCGGTCGCCAGCATGGCGCCGCCGCCAAACATCGCCAGCATGCGTGAACTGTCGGGCACGGCTTTCATCTTGCGCAGCAGTGCGTTGGTCACTGCAAAGCTGAAGCCGCCCAGGAGTGCCAGCCAGTCGGCACCGCTTTGCGGAACCGGCCAGGGCGATTCGGGTGTCTTCAGCACAATCAGCACACCTGCCATGGCCAGCACCAGCCTGAGCAATGAACCCCTGGATGGTTTCTCACCCAGCAGGTACCAGCCCATCAGCACCGACCACGCTGGCATCAGGTAGAACAGCAGCACCACACGCACCACATCGCCGACCGTGACGGCCCAGTTGAAGCCGACGTTGGTGAACCCTGCAGCGATCGCCAGCAGCCAGAGTTGCGGGTGGGTAACAAAGCTGCGCCAGCTTTGCGGATACGCGATGAGCAGCGCCATCAGCGCAAAAACATAGACCAGCGCGGTAGACCAGAGCGGGTGAAGCCCGTGTTCATGGAGTTGCCGGAAGGGCCACCAGGACACGCCCCAGACAAATGCATTGCAGACAAGCGCTCCTGCGGCGAGCAATGCACCCTTACTCTCTGCTCTCATTCGGGGCCTGGTTGGTCAGTGGCTGTTGTCGCTACGCGCGATGGCCAGCAGGTGGTCAACCTGTTCCTTGTGTTTTACAAGGTTGCTCTTGTGCCAGTACTGGATCAGGCCCATGAAACCGGCGACGACGATGCCAAAGGCGGTGATGGCACCGAAGGCCGACATGCCCATGCCGGTTGACAGGCTGTAACCCGCACCCAGCGCCAGAATGCAGGCCTGTTCGTTGAAGTTCTGCACGGCAATCGAGCGGCCCGCGCCCATGAGGTTGTGGCCGCGGTGCTGCAGCAGTGCATTCATGGGCACAACCAGGAAGCCGCCCAGGCCGCCCAGCAAGATCAGGAAAGGCGCCGCTACCCACACATTGCTGATGAAGTTCATCAAGATAACGAGCACGCCCATCGCGATGCCCAGCGGCATCACGCTGGTGGCCTGGTCCAGCCGCATCTTCATGGACGCGACCACCGCGCCAACTGCGGTACCTATGGCCACTACACCGACGAGTGACGACGCCTGCGTGGTGCTGTAGCCCAGCGCGGCGGCGCTCCACGCCAGCACGATGTAGCGCAGGTTGCCAGAGACGCCCCAGAACAGCGTGGTGGTTGACAGCGAGATCTGGCCCAGCTTGTCGCGCCACAGGGCCGAGTTGCAGTTCCAGAAATCAGGCAGCAGTTCAAGCTTGTTGCGCGGCATAGGCCGCATCTCGACGCCGGTATTGGGTATGCGGGTGTTGAACCAGGCGGCAATGGCGTAGAGCAGTATCAGCACCGCAATCGCGGCTTCGGGCGCGGTGTCGACACCGGTTTCCAGAAACGGCAGGTCTATGGCCAGCAGCCGTGAAGACACATGGTGGCCGACCAGCTGGCCGCCCAGCAATACGCCAAGAATGATGGATGAAATCGTCAGCCCTTCGATCCAGCCATTGGCCTTCACGAGTTGTGATGAAGGCAGCAGTTCGGTCAGGATGCCGTACTTGGCCGGCGAATAAGCCGCAGCGCCCAGGCCGACGATGGCATAGGCCATGAGGGGGTGCGTGCCGAACAGCATCATCAGGCAACCCACCACCTTGATGGCGTTGCTGATGAACATGACCTTGCCTTTGGGTTGCGAGTCGGCAAACGCGCCCACAAATGGTGCGAGCACAACATAGAACAGCGCAAACATTGGAACCAGCGCGGCTGGCTGCCACTTGGGCGCGCCACTGGTCTTGAGCAGTTCGACGGCAGCCACGAACAGCGCGTTATCAGCCAGCGAGCTGAAAAACTGGGCTGCCATGATGGTGTAAAAACCGCGCTTCATTAAACTTTGTACGTCACTTCATGGGCATGCACCAGCGTTTTGGCTGCTGCAAAAAATGGGGGTGTCTCCGAACCAAGGTGGTTTATAGCATGGGGGCTGCTGTCAAAATCCATAGGACAGGTTTGTAAAGCACTTAAATCCGGTTTGTAAACTTCAGGGCCGGGCTTACCCTGATTCTGCTTGTTGTCAAAATACACAGGCACCTGTACAACGCGCCTGATTGAGCTGCTGCCGTCATCACTTACCCCAATGCCCCGTCCCATACTCGCCACCATACACACCACCGCCCTGGCGCATAACCTGGCGCGCATGCGCGCGGCGGCGCCTGATGCGCGGGTCTGGGCCATCGTCAAGGCCAACGCCTATGGCCACGGCATAGAGCGCACTTTTGAAGGCCTGCGCAGCGCCGACGGTTTTGCGCTGCTTGACCTGTCCGAGGCGCAGCGCCTGCGCGCACTCGACTGGCGCGGCCCCATCCTGCTGCTGGAAGGCTGCTTTGAGTTGCGCGACCTGGAGCTGTGCTCGCGCCTAGGCCTGTGGCATGTGGTTCATTGCAACGAGCAGATCGACATGCTGGCAACGCACAAGACGCAGCTGCCGCACCGCATATTCCTGAAGATGAACTCGGGCATGAACCGCCTCGGCTTCACACCCGAACGCTACCGCGCCGCATGGACGCGGCTCAATGCGTTGCCGCAGGTTGAAGAGATTTCGTTGATGACACATTTCTCGGATGCAGATGGGGCCAAAGGTGTCGCAGCGCAGGTTGCTGCGTTTGAAGCCGTTACACATGACCTGCCCGGTGAGCGCAGCCTGAGCAACAGCGCAGCGGCACTGCGCCATGCAGATGCCGTGGAGCTCAAGTCCGACTGGATTCGCCCGGGTATCGCCGTCTACGGCAGTTCCCCTGATTTTCCGGAGCGCAGTGCGGCAGATTGGGGCCTGCTGCCGACCATGACACTCGCCTCAAAAATCATAGGCGTGCAGGAGCTGCAGGCCGGCGACACGGTGGGCTATGGCTCCAGCTTCACGGCAGACGGTCCCTTGCGCATAGGGGTGGTGGCGTGTGGTTATGCCGATGGCTACCCCCGCCACTGCACCACCGGGACACCTGTGCTGGTCAATGGCGTGCGCACGCGCATGGTAGGCAGGGTCAGCATGGACATGATCACCGTAGACCTCTCGCCCGTGCCCGATGCGTGTATTGGCAGCGACGTCACGCTGTGGGGCCGGGCAGCCAATGGCGGGGTGCTGTCTATCGACGAGATTGCGCTGGCCGCTGGCACCGTCGGCTATGAACTCATGTGCGCACTGGCGCAGCGGGTGCCTGTGGCTGTCGATGGTGAAAGTCTTTCGGGCTAGCGCTTGCGCAAACCCAGCACCATCACCGTACCCACCACCAGCAGCGCACCGGCCACCTGCATCGGTGCAATGGTCTGGCCCAGCAGCAGCCAGGCCAGCACCATGGCGCACACGGGTTCGACATTCATGATGGCCGAGTTGCCGGCCACGCCCAGTTTGGGCAGCACGGTGAACATGATGGTGAATGCCGTGCCATAAAGAAACGTCAGCGCTGCCAGGCCCCACCAGCCTGCCGCGGCCTGCGGCATGTGCAGGCCGCCCTGTGTGGCGACCATGCCGAGCGCAAGCATGCCTGCCAGTCCCAGTGTCGTGGCACTGCGCAGCCGGCCATCGAGGTCTGCCGCTTCATGTTGTGTCAGCACCAGTGCAAGCCCGAACGATGCGCCTGCCGCCAGCGCAAAGGCCACGCCCGCGCCTATGCGCGCCCACTGGCCCGCCGCGCCCAGCCCTGATGCGGCACCGAACACATCCAGCGCCATGCACAGGCCCACCAGGATGAAGGGCATGGCCAGCAAGGTTGCGCGTTCCGGTTTGTGACCGTAAAAAATGCGGTTCCAGATGGCTGTCCACAGCGGGTAGGTGTTGAAAGCGAGCAACGCCAGCACCACCGGAAGGCGCGCCACACCTGAATATAGGCACAGGCTCTGCACACCAATCAGCAAACCGATGGCGAGCAGGAAGGTCTTGTGCCGCCCCGTGAGTTGTACCTTGATGCCGTGCAGCATGAACAGCACGGACACGACGGCGGCCGTGGCAAAACTACGCACCGTCACGGCCGTGGCCACATCGACCCCGTTGTTGAACGCAAAACGCGCCGCCACATGGTTGGCGCCCATCATCAGTGCGATGAGCAAAAGCGTCGCGAAGGCGGTGCCGCTCAAGGCGCGGCCCGCTTTCCCCGCAGTCACCGCCATCAGTACAGCCCCCGCATGCGCGCGTTCAGTCGCGCCAGGCCGAGCAGCGCATCGGTAAACGGCGTTGCCACAACCGTCAGTTGCCCCAGCTCGCGTACGGCAGAAACAAGGGCATCAAGCTCAACCGGCTTGCCGGCTTCCACGTCCTGCAGCATGGAGGTCTTGAACGCGCCCAGCTTGCGCGTGATCAGGTGGCGCTCTTCCGGTGTCTGGTCAATCGGTATGCCCACACGCGCACCGATTTCTTTTGCTTCGAGCATCACGCTCGAGGTGAAGCCGCACACCAGTTCATCGCCCATGATGAGGTCTGATGTAGCGCCTGTCAGCGCGCTGATGGGGTTCATGGTCATGTTGCCCCAAAGCTTGTACCAGATGTCCTTCTGGATCTGCTCTGACACCGGCGCATCAAAGCCGGCCTTCGCAAGCAGCGCCGACAGTGCCTCAACGCGCGCTGTCTTTCGGCCCGAAGGCTCGCCGATGATGAGCGTGTTGCCCTTGTGGTGGCGTATCAGGCCCGGCTCATCGACCAGGCCGCTGGCATGCACCACGCAGCCAATGATGTTCGCTGCGGGGATCGCCTTTTCGAGCGTGCCGTCAGGGTCAACCGTGCGCAGTCGCTGGTTGGCCAGCGCGCCGCCAAAGCCCTGCAAAAACCACCAGGGCACACCGTTCATCGCGGTCAGCACAATCGTTTCCGGTCCGATCAGCGGCGCGATGTGGCGCGCCACTTCAGATAAGGCGGGTGCCTTGACGGCCAGTACCACCAGGTCCTGAATGCCCAGGTCTGCGGGTTGCGCGCTGGCGCTCACCTGCGCAGCCGTGATGTTGCCACCCTCATTGAGCCGCAGGCCGTGCTGCTGCAGTGCGGTGAGCGTTGCGCCGCGCGCCACCACGCTGACATCGCAGCCCGAAGCCGCCAGCTTGTGGCCTATCCACCCGCCAATGGCGCCGGCACCGTAAATACAGACCTTCATTGTTTTTGTCCTGGTTGAAAGCAGTGTGTTCGCCTGCAAAGCACTGTTTATATATACAGCCATGCGGTAACATCGCAAGCATGGCAAAAGACAAAACCATTTATACCTGCACCGAGTGTGGCGGCACCAGCCCCAAGTGGCTGGGCAAGTGCCCGCACTGCAACGCCTGGAACACGCTGATCGAATCAGTGGCCGAGAACACTTCGGGCGTGAAGAACCGCTACAGCAACCAGCACCAGGGCCTGGCCAAGGCGTCAGAGCTGACCATGCTGTCCGACATCGACGCGACCGACATGGAACGCACGCCTACAGGCCATGAAGAACTTGACCGTGTGCTGGGCGGCGGCATTGTGGAGGGCGGTGTGGTGCTGATTGGTGGTGACCCCGGTATCGGCAAATCAACGCTGTTGCTGCAGGCGCTGGATTCATTGCAGCGCGCGGGTCACAGCACGCTTTACGTTACGGGCGAGGAGAGTGGCGCGCAGATTGCACTGCGCTCACGCCGCTTGGGGCTTGAAGGCTCCCGCGTCAAGGTGCTGGCCGAAATCCAGCTCGAAAAAATTCTCGCTACGCTCGAAGCAGAGCGGCCCATGATCGCCGTTATCGACTCCATCCAGACGGTGTACTCAGACCAGCTCACCTCCGCGCCCGGCTCTGTGGCACAGGTGCGCGAATGCGCAGCGCACCTCACGCGGGCCGCCAAGGCCAGCGGGGTCTGCATCGTGCTCGTCGGCCACGTGACCAAAGAGGGCGCTCTCGCCGGCCCGCGTGTGCTTGAGCACATGGTCGATACCGTGCTGTACTTTGAAGGCGACACACATTCGAGCTTTCGCCTGGTGCGCGCCATCAAGAACCGCTTTGGCGCGGTCAATGAAATTGGCGTTTTTGCGATGACCGAAAAAGGCCTCAAGGGCGTCAGCAACCCGAGCGCGATTTTTCTCAGCCAGCACACCGAGCCGGTGCCCGGCAGCTGCGTCATGGTCACGCTCGAAGGCACACGCCCCATGCTGGTTGAAATCCAGGCGCTGGTTGACAGCGGCGGACCCAGCCCGCGGCGTCTCTCGGTCGGCCTGGACCGTGACCGCCTCGCCATGCTGCTGGCCGTGCTGCACCGCCACGCGGGTGTCGCCTGCATGGATCAGGATGTCTTCGTCAACGCGGTGGGCGGTGTGCGCATCAGCGAACCCGCAGCCGATCTGGCCGTGATGCTGGCCATCACCTCCAGCCTGCGCGGCAGGCCGCTACCCAAGGGCTTCATTGCCTTTGGTGAGGTCGGCCTGGCCGGTGAAGTGCGTCCCGCGCCGCGCGGGCAGGAGCGTTTGAAAGAAGCCGCCAAGCTCGGCTTCAGCATCGCCATCGTGCCCAAGGCCAACGCGCCCAAAAAGAACGACAAGGCTTTTGAAGGCCTGACCATTCACGCGGTTGAGCGTATCGAGCAGGCGCTTGAAGTGGTGCGCAGCCTGAATTGATTCGTCTGGCAGGTGCTGCACCGGGGTGTTAAGAAAGCCTTAATTTGCGCTACCTACCATGGCTATCCATGGAGGTACCATGCACATTTCGACTCACTTTTTTCGTGCGCTGATTCTCACCAGCGCAGCCCTGGGCCCAGTCGCTCACGCCATAACACCGGCAGAGCAGCTCGCCGCGTACACCGCACAGGCGGGCGCGCCCGCGCAAGCCGCGCGCGGGCAGCAGCTCTTCAATGCCAAACATGGCAAGGACTGGAGCTGCGCTTCATGCCACACGGGCATTCCCACGGTGGACGGCAAACATGCCAGCACTGGCAAAACGATAGGGCCCCTGGCACCCGCGTTTAACCCCGAGCGCTTTACCGACACCGCCAAGTCTGACAAATGGTTCAGGCGCAACTGCAATGACGTGATGGGCCGCGAATGCACCGCTGCAGAAAAGGCCGATGTGCTGGCCTGGCTGCTGACGCTCAAACGCTGATCTTTGCCCACCTACAGAAAGATCGCCATGTCGCTCTCACGATCCCTTCTCGCCGGCCTGTTCACGGGCTTTGCTGTCTTCACCGGCCTGGCCCTGGCGGATGGCCCGGCAAATACAACCCCGCTGCTGCCCAAATACAAGCAGGAGTGCGCCGCCTGTCACACGCCCTATCCGGCGGGCATGCTGCCTGCAGCTTCGTGGAAACGCATCATGGGCGGGCTGAACAAACATTACGGTACCGATGCATCGATGGACGAAGCCAGCGTGCGCGAGATCAGCGTCTGGCTGGGTGCGAACGCCGGTACCTACAAACGCGTGAGCGAAGAGCCGCCGCAGGATCGCATCACGCAGTCGGCCTGGTTTCTTCGCAAGCACAACGCGCGTGAGGTTGCGCCCGAGGTCTGGAAGCGTGCCTCCGTAGGCGGTGCCTCGAACTGCGTGGCCTGCCACAGCGGGGCGGCGCAGGGCAATTTCAATGAGCGCGACATCAGGATACCGAAATAACAGCATGGCCAATACAGACAAAAAAATCCTGGTGTGGGATGCACCGGTACGAGTTTTTCACTGGCTGATGGTGCTGAGCTTCGCCGGTGCCTATCTGACGGCCGAAAGTGAACGCTGGCGCCTGATACACGTGACCCTTGGCTACACCCTGGGTGGCCTGGTGGCGTTTCGCATTCTGTGGGGGCTTGTCGGCACGCGCTATGCGCGCTTTGCAGAGTTTGTGCGCGGCCCGGCGGCCATCAAGGGGTACCTGCAGCACTTGCTGCGGCTTGGCGGCCTTGCATTCATGCCGCGTACAGAAGCCGTCAGCCAGATGAGCGGCGCTGTTCACCCTGCCCCACCTGAACACCATGTTGGCCACAACCCGGCTGGTGCCGTGGCGATTTTGCTGATGCTGCTTGCCAGCGTGGTCATTGTTGCCACCGGGTGGGCGAATTACAACGACATCACGGGCAACTGGATAGAGGAGCTGCACGAGGGCGCAGCGACCTTCATGCTGGCCGTGGTGTTTGTCCACGTGGGAGGTGTGGCGCTTGCCAGCTGGCTGCACCACGAAAACCTGGTGCGCGCCATGCTGGATGGCAAAAAAGATGGCGCGCCACATCAGGGCATTCGCCGCAGCTGGTCTGTGCTGGCGGTGATCTTGCTGATGGCTGTCATGGTTTTCTGGTGGCTGCAGTGGCGTGGCGCCGCATAAAGACAGGCCGCACAATACGGGACACGGCAGGGCAGCGCGCAGGCGCTGGCCCCAACCCACTTCACACCACGGACGCACTGACACCGGCATGCACCATGCGCGTACTTCTCGCTGAAGACGACCCCATTCTTGGCGACGGCCTGCGGGCCGGGCTGCGCCAGCTTGGCTTTCAGGTCGACTGGGTGCGTGACGGCCTTGCTGCAGAGCGCGAGCTTGCCGGCGGCGCTTATGCGGCTGCCGTTCTTGACCTTGGCCTGCCGCTCAATGATGGTCTGGATGTGCTGCGCGCTACACGCGCCCGAAGCATCAACACGCCCGTTCTGGTGCTGACTGCGCGCGATGCCGTGCCTGACCGCATCACCGGCCTCAACCTGGGCGCTGACGATTACGTCGTCAAACCGGTAGACCTGCATGAGCTGGCTGCACGCCTGCGCTCGCTGGTGCGCCGTGCAGGCGGCCAGTCGCAGGGCATCCTGCACTGCGGCGGCGTGTCGCTCGACCCCTCTGCACGGCAGGTTGTGCATGAGGGCGTGGCTGTGGCGCTGTCGCAGCGCGAGTTCGACCTGCTGCATGCGCTGATGCTGCAGCCGGGCCGCGTGATGTCGCGTGAGCAGCTCGAGCATCAGCTTTATAGCTGGGGTTATGAAGTGGACAGCAATGCCATCGAGGTACACATCCACCACCTGCGCCGCAAGCTGCATGCGGGCCTGATACAGACCGTGCGCGGCGTTGGCTACATCATGCCAAAGGAGTCCGGTGCATGACGCGCCCGGTGCCGCGTCAGTGGTCATTGCAGCGCCGACTGCTGCTGCTCGTGCTCGGCATGGTGAGTGCGCTGTGGGTGCTTGCGGCTGGCGTGACCTGGTATGACGCCCGCCATGAGCTTGACGAACTGCTCGACGGCCACCTGGCGCAGGCCGCCGCACTGCTGGTGGTGCAGCAGGCCGCCGGCGGCGATGACGATGGCATCGCCGATGCGCCTTCGCTGCACAAATATGCGCCGCGCGTGGCGTTTCAGGTCTTTCACGAAGGGCAACTGGTCATGAGATCTGCGGGCACACAGTCTGCGCCCCTATCTCCCTTGAATACTGGTTTTGCCACCATCCGCCTGGCCGATGGCAATGACTGGCGCATCTTCGGCGCAAAGGGCGCCCAAAACGATGTGCAGGTTTATGTCGGCGAGCAGATAGCTGCGCGCAACGAGGTTCTGCGCGCTGTTCTGCGCAGCGTGCTCTGGCCGCTGCTGGTCGCCTTGCCCCTGCTGGCACTGGCTGTCTGGTGGGCTGTGCGCCGCGGCCTGTTGCCCCTGCGTCAACTGGAAGGTGCCCTGCACGAGAGGCAGGCCGGTGACCTCCAACCCGTGGCGCTGGCCGACATGCCTTCTGAAATGCAGGCACCTGTCGAGGCGCTCAACGGACTCTTTGCACGCTTGGCCCGCATGATGGAATCCGAGCGCCGCTTCACCGCCGATGCCGCGCATGAGTTACGCACGCCTATCGCCGCCATTCGCGCCCAGGCCCAGGTCGCACTGGGTGCCGGGGCTGACACCGTTCAGCGCGAGCATGCCCTGCAGTTCACGCTGGCGGGTTGCGACCGAGCCACCCGGCTGGTCGAGCAGCTGTTGACGCTGGCCCGTGTAGAGGCCGCACCCGCAGCGAACGCGGCGGCACTCGACATGGCTGCCGTGGTGCGCGCAGTGATGGCCGATCTGGCGCCCGCTGCATTGGCCCACCACCAGCACCTGGAGCTTGATGCCAGTGCCGGCTGCCTGATGACGGGCGATGAGGTGTTGATGGGCGTGCTCGTACGCAACTTGGTTGACAACGCCATTCGCTACAGCCCGGCGCACGGGCAGATTCGCGTACAGGTGGCGCCTCGAGGCGGGCAGCTGATGCTGCGCGTTGAAGACGGCGGCCCTGGCCTGAGTGAAGAGGCCATGAGCCGCCTGGGCGAGCGTTTTTACCGCGTGCTGGGCCAGGACCAGCCGGGGAGCGGGTTGGGCTGGTCGATTGTGAAAAGAATTGCGCTGGTGTCTGGCGCGAGGGTCAGGGTGAGCCGCTCCGGCGAACTTGGCGGGCTCGCCGTCGACCTGCAATGGCCGCTGGCCGCCACACCATAACAAGATTTTTTGAAGGTGATAACAATGAACTCCGCCCCACTTGCTTCCATTCCTCTCCTCGCCATTGCGTTGACCCAGCTCCACACGGCAACTGCACAAACCCTGCAAACCGGCGAACAGGTTTACAAACAGACCTGCGTGGCCTGCCACGGCGCTGGTGTGGCAAATGCGCCGAAGTTTGGTGACCGCAAAGCTTGGGCACCGCTGATCGCCGAAGGCCAGCAAGTGCTCACTGCCCATGCCTGGGTGGGCGTGCGCGCCATGCCGCCCAAAGGTGGCCGCCCTGACCTGTCGCTTGAAGAGTTCGCACGCGCAGTGGCCTTCATGTCGCGCGAGGCGGGCGGCAAATGGCAAGACCCGGACGCCAAAATGATGGAGAAAATCCGGCACGAAGAAAAGCGCCGGCATGACAGCCTCAAGCACAAGAAGTGACCAGCAGGCGGCCCGGCGCGCGCTGGTGTCTGGCTGCTTTCGTGAAGGTGGTTTCTCCTACAGATGGTTTGTACGGCTGCGGGTAACTTCAAACTTCTCATCACAGGAGCTGACGCGCCATGCTTGAAAACCTTCCAGATGCCCTCGGCCACGCGCTGCGCGATGTGCGTGCCGGCATGGATGAGCTTGTCTTCAAAAACTCCGGCCTGCGCACAGGACTGGCGTCCATCACGGTCACCAGCCCGGCGTTTGCCGACCACGCGCCCATCCCCGCGCGCTACACCGCCGATGGCGAAGGCCTCTCGCCGCCGCTGCAGTGGTCGGGCGTGCCGGCCGATACCGAGTCGGTGGTGCTGATTGTTGAAGACGCTGATGCGCCCACGCCGCGCCCGCTGGTGCACGCGATCGTGGTCGATTTGCCCGCTGCCGACGGCGGCCTGCCTGAAGGCGCCTTGAAGAGCCCGGACCATGAAGGCGGGGACGTGCATGAAGGCCGCAACTCGTATTTGATGTCCGGCTGGCTGCCACCCGACCCGCCCCCCGGCCACGGGCCGCACCGCTATGCCTTCCAGGTGTTTGCGCTGGGCGCCATCGGCGTCGGCGAAGCGTTCGGCGACACGCCCGGCCGTGATGCGCTGATGTACGCCATCCGCGAGCGCGCCATTGCCAGTGGCATGCTGATCGGCACTTATGAGCGGCAAGACACCTCCATTCCGGTCGACAGGCCTGTGCCCGTAATGCCTGCTGGCGCCTGATCAGTGGCCCATTTGTGTGAAATTGCTATTGATTTAGTAGCTGCTCACGCGCGTATCTATTGGCTCACGGCCGTTTGATGCCTGAAAATGGGCCTTTTTTGCGATTTGTCGACCTTTTTTGATGTCTGCTGGGCTTCTTGTGGCCAAAAAAAGTTAACACCCATATTAACTTTTTGCAATTTTTAACGTGTACGTTAAATTTTTGCTGTGTACGTTAAATTGTGGCCTGCTGTGGGCGTGAAGCCTGCCAATTTCTTACCGTTTTTTCTGCGCACACAACGCGCACAAGGCAGGCTAATCAGTCATGGGTTTTGCTGAAACCAGATGCGCGCCTCGCTTGCACTGTCAAC
Organism: Polaromonas sp.; assembly: GCA_965228025.1. Lineage (GTDB taxonomy): Bacteria > Pseudomonadota > Gammaproteobacteria > Burkholderiales > Burkholderiaceae_C > Polaromonas. The sequence goes on along the minus strand of CBDDGX010000032.1, from coordinate 74,455 downwards.
CAATCTGTTTCGCGGGCTTCAACGTTGCGGACAGGCGATTCACGACCTCTGATTCAACCAGGCCCTGCTCAGAACCCTCAAAAAAGGCGGCGCAGGTAGCCGTATTCACGCCGCAGGCAGAGCGATAGACGGCGACCACGCTGCCCGGCCCTGCCCCGGTGTGCCCGCAGAGGGTAATTCCCTTGACCACGGTACCCTGCATGAGGCCAAGACCATATCCCGCAGAGGTCCACGGCCGCCCTGGAATCGGTCCCCCCAGGGCCCGTGCGGCTTGCATCTCCTTCAGCAGAATGTCTGGCAGGAGTTGTCCGGCAAACAGGCGATCCAGAAAAAGCGCCGCACTGTTGAGAGGTCCGACAAGCAGGCCGTGATAAACCCACCCGGGGTCATATGCGGCTGTGACTCCAGCGCAGTCAGCCAGGTCGTCTCGCGTCTTTGCCAGCCGAACGTCCGGCAAACCGAGTGGCCCCAACGCTTGCTGCATCAGGGCTTCTTCGAGCGAGAGGCCTGCCACACGTTCAATAAGCCTCCTGACGTAGATGTAGCCGACGTTTGAATATTGCCAGCTGGACCCGGGCACATAACGCAAGCGCGTCGCATCAAGGCGTTGAAGCATTTCATCCACAGGCCACGGCTTCTCGTCACGCGCAACGGCAGCGTGATATTCGGCAAGTTCGCCGTAGTCTGCCAGCCCGGCTTCGTGCCGCAACAAATGACGCAGGGTGAACGGACCTTCAGGAACAGGCTCATCCAGCTTGACCAACCCATCGCGTACCAGTGAAAGAGACACGGCCGCAAGCACGGTCTTCGTGAAGCTCCACCACGGAACCATCACATCCTGCCCGTCATGCTGGGCGTGCGAACCGTTCGACAACAAGGAAAACAACATCGTGATCTGCAGCTAGTGGGATATTGGGTTTAAAGCACTTGGTGCCCGCTATGGGCGGCAGCACCTGTCCGCTGTTCGGCGCCAACGGCGCTTCCCGCAACTTTACCTGCCGATGACCCCTGCGTGATGCCCTAAGCATTGCCCACAATCCAGCCCCCCGCCATGCTGCGAAAATAGCGGCATGAACTTTCAAAAGATATTTGTCCCCATCGCAGGCATCGCCGCCGTCGTCCTGGCTTACCGCTTCTACGGCTGGCAGGGTGTGGCCGGTGTGGTGTCCATGCTGGTGTTCTGGGTGCTGCTCAACTTCAACCGCATGATGCAGGTGCTCAAGCGCGCCGCCAACCGGCCCATTGGTTATGTCGACAGCGCCGTCATGCTCAATGCCAAACTCAAGCCCGGCATGACGCTGATGCACGTGATTGCCATGACCAAGGCACTGGGGGAGCTCAAGTCGCCAAAAGACACACAGCCCGAAGTGTTCGCCTGGACTGACGGCTCCGAGTCGCGCGTGACGGCCACCTTTGTGAGCGGCAAGCTGTCGCACCATGAACTCTTCAGGCCGCAGCCGGAAGACCCGCCGACGCCCACCCCGTCCGAGTTGCCGCCGGCCTGATCTGCCTGTATTGCTCCCGCCCCGTAAAATCGTGGTTTCGGGTTTTAGCAGCCGCCGCCAGCCGGCGGGCTGCACCTGACTGACCAGAACAACCACGACATCACCACAGGATCACATCACCATGTCCCCAGTAACACCCTCCATGGCAGACCGCGACGGCAAAATCTGGATGGACGGCCAGATGGTCGACTGGCGTGACGCCAAGATCCACGTGCTCAGCCACACCCTGCATTACGGCTGCGGCGCTTTTGAAGGTGTGCGCGCCTACAAGACGGTTAACGGCACAGCCATCTTCCGCATGGAAGAACACACCGAGCGTTTCTTCAACAGCGCCAAGATCCTGCGCATGAAGATCCCCTTCACCCAGCAGGAAATCAACGAAGCCCAGAAAGCCGTCGTGCGCGAGAACAAGCTGGAGAGCGGCTACCTGCGCCCCCTGACCTGGATAGGTTCGCAAAAGCTGGGCGTCAGCCCGCGCGGCAACACCATTCACGCCATGGTCGCGGCCTGGGAATGGGGTGCCTACCTGGGTGAAGAGGGCATGAAGCGCGGCATTCGCGTCAAGACATCGAGCTACACCCGTCACCACGTCAACATCACCATGACGCAGGCCAAGGCTGTCAGCAACTACACCAACTCCATCCTTGCCAACATGGAAGCGCTGGACGACGGCTACGACGAAGCCCTGCTGCTCGACGCGTCGGGTTTTGTCAGCGAAGGCGCTGGCGAGAACATTTTTGTCGTCAAGGGCGGCGTGGTGTACACGCCCGACCTGTCTGCCGGCGCACTCAACGGCATCACCCGCAACACCGTCATGCACATCTGCAAGGACCTGGGCCTGGAGCTGGTGCAAAAGCGCATCACACGTGATGAGGTCTACATCGCCGATGAAGCCTTCTTTACCGGCACGGCCGCTGAAGTCACACCTATCCGCGAACTCGACCGCATTGAGATCGGCATCGGCTCACGCGGCCCGATCACCGAAAAAATCCAGGCTGCGTTTTTTGACATCGTCAATGGCCGCAATCCCAAGTACGCACACTGGCTTACGAAAGTTTGAGGCCCATTCATCATGACCATCACCATTGCCCCCGTTGAATTGCTAGCCTCTGACCTGAACCATCAGGGCGGCGTGTTCTGCCCCAGCCCCAAGGCCGACATGAAGATCTGGAACAGCCATCCCAAGGTTTACCTGGACGTGGCGCGCACCGGCAGTGCCAAGTGCCCGTATTGCGGCACGGTTTACGCGCTGAAGGCGGGCGAACACTTCGGCGCTGGCCACTAACGTGCCGCTTCCCCCGCAAGCGGCCGCCGCGGAACCGGCCTTAACGGTTTCATCGGGCCGCCAGCGGCGCCCCCCAGGGGGGGAGACGGCCGCAGGCCGTCATGGGGGGGCTTCCTTAATCATTGCGCCCCAGTGGATTGGGGATGCAGTCATGACCGAGCCGCTGATGCGTCGCCTGGCGGCGCGGGGCGAAAAGCTCACCGTCGGAGCACTGCCTTGGGTCGCGCCGGTCTACCGCGCCATGCCGCAGGTGGCCGAAGTCATTGAATTCCCGTTCGCACACGGTGGCCTGCAGTTTCGGGAGCGGCGGGCACTTGCCAAACGCATTCAGGGCCAATTCGACAAAGCCTATGTGCTGCCCAATTCGCTCAAAAGCGCGTTGCTGCCTTTCCTGGCGAGTATTCCCGAGCGCATAGGCTACTTCGGCGAGGCACGTGTCGGCCTGCTGACGCACCGCCTCAAGAACCCGAAAAACAAGCCGCCCATGGTGGCGTTTTATTCCGCGCTCAGTGGTGAAAGTGGTCTGGAAACAGATCGCCCTCAACTGCAGATGGGCGAAGCAGATATTGAACACACCCTTGCAGAACTCGGCCTGCAGCGCGGCGGTTTTTACGTGTTCGCACCAGGCGCCGAATACGGCCCTGCCAAGCGCTGGCCCGCGCGGCATTTCTCCGAACTGGCCGCGCAGCTCGACAAGCCGGTCGTGTTGCTCGGCTCCGGAAAGGAAGCCCCGCTCTGCGATGAAATCGCCGCGCCTGTGAATGCCGCAGCGCCCGGCCAGTGCATCAACTTCGCAGGCCGCACCTCGCTGCTGCAGGCGCTGTGCCTGATTGCGGCAAGCAAGGCGACCATCAGCAATGACTCCGGCCTCATGCATGTGGCGGCGGCATTTGGCGTGCCGCAGGTTGCGGTCTTCGGATCTTCGAGCCCACTGCACACGCCGCCGCTGAGCAGCAAGGCTACGGTGCTCTGGCTAAAGAATGATCCCGCTTACATGCCGCCGCTCGACTGTGCACCCTGCTTCGAGCGTGAGTGCCCGCTGGGCCACACGCGCTGCCTCAATGACATCGGTGCGCAGCGTGTGATCGATGGCTTGCAACAGGCCGTTCTGGCAAGTTGAAAGACGACTCGCAGACACGCATACATACGGGGGAAAGCCATGAAAGCACAACAGACGTTCCTCAAGACCTTGCTGGGCATAGAGCTGCCCCTGATCCAGGCGCCCATGGCGGGCGTGCAAGGCAGCGCCATGGTGGTCGCCGTCTGCAATGCTGGCGGCCTGGGGTCTTTGCCCTGCGCCATGCTGAGCCTGCAGGCCCTGCAAGGCGAGCTGGACATCATCAGCAAACAAACAAGCAAGCCGTACAACGTTAATTTTTTCTGTCATGAACCGCCGGTGGTCAGCGCCGAACGTGAGGCAGCATGGCGAAAAGCGCTGACGCCCTATTACGCTGAACTGGGTCTGGATGCAGCCACCGTGCCACCGGGTGCGGGCCGCTCGCCCTTCAGCCATGAAGCGGCTGATGTGCTGGAGGCCTTCAAGCCCGCTGTGGTGAGTTTTCATTTCGGCCTGCCATCCCCAGACCTGCTGGCCAGGGTACGCGCCTGGGGTGCCGTTGTATTGGCGTCGGCGACCACGGTAGCAGAAGCGCGCTGGCTTGAAGCGCACGGCGCTGACGCCATCATTGCCCAGGGCCTGGAAGCGGGCGGGCATCGCGGCATGTTTCTCACTGACGAAGTGAGCACCCAACTGGGCAGCTTTGCCCTGCTGCCGCAAATCGTGAACGCCGTGGATGTTCCCGTGATTGCCGCAGGCGGTATTGCAGATGCCAGAGGTGTTGCTGCAGCGCTGGCGCTGGGGGCCTCCGCCGTGCAGGTGGGCACGGCCTACATGTTGTGCCCGGAAGCCACTACCAGCGCCGTGCACCGGGCGGCATTCAAAAGCGGCGCTGCCAGCCATACCGCATTGACCAATCTGTTCACCGGCAGGCCGGCGCGTGGCATCATGAACCGCGTGATGCGGGAACTCGGCTCCCTGAGCGCTGCGCCGCCGGCGTTTCCACTGGCCACCGCCGCGATAGCACCCCTGCGCGCCCGCGCTGAAAGTCTGGGCCTTGGGGATTTTTCGCCTCTGTGGTCCGGTCAGAACAACAGTGCGTGTCGCGAGATTCCAGCAGCGCAACTGACGCGCGAGCTGTTCGCGGAACTTTGATCGGCCTGGCCAGATTCGGCCAGATGAAAAGAAGTCTCAGGCCTGCTGCTTGGGCAACTCGACGACAAATGAGGCGCCACCACTTGGCCGCCCCTCACAGCGCACAGTGCCGCCGTGGCGCTGGCTGATGGACTTGACCAGTGCCAGGCCCAGGCCCACACCGCCTTCACGCTCGCTTGCGCCAGGCAGGCGGTAGAAGGGTTCAAAGATGCGCTCGCGCTGGGCTTCGGGTACGCCCGGGCCGCGGTCGTTGACCTTGATGACGGCGATTTCCTTGCCGCCCTTTTTGATTTGTGAAAGCTCCAGGGTGATATCGCCAGTGCTGTAACGCCTGGCGTTCTCAAGCAGGTTGCGTATCAGGCGGCGCAGCAGGCGCGGTGAGCCCTGCAGCGTCAGGCTGCGGCCGGCGTCGCCAGTCTGGCTGGACGCTCCGGCATCCAGGTCTGCGCTCAATTCGGCATTCACGCGCGAACATTCTTCTGCGGCCAGGCCGGTCAGGTCCAGGCGCTCAAAAGGTTCGGCGTCTGACTGCCGGGCATCGAGGCGACTGGCCAGCAAAATCTCGTCAATCAGCTGGTCCAGCTCGCTGATGCTGCGCGAGATTTCAATGCGCTGCGGCGAGTTGGCATCAGCGCCCATGAGTTCAAGCCCCATGCGAATGCGGGCCAGTGGTGAACGCAGCTCATGCGAGGCATTCGCCAGCAGCGACTTGTGCGAGTTCATAAGCGTTTCGATGCGCTCTGCCGCATGGTTAAAGCGTGCGGCCAGAAATGCCACTTCGTCGCTGCCTTCGGCGCTGACGCGTGCAGAGAGGTCGCCTTCGCCCCAGCGTTCGACGCCGCGTTGCAGCGATTCAAGCCTGAGCGTCAGGCGGCGCATGACGGGGTAGGCGCCGACGGCGACAGCCAGACCCACAACGATGAGCATCCAGCCAAAGTCAAATGGCGGGCGACCCCAGGGCGGTGGTGGCGGGCGCTTGGGCCGCGGCAGCAGCAGCCTCAGCGACTGTCCGTCCTTCGTGACGACATCAAACTCCAGGTCGTCGCCGAGCTTGCGGCCGGGTTTGGTTTGTGCGGTACCAATGACTTCACCGTTGGTGTTGTGCACCAGCACCTCGCGTATCGGTAGCTGCGGCGGGTCTTTGGTAAAGCGCCAGGCGGCTGCGACCAGAAAGGTCAGTACCACCACGGTGGCGACCACGGCCAGCCAGATGCGGACATAAAGGTGTGAGGCGAACCGTGTCCACATCTGCTGCATGGTGCTGCCTTGCTAATCTTGTTGCTTGGCGAAAACGTAGCCGACACCACGCACCGTCAGTATGCGTTTCGGGTCTTTCGGGTCGGCCTCGATCGCGCTACGGATGCGGCCCATGTGCACGTCGATGGAGCGGTCAAAGGCCTCGAGTTCACGGCCGCGCACGGCTTCCATGATCTGGTCGCGGCTCAGCACCCGGCCCGAGCGCTCGGCCAGCGCCACCAGCAAATCGAACTGGTAGGAGGTGAGTTCGCAAACGTTGCCCGATACCGTGACGGTACGCGCGTCCCGGTCAATTTCAAGAGAGCCGAAGCGCATGACTTTCTGCAGGCTGTTACTGCTGCCTGCGGCAGCGCCTTCGCCGCCGCGACGAAGCACGGCGCGGATGCGGGCCAGCAGTTCACGCGGTTCGAACGGCTTGGGAAGGTAGTCGTCAGCGCCGATCTCAAGGCCGACGATGCGGTCCATGGGGTCGCCCTTGGCGGTGAGCATGAGCACAGCGGTTCGTGCCTGTTCGCCGCCCTGCTTGATGCGGCGGCAGACTTCCAGGCCGTCCATGTCGGGCAGCATCAGGTCAAGAATGACAAGGTCAGGAGTATTGGCCTGAAGTGCGGCCAGCCCCGCAGCCCCGTCGGCAGCATGCACAAAACCATAGCCGGACTGGCGAAGGTATTCACCCACCATGTTGGCCAGGCGGGTGTCGTCTTCAATCATTAAAAGTTGCTGTTGAGCCATAAGCGAGTCCTCCATTGCGGGGCGTGCCCCGTGAATCGCGGTAAAGAATGGTGCGCTTTACAAAACAAGTGTGCTTGTAGGCACCGTAAAGTTGCGGTAAACCGATACTTTGACCATCGATCGGTGAATTTTCAGCTTAGCGCGGCCCGGGTCTGATGGATGTAAGACAAAAACACTCCTGACAAGGGGCGCGCCGGTCGTCATCAGTGGGTGTCAAGCACCTTCGGGTTTTTTCATGCGCGACGCCAGCCACACCAGAATCAGCACCGGCAGGCCCAGAATTGCGGTTGCGGTGAAGAAGTGCGTGTAGCCAAAAGTGTCCACATATTTGCCCGAATAGCCAGCCAGAAATTTCGGCAGTAGCAGCATCATCGAACTGAACAGCGCGTACTGCGTCGCTGAATAGTTGATGTTGGTCAGGCTCGACAGGTAGGCAATAAAGGCCGCCGATGCAATGCCGCTGGAGAGGTTGTCGGCAGAGATCACAAAGATCAGTGCATTGACATCATGCCCGCGCGAACCCAGCCATGCGAACAGCAGGTTGCTGCCGGCGCTTAGCGCGGCGCCGAGCATCAGTACCTTCATCACGCCAAAGCGCATGGCCAGCGCACCACCGACAAAGGCACCGGCCAGCGTCATGATGACGCCGTAGATTTTTGTGACAGCAGCGACCTCGTCCTTGGTGTAACCCATGTCTACATAGAAAGGGTTGGCCATGATGCCCATGACGACGTCGCTGATGCGGTAGACGGCAATGAGTGCAAGTATCAGGACGGCCTGCTTGCCGTAGCGACGCAAAAAATCGGCAAAGGGTTCGACCAGCGCACTCCTGAGCCACTCGGCTGCATTGCGCGAGGGTGCCAGTGGCCGCGCCACAGGTTCGGGTGACAGCAGCACGGTCACCACGCCCAGCAGCATCGATACCGCCATCACCAGATACGCCGTCTGCCATGCACCCTGCTGGTAGCCCGTCACGCCCGCCACCTCTGCCCGCGCGGCAATCCACAGCGCACCCGCGCCGGCCCAGATCATGGCGATGCGGTAGCCCGTCTGGTAGCTGGCGGCCAGCGCAGCCTGGCGCTGGATGTCGGCGGATTCGATGCGATAAGCGTCAAGTGCGATGTCCTGTGTGGCTGAACCGAAAGCCACGGCGAGCGCACACCACACCACGGGCATCAGCGCCAGCCGGGGATCGGTCAGCGCCATGCCGACAAGCGCGGCAACAATGGTCAGCTGCGACAGCAGCAGCCAGCTGCGGCGGCGGCCCAGCAGGCGCGTCAAAACCGGAATGGGCATGCGGTCTACCAGCGGCGCCCAGACCCATTTGAAACCGTAGGCCAGGCCGACCCAGCTTAAAAAGCCGATGGTGGTGCGGTTGATACCTGCTTCGCGCAGCCAGAAGCTCAGGGTGCCGAACACCAGCAGCAGGGGCAATCCTGCAGAAAAGCCCAGCAGCAGCATGCGCAGAGTGGCCGCTTCGGTGTAGACCTTCCAGATGTCGCGCCAGCCCGCCTTTGCGGCGGGGGCATCGCCGGGTGGCGGGACGTTGGGGGCCGACTCAGTTAAAGAAGGGGTTTTTTCTGACATGGGTCTTTCGGTTTGTCACTATTATTCACGCATGTGCTATCTATGTGAGGCCAAAAATTCTGCCTGGGCTGGCCGCCGGGGTTTCATGCTGGGCGCGGGCATCGTTGCTGCGACTGCTGCCGTACCTGCCCTGGCGCAGGTTGAGGTAGGGCCGTCGTCCAACTTCCGCAAGCTGATTCCGGCGGAAGACCTTGAAAACGCCGCCACACAGGAATACGCCAAGATGCTCGCCGAGGCCAAAGCCAAAGGTGCGCTTGCACCCGCCGGCTTCCCGCAACTGCAGCGTCTTCGCAATATTGCTTCAAAGCTGATACCTCAAACCGCACAGTGGAACGACCGCGCCAAACAATGGAACTGGCAGGTCAACCTGCTGGGCAGCAAGGAGCTCAACGCCTTTTGCATGCCCGGCGGCAAGATCGCGTTCTACACAGGCATCCTCGACCAGCTCAAACTCACCGACGACGAAGCCGCCATGATCATGGGCCACGAAATGGCCCACGCACTGCGTGAGCACGCCCGCGCCCGCATTGCCAAAAGCCAGGGCACCGGCACGTTGCTGTCGCTGGGTGCCCAGTTGCTGGGACTCGGCCAGGTGGGTGATCTTGCCGCCAATGTGGGCACGCAGTTGCTGACGCTGCGTTTCAGCCGTGAAGACGAGACCGATGCCGACCTGGTGGGCCTTGAACTCGCCGCACGCGGCGGCTACAACCCGCAAGCTGCCGTCAGCCTGTGGGAAAAGATGGGCCAGGCCAGCGGGGGCGCTGGTGGTCCGAGCTTCTTGTCCACCCACCCGTCCGGCCCGGACCGCATCCGCCAGCTACAGGCGAATGTGCCCAAGGTTCAGGGCCTGTACCAGCGCGCACGCGGTTAAAGGGCAAAACGCATAAAGCGGAATGTCGCTACTCTGACGTGACGCCGGCCAGGACAGCCGTGTCTGCGGCGGTGCCCTAAACTCCGCAGGTGAGTCCTCCATCCCCACACATCGACACCGGTGCGGTGTCGGCACCTTCAAGCCGCGTGTTCTCCCGTAACTGGTGGCGGGCATTCCGCCCCGGCCGCACGCGTGTCGATGCACGCGAGCGGCTACGGCTGGTGGCCGGTGCTTTTCTGGGAGTTGTGTTAACAGGATGGATTTGCCACCTGCCTGGTATTTTTGCCACGCCCTCCCTGACCTGGCTGGTGGCACCGCTGGGTGCCAGTGCCTTGTTGGTGTTTGCGACACCCGCAAGCCCCATGGCACAGCCTTGGGCCGTGGTGGCGGGCAACACCCTGTCTGCTCTCGTGGGCATTGCTTTTGTGCATGGCATGGGCCTGTCTGTGCCGATTGAACTGGCAGCAGGCCTGGCGGTGGCGGTTGCCATAGCGGGCATGCTGGCCTTGCGCTGCCTGCACCCGCCCGGTGGCGCGATGGCGCTGATGATGGTGCTGGGTGGCATACGTGATCCGGGCTTTGCGCTTTATCCCGTCCTGCTCAACTCGGTGTTGCTGGTGCTTATGGGTATTGCCTACAACAACGCCACGCGCAGGCCCTATCCCCATATGCAGCTGGCTGCCGACGACCATGTCCTGCCCGGCCATGAAGACCAGCTTGATGCCGACCTCGACGCTGTGTTGGCGCGCTACAACCAGGTGCTGGACATCAGCCGTGATGACCTGAAGGCCCTGTTGTCGGAAACGCAACTGCGCGCCTATGACCGCAAGCTGGCCGATGTGCGCTGCGCCGACATCATGTCGCGGCAGCTGGTTACCGTTGAATTCGGGACGCCGCTGCAGGAAGCCTGGGCCCTGCTGCGCGAACGACGCATCAAGGCCTTGCCTGTGGTGGACAAGGCGTTTCGCATCGCCGGCATCATCACCGTGGCTGACTTCATGCGCACGGCCGAGCTGGATGTGTATGAAGGCTTTGACGAAAAGCTGCGCAAGCTGATCCGCACGACGCGCAGTTCGTATTCAGACAAGGCTGAAGTGGTGGGTCAGATCATGACCCGCAACGTGCGTGTGGCAGGCGAGCAGCGCAGGCTGGTGGAACTGGTGCCGTTGTTTGGCAGTACCGGTCACCACCACATTCCGATCATTGGCGACGGCGGCAAGCTGACGGGGATGATCACGCAGTCTGACCTGGTGGCAGCGCTCGGTCGCGCCGTTGACCCCGCCGCATAGGTCCGGACTTCCCACTTTCGGGCTGCGAGGCCCAGTGGTTTGTTGAATTGCACTGAAGTCTGGCCCGCGTTAGGTACTTGGGCTCACTGTCTTCCGACCGCAGGTGCTTTTTTACTGTTTTGTGAGCCAGGCGTGTCCGCCTTGAAATCTCGCGGATGGACATCTGATCCCGCAATGCCCAGCGCCCGCTGACATTCAATGTCGCCACGTCTGTCACTCCTAATTTCCCTGCTTTCAAAACAATCAGGGTAGTGCCTGTGTGGGTCAGTTTGGGGTGGAAACTATTGCGCTAATGGAGTGAACCCCTGGGACTGGACCGCCGGGTTCATCAGAACTAAGCCGCCTCCTGAGCAAGTTGCAATTCAAATTCGTTGGGTGAACGGTAGCCAAGTGCCGAGTGAAGCCGCTTGGCGTTGTAGACCTCTTCGATGAAGCGCGGCAACCGTGTTGCCACATCCGCGAAGGTCTCGTAGCCGGCCAAGTACACCTCCTCGACCTTAAGCGTCTTCATAAAGCTCTCTGCCTGAGCATTGTCATACGGATTGGCCGGTGAGCTCATCGAGCCGCGAAGCCCGGCCTCCCGCAGTGCTCGCCGGTACGTGTCGCTCGCGTATTGACAGCCGCGATCCGTATGGTGAATGCACCCTGGCGGTGGTCGTCGGCTCTCGAGTGCTGAGCGTAACGCTGCCAGTGCCCGCGGCGTATCAATGCGGCGGGAGATGGCGTAGCCCGCAACCTTGCGACTGCACGCATCCAGGATTGCCGCCAGGTAGCAGAAACCTGTCACGATACGGATTTACGTGAAGTCCGCGACCCACGCCAGATCAGGTCGGCTTGGGATCATGTTGCGGTAAAAGTTCGGGAAGATCGGCGATTCGTGGTTACTGTCCGTCGTGCGAACAAACTGGCGGTGCGGCTTTATGCCCAGGCCATGAATTCGCATGAGGCGTGCGATTCGCTTGTGATTGACGACATGGCCACGCTGGCGCAACTCGTGCGTGACGCGTCGATAGCCGTAGCCGGGTAGCTCATCCTGAATGCTCTGGATGAGCTCGACCAGTTTGGTATCTGTCAAACCGTCGGTGTCGCCCATGGAACGGTAGTAAAAGGTGCTGCGCGGCAGTTCAATCACTTTGCACCCCTGTCGGATGGAGCAGGCTTCGGGCCGGTGATGATGGAGGAGTTCTCGTTGTCGCTCACGAGTCGCAGGCGTGTAGTCTTTTTTGACCAGATCCAGTTCCATCGTGAGCTGCCCCACTTTGCGCTCCAGGGCGGCGACCTTGGCCTCGTACTCGGCGATGACGTCCGCCTCAACCTCCTTGGTGCTAAGTTCACCGCGATCGAACTGCGTCAGCCACATCTGAATGAGATTGGCGGACAACGCATACTTCTTCTGCGCATCACGGCGCCCGAGTGCGCCTGAACGAATGTCGCTGCACAGCTGCAGCTTGAACTGCGCAGTGTGCCTGCGATATGGACCTCTTGATGACATAGACCTCTCCTTCTATGAGGGCCCAGCAAGCGCATCAGTTCATCTCTTTTCCGTGGTCCAGTCCCAGGGGCTCACTCCATAAGTGGGCCAGATTTCGATGGAATCCAACAGTTGGCCAGGCCACACCAGTATTCAGCGACCTCAAGGTCGCCCTCCTGCGCGTGCACTATGTCGTGTAGCCAGGCGTCCAGCAGCCTGCGCTCCACTGCATTGGTCACCATCAGCCCTGGCACACCCTGCGCACCCAGTGACCACTGCCTGAGCTAGGCCAATTTCGGCGAGAGCGTCTGGCGCTTTAAACACGGCGACGAGAAAACCGAGGCCGGCGTTAGCAGCCAGTTCAGCGCCAATCAGGCCACGGCCTTGCTGCGCGCCGCTTTGCCGGGTCTTGGCGTCGCCTTGCAGCCTACCTATCTGGCCAGCCTGCACCAGGCCGATGGCAGCTTGCCGCCGGTGCCGTGGTAGCCGGCAAAGGCAGCAGCCAGGATTATTCTGCAATCGCCTCAAGCTGGTGGCGACCGTTCAGCTCACCCGCGGCCAGTTTTTTGTATTGGCGGGTGAGGTACGAAGTGCAGGGCGTTGATTCAGGCATCTGACATTTCGAATTTTCAGAAGTGTTCATCAGCTTATCGCTGCTTTTAATGTGTGCTTTACGGAAATAAGCTTCACGCCTGATCAACCGAACAGGAGAGCACGATGCACATTGTTTTCGAATCCCGCGACCTCGAAGGCGCCGCACTGCGCCAGGTGGCCATCGAACGGATGCGCTTTGCATTGCGCAGGCTGAGCTGGCTGGTGCCTCGCGCCAAAGTCCGGCTGTCCGACATCAATGGGCCGCGCGGCGGCACTGACAAGCAGTGCCAGATCGAGCTGAAAACAGCCAATGGCGCTGTGGTGGTCTCATCGCTGGCGGGCGATTGGCGCAGTGCGCTGGACCTGGCTGTACAGCGTTGTGCACGGGTGCTGGTGCGCAGCATTCAGCGCCAGCGCAAGCCTCAGCGCAGTCACCGCATGGTCAATGCGCTGGTGAGTGCAACGCTCGCCACTGACGTGACCTTTCGCCCTGGCCGCTGAAGCGGCGAGCCTTAACCCGCCTCAGTCTGGCCGCTGACGTATCTAACCACTCAACAAAAAATACATTCCCATGCAAACCATCGCGCCCCTGTGGCTTTGGGCGACCTTCGTCGCCATCGTGGCTGTCTCGCTCTTCGTCGATTTTGTCGTCCTGAAAAAACAGGGCGCGCATGACATTGGCATGAAGGAGGCGCTGAACTGGTCCTTGATCTGGGTGGCGCTCAGCTTCGTCTTCAACGCGCTTTTCTGGTGGGCCGTCAGGGACAGCACCGGCTCGACCAGTGTGGCCAATGAGAAGTCCCTGGAGTTCCTGACCGGCTACCTGATCGAAAAGTCGCTGGCTGTCGACAACATCTTTGTCTTCCTGATGATCTTTACCTACTTCGCGGTGCCCTCGGCCTTCCAGAAGCGCGTGCTGATGATAGGCATCATCGGCGCGATTGTGCTGCGTTCGGTGATGATCCTGGTGGGCGGCTGGCTGCTGCAGGAGTTCCACTGGGTACTGTATGTCTTCGGCCTGTTCCTGGTGCTCACCGGCATCAAGATGTGGTGGGCGGCCGGAAAGGAGCCGGACCTCAATGACAACCCGGCGCTCAAGCTGCTGCGGCGCGTGCTGCCGGTCAGCCAGGGTTTCGATGGCGAAAAATTCTTCACGCTGGAAAACGGAAAGAAGATCGCCACCCCGCTTTTTATGGTGATCTGCCTGGTCGCGCTGACGGACGTGATTTTTGCGGTTGACTCCATACCCGCCATCTTTGCAATCACCAGCGACCCTTTCATCGTTCTGACCAGCAATGTTTTTGCAATCCTGGGCTTGCGCGCGATGTACTTCCTGCTGGCAGCTGTAGCCGGTAAATTTCATTTGCTCAACTACGGCCTGGCTGCGATTCTGGTCTTCATCGGGGTGAAGATGTGCCTGGTTGATGTGTACAAGATCCCGGTCTGGGCGTCGCTCGGTGTCGTGGTCGGCGTTCTGGCCTTCACCATGGTGCTCAGCGTGCGCACCGCGCCTGAGAAAACCGGATCGTGATGGTTTTGTCCCCTGGTTCAGCGCCGCGACAGCAGGGCCTTCATGCCTTCGAGCGTGTCGCGCCCGGAAAGACCCACCCGTCGGCGCAGGCCCACGTCAACCAGCTCACCGCCTTGCGCGGCATGTTCGCCCGACGGTGAGCGCAGCTGTAGGTAGCCCGCAGCCTCCAGCCGCTCCAGCGTGCCTGTTTGCGGCGCTTTCAGGCTCTTGTCTATCCGGTAGCTGGCACGCAGTCCGGTGCCGACATTGCTGGGGCAACTGGTGAGGTAGCCAAACTCTGCATCCGAGCAGAAATCAAGCGACGCAGCCAGGCGCGACATGACGAAGGTCATCGCCTCCTGGCAAGCAGCAACACAGGCCCCTGGCATGACCACGGCCACGCGCAGGTGGTCTTCTTCGTTGATCCAGATAGACAGATGCCCGGCGTGTGTGTTGAAGACGCTCCGTCCAAGCGGCCAGTCATCATGGATGCCTGCTGCGGCCATGTATTTGTCGTCCGGCCCAAAGGCCTGTCGCTTTGAAACCATGTCATTTAAAGCGGCCTGTGGCAGGTGCCCCAGCGGCGTGACCGTGCCCTCAAAGTCAGGTGCCAGTGTTTTGCAGGCCTGCGTGATGGCCTCCTCCACAGCCAGGCGTTGCTGCCTTGACATCACGGAGGGAAACGCATGACCGGTGAGATTGCGCGCCACCCTGATCCGCGTGGAAACGACAGCAGCCGGATCAATGTATGCCAGATCGGTGTGATGTGCAGGGGCCGGCGCCTTGAAGTTTTCAACTATCGGCCCGAACAGCTCACGAAAAATGTCGTAGCTCTCGAAGTCAGGCGCATAGATACCGATATGGCTGTCGGCATGGCGCACGCCGGAACGAGTCACATCCTCCAGCCGGTAGCCGTTGGGTGTCACACGCTGTGACAGCTGCGCCTTCAGTGCGTCAGTGAGGTAGCGGGTCAGCAGTGACACCGAGTCGATCGACTAGGGCGCAGCGCAGTAAGCGTCGGTATCCTGCTGCGTGATCACGGCTGCAGGTGTACTGGCCTGCACCAGAAATTCTGAGGCCCCGTAGTGGTTGGGCCTGGCATTGACCTGGTTCCAGTCGTAGGTGTAACCCAGACGGGTGAAAGGGTAGCCGGGGCCGCCTGCGCCATCGACCACGAATGAGTCCGCCATTTGCCTGAGCACGTAATCGCGCACATCGGGCGCCCGGCTGGCCTGGATGCCGACAGTGCAGACCGGCCCCTGCGGGTTGCTGTCATCGACACCCAGGCAGGGCCTGTCGAGGCGATCACGGGCAAGCTCCATGGTTACAAACTTCGCCTTGCGAAACTGTGGCGGCGGGTCCATGGGCAGGCCGAGCAGCTGTTCAATGCGCTGGCGTAATGCATCGCCTTTCAAGCCCCAGGCACGGCAACTCGCCTGCACCTCGCCAGCCAGCGTCACCCAGATGCGGTCAGGCGGTGTGGTGGTGGCGCAGCTGGTGTCGGGTGCCTTGCATGGCGTGCGGCTTTCCGTCACCCAGGAAACTACCCGAACTTTTTCGCCGGCCGGCAGCGGCATCAGGGGCGAGACCTTGCGCGGGCTGGCCACGGCGGCGTCGGCAATCGCCGCTTCATAAACCGCCTTGGTCGAGGTGGCAGATGGTGCGACCGAGGCGCAGCCGGTCAGTGCAATCGCAGCCACCCAGACAAGGGCTGTGCCCACGCGTCTAACGGTGCCGGGAAGGTGTGTTGTCATGCTTTGTCCTTCATAAAATCGAGCCGTGCACGGGAGTCAGTGATGGCCGAAAAAAGCTGCGGCACGAGATTGGCATTGGCCAGCAGTCCGTTGGCTGTCAGGCGCCGCATCGCGGTCGCCTTGATGTCGGAGAGTTCTTTTTGCCAGGCAGCGAGTTGCGACGGGGGCGGCGGGTCGTCCGGCACCGCATCGACGGCCGCATCCACGGCCAGCACACGTTCGATCAGGACGACAAAAAATGCATCGTCGGTCTCGGGTTTGACCACCTCGGGCGGCGCACCCTTGAACCACTTGAACACCACAATCAGGGTGGAGGCCACCGACAGCACCAGGCCAAAAAGCGCCTCGACCTTCTTGAGCGTGGCCTGTGAAAGGAAAGGGTTCTTGCGGTCCATGAACATCCGGGTGCCGGCAGACAGCGGATAGCTTGATGACTCCAGGATCTTGTCTTCATCAAACTTCATCTTCAGGTGCATCTGCAGGTCGGGGCTGTAAACGCCTTCCAGCACCTTGAACACGGCGCGCGGGTCCAGGTTCGAGTTCGCGACCAGCTGCAGGTTGACGCCCACAGTCCGCACATCACGCGGCGGCACGGGCGGCTGCACGCTGTACATATAGGCCATGACCTTGGTGTCCGCCACCCAGCCCTGGCGCAGCGCGAGGGCGTTGGGGAAAGGGATCTCCAGCAGGCTGTAGCCATACTGCTTGACGATGTAGTCCGCCACGTTGGAAGGTGCGAAGGAGGTGATGACGATGACCTCGGGCACGCGGTCCTTGCGCAGGGCCAGCAGGTCTTCAGTGCTGAGGTTGGTTTCAACGTAGTCCACGCCGTCGCGCATGCCTGAAAATTCGAGCAACTGCTTGGCGATGACCCGCGTGCCGCCGCGTTTACTGCCCAGGTTGATGCGCTTGCCGCGCATGCCGGCAATGTCCTTGACGTCGGGGCTGACGAGAAAGTGCAGCAGCTCGGGCGCAAGGTTGGCCACATGCGACACATTCGGGTAAGGCAGCTCCAGGCCGCCCTGTATCAGCGCAAAGTCGAGCTTGCCCTGTGACACCAGCGACAGCGCTTCCTGTGAACCGTCGGTCGGCAATACATCCAGACGCACGCCGAGCGGCACGATGTCGTCGCGCAAGGTACCTGCCAGGTAGTGCCGGTTGCCGAGGATGTCGCCTCCGGTGATCTTCAGCGCGTAGGTCCTGGGCAGCACCTCATACACGTAGTGCATGGCGATGCCCAGCAGCCCCAGGATGGCCAGGATGGCCAGTGCCCTGCGCAGGCGGTCGTTGCGCTGCATGCGCGTGAGCCAGTCGTTGAGTATTCCGCGTGCTTCGTTGGCCATATGCTGCTCGTACCTGCTGCTATCTGACCGGTATGAAACCGGAGCGGTCGACGATGGCCTGGCCGTCGGGTGATTCCGCCAGGGCGATGAAGTCAAGCACCTCCTTGCGTGCCTTGCCGTAGGTCATCAGGTACAGGGAGCGCTCGAAAGGGTAACGCCCACTGAGGATGGTTTCGCGCGTGATGGGAATACCGTCGATTTCAAGGGCCGGGATGTCCGCAGGCAAACCGCCATCGTCCGTTGCCACGCAGCCTATGGCGTCCGGGTGCTGGCGGATGAAGTCCAGCAGTTCGTCACGGGTTTTCCTGAAGTGCGACTTCAGCGAGAGGTCTGCGCCTGCAAGAACCACCTCGCTGACGTAGCGGCTGGTGGAGGTATGGCGTGGGCGCATCACCACTTCGATCAGCCGGTCGGGGCCGCCCAGCGTCTTCCAGTTGTCAATTTTGCCGGTCAGGATGTCTCGGACCAGTGTCTGCCTGAGATGCCGGATCGGGTTTTTGGCATTCACCACGATGGCAATCGCATCCCGTGCAATCAGGTGGTTGTGTGCCTGCGGCTCTGCTTCCGCGCCTTCAAGGTCGCGGGCCATGGCGGCGATGTCGATGGCATGGCGCTTGGCGGCCAGCAGGCCCTGCAGCGAGCCGCCCCGTTCGACGATGACTTTCACGCCATAGCGTTTTTCAAACTCCCTGCCCAGCGCGATGTTCAGGTCGTACATCGCGGATGCGCCACCTATGAGCAGCGCATTCTGGCCGGCCGGCCTGCGGCGCAGCTGCACCCATTGCCATGCGGGGTAGGCGGCGGCACCGACCAGGGCGGCGGCAAGTCCGCCCGCGAGATAGCGTCTTTTCATCGCGTGCCCGATGCAGCCGGGTTGGCTGGTCTGGCCGGTGCGGGTGGCAGCGCAAAGACCGAGTTTGAAATCGGTGCCGACAGGCTGCCAACGAACTGCAGGAATTTCTGCGCTTCGGGTGACGGTTTTTCCCGCGTGATAAACATCAGCGGTGCCAGCAGAACGTAGCGCCCGCTGGCCACGCTGTCGGCGCCAGCCATGACCTTGTTCACCGACAGGACCTTGAGCTCCTGGTTCTTCAGCGACTCGGTGGCGAGATAGGTAATGCCTGCCGGGTCGCTTCCGACCCCGGCAATCCGCTGTTCGAGTTCGGCGTTGCGCGCGCGGGGCGTGTAGGTGTCCGTGTCACCGAGCACCTTGTCGTTCCAGGCGTTGGTGATGCCGTCACCAGGCGGGCCGATGTAGACGTTGATGTGTACGTCTTTGCCGCCGACAGCCTTCCAGTTGCTGATGCGGCCCGAGAAAATTTCGCGCAGCTGCACCAGGCTGAGGTCGCTGATGGGGTTGCTGAAATGAACCGCAGGCGCCATCGCCACCTGGCGGAAGGGCACATTGACCAGCTTGACGCCGCTGCGGGCGATCTCGTCCTCGGTGTCTTCAGAGGCAGATCCGCTGACGATGGCCATGTCGGCCGTGTTGTCGAGCAGTGTCAGGTAGCCGCGCGATGTGCCGCCGCCACTGACGACGACCGCAGTGCCAGGGTTGTTGCGCATGTACTGCTCCGCCAGGGCCTGCACGATGCCCGCGAATGACACAGAGCCGCGAATGTGCACGGTGCGTCGAGCTGGGGTTTTGTCGGCCGCCAGGGCCATGGAGGGCAGGGCCAGCGCCATCGCCAGCAGCGCCGTACACATCAATGCAGGCCTGAACGTCCCCGCCAGCCTGTTGTCGCAAATTTTCATAGTTATGGTGCGATGCGCAGCCGGGATGATTTCCCTGTTCAGACGCTGTAACTCCCTGTTACGGTCCCGATGGTACGCGGTTCACTGCATAACCGGAAGGGCAGTTGCCCTGCGCTTCGCTGCTGCCGCAACAGCGAAAGCCTGTTTTTTCAGAGCTGTAAGTCGTAATCGACAGTGATGGGTGCGTGGTCAGAGAACTTCTGCGCTTTGTAGATGTGCTCAGTTTTGGCCAGGGCCGCCATCGCAGGTGTGGCCAGGTGATAGTCCAGCCGCCAGCCCACGTTCTTGGCGTAGGCCTGGCCGCGGTTGCTCCACCAGGTGTAGGCCTCGTCAGTTGTGGTGGGCTGAAGCTTTCGGTAGACATCGACCACGCCGCCGCCGGTGCTGTTGAGTTTGTCGGCGGCCTTGTTGGCTTCTTTCGCGTCTTCGGCGGCTTCCTTTGCCTCTTCAAGGCGCAGCAGTTCTGTCATCCAGGCGCGCTCTTCCGGAAGAAAACCGCTGTTCTTTTTGTTGCCCTTGAAGTTCTTCAGGTCGATTTCCTGGTGGGCGATGTTGATGTCGCCGCAGAGCACGAAGTCGCGGGTTTTTTTCAGGTTCAACAGGTAGGGGTAGAACTCGGCCAAAAAGCGGAACTTCGCCGCCTGGCGCTCTTCGCCAGAGGAGCCGCTGGGGAAATAGGCGCTGATGATGGAGAGTTTGGGCAGGTTTTTGCGACCTGGGCTGTCAAAACGCACTTCGACATAGCGGCCCTCAGCGTCGAATTCGCTTGAGCCATATCCGACGAGCACGTCGCTGGGCTCATGTTTTGTGTAGACGGCGACGCCGGAGTAGCCCTTCTTTTCGGCGAAGTGAAAATGCCCCTTCAGGCCGGCCATTTCCTCAAAACGCTCGCTGATGTCGGCGGCCTGGGCTTTAAGCTCCTGCACGCAGAGGCAGTCCGGACTGACGCTGCCCAGCCAGGCTTCAAGCCCCTTGCTGGTGGCGGAGCGAATCCCGTTGAGGTTGAGGCTGGTCAATTTAAACAAGGGTCATCTCCATGATCGGGCGGCCCAGTATAGGGGCCCTTGCAACGCAAGCCCGCAGGACTCAGCGCGTCTGTGCGCCTGTGCCTGAAAGCCGTAATGCGGCGATCTGTGCCACCCGGCGGACATGCGCCTGCGAGGCCTCCTGCGCGGCCTGGGGATCGCGCGCCCGCAAGGCCTTGACGATGCGCGCCATTTCCTCTGCGGCTTCGGCGCTGCGCCCGCTGGAGCTGATGGTCATGGACCTCAGGCGGTTGATTCGGGCATTGAGCGACTGCACGATGTCCCACGCCACGGCCAGCCCAGCGGCGCTGAACATCGCCTCGTAAAAAGCGGTGGTCCGGGACAGCACTTCCCGGAAGTCGTCATCCTTGAAGGCGGCCTGGATGCGGTCGTTCAGTTTTGCCAGTTGCCCTATCGCCGCGTCGCTGGCTTTTTCTGCGCAGAGCCGGGCGGCCTGGCCTTCGAGCAGGGCGCGTATTTCGTAGATCTGTGCTGCACGATCAGCATCGAGGCTGGCCACCACAGGGCCCTTTTGCTGGCCTGACTCGACCAGACCTTCTGTTTCGAGATGCCGCAAGACCTCGCGAACCACCGAGCGGCTGACATCAAGCTGCTCGCACAGGTCACGCTCCACCAGACGTTCGCCGGGCTTGAAGTGTTCGCTGAAGATGGCGTCGCGCATTTTTTCCAGCGTGAGCTCCCGCAACGTTTTTGCGCTGCGGTCAACCTTGAGCGAATTGGGTTTGGGGGATGGCACGGTGGGGTTCCTGGTCGAGATCGCCGATGCAGAAGTATTTCACATCCAGATAATCGTCAATGCCGTAGTGCGATCCTTCCCTGCCGTAGCCGGACTGTTTGGTGCCGCCGAAGGGCGCGACTTCCGAAGAGATCAGGCCGGTGTTGAGGCCGACCATGCCGCATTCAAGCGCCTCGGCGACGCGCCAGGCGCGCGCCATGTCAGTGGTGAAAAAATAAGCGGCCAGTCCGGCTTCCGATGCGTTGGCCTGTGCAATCACGTCTGCTTCATCCCTGAAGCGGAAAAGCGGCGCCACCGGGCCGAAGGTTTCCTCGCGCGCCACCCGCATGGCCGGCGTGACATCGCGCAATACCGTGGGCTCAAAAAAAGATCCGCCCAGCGCATGGGGCGATCCGCCCGTGGCCAGCACTGCACCATGGGCCAGCGCATCGGCGATGTGCGCCCGGACTTTGGCCAGTGCCTTGGCGTCGATCAATGGGCCTTGCGTGACACCGGCATCCATGCCATTGCCGACCTGCAGTTTGGCCACCTCACCTGCGAGGCGCTCGGCAAATGTGTCGTAGATACGGTCATGCACATAAATGCGGTTGGCGCACACGCAGGTCTGCCCCGCATTGCGAAATTTGGAATCCATGGCGCCGCGCACGGCGGAGTCAATGTCGGCGTCGTCGAAGACGATGAAGGGCGCGTTGCCGCCCAGCTCCATGCTCACCCGCTTGACGGTGTCCGCGCATTGGCGAATGAGCAGCTTGCCGACCTCGGTGGACCCGGTGAAGGTCAGCTTGCGCACCAGCGGGTTGCGGCTCATCTCGCCGCCTATCGCCTCCGGATCGCCTGTCAGCACATTGATGACGCCCGGCGGTATGCCGGCGATTTCCGCCAGCCTGGCCAGGGCCAGGGCGGACAGCGGTGTTTGCTCGGCGGGCTTGGCCACCACCGTGCAGCCGGCGGCCAGCGCCGGGGCGAGTTTGCGCGCCAGCATGGCATTGGGGAAGTTCCATGGCGTGATGGCGGCCACCACGCCAACAGGCTGCTTGAGCACGATAAAACGCTTGTTGTCTTGTGGTGAGGGAATCACGTCGCCGTAGACGCGCCTGGCTTCTTCGGCAAACCATTCAATGTAGGATGCGCCATAGACGATCTCGCCCCGCGCTTCGGCGAGCGGCTTGCCCATCTCCTCGGTGAGGATGCGCGCCAGCGTGTCGGCATGGGCCATCACCAGGTCGTGCCAGCGCCGCATCAGCCGGGCGCGCTCACGCGCAGGCAATTTCCTCCAGAGTGCGCCGGCGCGGTGGGCAGCCTCTATCGCGAGCTGTGTCTCTGCCTCACCCAGCAAGGGCACGGTAGAGATGACCGCTCCGCTGGCCGGGTTGGTGACATCGAAGTGATCGGTGCCGTCTACCCAGCGGCCATCGATATAGCAGCGGCTGACCAGGAGGTCGTCATAACTGAGGGTGCTCATGGGGTCTTTCGTGTTTGCTCGGCTCTGCAATGCAGGAAGGCAGTGGCTTGCCTGCATGGCTGCACATGCAAAGGCGTTGTTCAGGTGCGCGCTGCTGCTTGCGTGGCCGTGTCGGGCTGACGACGGGGTTTGATGGGCGTCCCAAGGAAGTTGCGGAGCCTGCGATTGACCTCCTGCGGATCCGTCACGTTCATCATGTGGCGCGCGCCGGGGATCACGGAGAGTGCGCCCTGCGGCGCGCGGTGCGCCATCTCGGCGGACATGGCCGGGCTGGAGTTCGGATCGAACTCGGCGGTCATGAACAGTGCGGGCATCTCCAGCGAAGCAAGCCGGTCTGCATGAACACTGTCGCAGGTGGCAAAGAGTTGGTAGGTTCGTGCATAGCCTGCGGCGTTTACATTCGCGAGAATGCCGGCAATCATGCGCGCGGATGCACGCAGGGCGTCGGGCACGGGGGTGCCGAACCAGCGGGCGATGGTCGCATCGACCGTGGCGCTGACACCGACATCCTTCAGGGCTGCAGCGCGCTCCATCACGGCGGCCTTCTGCTGAGGCGTGCGCATGAAAACCGCATTCAATGCGGCTACGCGCATGGTTCTGTGCGGACGGCCCAAAGCAAACTCAAGCGCTACCAGGGCGCCCATCGAATGGCCAATCACATTGGCGGTGGTGATGCCCAGATGGTCGAGCAAATCCGACAGCTGGTCTGCATACGCCGCGAGCGTGACGCCTTCAGGCGGCAGCCGGCTTTTGCCGTGGCCGAACATGTCGTAGACAACCAGCTGGTAGTCGGCGGCGAGCTCCTCGACCTGTGCCTTCCATGCCGCCTGCTCCATGCCGACGCCATGTATCAGTACGACGGGTTCTCCCGATCCGTAAACGCTGTAGGCCGTGCCGCCGGCAAGGCCGCCCGGGGCCTTGCCGCTCAGGGTGTCGATCTCAGGTTTCATTGCTGCCCAGCTCCGCAAGATCCTTGTAGCGGTCGCCGATGCGATGGTGAGGCCGGCCGCCTATGGAGGCGCCCAGCGCAACGACGATTTCATCCGGTGCGGGCGAGTCGTTGATGGCAAATTGCAGAGTCAAATAGTGTGAGCGCATGCCTTCGTCGTGCTTGTGCATCATCGGGATGGCGATGGAGCAGTTGGGGCCGCCGCGCACGTTGGTAAAACTTAAATAGCTTTTGGCGCCTACCGCCTTGCGGTAGAAGTTGCCGAAGTGAAGCGTATGGATCAGTGCAGAAGCATGCTCAACCTCACCGCTGCTGCCCACGACTGCGGCTTTGCCGTAGGCCTCGATGATTTCGCCCGATCCCGCCATGGCGAGGATGCGGTCTGTCAGGAGCTTGCCCAGTACGGGCGCCAGTGCACGTATTTCAGGGCTGAGATCATCGACGAAGCCGCGGCCTGCCCACGGGTTTTTCAGCACGGCTGCGACGCCGAACATCTTCAGCGGCACAGCCGCCTTTTTGTGGCCTTCGATCAGTGTGTCCTCCTGGAAGGAAACGAGCTTGCGGATACCGTTGTCTTGCATAAAAAATCCTGCGTTGGGTGAGTGCTGGTCTATTGGGCGGTGATCTTTGCGGCTTTCACCACGGCGCGGTATTTTTCGACCTCCACGGCCATGAATTTGCGCAGTTCTTCTGCCGAAGCGCCCGAGGCGCTGATGCCTTGCTCTGCCAGTTTTTTGCGGACGGCCGGATCGGCCAGCACCTGCTGCGCGGCAGCCTGCACTTTTTGCACGATTTCCGGTGATGTCTTGACCGGCAGGAACAGGCCGAACCAGACACCGAGGTCAAAACCTTCCAGGCCTTTCACTGCGCCCAGTGCAGGAATGTCGGGCGCGAGTTCGGAGGGCTTCGAGCTGGTCACGGCATATGCCTTGATCTTGCCCGAGCGGATGTAGGTCTGGGCAGCGCTGAGCGTGGAGACACCCAGGTCTATCTGCCCGCCCAGCAGGTCAACCAGCGCAGGCGCAGCGCCGCGGTAAGGAATATGGGTCATGAAGATGTTGGCGCGCATCTTCAGCAACTCGCCGGCCACGTGCATGGGCGTGCCGTTGCCGGCCGAGGCGTAACTCAAAGCACCGGGTTTGGCGCGTGCCAGTGCCAGCAATTCGTTCATATTGGAGGCGGGAAGGCCGGGTTTGCCCACCAGGACCATCGGGCCCGTTCCGACAAACACGGCTGGTGCAAGGTCGCGTACGCCGTCATAAGCCAGCGCCGGGTTGATGACCTTGTTGATCAGGATCTCCGAGCCTGAGCCGAGCAGGATGGTGTAGCCGTCAGAGGCTGCACGAACTGCGCGTTGTGTGCCCAGCATGCCGCCCGCGCCCGATACGTTCTCGATCACGATGGCTTGCCCCAGCCGTTCGCCCAGCATGGGCGCAATGCTTCGCGCCACGATGTCCGAACTGCCCCCGGGGGCGAAGGGCACCACCAGTGTTATCGGCTTGTCGGGATATGCGGCGAAAGCGCTGCTTGCACCGAGCGCTAGCGCGAGGCAGGCGGGGATCTTGCGTAGTTGACGCATCAATACGAGGGGAAGTGATAAAGGCTTCATTGAATGTCTCCGATACAAAAAGTTTTAATATCTTAATTGGAATTCGGTATTATGGTATACCAAAAAGACGAATCGGGAAAGCCCAAAAAAAGGGGTGGCCTGAAATGAATCTTCGCAACAAAACGGTTCATCCTGGGATCGCAGGCATTTCCCGCAGGGCTGCGTTGCCTTTGGGGGCTGTCGCGCACATACAATTCCTCACGCGGCATGGGAGAGTGATTGGCCTTGGGGTATATCCCGGGTGTTCATGTCCTGCCGCTCAGACAAGGATTGATCCATGAGTAAGTTGTCGCCAATGCCTGGGCCGAAAAACAACAATGCAGACCCGGAAGCTGACAGTCAACTGGCACTTGAGTTTGTGCAGTTTGCGGTCGAATCAGGCGTGCTGCGGTTTGGCGAGTTCAAGACCAAAGCCGGGCGCCTGAGCCCCTACTTTTTTAATGCGGGCCTGTTCGACGACGGCGCCAAGCTGGGCCGCCTGGCGCAATTTTATGCGCAGCAACTGCTCATCGAAGAGAAGACCACCGGCCTGCAGTTCGACATGATTTTCGGGCCGGCCTACAAGGGGATTCCCCTCGCGGCGGCAGTGGCTGTGGAGCTGGCCAGGCTGGGCCGCAACATGCCTTTCGCCTACAACCGCAAGGAGGCCAAGGACCATGGAGAAGGCGGTTCCCTGGTCGGCGCGCCGGTCAGGGGCCGGGTGCTGATCATTGATGACGTGATGTCGGCAGGTACAGCTGCGCGCGAGTCCATTGCCATCATCAAGGCGGCCGGCGCGATACCGCATGCCGTGGCGATTGCGCTGGACAGGCAGGAAAAAGCGACCGAAAACGGCCTTGACGTGGATTACAGCGCTGTGCAATATGTCACAAACCAGTTGGGCTTGCATGTCTGCTCAATTGCCCGCCTGACCGACTTGCTGCAGTATCTGGCAGCGCAAGGCGGCAACGAAGCTGCCGACGCTTCACTTGGTGGTCACTACAAGGCGGTTTTGGCATACAGGGAACGTTACGGCGTTAATTGAGGTTTTTGTGTTTTCTTCTACTGACTTGTTTTTGACTTCCGGATGCGCGCTGCTGATGCTGGTGTCCGGGTCAGCCGCGGCCCAGGGCATTTACACCTGTGTAGATGGGAAGGGCAGAAAGCTGACATCTGACCGCCCTATTGCCGAGTGCATGGACCGCACACAGCAGGAAATCTCGGCCACCTCCGGCGCTGTCAGACGTATCATCCAGCCCCAGATGACTGCGGCCGAGCGTACCGCCGCCGAAGAGAAGGAAAAAGCCGGTGCCGAGGTGCGTGCCCAGGCGGCGGAAGAAAAGAAGCGGGAGCGTGCGCTGTTGCAGCGCTATCCCAACAAGCTTGCGCACGACAAGGAACGCAGCCTGGCTTTGGTGCAGGTTGAGGAGGCCCTCAAGGCGGCTACCAAACGCAGCCAGGAACTCACCGAGCAGCGCAAAGCCATCAATGCCGACATGGAGTTCTACAACAAGGACCCAGGGCGCGCACCACCTTCGCTGCGACGCCGGGTGGACGAAAACGAAATGAGCATCGCGTCACAAAAGCGTGTCATTGCCGACCAGGAAAGCGAGAAAAAGCGCGTCAATGCGCGCTTTGATGAAGAGCTCGGCAGGCTCAAGCCGCTCTGGGCCTCAGCGAGCGTGCCAGCTGCAGCGGCCGCCGGCAAATACTGAAAGCCTCGCCCGGAGGGGTCATTGCGGACCTGATCCGCAATCCATGAATCCGCGTCGTTGAACCCTTGCCTCAGGGGATGGATCCCGGATCGAGTCCGGGATGACGGAGTTGTACCGCGCTGGCGCCGTGGGTTTAACCCAGCTTTTTCTTCAGCAACTCGTTGACCTGAGCAGGGTTGGCCTTGCCTTTGGTCGCCTTCATCGCCTGGCCGACCAGGGCATTCATGGCCTTGGCATTGCCAGCGCGGACTTCTTCTACGTTCTTCGTGTTGGCAGCCAGAACGTCGTCGATGATTTTTTCGAGCTCGCCGCTGTCGTTCATCTGCTTGAGGCCCTTGGCCTCAATGATGGCGTCAACGTCGCTGCCTTCGCCAGTCCAGAGCGCATCAAATACCTGCTTCGCGGCGTTGTTGGAGATGGTGCCGTCGGCAATCCTTGTGATGAGCGTAGCCAGTTGCGCGGCGCCGACTGTCGATGATTCGATCTGCTTTTCTTCGGTGTTAAGACGTCGTGACAACTCACCCATGACCCAGTTACTGGCCAGCTTGGGTTGTTTGCTGGCGGCCGCAACGGCTTCAAAATAAGCTGCGGTGGCTTTGCTTTGTGTCAGCTGGCCAGCGTCGTATTCAGGCAGGGCATAGTCGGCCACAAAACGCGCAGCCATCACACGCGGCAACTCGCTCATTTCCGCGCGTGTCTTCTCAACCCAGTCGCGACCAATGACCAGTGGCGGCAGGTCGGGATCCGGAAAGTAGCGGTAATCGGCCGCGTCTTCCTTGGTTCGCATCGAACGCGTCTCGCCGGTGTCCGGGTCAAACAGTACGGTCGCCTGCTCAATCGCCTTGCCGTCTTCAATCTGTTCGATCTGCCAGCGTATTTCAAAATCAATCGCCTGCTGCATGAACCTGAAGCTGTTCAGGTTCTTGATCTCGCGCCTTGTGCCCAGCGGGGCGCCCGGCTTGCGCACAGACACATTGGCATCGCAGCGGAAGCTGCCTTCCTGCATGTTGCCGTCGCAGATGCCTATCCAGGTCACGATCTTGTGCAACTCCTTGGCGTAGGCCACGGCTTCTGCTGATGAGCGCATGTCGGGCTCTGTGACGATCTCCAGCAGCGGCGTGCCGGCGCGGTTCAGGTCTATGCCGCTCATGCCAATGAAGTCCTCGTGCAGAGACTTGCCTGCGTCTTCTTCAAGATGGGCGCGAACAAGGCGCACGGCCTTTTTCTCACCTTCGAGGAAAAATTCGACGCTGCCGCCCTGCACGACGGGGATCTCGAACTGGCTGATCTGGTAGCCCTTGGGCAGGTCGGGGTAGAAATAATTCTTGCGGGCAAACACGCTGCTTTCAGCGATGTGCGCACCGACGGCCAGGCCGAACTCGATGGCGCGTTGAACGGCACCCTTGTTCATCACCGGCAGTGCGCCGGGCAGTGCAAAGTCAACCGCCGAAGCGTTGGTGTTGGGTTCCGCACCGAACGATGTTGATGCGCGGCTGAAGATTTTTGATTGCGTGGTCAGCTGGGTGTGGGTTTCGAAGCCGATGATGACTTCATAGCCCTGCACCAGCGGTCCGGTAGGGCGGCCGGCCTGCATTTCTGCAAAAGGGTTCGCGATGGTTTGGGTCTGGCTCATGTCAAATCACTCAAATGCCCTGGGGCTTGCGCTGGTGCCAGTCGGTCGCCAGCTGGAACTGGTGGGCGGTGCCCAGCAATTGCGCTTCCTTGAAGTAGTTGCCTATCAACTGCAGGCCGACGGGCATGCCGTGCGCGCCCAGGCCCGCAGGCACGCTCATGCCGGGCAGGCCGGCGAGGCTGGATGACAGGGTGTAGATATCGGCCAGGTAGTTGGCGACCGGATCGTTGGAGTTCTCGCCAATTTTCCACGCGACGGTGGGTGACACCGGGCCCGCAATGATGTCGCACTGCTTGAAGGCTTTCTGGAAGTCTTCTGCAATCAGGCGGCGGATTTTTTGCGCCTTGAGGTAGTAGGCGTCGTAGTAGCCGTGCGACAGCACATACGTGCCAATCATGATACGGCGCGTGGCCTCGTCACCAAAACCTTCGGAGCGCGACTTCTTGTACATGTCGGTCAGGCCGCTGTAGTTGGCAGCGCGGTGGCCGTAACGTACACCGTCAAAACGGCTCAGGTTGCTGCTGGCTTCAGCGGGCGCGATCACGTAGTACACCGGGATGGACAGCTCTGTCAGCGGCAGGTCGACATCGACCAGCGTAGCGCCCAGCTTTTCAAACTCAGCCAGCGCACCGCGCACGGCGCTGATCACGTCTTCTGCGCAGCCAGCACCGAAGAACTGCTTTGGCAAACCGATGCGAAGGCCCTTAAGTGGCGTTGCACCCGCGGCGCTCGCGGACAGGCCGGCGGCATAGTCCGTGGCGGGCAGGTCGAGCGATGTGGAGTCACGGTCCAGGTCGGGGCCGGCCATCGCTGAGAGCAGCAGGGCGCAATCCAGCGCGCTGCGTGCCATTGGGCCTGCCTGGTCCAGGCTGGAGGCATAGGCGACCATGCCGTAACGCGAGCATCGGCCATAGGTCGGCTTGATGCCGGTGATGCCTGTCAGTGATGCGGGCTGGCGGATGGAGCCGCCGGTGTCTGTGCCCGTGGCCGCAGGCACCAGCCCGGCGGCGATGGCCGCTGCCGATCCGCCTGACGATCCGCCCGGAATGCGCGTGATGTCCCAGGGGTTCTGCACCGGTTTGTACGCACTGTTTTCGTTGCCCGAACCCATGGCAAATTCATCGCAGTTGAGCTTGCCCAGCGTGACCATGCCGGCGCCGCCTGCCGCTACCCCGAGGCGGGCCACCACGGTAGCGTCGAACGGGCTGCGGTAGTTCTCCAGCATTTTTGAGCCGGCGGTGGTCGGAAACTCACGCGTGACGAACACGTCCTTGTGCGCCATGGGCACGCCAAGCAGCGGCGTACGCTCCCCGGCGGCGAGGCGGGCATCGGCGGCCCTGGCTTGCGCCAGTGATACGTCGCTGTCGGTCGCCAGAAAAGCGCCCAACGCGTCCTGCGCCTTGATGCGCGAAAGGAAATGCTGCGTCACCTCGACGCTGGAAACTTCTTTGGCGGCGAGTTTGGCGGCGAGTTGCGCCACGCCCAGATCATGCAGGGCGGCGCTCATTCGATCACCTTCGGGACCAAAAACAGGCCACGTTCGACGGCCGGCGCACTGACCTGGCTGGCCTCGCGCTGGTTGGGTTCGCTGGCGATATCGTCGCGCAGGCGCAGGGCGACATCACCCAGCACCGCCGCCGGGTGGGCCAGCGGCTCGACGCCGTCGGTGTTGACTGCATCCATCTGCTCGACCAGCTTGAAAAAGCCATTGAGCTGGGTCAGCACGCGCTCGGTTTCGTCGGGGCGCAATTCAAGCCGCGCCAGATTGGCGACTCTTGCGATTTCCTGGGATGTCAGTGCCATGAATAAATGAGCTGAAAATCAAGCTGAAACGGGGTGTAAATAAGGGGCAATGCGCCTGATAATGGCCATTGGAGAAAAGGGGATGCGTTATTATCCCGCCTTTGGTGTGAAATCAGGGCGGGATGCACTCTTTAGGCGTTTTTTAAACGCTTGAAACCGGTTTTCCAGCGTCCTCCCCGCTTACCCGTCATCGATCAATCATAAAAAGGCGATAGGGCAACGAAGTTTGCCCATGCCCCAACCGGACTTCTGAATATGTTTGAAGCATTCCGTCGGTACTTTTCCACCGACCTGGCCATTGACCTCGGCACTGCCAACACCCTGATTTATGTAAGAGACCGCGGCATCGTCCTTGACGAACCTTCCGTCGTCGCCATCCGCCACGAAGGCGGTCCGCAAGGCAAAAAAACAATTCAGGCCGTCGGCCACGAAGCCAAGGCCATGCTGGGCAAGGTGCCTGGCAACATCGAGGCCATCCGCCCGATGAAAGACGGCGTGATTGCCGACTTCACTGTCACCGAGCAGATGCTCAAGCAGTTCATCAAGATGGTTCATCCGCGCAGCTTCTTCAAGCCCAGCCCGCGCATCATCATCTGCGTGCCCTGCGGCTCGACCCAGGTCGAGCGCCGTGCGATTCGCGAGAGCGCACTGGGCGCCGGTGCTTCCGATGTTTACCTCATTGAAGAGCCGATGGCCGCGGCGATTGGCGCCGGTTTGCCAGTCAGCGAAGCCAGTGGCTCCATGGTGGTGGACATTGGCGGCGGCACGACTGAAGTCGGCGTCATTTCGCTGGGCGGCATGGTCTACAAGGGCAGTGTCCGTGTGGGCGGTGACCGATTCGACGAAGCCATCATCAACTACATTCGCCGCAACTACGGCATGCTGATCGGCGAGCCTACAGCTGAAGCCATCAAGAAAAACATCGGCTCGGCCTTCCCCGGCTCTGAAGTCAAGGAAATGGAAGTCAAGGGCCGCAACCTTTCTGAAGGCGTGCCACGCAGCTTCACGATCTCCAGCAACGAAATTCTCGAAGCCCTGACCGACCCGCTCAACAACATCGTCAGTGCCGTCAAGAACGCCCTTGAGCAGACCCCACCTGAACTCGGCGCAGACATTGCCGACCGCGGCATGATGCTGACCGGTGGTGGTGCCCTGCTGCGCGACCTGGACCGCCTGCTGGCGGAAGAAACCGGCCTGCCGGTGCTGGTGGCCGAAGAGCCGCTGACCTGCGTGGTGCGCGGTTGCGGCATGGCGCTTGAGCGCATGGACCGCCTGGGTTCAATCTTTACATCGGAATAATCCCGCCCCAGGTCTCCAACCGACCTGACGATTCATGCCTTTAGGAACCCTGGACAGATCCCCGCCATCCTTCTTCAAGCAGGGACCGTCGGCGCTGTCCAAGCTGATGTTTTTCAGCGCCCTGGCGCTGTTCCTGATGGTGGCCGACACACGTTTTCGCATTACCCAGCCTGTACGTGCGGTGCTGGCTACGGCGCTCTACCCGGTGCAGTGGATAGCCCTGCAACCCGTGCGTGCAGTGCGCGGCAGCAGTGAATATTTCACCAGCCTGAGCCAGGCCAACTCCAGCAGCGAGGAGGCGCGCAAGAAACTTGCGCTGCAATCCCTTCGTGCCGGACAGGTTGAACAGCTGCTGCAGGAAAACGACCGGTTGCGCAAGCTGCTGGGGCTGCGCGAGCAACTCGCCACCTCGGTGATGGCTGCCGAGGTTCTTTATGACGCCGCCGACCCCTACACACGCAAGGTCATCATCGGCAAGGGCATGCTGCAGGGCGTTGACCTGGGCTCGCCGGTGCTGGATGAAGCCGGTGTTCTGGGCCAGGTCACGCGTGTTCACCCCCTGGTGAGCGAGGTCACGCTGGTCAATGACCGCGACCTTGCCATCCCGGTGCTCAACGCACGCACCGGCGCACGCAGTGTGGCCTATGGCGACCCCTCTGCCGGCGGCACCGGGCTTGAACTGCGGTTCATGGGCAGCAATTCGGATGTGAAGGAAGGCGACCTGTTGACCACCAGTGGTGTCGACGGCGTTTACCCGCCTGGTTTGCCGGTGGCAAAAATCACCCGTATTGAGCGGCGTGCAGAATCTGCATTTGCCAAAATTTATTGCACGCCGCAGGCCCTGGTCACTGGAGCCCGGCATGTGATGGTGGTCAAGCCTGTGTCTGGCCAGATACCGCCAAGGCCTGAAGCTGCGGCAGAAGCGCCGGTTGCAGGCAAAAAAGGCGCCGCCCGATGAGCACGAAAGGATTGACGACATGATCATGCCATCAGGCCAGCAGCTGCTGTTGCCCGCCAACCCGGTTTTTATCTGGTGCAGCCTCATCGCGGCCCTGTTGCTTGACATGCTGCCACTGGGACGCACCCCCTGGATGCCGGACTTCCTCGCGCTGGTGCTGGTGTTCTGGAATGTGCACCAGCCGTTGCGCATAGGCATAGGCGTGGCCTTCATGTTTGGGCTGGGCATGGATGTGCACCAGTCATCGCTGATGGGTCAGCATGCGCTGTCGTATACGGCGCTGAGTTTTTTCGCGACCATGATCCACAGGCGCCTTCTGTGGTTTCCCGTCCCGTCGCAGGCCCTGCAGGTGCTGCCCCTGTTTGCCATCGCGCATGGCGTGGAAGTCATCATCCGCATGGTGGGTGGCGGTATGTTCCCTGGTTGGCTGATAGTGCTAGCACCCGTCCTTGAAGCGATGCTCTGGCCTGTGGTGAGCGTGCTGCTGCTGGTGCCGCAGCGCCGTGCTCCGAATCCGGACGAAAATAGACCTTTATGAGCCCCCACGTTCGCTCACTGCATGTAGCTCTTTGCCCCCGAGGGGGCACTTCGGGTCATGACTGAGCTTCGCAATGTTGAAGCCGACCTGTCGCGCTTTCGTGCGCGGGTGCTGGTGGCGAGCGTGGCTGTGCTGTTTGCATTTTCATTGCTGGGTGCACGCCTGGTTTACCTGCAGGTTTACCGCCATACCGATCTCAACGAGCAGGCCGAGAACAACCGCACTGCCGTTGTTCCCATCGTGCCCAACCGCGGACTGATCCTTGACCGCAACGGCGTGGTGCTGGCGACCAACTACTCTGCCTACACGCTGGAAATCACGCCCTCAAGGGTTGATAACCTGGAGGAGACCATCGCTGCACTCGAGAAGGTCGTGGACATCCAGCTGCGCGACAAGCGCCGTTTCAAGCGCCTGCGTGAAGAGTCCAAAAACTTCGAGTCGCTGCCCATACGCACACGCCTGACCGATGAAGAGGTCGCGCGGTTTGCTGCGCAGCGCTTCCGCTTTCCGGGTGTGGACATCAAGGCCCGGCTGTTTCGCAACTACCCTTATGGCGAGCTTGGCAGTCATGTGGTGGGCTACATAGGCCGCATCAACCAGGCTGAAAAAGAAGCCATCGAAGAAGGCGATGACGAAGGCAACTACCGGGGCACCGACTACATCGGCAAGCTCGGCGTCGAGCAAAGTTTTGAGCAGCAATTGCACGGCACCACGGGCGTTGAGCAGGTTGAGACATCTGCCGGAGGGCGTGCGGTGCGCAAGCTGGCGACCAACCCGGCAACCCCAGGCAATACCGTCATGCTGTCGCTGGACATCAAGCTGCAAAAGCTGGTGGAAGACATGTTTGGCGACAGGCGCGGCGCGCTGGTAGCGTTGGACCCCAAGACCGGCGATGTACTGGCCTTCGTCAGCAAGCCGACCTTCGACCCCAACCTGTTTGTGGACGGTATCGACACCGAGAGCTGGGAGTCGCTTAACGAGTCAATAGACAAGCCCTTGTTGAACCGGGCGTTGCGCGGTACTTACCCGCCGGGCTCCACCTACAAGCCCTTCATGGCCATGGCCGCGCTGCAGACCGGTGCCCGTTCGCCCGCCACGCTGATCAACGACCCCGGTTTTTACATGTTCGGTGGCCGGCGTTTTGGCAGCCCTGAAAACGAGAAGGGCGGCATCATGGACATGAACCGCGCCATTGTTGAGTCGAGCAATGTGTATTTTTATTCGCTGGCCAACGAGATGGGCGTGGACAGCATCCATGACTTCATGAAGCCGCTGGGATTTGGCCAGACAACGGGCATAGACATCAATGGCGAAGTCCGCGGCATCCTGCCCAGCCAGGCCTGGAAGCGTGGTTATTTCAAAAAGCAGGAACAGCAGAAGTGGTTTGCAGGCGAAACCATCTCGCTCGGCATTGGCCAGGGCTACAACAGCTTTACCATGCTGCAACTGGCGCAGGCAACGGCCATCATTGCCAATAACGGCGTGAAGCACAAGCCTCGCCTGGTCATAGGCACGCAGGACCCTGTCACCCGAGTCATGCATTCCCTGCCCATGGCCCCTGCGGAAGACCTGGGCTATAAGCCTGAAAATGTGGCCATCATCCGCAAGGCCCTGCTGGGCGTGACACAAGGTGGAACGTCCACCAGGGTGTTTGCGGGGGCGGGTTACCTCAGCGGCGGCAAGACTGGCACTGCACAGGCCGTGACCATGGCGGCCAAGGGCAAATACAACAGTGCCAAGATGGAAGAGCACCAGCGTGACCACGCCCTGTATATCGCCATGGCGCCCGCAGAGGACCCCAAGATCGCACTGGCCGTGATTGTCGAGAACGCGGGCTGGGGTGCGGGGGCGGCGGCGCCCATCGCGCGCCGCGTGTTTGACTACATGCTGATGGGCCTTTACCCCAGCGAGGAAGACATGGCCGCTGTGCAAAAGGGGGCTGCTGCGGCCCCGATAGGCAAACCCCGCCGCGTCGCCGAGATGACTGCGCTTTTGCCGGTTCTCAATGGCGCTCCTGCGGCCGAGCTTGCGAAGGCGGCTGCATCCCCTGCCTCATTTGCCTCCGCACCGCCCGCCGTGGCTGCAGTACCGGCTGCTGCACCAGCCAGGCCTGCTGCCTCGCAGGCGGTGGCCCGCCTCGCTTCACCGTTACCGCGCTAGGGGTGCTTCAGGGCCGCCGTTCATAGGCGGCGGCGCGCTGCGTCGTGAGGGCTTCGCGCCGTATGAAGTCCCTTACAAAATCATCTTGCGGGTGGTTGTGGAGGTTGTAGGGGGAGTCCCATTGCCGTATCTGTCCCGCAGACATGATGCCTATCCTGTCGGCGATGGCAAATGCCTCGGCCTGGTTGTGGGTGACAAGGATGGCGGTGTGCTCTGTGGCGCGCAGGATGTCCCTGACCTCGAATGCAAGGTGTTCGCGCGTGTCAACGTCAAGGTTAGAGAACGGCTCGTCCAGAAGCAGAAGATCGGGGGCCGGTGCCAGTGCGCGCGCCAGTGCGACGCGTTGCTGCTGGCCACCCGAGAGTTCGTGCGGGTAGCTGCCACCGGCCTCTGCCAGCGCCACAAGCTCCAGCATTTCGGCCACGCGCTTTTGCTGCGTGGCCCTGTCCTGGCGGCGCAGGCCGAAGGCTACGTTTTGCGCCACCGTCAGGTGGGGGAACAGCGCGTAGTCCTGAAACATCATGCCGACACGGCGCAGCTCGGGTGCGACGATGCGGGAGGGCGAAGAAATCACTACGCCGTCCAGTGAGATGCTGCCACTGCGCACCGGCTCAAAGCCGGCGATGGCCCGCAGCACAGTGGACTTCCCGCATCCCGATGCACCCAGCAGGCAGCCGATGTCGCCACGCGCAAGGTCGAGTGAGAAGTCCCTGACGACCTCGTGCAGTCCGTCGGGCATGTCGTAGGCAAGAAGCACTTTCTGAAGTGCAAGAAGAGTTGTCATCGGCCCATTTTCAGGTTGGTGCGGGCCAGCAGTATGACCGGAAGCAGCCCTGCGGCGACGATGGCAAGCGCAGCCACGGCGCCCTCTTCGTAACTGCCTCGTGCGGCATCTGCATACAGCCAGGTGGCCAGCGTATCGAAATTCATGGGTCTGAGCAGCAGCGTGACCGGCAGTTCTTTCATGGCATCGACAAACACCAGCAGCGCGCTCGCCGCCAGCGCCGGACGCAGCAGTGGCAGGTGTACGCGCCGCAATGTTCCTGCCGCAGTTTCCCCGAGCAGTCTTGAGGCCTGCTCCAGCGATGGCGGAATGCGTGTCAGGCCGGCTTCTATACCGCCCGACGATATGGCCAGAAAACGAATCGCGTAGGCAATCACCAGTGCTGTCATGGAACCCATCAGAAACAGCCCGCCGTGACCGGTCACAAATCCCCAGGCCCTGTCTATCATCAGCAAGGGCGTGAGCAGGCCTATCGCCAGAACGGTGCCGGGCACAGCGTAGCCCAGGCCCGCAATGCGCGCACATGCGCGTGCAGGGTCAAAGCCGCTGCCCGAGCGCAGCGTTCTTGCTGCCCATGCGATGGCCAGACCGCACAGCAGGGTGAGTACAGTTGCAGCCGTCGCCACCACCAGCGTGTTGCGCAGCCCGGCAAGCAGTTGCGCAGATACCCCGCCCGCCAGGTGCAGGCGCTTGAAGGTTTCCGCCACCAGGTAGGCGGCGGGCGCGCAAAAGCCGATGATGACAGGCAGCGCGCCCAGTGTGAAAGCCATGAGGGCCTTGCCGCCACGAAGCCGCGTGGCCTGCATGGGCCGCATGCGCTGTGTACCCGAAAAGCGCTGACGCTTGCGCCCGTGGCGCTCCAGCAATATCAGGCCGACCACGATGATGAGCATGGCCAATGCGATCTGCGCTGCACCTCCCAGGTCTGAACGCGTGATCCAGGTGGTGTAGACCGCAACCGTGAGCGTCTGCACGCCGAGGAACTCCGATGCACCTATGTCATTGAGTGTTTCCAGCAGCGCGAGGCTCAGGCCGACGGCGATGGCCGGTCGCGCCATGGGCAACACAACACGAAAGAAGGTTTCGCGGCGTGTGGCACCCAGTGTGCGTGCGGCCTCCAGAAGACTCGCTGCCTGGCTCATGAACATGACACGGGTGCTCAGGTACACATAGGGGTAAAGCACAAAGCCGAGTACAAAAATCGCACCCTGCAGCGAACGTAAATCAGGCAGGCGGAACTGCCGGGGATTGTCATAACCCAGCAATGCCCGCAGTGCCGTCTGCAGCGGGCCTATCGGGTGCAGCAGGTCAAGGTAGGCATATGCCACTATGTAGGTGGGCACTGCCAGCGGCAGCAGCAATGCCCATGAGAGCACCCGCCTGCCCGGGAAGTCATAGGCCGTTACAAGCCAGGCACTGCCGGTGCCAAGCAGCGCCGCCAGCGTACCGACACCCAGCAATAGCAAGACGGTATTGGCGAACGCATGTGGCAGTACATGTGTTGCCAGGTGCGCCCAGTGCGCTGTATCGGCGTGCAGGGCAAACCAGACCAGCATTGCCAGTGGCGCCAGCACCATGAGCGCCAGCAATGCCGCGACCGGCAGCATGACGCTGCCGCCCCGCCAGGACATCAGGAGGCGCAGAGGGCCCTCATCGTGTCAGGGCGTGTAGCTCGCGGCGTGTAACTCAGGCTCAATTGTCGAACCCGACCTTGTCGACCAGCTGGCTGGCCTGCTTGCGGTATTTGGCAATCTCTGCAACCGACAGGGCATCAGTCTTGAGCGGCCCCAGTGCAGCCATCACAGGGTCCAGCGCCACGCCGGCGCGGATCGGATATTCGTAATTGCCTTTGGCATACATGCTCTGGGCAGGCTCGGATACCAGGAACTCGATCAGCTTGACGGCGTTGGTCTTGTTGGGCGCATTTCTGGCAACCGCAGCGCCGGAGATATTGACGTGTGTACCGCCGCCGCTTTTCACGGTCGCAAACGTCGGGCGTATCACCCTGATGGCGTCGCCCCATTTGCGCCCATCGCTGCCAGCAGCTGCGTTTTTCATCTGGCCGACGTAGTAGGCGTTGGCCACACCGATGTCGCAAATGCCGCCCAGGATGTCCCGTGCCACGTCGCGGTCACCGCCACCCGCCTTGCGGCCGAGGTTGGCTTTTATGCCACGCAGCCATTTTTCGGTTTCGGCTTCGCCATCATGTGCAATCTTGGCGGCGACCAGTGCCGTGTTGTAGGGGTGCTGGCCGGCGCGTATGCAGACCTTGCCCTTGAATTTCGGATCGGCAAGGTCCTCATAGGTCAGCTTGTCCAGCTTTGAATCCTTCTGCACGTAGATCACGCGGTCGCGCTGTGACAGGGCAAACCACTGGCCGTTGGCGTCGCGCAGATTGGCGGGCAGGGTTTTTTCAAGCACGGCGGACCTGACGGGTTGCGTCACGCCACCGTCAACCAGGTCGACCAGGTTGCCGATATCGACGGACATGAGCACGTCCGCCGGTGAACGTGCACCTTCGGTCTTCACACGCTCCAGCATGCCGTCTTTCAGGAACACCGTATTGACCTTCACGCCGCTGTCCTTGCTGAAAGCGTCCAGCAGGGGCTGGATCAGGGCTGGTTCCCGCGTGGTGTAAAGGTTGACCTCTTCGGCTGCAAAGGCTGGCGCGCACAGTACTGCGGCGGCTATGAGTGCACAACTGCGTGAAAGGACGGGCATAAATGAAGTGACCGGGCGCATGAGTCTTCCTGATGTCTGTAAAGGTGGGGGCATTGTATTTTTGCAATGCGAATAGTTATCGTTTGGCCTGCCAAAAAAAAGGTTATTCACCTGCGCGGTTCAGGCCGCTGCCCCTCCAAAAACAGTCACGTCTGGCGCAGGAAGGCGTCAAAGCCGGTTTTGAGGATGAGTGCGCTCACCACGAAGATAAACACCAGGCGCACAAAACCAGCACCATGCTTGAGCGCCAGACGCGTGCCCAGCAGACTGCCCACCACATTGGCAACCGCCATGGTCAGGGCGAAATGCCACCAGACATGGCCTTTGTATGCAAACAGGCCCAGCGCGGCAAGATTGGTGGCGGTGTTGAGGAGTTTTGCGGATGCCGACGCGTTCAGGAAGTCGTAACCCAGCCAGCGTACAAACAGGAAAACAAAAAAGCTGCCTGTACCCGGGCCGAAAAAGCCGTCATAAAAGCCCAGCACCAACCCGATGCAGCAGGCGGCCAGGGTTTCGGCGCGGCCGCTGAAGCGTGGTGCGTGATGCCGCCCCATGTCCTTTTTCACCAGCGTGTACGCCAGTACTGCGACCAGTACAAAGGGCAGGGCTTTCCGCAAAAAACCGCCGGAAACAACCGTTACCAGCCAGGCCCCTGCCAGTGAACCGGCAAATCCGGCAGCTGCTGCCGGCAGCAGGGCCGACCAGCGCATGTCCACGCGGCGGGCAAATTGTGCGGTGGCAACAGCCGTGCCCCAAATGGAAGCGCCTTTGTTGACTCCAAAAAGGGTCGCCGGGTGGGTCGTTGGGAAAACCGCAAAAAGGGCGGGCACCAGAATAAGGCCACCGCCGCCCACAATCGAGTCCACAAAACCAGCCATCAGCGAAGCGATGGAGACAATCAGCAATTCCATGCCCGGATTGTCTCACCGGCCTCCGTCAGAGGTTCAGGGTGCTTCAATATCCATAGCTGATCGGGCCTGTCGCATATGGTCTGCAAGGGTACAACCAGCCCCCCTGCACGGGCTGACAAAACAGTCGGGCAAAAAAAAGCGCCGGGGTTTCCGGCGCTTTCTGACAGGATCTTTTGGAATCCTGCCTGTCTCGTTAATTCTGATTCTTGTCCAACTCAACTCTAAACTCTTGTGTCTCCTCGGCTCCTCGCTGAGAGCACATTGACTCATCAGCAAGACAGTGACTGTAGCTCGCGCACTGAGATAGTGCATTGGGATTTTCCCGCCCCCGGGAATCTACCAACCCTGTCCGGTGTGTATCGGGGCTTTCCACCCGGGCTTCTCCCCTGCCAGACTCAATCAGGCCAGGCGCAAGCAGGCGCGCGGGGGCCCGACTTCGATCGTCTGGCACGACTTATGCCTCTGTTACCAAATGTTGTCTGATTTCTGAAGAAAGGCGTGTCCCGTATGGCGATCAAACGATCCATTGCAATAGGTTTATGTTTCTGGATGGGGCTGGTCTTCCAGCAGGCTGGTGCCCAGACTGGTGCCAGTGTGGCTTCCACACCCATGCCTGTTGCCAGCGCCGCAGCGTCGGCTCCCGCCGCTCCGGCCAGCGACGCATCCGCGCCAGCTGCTGCTCCTGCGGTCCCGGCCGCTGTTGCTGTCTCCGCGCCCGCACCCGCTGCGGCGGCATCGGCCCCCGCGCCTGCTCCGCTGACACAGCCCGGCCTGGTAGATGGCTCCACCATTAATGGCGCCGACACCGCCTGGATGATGACGTCCACGGCACTCGTGCTGCTGATGACCTTGCCCGGCATTGCACTTTTCTACGGCGGCATGGTGCGCCGCAAGAGCGTCCTGAACGTCATGGCCTGCGTGGTGGTCATCTGCGCCGTGGTCAGCATTCTCTGGTTTGCCATCGGCTATTCGCTGGCGTTCACACCGGGCAGCGGCGCCATGGGCCACTTTATTGGCGGCTTCGAGCGTGCGGGTTTTGCCGGCCTCGATT
Source organism: Polaromonas sp. (assembly GCA_965228025.1). Classification (GTDB taxonomy): domain Bacteria; phylum Pseudomonadota; class Gammaproteobacteria; order Burkholderiales; family Burkholderiaceae_C; genus Polaromonas. Next base: position 33,936 of record CBDDGX010000032.1, on the reverse strand, counting down.
ACGTCAAGGAAACCGGAAAGGTCGCCGTCAGCCACATCGCGCCCAACATCCCCGAATCCGTTTATTCGATGTTCCAGCTGACGTTCGCCATCATCACGGCGGCGCTGGTGGTGGGGGCGTTTGTTGAACGCATGCGCTTTTCTGCTGTCGTCATCTTCATGTCGCTGTGGACCATCATCGTCTACGCACCGATTGCTCATTGGGTCTGGGAGCCCAATGGCTGGCTGGCCCGCCTTGGTGTGCTTGATTTTGCGGGCGGCTCGGTGGTTCACGTCAACGCCGGCATCGCCGGCCTGGTCTGTGCCTATGTGCTTGGCCCACGCCGCGGGTATGGCAGCGAGCCCTTCACGCCCGTCAATCTCGGCCTGACCATGGCCGGTGCCGGAATGCTTTGGGTCGGCTGGTTTGGCTTCAATGCCGGATCGGCTGTGGCTTCCGATGGCCGTGCAGGCCTTGCCATGGCTGTGACGCATATCGCCGCGGCAGCCGGGGCGTTGTCCTGGATGGCCGCCGAGTGGATTGTCCGCCGCCGCCCTTCGCTGCTGGGTCTTTGCTCCGGGCTGGTTGCGGGCCTGGTCGCCATCACGCCTGCATCCGGTTTTGTGTCGCCACGTGCAGCCCTGGTGATCGGCCTGGTGGCTGGTGCTGCCTGCTACTGGGGCGCTACCGGCCTGAAGCGCCTGCTGAATGCCGATGATTCGCTGGACGTGTTTGGTGTGCATGGCGTGGGCGGCATCGTGGGCTCGCTGCTCACTGGCGTGTTTGCCAGCAAGACAATTTCAGGCGTTGAGAGCAGTATCCTGAACCAGTTCATCGGCACAGGTTCGGTGGCTTTGTACAGCCTTCTCATGACCGGTGTGGCCCTCTGGATCACTTCCTTGATCGTGAGCCTGAGGGTGGGTGAAACCTCAGAAACTGACGGCCTTGATATTTCCCAGCATGCAGAGCGTCTGGGCGGTTGAACCTGTCCGAACATGACGATGGAGGATCCACAACATGCCTTCCAGTGAAAAAATTGCGATTGCTGCCCACCTGCATGTGCTGCTTCGCCGCAAGACCGGCCGGGTAACCGATACCGAGTGGATGGCCGGCAACGCCGAATACGCGGCCGAGATCACGCGTTTCGCGCGTGAGAAGGCCGTGGAAGATGGTCATGCCGACCTTGCGGCCTGGGCCGACAAGCTTGAAGAGATCATGGGCACGCCCGACGTCAGGCAGCGCGTGCCGCTGGTCAAGATGGTGACCGACGCCGTGAAGCATGCTGCACCCGCAGTGCCTGCTGTGCAGCAGGTGCCTGACAGGCAGAGCTCGCAGTCGGTCAATACCGAAGAAGAGGTCTATCCTGAATCAGGCTTTATCGAATCCACATTCGGTGTGATCTTTGGCGAGCATGATCCGAACAAGCCCAAAAAGCCGGTCGATCCCAACGCGCCGCGCTATGTCAAGGGCCTGCGCTAGAGCCACCCCATACACCCCTGAAAACGGGGTTTGCCGAAAAGCCTCGCGTCCCTGACGGCGAGGCTTTTCTTTTGCTGCAGGTCTTAAGGCGCCCTAGGGTATATCCCTAAAAAAACGCGCCATGGGAGCGTTGTAATGGTTATTAAACATAACCATAATCGCCTCAACATTTCTTCCTGCCATGACCAAAAAAGACCTCAAGCTTGAGATGGACGGCGTTGTCGCCGTCATCCGCCTTTCCCGTCCTTCCAAGCGCAATGCGCTGGGCGACGCACTGATTCTTGCCCTGCGTGACCAGCTTGAAAACCTCCCCACAGAGACCCGGGCTGCCGTGTTGCATGGTGAGGGTGATCACTTCTGCGCCGGGCTCGATTTGAGTGAACTCCAGGAGCGCGATGCAGGCCAGGGCCTGCACCATTCACGCATGTGGCACGCCGCGCTTGAGCGTGTGCAGTACGGCCCGGTGCCTGTCATTGCGGCGCTGCATGGTGCCGTCGTCGGCGGCGGGCTTGAACTGGCCAGTGCCTGCCATATCCGTGTGGCCGATGCTTCCACCTTTTATGCGCTGCCCGAAGGTTCTCGCGGCATTTTTGTAGGTGGCGGCGGCGCGGTGCGCATCCCGCGCCTGATAGGCGCAGCACGCATGACCGACATGATGCTGACAGGCCGTGTCTACAACGCCGAAGATGGGGAGCGCATAGGTCTCGCGCAATACCTGGTACCCGCAGGCCAGGCCTTTGACAAGGCCATGGAACTCGCTAAACGCGTCGCTGAAAACGCCCCGCTGACCAACTACGCGCTGATGCACGCGCTGCCGCGCATCGCCGAACAACCCGCGGACCAGGGCTTTTTCACCGAGGCGCTGATGGCCGCCGTCGCGCAAAGCGCGCCTGAAGCCAAGGAGCGCGTGAAAGCCTTTCTTGACGGCAAGGCCGCCAAGGTCAAAAAAGACTGAAGCACCATGCAAAGCCAGATGCAATCAGAGCAGGCGCAGCCCTCGAGCGCGGCAGCCCCCATCGCACCGAAATACCGCCCCCTGAAGTTCGGCGTGACCCGTGTGCTCATGACAAAGGGCAGTGACGGCAGCCACTATCTCGAAGCTGACCAGCCGTTGCAAAACTACGCGACACGCATGACCGACCGCTTTGTGCACTGGGCGCAGACGGACCCCGGGCGTGTGCTGATGGCCAGGCGGAAGAAGCTTTCTGATGCTGCAAATGGCGCTGGTGGTACCAGGGGCGACTGGCAATACCTTACCTACGGCGATGCGCTGCATGATGCCCGTGCCATAGGCCAGGCGCTGCTGGACCGCGGCCTCAATGCAGAGCGTCCGGTACTTATCCTCAGTGAGAACGGCATTGAGCACGCGCAGCTCGCACTTGCCTGCATGCTGGTGGGTATTCCTTATTGCCCGGCCTCGCCCGCCTACAGCCTGGTCGCATCCGACTACGGCAAGCTGCAGCACATCTTCAAAACGCTCACGCCCGGGCTTGTGTTTGCAGCAGACGGCGCGCGCTATGGCAAGGCCCTGCAGGCGGTAGCGGGCGCAGATGTTGAAGTGGTGCTTGCCGAAGGCTCATTGCCAGGCCGCGCCACCACGGCCTACGCAGATCTGCTCAAGGTAAAAGCCACACCGCAGGTCGATGCAGCGATGCAGGCGACCGGCCCTGACACGATAGTGAAATTCCTTTTCACCTCGGGCTCCACCAAGCTGCCCAAGGGCGTCATCAACACGCACCGCATGTGGTGCGCCAACCAGCAGCAGATGCGTCAGTCCATGCCGGTACTGGCCGAACATGCGCCCGTGCTGGTGGACTGGCTGCCGTGGAACCACACGTTTGGCGGCAACCACAACGTCGGCATGGTGCTTTACAACGGCGGCACGCTCTACATTGATGACGGCAAACCCACGCCGGCACTGATGGCCGAAACGCTGCACAACCTGCGCGAGATTGCCCCCACGCTGTACTTCAATGTGCCGACCGGCTTTGAAGCCATTGCCAGCGCCATGAAGACTGATGAGCAACTGCGCAAAAACCTGCTGTCGAAAGTCCGCATGTTTTTTTATGCCGGTGCAAGCCTGGCGCAGCCCGTGTGGGACAGCCTTCACGAAACCCAGGAGCGCGAGATTGGTGAGCGCATCGTCATGGGCACAGGCCTGGGCATGACGGAGTCTTCACCGTTCGCAATCTTTATCACCAGCCCGAATGTCAGGGCCGGCGATATCGGTGTGCCCGCGCCCGGCATTCGCCTCAAGCTGGTCCCCATGAATGGAAAGACCGAGATCCGTTACAGCCGGCCCAACATCACGCCGGGCTACTGGCGCTCGCCTGAAGCAACAGCTTCTGCGTTTGATGACGAAGGTTTTTTCTGCACCGGCGATGCCGTGAAATGGATTGATGAAAACGACATTCACCAGGGCCTGAAATTTGACGGCCGCATTGCTGAAGACTTCAAGCTTGGCACCGGCACCTTCGTCAGTGTCGGGCCGCTGCGCGCCAAAATCATCGCCGCCTGCGCGCCCTATGTGCAGGATGTGGTCCTGACCGGCATAAACCTCAAGGAAGTCGGTGCGCTGGTGTTCCCCACCGCAGCCGTGCGTTCGCTGGCCGGTGTTGCTGCGGATGCGCCGCTGCGCCATGTGCTCGACAGCGAGCCGGTGGCGGCGCACTTCCAGAAAGTGCTCGACGAACTTTCTGCTGCCTCTACCGGAAGCGCGAACCGCATAGCGCGCATGCACCTGCTGCACGAACCCCCCTCGCTTGACAGGGGCGAGGTGACCGACAAGGGCTCCATCAACCAGGGTGCCGTGCTCACACATCGCGCATCGCTGGTGAGCGGTCTGCATGAGGATGCCATCTCTCCCATCTTCAAGCCTGCCGGCAACGCATAAGACACAAATGAAAGCCAAAGGATTTTTCTCTTCATTCAATGACGTCTGGATGCTGGACGGCATGCGCACGCCCATGGTCGATTACTGCGGTGCACTGGGCCACATTTCGCCCACCGACCTCGGCATCAAGGCCGCCCGCGCAGCCCTGCAAAAAGCGGGTGTTGCGGGCACTGATATCGACTCGGTGCTGGCTGGCAACATGGCCCCTGGTGACTTTGAGCAGTTCATGCTGCCGCGCCATATCGGTCTTTATGCCGGCGTGCCGGTCGAGGTGCCGGCCATCATGGTGCAGCGCATTTGCGGCACCGGGTTTGAGTTGTTCCGCCAGGCAGGAGAGCAGATCCAAAGTGGTGCAGCCGATGTGGGACTGGTCGTGGGTACCGAGAGCATGACGCGCAACCCGATTGCTTCGTTCGAACACCGCACCGGCTTCAAGCTGGGCGCGCCCGTCGGCTTCAAGGATTTCATGTGGGAGGCGCTGAAAGATTCAGCCGCCGGCATAGACATGATCCAGACAGCCGAGAACCTGGCCAGGAAATACGGCATCACACGCGATCAGGTTGACGAATTTGCATCGGCCTCATTTGCCAAAGCCGTTGCGGCGCAGCAGTCCGGCTTCCATGCCGGTGAGATTGCACCGGTGGTCAGCGAAAAGTTCGAGCTTGAAAGTTACGCGCCGCGCGGCATACGCCTTCAGGGCAAGGTGACTGAAGTCGCAGCGGATACCCATGCGCGCCTGTCACCCGTCGAGGTACTGGCCAAACTGCGCGCGGTGCACCCTGGTGGTGTGCAGACCGGTGGCAACAGCGCTGCGCTCGTCGATGCAGCCGCCGCGGCCGTGGTGGCCTCGGGCACTTACGTCAGGGCCAACGACAAGAAGCCATTGGCGCGCGTGGTTGCCGCCGCAGTCGTCGGTGTGCCGCCCGAGATCATGGGCATCGGCCCCGCGCCTGCCATTCGTTTGTTGCTCGAGCGCTGCGGATTGACGCTTGACCAGATCGGCCGTTTTGAAATCAATGAAGCCCAGGGCGCACAGACACTGGCGGTGGCCAAAGAGCTGGGTCTTGACATCAGCAAACTCAACGTCAATGGTGGTGCCATTGCCATGGGCCACCCGCTGGCTGCAACGGGGGTGCGGCTGACGCTGACCGTTGCACGCGAGATGCAGCGCGCAGGTGTGCGTTACGGTATTGCGTCGGCCTGTGTGGGCGGTGGGCAGGGCATTGCGCTTTTGCTTGAGAATCCTGAAGTCCGGAACTGATTTAAATAGTGACCCAAGCGAACTGGTGATATGAGCAAAACCGTTATTTATGAATTCCCCGTTACCTTCGGCGATTGCGACCCGGCGGGCATCGTGTTCTATCCCAACTTCTCGCGCTGGATGGACGCCTCTTCGCTGAACTTCTTCGTCAAGTGCGGTGTGCCCACCTGGAAAGACCTCGTCAAGACCACCGGCATCATCGGCACCCCGCTGCTGGAGATCAATACAAAGTTCAGCAAGCCCGCCAGCTACGGTGATGTGCTGCAGATACACACCAGCGTTGAAGAGTGGCGCGGCAAGGCCTTCATGCAGCGCCATGTCGTGCGGCGCGGTGACGAGCTGATCTGTGAAGGCACAGAGATGCGCGCCTTCTGTATACGCCACCCCGACGACCCGTCGCGCATCAAGGCCATCCCCGTGCCGGATGACATCCGCGCCAGGTGTAGCTGACCTGTTCCGATTTTTACCCGTGACCTTCTGACTTCAATCATTACAAGGAGACATCTCATGCAAAACCGTCGTCACTTCATTCAAACAGGCGCAGCCATCGCGGCCGCTACCGCTGCCTACTCGCCCGCATTCGTGCTGGCGCAGACCGTAGAGCAGGTCAAGATTCTGTACGGCTTCCCGGCCGGCAGTGCGGGCGACATCTGTGCACGCCGTGTCGGCGACAAGATGGGCGGCACCAAATACGCGAAGAACAACGGCATTGTGGAGACCAAGGCCGGCGCCGGTGGCCGCATCGCGCTTGAAGGCCTGAAGATTGCGCCCGCCGATGGCTCGGTGCTGGCAATGACGCCGTTCTCCTGCGTGTCCCTCTATCCGCACATCTACAGCAAGCTCGCCTATGACCCGGTGAAAGACATTGTGGCTGTCGGTACGGCCTCCATGATCCATCACGGTTTTGCCGTCGGCCCGCTGGTGCCAGCCAGCGTCAAAACCCTGAGGGACTTCCTGGTCTGGGCCAGGGCCAACCCGAAAGATGCCAGCTATGGCTCGCCCGCTGCGGGCTCAACACCACACTTCATCGCCGCACTGATGGGCCTGAACAATGGCGTGGACCTCAAACACATCGCCTACCGTGGCTCTGTGCCTGGCGTGACTGATACGGTCGGCGGCCAGATCGCGTCCATGTGCTGCCCGCACGGAGACCTGATCGCCAACCACAAGGCCGGCAAGCTGCGCATACTGGCAACCTCCGGCAAACAGCGCTCTACCTTTGTGCCTGACGTGCCGACCTTTGCAGAGCAGGGCTTTGCCGACCTGACGGTTGAAGAATGGTTTGGTTTTTATGCCCCGGCAAAGACACCGGCGTCCGTGGTGAATGCCGCAAACGCAGCCATCAACGCCGCCATCAAGGACAAGGGATACCTTGACGCCATGAATGTGGTCGGCCTGATTCCCTATGGCGGCACGGCCAGGGACATGGCGCTCAGCCAGAAGGTCGAGTTTGACCGCTGGGGTCCGCTGATCAAGAGAATCGGCTTCACCGCCGAGTCCTGATCCGCACTGCTGAAGTTCACCTTTGCATTACCAGCCCGTTCTTGAGGACCAGCAGTTCATTCTGATGGAGGTGCTGCGCGCCCCTGAGTTGCTGGCCGCCCTGCCGCCTTTTGCTGATTGCGATGCGGCGTTGATGCTGCAGGTGCTTGAAGAGGCCGGCAAGTTTGTCGCTTCTGAAATCGCCCCGTTGCATCGGGTGGGTGATGAAGAAGGGTGTGTCTTCAGCGCCGGTGAGGTGCGCGCGCCGCCCGGCTTCAAGGCCGCCTACCAGTCTTTCTGGCAGGCGGGCTGGGCCAGCCTGTCGAGCGCGCCCGAAGACGGCGGCCAGGGCCTGCCGGAGGTCCTCAACCAGGTGCTGTATGAAATGCTCAGCGCCGCCAACCATGGCTGGACCATGGCGCCCGGCCTGCTGCATGGTGCTTATGAATGCCTGAAGCACCACGGCAGCGCTGAACTGAAGACGGCATGCCTGCCGAAAATTGCGAGCGGTGAATGGCTGGCCACCATGTGCCTGACCGAGCCGCATGCGGGCAGTGACCTGGGCCTGGCACGCACCAAAGGCACACCGCAGCCCGACGGCAGCTACCGCGTCAGTGGCACCAAGATTTTTATCTCCGGCGGCGAGCATGACCTCAGCAACAACATCATCCACCTGGTGCTGGCGCGCCTGCCCGATGCACCGCCCGGCCCCAAGGGCCTGTCGCTCTTTTTGGTGCCCAAGGTGTTGCCAGATGACCTGCGCAACGCGGTGCACTGCGAACGTATCGAAGAAAAAATGGGGCTGCACGGCAGCCCCACCTGCGTCATGCGTTTTGACGATGCCACCGGCTGGCTGGTGGGCGAGGCCAACCGCGGGCTGAACGCCATGTTTGTGATGATGAACGCCGCCCGCCTGCACGTCGGCCTGCAGGGTGTGGGCCTGCTTGATGCCGCCTGGCAAAAGGCCGACGCCTATTCAAACGAGCGCCGCCAGATGCGGGCGCCCGGCCCCAGGGCATCCACGGAGCCATCAGACCTGATTGCCCGCCACCCGGCCATGCGCCGCATTCTCGACACCCAGCGCGCCTGGATAGACGGCGGCCGCGTACTGGGCTGGCGCACCGCGCTTGAGCTTGACATCGCCCGCCATCACCCTGACGCCGCGCGCCGCGCCCAGGCCGAGCGCTGGTGCAGCCTGGTCACGCCCGTGCTCAAGGCCGCCCTCTCGCACCAGGCTTTTTACGGCGGCAGCGAATGCCTGCAGGTTTTTGGTGGCCATGGTTATGTGCGTGAATGGGGTGTAGAGCAGATCGTGCGCGATGCGCGCGTTGCGATGATTTACGAGGGCACCAACGAAATCCAGGCCATAGACCTGCTGGTGCGCAAGGTGCTGGTCGATGGCGGCATGGCCATGGGCTTGCTGCTGTCAGAACTTGCCGGCACGCTGGATGCACGGCATGAGGCCGATGCCAGAGCCTTGCAGTTGATGGGTGAGATCAATGAGGTCACCGCCGCATTGGCGGCCGCTGCCCCCCACAACCCCGAACTGCCTTACTGGGTGGCCGATGACTATCTGAGACTGGTGGCCATCGCGCTGCAGGCCTGGGCCTGGTCGCAGATAGGCAGCACGCTGCGCGGTGACGTGGCAGGCGCAAATACCGGGCGCTGGTCGGCACCGTCGCAGGCCCTGCAGCTCTGGGTGCTGCCGGAGTCCGGCATGCGCCTGGCCATCATCCGGGCGCGGCTGGCGGCAGCTGCAGCTGCCGCATCGCCCGCCTCCTGCGCATGAACTGATGTGAAAATCCATCCCATGCCGGAAAAAGCCACTGCCACCGACAAGATCGACAGCTCCTACCTTGAGACGCTGATGGGCTACAACGCCACGCGCGCCTCGCTCAAGGTCATCGAGCTGTTCACCAAACGCATGGCGGTGTATGACCTGCGGCATGTGGATTTTTCCATCCTCTCCATCATCATGCACAACCCCGGCATCACCTCGCGCCAGCTGTGTGGTGTGCTGAGCATCCTGCCGCCCAACCTGGTCGGCAAGATCAGCCTGATGGAAAAACGCGAACTGGTCAGCCGCCGCCCGCACCCCCATGACGGCCGCGCCGTCGGTCTCTACCTGACAGAGACAGGCGCCAAACTCATGGCCGACGCCGAGCGCACCGCCACCGCGCTCGAAGAAGACGTGACCCAGAAGCTCAGTGCGGCAGAAAAAAAGACGCTGACGCGCCTTTTGCAGAAGATCTACCTTTAAGCTGGCTTTCCGGCAGCTGCGGAAATCAGTAATTGCTATTAATTTAGTAGCTGCTCACGCGCGTGTTTATTGGGCTTCAGCCAAATTTGGCATCTAAAAAATGCCTTTTTTGACCGTTTTTGCCTCCGGGCGAAGCCCAAAACAGGCTAAATCCCTGAAAAGTTAACTTCCATATTAACTTTTTAGATATTTTTAACGTACACGTTAAAAGCTTAATGTCTACGTTAAATTTTGGTCATTAAGCGCGCGCAGCCCCCGACGGCCGCTTCAAGCCGGTTTCGCCAGAAATTTCCGCATGCCAGCCAGCCAGCGATCCACATTGGCGACCTTGCGCTCCACAAAGCCCTGCACTTCTGGGTGCGGCAGGATCAAAAAGATTTCGTCCTCCAGGCCCTTCATGACGCACGCGGCTACGTCGTCTGGTTCCAGCAGCTTGCCGACTTTCGCAAATGCATCTGATGCCGCGTTGCCCGAGCTGATCGAGTCTTCCAGCAGTTTGGTGCGTACGGCCTGCGGGCAGATCACGCTGACCTTGATGCCTGCATCACCGTGCATGACGGACAGCCATTCGGCCAGTGCGATGGCGGCGTGTTTGGTCACCGCATAGGGCGCGGCGCCCGGGCTGGTCAGCAGGCCGGCTGCCGAGCAGGTGCTGAGCAGGTAGCCGCTGCCGCGCGCCAGCATGCCTGGCAGCACGGCGCGCGTTGCAAACACATGGGCCATGACGTTGATGTTCCATGAACGCTCCCATTTGCTGTCGGGCGCATCGGCCCCGCCTTCATCGACGATGCCGGCGTTGGAGCAGAACAGGTCTATCGGCCCGAAGCGGGATTCGGCCTCTTCCACCGTCCGCTTGATGGCCGCTTCGCTTGACACATCACAAGCCATGCCGAAAGCCCGGCCGCCTGCCGCGACGATCTCGCCCGCCACGCGCTGCGCATCGGTTTCGTCCAGGTCGCTGACCAGCACGCCGCGCGCGCCTGCGGCGGCCATGCGTTTTGCCAGGGCTTCGCCTATGCCATTGCCTGCGCCGGTCAGTACGGCTACCTTGTTGTCCATCTTCATGGTGTTGATCCCGCGTTGTGTCTGTGTTGGGGCGCCTTCACCGGCGTTGCAGGTGATGCCTGCGTCGGGTGGTCATAAGGGTGCGAACGCACCAGTGGCTCGCCGCAGTCTGGCGCCTGCGCGCAGACCGTGTCCCACCAGGCAAGCAGGCGGTCTTCGGCTGCGTAGTCAAAATCTGCGGGGCCTAGCCGGCCAGAAAGCCCGTCAACCAGCGGCGGTGACTTCAGCCAGTGCGCCACGGTTTCACGAATCCAGTCGGCGGGCGTCACGGCATCTTCATAGCCCAGCTGCACCCGGGCTTTTTCGTTGCTGACCAGTGAATGCCGCAGGCGCCCTGCATCGACATCAGTTGCACGCACCCAGTTGTATTCACCGGCCATGGGCACGGCAGAACGGCCCAGGGCGCAGATGACGGCGGGAATGTCAACCGGCTGGAACTCGTGGTTCATGGCGCCGGCAACCAGCTCCACCCATTCGCGTTGTGTGTACTGGCGCGTGTCGGCGGCGTGGTAAATTTCGCCGCCTGCACGCTGTGGCTGGTCAAGTACCAGGCCGACCAGCCGGGCTGCGTTGGGCGATGCGCAGCGACCCTGCAGGGCAAGGCCTGCGCCCTGGAATATCCAGCGACGGCGTGCGTCCAGCACACGCCTGATCACATGCCACTCCATCGGAACGACGGCATGCGGGCCATACACATAGGGGTAGCGAACCACTGTCGAGACAAAATCCCCACGTGTATGGGCGGCCAGCACGGCCTCTTCGGTTTGTGCAATTTTTGCAATCAAGCCGCGCAGGCCTGCCGGCGCGTGCTGTGCGGTTTCGCAGGGGAAGTCCTCGCGCATGGGAACGCCCGGCTGCATGCCGACCACCGGCGTACCGCTGACAGACACAAAGTGCCCGGTGCGGCCGCGCAACGCGGCGGCAAGGTGGCGTATGCGGCCATAGGTGGCGACGGTGACATCCCAATGGCGGCCCGCCAGGTCGCGGTCTATGGTGGTCTCATGGTGGGGGTCGCCATGGATGTGCTCCATCTCATTCAGCTCGGAGACCTCATGCAGTCCACGGTGGTAAATCGTGACCTCAAAGCCGCGGGCGAGCAACTCTGCAGAAATGGCAATGCCCGTGGCTGCCGTGCCGCCCACCAGAAGTGCGGTTTTCATGGCGCCTGCAGGTGTGAACTGAGATGAATTGGCATGTGCGGTGTCTCCACTGGATGGCCTGGCGGTCACTCTGATGGACAGAAGTTTGAGGTAAGCTTGCCCAGTTGTCAACAATAATGTTGACTTAAGGCGGGCGCTGTATGGCAGCGATAAAACGGCCTGCTTCATTCATAATGCACACGAACCCCCTTGCCGTGCCCTGCGGCTTTTGAGCAGTACCCTTCGAGACGAACACACCATGGAAAACGGCAGCAATATCGCCCGTCGCCGCAAGTCGGCCCTGTCGGATGGCAGTGCGGACTACAAGCTCAAGCGCGATGAAATCGTCAAGGCGGCATCCCGCCTGTTCCGGGAGCGGGGCTACAAGTCCACCACCCTGGCGCATGTCGCCGAGGTCGCTGGCGTGGACCGCGCAACGGTGTATTACTACGTCGGTAGCAAGGAGGAACTCTTTCGCGAAGCGGTGCAGGACCTGGTCAACAAGAACGCTGCCAAGGCGCAGCGCATCTTCAAGTCGAAAGAGCTGGACGCCGGGCAGAAGCTGGTGCAGCTTGTTGAAGCGCTGATGTGTTCATATGAAGAGCACTATCCGCACATGTATGTCTACATCCAGGAAGAAATGCACCAGGTCGACGGTGATACGTCCGAATGGGCGCTGGCCATGTCGCGCCACACGCGCCGATGGGAAACCATCTTCATGAAGCTGGTCGAGGAAGGCATGGCCGAGGGCATACTTCGCAGCGACATACCGGCCAGCATTTCGGTCAATGCGCTGTTCGGCATGCTCAACTGGACACACCGCTGGTTCAAGCCGGGCGGCAAGCGCGGCGCCAAGGAGATTGCCGCCGGCTTCTGCGAAATCTTCTTCAATGGCATGAATCCGCAGCCGGTACGCCCAAAAACCAAAACGGGCTGAGTCACGCCGGGTCAGACTGGCGGGTTTACCCGCAATAGTCAACTCAAATGTTGACTAATGGGTTTTCACGACGTATTCTGCCGCCCAATGGCAGGGTCGCGCGGGCAGTGTTTTGTGCGGCGCCCCGGCCTTCCAACCTGATAGAGCGCCACACATGTTGACATCCAGCCCCTGGACCGAAGTCTCGCCCCTCGGCGACCTTCTGGTCAAAAGCGCAAGCCGCCACCCAAACCGCGACGCGCTGGTCTTTCCTGAATCACGTGCCACCTATTCACAGTTGCTGGACGGCGCCATGCACGTGGCCTGCGGGCTGCTCGCGCAGGGCGTGAAGCGCGGCGAGCACGTCGGGCTGCTGGCATCGAACAGCATCGATTTTGTGCAGGCATTCTTCGGCATCTCGCTGATGGGCGCTGTAGTGGTGCCGCTCAATGTGCGGCACAAGGCAACCGAGCTGGCCTACATCATTCGCAATGCAGACCTGGTGGCGGTACTGACCGAGGCTGATGACAAGGCACATGTCAATTTTGCAGACCTGCTGTGTGATGCCTTGCCCGGGTTGGCGGATACAGCCCACGGTGCGGACATTGCCCTGCCTCAGGCACCTGCGCTAAGGCATGTGATCCTGCTGCGCGGCGCTGCCCATCGTGGTTGCATGAACCCACAGGCGTTTGCATCAGCTGCCGAAAGCGTGCCTGTCCCGCGCATACAGGCCCTCGGCAAACACGTGAGCCTGCGCGACACGGCCATCATCATCTACACCTCGGGCACGACTGCCAACCCCAAGGGTTGCATGCTTTCGCACGAGGCCCTGTCGCGCGGACCGGTCGAACGCGCGCAGTTCAGGCTGGCCTCCGGCAACAACGATGTGCACTGGGGCGCGGGCCCGCTGTTTCATATCGGTTCACTGGGGCCGGCCATAGGTGCATGGGGTGCGGGCATGACCTACACCACCGATCTTTATTACGATGCGCCGCGTGCCCTTGCGCTGATAAGGGATGGCAAGGCCACCACCATCTGGCCGTGGTTCCCTGCCATCGTGCTGGGCCTGATGGAACAGCCGGGCTTTGACGGCGCAAGCCTGCCGCATTTGAAACGCATAGTGCTGATCGCCTCAGCCACGCTGGTAGAGCGGGTGCAGGCGCGTTTCCCGGAGGCGGAAATTCTCCAGGGTTGCGGCATGACAGAGACCGCTGGCATCTTTGGCCTTAGCGGGCCGGACGACAGCCCGAAGGCGCGCTCACACACGCAGGGAAAGGTTTACCCGGGCATGGAGGTGTGCCTGGTGGACCCGCACACCGGAGAAGAAAGCCGGCCAGGCGAAATCGGCGAGATCTGGGTGCGCGGCTACTGCGTGATGAGCGGCTATTACAAGGACCCCGAGAAGACGGCTACATCAATCGATACAGAAGGCTGGCTGCACACAGGCGACCTGTATGTGGGCACGGAAGACGGAGACCTCGTCTTTAACGGGCGCCTCAAGGACATGCTCAAGGTGGGTGGTGAAAATGTGGCCGTCGTCGAGGTCGAGTCCTACCTCAGCCAGCACCCGGCCGTGCGCATTGCCGAAGTGGTGGGCAAGCCCGATGCCCGGCTCGATGAAGTGCCGGTGGCATTTGTTGAATTGCATGAAGGCGCTGAGCTCACGGCCCAGGCGCTGATCGATTTCTGCAAGGGCCGTATCGCCAACTACAAGGTGCCGCGAGAAGTTCACTTCATGGCACCGGGCGACTGGCCCATGTCCCTCACCAAAATCGACAAGCGCGGCCTGCGCCAGCGCCTGGTTGCATAGCCAGATAGCCCCAAGCCTGATAAGCCTGGGCAGGCGTCCTGAAAAGGCCGTTGCGGCGCCTGACGATCGGTAGAAACCCGAACGCGAAACCTGTTTTTGTGAATATTCTCAACACATGTGTTGACAGCGGTTTATGCCGTGCCTATTATCAACACTCATGTTGACAAAAAGGAATTCAGTCCAATGAGCATCACATCACAAGACCCCGGCGTACAGCACCTGATGGACATCGAAGCCATCAACAAACTGATATTCGATTACGCGTTTCACCTCGATATGAATCATCCGCAAGATCTGGTGAATCTTTTTGTCGATGACTGCGAAGTGATCTACGGTCCGAACTTCGGCGCCGTCGGCCGTGAGGCCTATGCCAAGACACTTGAGGGGATAGGCACCTACTTTGTGGGTACCAGCCACCATGTGTCCAACATCGTCCATGACTTCAAGGGCAATGACGAAGTGCATACGCGCGCCGTGCTGTATGCGTGGCATCGCTACACCCGTGAGCGCCCTGATTCCCATGTCTATGGCCAGTACCACGACATCGTTGTGCGCGTGAACGGCGTATGGAAGTTCAAGCGCCGCGAACTCCGCGTCACGGGCCACAAGGATTTCCACGTCAAGGAATGCGTTCCCATCGGCCGCGCCTGAGGGCAACAAGGTGAACAACATGGACAGCGCCGAGAAGCCCTTCAGTTACAACACCATCCGCATCGAGCATGCGGGTCCGTTGACGTGGCTGATCCTGAACCGCCCGGACAAGGCCAACGCCCTGTCCGCCGAGCTGCTTGATGAATTCAGCGATGCGCTCAGGCGGCTGGAGACAGAAGGCGGGGCGGTGATTGCGATACGCGGCGAAGGTCGCGGTTTTTCATCGGGTTACGACATGGGCCAATACGGCAAGGTGGGCAACTCCGACGATCCGGTTGCTGACCGTGATCGCCTGCGCCGCAACCTGGAGCGTTACCTTGCCATATGGGACCACCCCAAGCCCGTGATCGCGGCGGTGCACGGCTACTGCGCGGCGGGTGCCACACAGATCTGTGTGTATGCCGACATCACCATAGTGGCCAACGATACGCGCATCAGCGAGCCGACGCTGCCGATAGGCGGTGGCTACATCGCCCCGGTGTGGACGCCACTGGTCGGCCCCAAGCGCGCCAAGGAGATGTCGTTCATACCGGGCAACAGCATTGACGGCCGTACCGCCGTCGAATGGGGCTGGGCCAATCACAGCGTACCGGCCGACGAGCTGGTGGCTGCGGTGGAGTTCCTCGCGCACCGCATTGCCAAGACGCCGCCGTCTGTACTGCGCATCAAGAAGCTGTCCATCAACCGCGCCGCAGAAGCCTGCGGCTTTCGCGAGGCGGGCGCGGCTGTGGCCGAGATGGACGCGCTGCTGCACATGACGCCGTCGGTGCTGGAGCTTCGCAAGTGGATAGGCGAGGTTGGAATGAAGGACGCCATCGCCGCTTATCGCTCACCGCCGAGCACGCCACTGACCGCGCCGGCCCCAGAGACTTACCGAAAGACACAGGAGTAATAGCCATGGCAGATGTAGAGTTTTCACGAGAAGGGCATGTCGCCCACGTCCGGCTGAACCGGCCCAAATCGCTCAACGCCGTCACGGGCGAAATGAACCAGCTCCTTCTTGATGCCTGGACGGAAATCAACAGCAACCCCGACATCTGGGTGGCCATTTTGTCTGCTGAAGGTGAAAAGGCTTTCTGCGCGGGCGCTGATGTCAGCGGCGACGCTGAGCCGACCAGCCGCATCGCTTTTGGTGGCGGCATCACCGGTGTGGGCGGCCCGCTGCTCACGCTGAAAAAACCACTGGTCGCTGCAGTTCACGGCTACGTGCTGGGCGGCGGTTTCGAGATGGTGATGTGCGCCGACGTCATGGTGGCTGCCAGCAATACACAGTTCGGCATGCCCGAAACCAAGGCCGGCATCATGGGTGAAAGCGGCATCATGCACCGCGCCGTTCGCCAGTTACCGCACCGTATCGCAATGACCATGATCCTCACCGGCGAGCGCATGCCTGTGAAAGATGCACTGAACTTCGGTCTGGTCAACGAGGTGGTCGAGCCTGCAGACCTGATGGCCGCAGCCCAACGCTGGGCAGACAAGCTCTGCGCCGCCTCGCCGCTGGCAGCGCAGGCAGCCAAGGCTGCCGTGCTGTCTCGCCTGGACATGCCGCTGGAGGTGGCGCTGGCCACCCGGTACGAGCCGATAGAGGCTTATGCCTTTACCTCCGACAGGCTTGAAGGTCGCAAGGCTTTCGCTGAAAAACGCAAACCACAGTGGCAGGGCCGCTGAGGCGCCCGCCCCAGTTACGGAGATTTCCAGATGTTGAGAAAAGTTGAAACCCGCAGTGTTGATGCCGTCGTCATAGGCGCAGGCATCACGGGCATGTACCAGACCTATGTCTTGCGCGAGATGGGTTTTTCCGTCCAGGGCTATGACGGCTCCAGCAATGTGGGCGGCACCTGGTACTGGAACCGCTACCCGGGTTGCCGGCTGGACACGGAAAGTTATGCCTACGGCTACTTCGGTCTCAAGGGCATCATGCCCGAGTGGACCTGGACCGAGCGTTTTGCCGGCCAGCCCACCATGCTGCGTTACTGCAACTATGCGGCCGACAAGATGGACATCCGCAAGAACTACCGGTTCAACACCCGTGTCACCAAAGCCCACTTCAACGAAGTCAACGACATGTGGGACCTGGGCCTTGATGACGGTAGCGAGATATCTTGCCGCTACCTCATTTCCGCCGTCGGCCCGCTGTCGGCCACCCGCATGCCCAACATTGCAGGCATAGAAGATTTCAAGGGTGAGTCCTTTCACACTTCACGCTGGCCGCGTGACCCGTCAGACCCGAACGGCGCGCAGCAGATCGATTTCAGCAACAAGCGCGTCGGCGTGATCGGCACCGGCGCGACCGGCGTGCAGGTGATTCCCATTGTTGCCAAGTCCGCAAAAGAACTGGTGGTCTTCCAGCGCTCGCCCAACTGGTGCACACCCCTGGGCAACACCCCCATCACCGAAGACGAGATGGTCAAGCTGCGCAGCGAGTATGAAAAGATCCTCGCCTTTGTGTCGTCCACGCCGACCGGCTTCCCGTACGAGCGCAACATGAAGAAGGGCAGCCAGACCACGCCCGAAGAGCGGCAGGAGCTGTTTGAGTCGCTCTATGACATGCCCGGTTACGGCATCTGGCTGTCAGGCTACCGGGACTTGCTGACCAACAAGGCGTCCAACAATTACCTGGCTGAATTCATCGCCGGCAAGATACGCCAGCGCGTCAAGGACCCGGTGACGGCTGAAAAGCTGATTCCCAAGGACCACCCCTTCGGCACCAAGCGTGTGCCCATGGAGACCTATTACTACGAAGTCTACAACCAGCCGAATGTGAAGCTTGTCGATGTGCGTGAGACACCGATTACCCGCGTCACACCCACGGGCCTGCAGGTGGGTGACCAGAACTTTGAGCTCGACGTTATCGTTTACGCCACCGGCTTTGATGCTGTCACCGGTTCGCTGGACCTGATCGACATTCGTGGCCGCGGCGGTGAGCCGCTCAAGCAGACCTGGGATGACGGCCCGCTGACCTACCTTGGGCTGCAGGTACGCAAGTTCCCCAACTTCTTCACGCTGGTCGGCCCGCACAACGGCGCCACCTTCTGCAACGTGGGCGTTTGTGGCGGTTTGCAGGTCGAATGGGTGAGCCGCATGCTGGGTTATATGCGCGACCACAAGCTGGTGTATTCAGAGCCGCTTGAAGAAGCGCAGGACAAATGGACCAAACAGGTCTACGAAGATTTTTCCAAGACCCTGCTGACTGAGGCCGATGCATGGTGGGTGAAGGTCAAGACGCACCCGGACGGCACACAGACCAGGCGCGCCATGGTGCACGTCGCAGGCGGCCCCGAGTACCGCAAGTTCTGCGAGGACATTGCCTCCAGGGACTACGAAGGTTTTGCCCTGCGATAAAGCAACTGACTGCTCAATATCCCTCACACATAACCATGGTCACACTGTCAGATATCCGCGAAGAAGCAGCACGCCTGACGCAGGCTGCAGATGCAGGTCCGGTGCTGGACGATTTGTCCTGCACGCTGATTGCATTTGCGGTGCGCATATCGGTGACGACGCTGGACAGCGAGGCCGCTCGCGAGCAGGCACGGCTGGCGATGTCGCTGGGTGCCAGCGCCGACCAGTTGCACGAGGTGGTGTTGCTGGTGTCGGGGCTGGGTGTGCATTCGCTGTTTGAAGGCACGCGGCTTGTCAATGAACTGTCTGCAGCACCGCCTTCAAACGCGCCAAGCCCAACGCCGCCGATAGATGAAACGCGCCAGCAGCTGTGGGACAAATGGATAGGCGCAGGAGGCTACTGGCAGGGTTTTGAGCGCGAGGTGCCCGGCTTCCTGGCAAGCCTGCTCAAGGCTTCACCCGAGGGTTTCGATGCGTTCTTCCGTTACTGCGCAGTTCCATGGAAGTCTTCCTACCTGCCCGTCCTGACCAAGGAACTGATTTCAATGGCGGCAGACGCCACGCCTACCCATCGTTTCATGCCGGGCATGCGCCTGCATCTGGGCAATGCGCTGAAGATGGGCGCGGGGCGCGCCATGGTGATGAAGGCGCTGGAGATCGCGGCTGCAGCACCAGAACATCCGGGTGTTGCGTGATGTCAGCTTTTCACAGCGTGCCAACTCCGCGTGTAGCCATGAAGGTGAAAGGGTTTCACCAAGGGTTCATCCCGACAAAATTGGTCAACACACGTGTTGACTACAAAAATATTCTGTTTGACAATTACGCCCACAGCGTCAGGATTTCCCATGCTGCCGGATGCGGCTCCCGGGATGCGCAGTGCGTTTCATCAACCGCTCACTGAGAAGAAGAAAGAGAGGCACTCGTTATGGACAGGGCAACGCTTGACGCCATCGTCGTGGAAGTCGAAGGCTTCATGGACAACGGAACCACCACGATGTGGGGGAAAGAAGCGCCCCAGCACGCCAGCAATTACTCCGACCCGGCCTGGCTGGTGAAGGAGCAGCAGGTGCTGCGCAGCCACCCGGTGATTGTCGGGCACAGTTCCAAAATCAAGGCGCCGGGCGACTATTTCACGCACGACGCCACCGGCCTGCCTCTGCTCATCGTGCGCCAGGAAGACGGCTCGGCGCGCGCCATGCTCAATATCTGCACGCACCGTGGCACCCGGCTGTGTGCAGAAGGCGAGGGCAACCGCAGGGCCTTTGTGTGCCCCTACCACGCATGGACCTTCAAGACAGACGGCGGCCTGCGTGGCATTCCCCGCCAGGAAGCCTTCCCCAACATCGACAAGGCCCAGTATGGACTGCAGCAGTTGCCGTGCGAAGAGCGGCACGGCTTTATATGGGTGGTGGCCACACCTGGCACGTCCATTGATGTCGCTGCGCATCTCGGTGCACTTGATGCGGAGCTCGCCAGCTACAAATCGGCAGAGCTGGTGATGGAGCGTGAGGCCTTCATGCCCGCAGACATCAACTGGAAGTTTGTCCTCGATGGCTTTCTTGAGGTCTACCATTTCTCGGCCCTGCATGCCAAAAGCATTGCGCCCTACTTTCACGGCAACCATTCCCCGTTTCACGCCTTCGGTCCGCATGGCCGCATGGTCGGCGTGCGTGCATCGTTCGACAAGCTGCGCGGCCAGCCCAAGGCGCACCTTGAAACGATGGAGCTGATCAAACACTTCGCTGTCAACTACATGATCTTCCCGAACACCGTGCTGGTGTGGCAGGGTGATCACTTTGAGTGCTGGACATCGTTTCCGGCAGGCCAGCCGGACAAAAGCCTGACGCATGTGCAGTCGATCACGACAAAAGAAATGGCACAAGACGAATTCAAGGACAAGTGGAGCCGCAACTGGAAGATCATGACAGGCACGGTGGTCGCTGAAGACTGGGTCGTCTCCAGGGGCATACAGAACTCCATACACGCCGTGCCCGGCAACCGCATTGTCTTTGGCCGCAACGAACCCGGCCTGCAGCACTTTCATGGCCAGCTGGCGCAGTGCATAGGCGAGGCGTCGGCTCAACTGGCACCAGAGCCGTCATAAGGCGGAATGCAGAACATTCACAACATGACAGAACAAACCATGCCTGCCGGTGAGCCGTTGCTGGCCGTTAACAACCTCCAGGTTGTGTATGGCGGCGCCATAGAGGCCTTGCGCGACGTTTCATTTGAAGTGCACGCAGGCCAGATCGTGGCCCTGCTGGGTGCCAATGGTGCCGGGAAGTCGACGGTGCTGAAGGCCATCTCCGGCATTCTTGATTTTGAAGACGGCAAGATTGAAAAAGGCGAAATACGTTATGCCGATGAGCATATCGACCGCATGTCTGCTGCAAAGATCGTCGGGCGTGGACTGGTGCACGTCCCCGAAGGCCGACGCCTGTTTGCGTCCATGACCGTGCAGGAGAATCTGGTCGTCGGCGGCCATCACCGCAATCGCGCCGGCCTGGGTGACAGCCTTGACTACGTGTACAACCTGTTTCCGCGCCTGCAGGAGCGTCGCACGCAGGTGGCAGGCTACCTGTCGGGCGGAGAGCAGCAGATGGTGGCGATTGGCCGCGCGCTGATGAGCAAGCCGCGCATCCTTGCGCTCGACGAGCCTGGCCTGGGCCTGGCGCCGCTGGTGGTTAATGAGATCTTCGAGCGCATACGCCAGCTGGCACGCGACGAAAAGCTCACCATACTGCTGGTCGAGCAAAACGCCATGAAAGCACTGGCCATTGCCGACCGCGCCTACATCATGGAAAACGGCCGCGTCATGCTGACCGGCAGCTCCGCAGACCTGAAAGACAACCCCGACGTGCGCGAGTTCTACCTGGGCATCAAGAGTGGTGAAGTGCAAAGCATGCGCGACGTGAAACATTACAAGCGGCGCAAGAGGTGGCTGTCATGACCCACCTCATGGAAGCCCGCAGTGTCGTCAAAAAATTCGGCGGCCTGACGGCCGTCAACGATGTGGGCCTGCACGTCAACGCAGGTGAAATCTGCAGCCTGATCGGTCCCAACGGCGCAGGCAAGACTACGCTTTTCAACCTGATCAGCGGTGTGCTCAGGCCCACTTCTGGCGAAGTTTTTTTCAAGGGAAAAAGCATGGCGCGTGAGCGCCCCGAGAATTACGCTGCCGCAGGCATGGGCCGGACTTTCCAGAACCTGGCGCTGTTCAAGCACAGCACCGTGATAGAAAACCTGCTGGTAGGGCGCCACACGCACATCAAGAGCAACCCGCTGGAATCCATTTTCTTCATGGGCCGCGCCCGGCGCGAGGAAGCCGCAGCGCGTGAGCGCGTCGAGCAGATTGTGGAGTTTCTTGAGATTGAAAGCCTGCGCGACAAGATCGTTGGCTCGCTGTCTTACGGCCAGCAAAAGCGGGTTGAACTGGGCCGCGCGTTGGCCAGTGACCCCGACCTGCTACTGCTCGATGAAATCGTCGCTGGCATGAACCGCGAGGAGAAAGAAGACATTGCGCGCTTCATCCTCGACATTCGTGATGAACTGGGCATCACGGTGCTGATGATTGAGCACGACATGCAGGTCGTGATGGACCTGTCAGACCGTATCTACGTGCTTGATTTCGGTTGCCTGATTGCCACCGGGACGCCCGCAGAAATCATGAACGACCCGGCCGTGACCAAGGCCTACCTGGGCGAAGAGGCAGCATCAGATGCGTGAAGAACTGACACTCGCGGCCGCGCAGGCCATGACCTTGCCGCAACTGCTGGCATGGCGCGCAAGGCACACACCCGCCGCCACCGCCTTGCGGCAAAAACGGCTGGGCATCTGGCAGGGCATTTCATGGCAGGGCTACAACAGGCATGTGCAGCTTGTGGCGCTTGGCCTGCGTGAGCTGGGCCTCAAACGCGGCGACCGCATTGCGATTGCTGCTGAAGGCGTGCCGGAATGGTTTTTTGCCGACCTGGGCGCCGAGCTGATGGGCGTTGAGGTGGTGGGCATTTACCCCACCAATCCCTGGAACGAGCTGCAATATGTGGTGCGCCATTGCAAGGCCAGTGTCGTTATTTGCGGTGACCAGGAGCAGACCGATAAGGTGCTGGAGGCCATGCAAAAGGAAGGCGGCCTGCCGGACCTCAGGCACGTCATCTGCATTGACCCGAAAGGCATGCGGCACTATGACAAGGCGGTGGTGCGCAGTTTTGGTGACCTGCTGGCGATCGGGCAGCAACTGCTGGACGGCCAGCCCGAGGCGGCAGACTGGCTCAAGCGTGAGACCGAAGCGGGCCGCATCGACGATGTCAACGTGCTGATCTATACATCCGGCACCACCGGGCCGCCCAAAGGCGCCATGCTGACGCATCGTAATTTGACCTTTGCAACCTGCCGATTTGCAGAAGCCAGCGGCCTGAAGGCGGGCCAGTACGAAGCCGTCTGCTATCTGCCGCTTTGCCATGTGGCCGAGCGTTCGTATTCCATGGTGTTGCACCTGGTGCTGGGCGGTGTGGTGAACTTCGCAGAGTCGGTAGATACCGTGTCAGCCAACATACGCGAGATTGCGCCCAGCTTTTTCCTGGGCGTGCCGCGCATTTGGGAAAAGCTCCAGCAGAACACCACCTTCAAGGCGCGAGAGCCGGGCAACCCTTGGCGCCGTGTCTTTAACCTCGCCATGGGCCGGGGCCGCAAGCTGGCTGAAAAGAAAACCGCACGGCAGGGCCGGCGCTCAGTGCTCGAGAGCATCGAATACAGCTTCTGGTACTGGCTGATGTATCGCAACATGCAGCGCCTCATGGGGCTGGACCGGTCCCGCGTGCGCGTGTGCGGTGGTGCGTCGGTGTCGCCCGAAACGTTGCTGTTCTTTGACATCCTCGGCCTGCAGATATGCCAGGGCTACGGCCTGACCGAAAGTTGCGGCATGGCTTTCGTACAGCGCCCCGAGCGCAGCAGCCGTATCGGCACCTGCGGCCTGCCGCTTGACGGCGTGGAACTCAAGTTTGCAGACGACGGCGAGATCCTGTTGAAGTCGCCCGGCGTCTTCAAGGGTTACCTTTATGACGAGGCGGCCACCGTCTCCACGATGGATAACGGCGGCTGGCTCAGCACCGGGGACATCGGCAAGCTTGATGACGCCGGTGAGCTGGTCATCGTTGACCGCAAGAAGGCCATCATCATCACCAGCGGCGGCAAGAACATTGCGCCCTCCGAGATCGAGAACGCGCTGCGCGACAGTCCCTTTATCCACGAAGCGATTGTTGTGGGTGATGGTCGCCACTTCCTGGGCGGCCTGATACAGATTGACTTTGAAACCGTGGGACGCTGGGCCAGCGAGCGTGACATCTCCTACAGCGGCTACAAGTCGCTGGCCATGCACCCCAAGGTACGCGAGCTGGTACAGGGTAACGTCGATGAGGTCAACGCGCGCTTCGCCCGGGTCGAGAACATACGGCGCTTTGTGATTCTTGAAAAAGAGCTTGACCACGACGATGGCGAGTTGACCGCCACCCAGAAAATCCGCCGCACCGTGATCGAGAAGAAGTTTGCACGCGAACTGGCCATGATTTACGACGACAGGTCTGAAAAGGCAGCGGCATGAGATACACACTGGAACTCATCTACTCCGGCGTCGCCATCGGGGCCATTTACGGCCTCATGGCCATGGCCTTTGCCATGACCTACAAGGCCACCGGCCTGCTGAACTTCGCCCAGGGCGAACTCGGCATGCTGATTGCCTACATTTCGTGGTCCATCAGCACAGCACTGGGTTCGAGCACCTGGGCGCTGGTGGGTGGCGCGCTGCTGTCCAGCATTGTGCTGGGGCTGCTGATTGAACGCTTCATCATGCGCAAGATGATCGGTCAGCCGGTGTTCTCGGCAGTGCTGGTCACGGTAGGTCTGGGCGTCATCATTACCTCCGTCGTGCTGATGATCTGGGGCGGCGAGCAGCAGCGTGTTGATGTGAAGTACGCCGGCGACATCGTGGAGTTCGCCGGCCTGCGCATGCGCGTGAGCCAGATCGCGGTGATTGTGGTGCTGCTGCTGGCGCTGGCGCTCACGCATGTGTTCTTTCGCTACAGCCGCTTCGGGATCGCCATGCGGGCAGTGGCTGCAGACGCGCGTACGGCCAGCCTGATGGGCATTTCGGTCTCACGCGTGCAGGCCGTGGCCTGGGCCACGTCGTCTGTGCTGGCTGGCTTGGCGGGGCTGTTCTTTGCCGTGACCTTTGAGTTGTCGCCGTCCATCTTCACACTGGGCCTGAAGTCCTTCCCCGCGACGGTATTCGGTGGTCTGGATGCCGTCATAGGCTCAGGCGCGAGCGGCATTTTCATCGGCGTCTTCGAGAATCTGGTGGGCGGCTACATCGCGCCGCTGCTCAAGGAGATTGCCGGTTTCCTGATGATCCTGGTCATCCTGATGGTCAGGCCGTTCGGAATGTTCGGCCAGAAAGACATTGAGAGGGTCTGATGCAAAGCGGCAACTTCAAGCAAAGCTTTTCGGAGCAGCTCAACCTCACCGACTCCAGTGCGGTGCGGCTCTGGTACGCGGTGGTGCTGGCGGCGCTGGTGGCGCTGCCTTTCGTCGCCTCGCCCTACCTCACCGGGTTTTTCACCACCGTGCTGTTCACGCTGGTCGGTGTGCTGGGGCTCAATGTGCTGACCGGCTTTACCGGGCTGGTGTCGCTGGGTCATGTGGCCTTCCTGGTTTTGGGTGGGTATGCCTATGCGATAGCCACCGTCAGGTTCGGGCTGCACCCGCTCCTTGCTTTCGGGCTTGCCGGCGTGGTTCCTGCGGTCGCAGGCCTTGTGGTCGGCATACCCTCGCTGCGGCTCAAGGGCCTGTACCTCGCCATCACCACACTGGCCTTTACCTTCATTGTCTACTCGCTCATCCTGGCGGGCGGCGAGTTCACGGGCAGCGGTCGTGGCCTGATGGTGCCGCGACCGATTATTTTTGGCATTGATTTTTCATCTGAACGTGCGCTGTACTGGCTTTGCCTTGCCGTAACGCTGGCCACACTGCTGGGCGTGCTCAATATTCGCCGCAGCCGGCTGGGACGGGCCTTCATGGCCATACGCGACAACGACCAGGCGGCGGTCGCCATGGGCATCTCGCTGACCAAATACAAGCTGCTGGCCTTTGTCATCAGCTCTTTCCTGACGGGGATCAGCGGCGCCCTGATGGTGCTCTTCATCAACTTTGCCAACGTTGAGGGTTTCCCATTCCTGCTCAGCATTGAGGCGGTGGCAATCTTGATCGTCGGTGGCATAGGCTCGGTGCTGGGCACAGTCATAGGCACCATCTTCATCATCTCGCTGCCTGAAGTCAGCACGCAATTGCTGGGCGCCGTGAGTGCCGCCTTTGGCTGGCAGCTCAACTCGGTGGCGCTTGAAATCAAGGGCATTCTTTACGGCTGCGCCATCGTCGGTTTCCTGATGCTGGACCCGCGCGGACTGGTCGGTTTGTGGATAGACCTCAAGCGCCTCTGGACCAGCCGGCCCATGCGCTACTGATGCGCGGCTTACCCCGTTTACCCGATTGACCACCTTCTTTCCGCAACGTAGCATGCATAAAAATTCGTCAACAAAAACGTTGATGTTTACTGTGACCCTTATTGAGAGTTACTTGAGAGCAAAAAAACCATCCTGAACATTGCCTTGATGGTCCCGTGAAACAGCCTTTTTAAAACCCATAGCAGGAGACAAACATGAAACTGAACTTCAAACGCACACTACCCGCCCTGGCTGCCGCATTGCTGGTGGTCAGCCCCCTGCTCGCCAGCGCGCAGCAGGGCGTCACAGACACCGAAATCGTCATCGGCGAGATCGCCCCGCTGACGGGGCCTGCCTCGGTCGGCAGCGTGGCCCTGAGCCTGGGCACCAAGATGGCTGTGGCAGAAGCCAATGCCGCTGGCGGCGTCAACGGCCGCAAGATACGTGTTATCTCCGAAGACGACGGTTATGTTGTTACCCGCGCCGTGCAGGCCGCCCGCAAGCTGATCACCAGCGACAAGGTGTTTGCCCTGGCTGCCATTTCCGGCTCTGCACCCAGCGTAGCGCTGCTTCCCATGCTGAAGGAAACCGGCATACCCGCCATCAATGTGCTGAGCTTTCCCGACTCGCTTCATACGCCGGTCGTGCCCAACATCTACGTCGGCGGCGCTTCGCACCAGGACAGCGTTGAAGCGCTGGTGACCGAGCTGAACAAGCTCTTCCCCAACAAAAAGTGGGCAGTCGTGACGCAGGACGACGAACTCGGCTCGCTGATGCGTGAAGGCTGGGAGCGTGCCGCAGCCAAATACAAACTCAACGTCGTCTACAAGACCGCCTATCGCCGTGGCCAGAAGGACTTCTCGGCAGAGATGCTGTCCGCCACCAAGGCTGGCGCTGAAGTGCTGCTGGCCGGCGGTATCGTGACCGAGAACATCGCCATGGTGAAAGAGCTTGAGCGCCTGGGCTCCAAGATCCCGGTCGGCGCCACCTGGATCGGCCGCTACCCCTCAGCCCTGCAGGCCATGGGTTCCGCCGCCAGCAACTTCTACATGATTGACTACGTGGTGCCGGAAGGCAGCGCCCAGAGCCGCGCTTTTTATTCGCGCGCCACCAAGCTGCTCTCCGAAGACGACCTGAAACGCGTCAATCGCTACACACCAGTCGCCTATGCGGGTACCAAAACCCTGATCGAAGCCATGCGCCGCTGCGGCAAGGCGCTGACATGGGCATGCACCATCAAGGAAATGGACAACACCAGGGACATGGAAACCTCGGTGATGGCCCCCATCAACTTCACGCCCAAGTCGCATTTCTCGCGCCAGAAGCTCAGCCTGATGAAGGCCAACGTCAAGACGCTGGAATTTGAACCGCTGCAGTAAGCACCACCCGCCCGGGCCGCTTTGTCATCCCGGGCTTGACCAGGGGATCCCTGCCCCAGGGCAGGCCACGGAAGGGGTTAATGGATTGCGGATCAGACCCTCAATGACAGCAAAGTAAGCAAGAAATTGCGATCAATGCTATCAATTTAGAAGCTGGCTGCGCACGTATTTATTGGCTTGCAGCCGATTTATGCCTTAAAACGAGCCCTTTTTGGGCTCTTTTTTTGCATTTTGCGGATGGATCAAATCTGTCCAAAGCTCCAAAGTTAATATATAAGTTAACATTTCGATATTTTTTAACGTAGACATTAAATTTTTGATGTCTACGTTAAGTATTGATGAACTTCGTCATCAAACCCCAGCCTGAATCCACTCCGCCGCCTTCTCGGCAATCATCAGGGTCGGGGAGTTGGTGTTGCCGCTGGTGATCAGCGGCATGACACCCGCATCGACCACGCGCAGGCCCTTGATGCCGCGCACGCGCAGGTGCGAATCGACCACGGCCATCGCATCGTCGTCACGCCCCATCTTCGTCGTGCCGACCGGATGAAAGATGGTCGTGGCGATGTCGCCGGCCAGTCGGGCCAGTTCTTCGTCGGTCTGGAACTGCACGCCGGGCTTGAACTCTTCAGGTTTGTATTTGGCCAGCGCGCTCTGGCTGACGATTTTTCGCGTCACGCGCAGCGAGTCGGCGGCCACCTGGCGGTCTTCTGCGGTGCTCAGGTAGTTGGGCGCAATCGCCGGTGCGTCTTCAAAGCGCGGGCTCTTGATGTGCACCGTGCCGCGGCTGGTCGGGTTGAGGTTGCAGACGCTGGCGGTGAACGCGTTGAAGGCGTGCAGCGGCTCGCCGAAGGCATCAAGCGACAGCGGCTGCACGTGGTACTCGATGTTGGGGTAAGGCTGGTCTGGCGAGCTGCGCGTGAAGGCGCCGAGCTGCGAGGGCGCCATGCTCATGGGGCCGGTCTGCTTCAGTGCATATTCAAGGCCTATGCGCGCCTTGCCCCAGAGCGAGCCCGCCATGGTGTTGAGCGACAGGCCCCAGCCTTTCTTGTCCTGAATCTTGTAGACAGAGCGGATCTGCAGGTGGTCCTGAAGGTTGGCGCCCACGCCGGGCAAATCCTGCACGACGGGAATGCCGTGCTGCTGCAGCAGCGCGCCGGGGCCAATGCCTGACAGCTGCAATATCTGCGGCGAGTTGATGCTGCCGGCGCATAGCAGCACTTCGCCGATCAGGCCCCTGTCCTTGCCCGAGTCGCGGGTGGCATGGACGGTGACGCGCTCGCTGCCCGTCCAGACCTCAACACCGGTGCAGCGCTTGCTGCCGTCGGGCTGGTCTTCGACCACCAGCTTGCAGACTTGGGCACTGTTCCATAGCTCGAAGTTGGGGCGCCCATAGCAGGCGGGGCGCAAAAAGGCCTTGGCCGTGTTCCAGCGCCAGCCGGCTTTCTGGTTGACTTCAAAGTAACCGACGCCTTCGTTGTTGCCGCGGTTGAAGTCGTCTGTGGCCGGTATGCCGGCCTGCTGCGCGGCTTCGGAAAATGCATCAAGAATGTCCCAGCGCAGGCGCTGTTTTTCGACGCGCCACTCGCCGCCCGCATTGCGGTGCCGCAAGATCTTCTGGTAGGGCACGTTCTTGTCCTGCATCAGCGAAGGGGCGGTGCCGCGCGCGCCGTGGAATGCATCAGCGCCCTTGTGGTGGTCTTCATGCAGCTTGAAGTGCGGCAGCGCGTTTTCCCAGCGCCAGGTCATGTCGCCCGTCAGGTGCGCCCACTCGTCGTAGTCCCGCGCCTGGCCGCGCATGTAAATCATGCCGTTGATGCTGGACGAGCCGCCCAGCGTCTTGCCGCGCGGGTAACGCAGCGAGCGGCCGTTCAGCCCTGCGTCGGGCTCGGTGTTGTAGAGCCAGTCGGTGCGCGGGTTGCCTATGCAGTACAGGTAACCGACGGGAATATGGATCCAGTGGTAGTCGTCCTTGCGGCCGGCTTCTATGAGCAGCACCTTCTTGGTGGCATCTGCGCTCAGGCGGTTGGCCAGCAGGCAGCCGGCCGTGCCTGCGCCGATGATGATGTAGTCGAAGATGTGGTCGATGTCCTGCATGGCTGGTTTCAGTGAGCTTCTGTGATGGGGGTTGCGGGGAGTGGTGCCTTCGGCGCCGTGCGGATGCCGGTGCGGCGCGAACGATGCCGACAAGCATAGGTGCTGGCCGTAGCCGGACTCTTCGGGTAATACCCTGTGCGCCGGGCAGCGGTCTCGCTATAGGTCATTTTTATAATGGATGGGTGTTCTTGCGCAAAATCTTCAGGCGGGTGCGGTGATTGTGAAGGCACACATCCCGGCAATCCAATGATTTGATTCAAATTGCCTTATAAGTAATGCAAATATCAAAACCATGAAAGCAATCGACATTCAGACCCTGAGGGCCTTTGTGGCTGTGGCGCGCGAGGGCAATGTGTCCCGCGCAGCGCAGGGCCTGAACCTGAGCCAGCCAGCGGTCAGCCTGCAATTGCGCGGCCTGTCGGAGGCGACCGGCCTTGATCTGTTCTCGCGCACGCCGCGTGGGCTGGTGTTGACCGGTGACGGGCTGTCCCTCTTGCCTCAGGCCGAAAAAGCGCTGGCGGCAATGGCAGACTTTTCAAACACGGCCATGGCGCTTCAGGGCAGTGTGCGCGGCAAACTGCGCATAGGCACCATCCTGGACCCGGAGTTCATACGACTGGGTGTTTACCTGCGGCAGCTGGTGGAAGCGGCCCCGCAGATCGAAACTGAACTGCGCCAGTGTATGAGCGGCGATGTGCTGGAGCAGGTGCTCCGCAAGCACCTCGATGTCGGCTTTTACCTGGGTCCTCCCGGCGTGCCGGCGGCGGCAGCACCGCTCGAATGCCGTGAGCTCACACGCTTCACCTACCGTGTCATCGCGCCTGCAGGCTGGGGTCCGCAACTGGCAGGCCGTGACTGGCTGGGGCTTGCCGCCCTGCCCTGGCTGGACACCCCGCCGGCCAGCGTACATCACCGCCTGCTTGCAACCGTGTTTGGAGAAGGGTCGCTGACGGGTGTGGTGCCGCGCAAGGTGGCCATGGTGGACCATGAGGCGTCCATGCTTGATCTGGTGAAGTCGGGGGTTGGCCTCAGCCTGGCGCGGGATGCCATCGCCATGCGAGAAAGCCAGACACGGGGGCTCACCGTGGCGGAAGGCGTGAGTCTGGACTGCAGCCTGAGCTTCATTTGCCTGGCTTCGCGGGTGGACGAACCTGTGGTGGCGAGCGCCCTCGGTGCGTTGACCCAGGCGTGGCGTTAGTGGGGCACTTGCGCACGCTCCGCAACGCGCTGTAGGACGCGGGCGCTACAGCGCAAGCGCTGGCCGGGTTGGTGCTTTCAGCCGTTACGATGGTGATTTTGTGTATCACGCAGGCTTCACGCAGGCTGCGAGGCCCGCATGCAAGCCGCCTTTATCCTTGTATTTGCCTGTGTAATTGCCAAAGATCGGCACACCGATTTTGTAGAGGTCCATGACGACATCCGCGCCCCGTATTGAACAGCAGGACACGCCCCAGGGCCGCACCCTCATGGTTCAGGGCGCGTGGACGGCGGCCGACCTGACGGCCAGGCCTGTGTGGGACGCGCTGACCGCACAGCTCAAGGGCCTGGACAAAGGCAAATCCGATACTTCGTGGAATCTCACGGGGATTGAAAAGCTCGACTATCTCGGCGCGCAACTGCTCTGGAAACAGTGGGGCCGTGAGTGGCCTGCGAACATCGAAATCGAAGACGCCCAGCGCGCCGTTCTGGAGACGGTGGCCAGGTTTCCCGTCACGGAGATCAAAAAAAAGAAGGCCGACTGGAGGGCGCCTGTGGTGGCCCTGGGCGAGCGCCTGTTCTCGTTTGCAGACCACATCAAGTCGCTGGTGCGGCTGATAGGCCAGCTGCTGCTCGATATCGTGCGCCTGATACGCCACCCTGGCGAAGCACCGCTGCGTGATTTTTCCGGCCACCTGTATCACATAGGCGCCACGGCACTGCCCATCACGGCACTGGTGGGGTTTTTGATTGGCGTGGTGCTGGCCTACCTGATCTCGCAGCAGCTCAGGCAGTTTGGTGCCGATGCCTTCATCGTGAATATTCTCGGCATCTCGCTGATCCGTGAACTGGGCCCGGTGCTGGCCGCTATCTTGATTGCAGGCCGTTCAGGCTCTGCCATTACCGCGCAGATCGGCGTGATGCGTGTGACTGAAGAGCTTGATGCCATGCGCGTGATGGGCATTGCCAAGGGCTTTCGCCTCGTCATGCCGCGCGCGCTGGCACTGGCCATTGCCATGCCGTTGATCAGTGTCTGGACGACCATTGCCGCGCTGGTGGGCGGCATGCTGGCAGCCTGGGTTGCAATGGACATCACACCTTCCTACTTCATCAACTCGCTGCCTGCGGCGGTGGATCTGGCCAACCTCACGCTGGCAACCTCCAAATCGGTTGTGTTTGGTTTGCTGATCGCACTGATCGGTTGCCACTATGGCCTGCGGGTGAAACCAAACACTGAAAGCCTGGGGCAGGGAACCACGGCGTCTGTGGTCACGTCGATCACCGTGGTGATTCTTGTCGATGCATTGTTCGCAGTCCTGTTCAAGAATATCGGTGTATAGGTATGAAGTTCATCCCTGACTTCGTGTTTGTCACCCCGGACCTGATCCGGGGTCCATGGATTGCGGATCGAGTCCGCAATGACAGCCTGATGAAAGCGGTTTAAGCCGATGACTGACGCCGTCGTAGAGATCAAAAAACTCTGGACCGTTTTCAAAAACGGTGACAAGGAGTCCATCGTCCACAAGGACCTCGACATGACGGTCGAGCGTGGCGAGGTGTTGTCGCTGGTTGGCGGATCGGGCACCGGAAAGACGGTTCTGCTGCGCCAGATTCTGGGGCTTGAAAAGCCGACAAAGGGCGAGATCACCGTGCTGGGCCGGCCGGCTGAAGAGCTTGGCAAGCGCGGCGCGGCCACGCGGGTCGGCATGCTGTTCCAGCAGGGCGCGCTGTTCTCGGCCTTCACCGTGCTTGAGAACATTGCCTTCCCGCTACGCGAACTTAAAGTGCTGCCCCCCGACCTGATACGCGAAGCCGCCATGGTCAAGCTGCAGATGGTGGGCCTGGGGCCTGAGGCGGCTGACAAGATGCCCAGCGATTTGTCAGGCGGCATGATCAAGCGTGTGGCCCTGGCGCGCGCCCTCATCATGGACCCGCCGCTGCTGCTGCTTGATGAGCCGACCGCCGGCCTTGACCCTGAAAGTTCCGACAGCTTCTGCTTGTTATTGCGTGCCCTGCACCGCGACATGGGCCTGACCGTGGTGATGGTCACGCATGACCTGGACACCTTGTTTGAGCTGAGCACACGCATCGCCGTGCTGGCAGAGCAGAAGGTCATCATCAACGATGCACCGAAAGAGGTGGTGGCCTTCCCCCACCCTTTCATTCATGAATTTTTCCTCGGTGAGCGGGGACAGCGTGCGATGGAATTACTTCGCGAATACCCGTTTACTGTGTAGCGATCAGAGAAAGTCAAAGAGAGGTTTTCAAACATGGAAAACAAATCCCACGCATTTGTTGCCGGCGCATTTGTACTGGTGGTCACGGCCCTGCTGGGGCTGCTGGCCATCTGGCTGATGCGCGACAACACCGAGCGCGACATTTATGAAATGAGCACGGCTGAAATCATCTCGGGCCTGCAGCCGCAGGCTGCCGTGCGCTTTCGCGGTGTGCCTGTAGGCAAGGTCGACTACATTGGCTTTGACCACAAGATACAGGGCAATGTGCTGGTGCGGGTGTCGATAGAGCGCGGCGCGCCCATCACCAAGTCGGTGTTTGCCACAGTGGCGTCTCAGGGTGTGACGGGCCTGGGCTTCATCCAGCTTGATGACAAGGGCGGCTCGAAAGAGCGCCTGGTTCCCAACGACGAAGACCCGCCGCGCATTCCGCTGCAACCGGGTGGAATAGACAAGCTGCTCAAGCGTGGTGAAGTCATCATGGACCAGATCGAGCAGGCCAGTGTGAAGCTGAACAAGATGCTGTCAGATGAAAACCAGCAGGCCGTGACGACGGCGCTCACGCAATTCAGCGAGGCGGCGGGCAGCATCAACAAACTCGCCAAAGGGCTGGAGCCCACAGTCGCTTCATTGCCCGCCCTGTCGCGTGACACTTCGGCCACGCTTCAGTCCATCCGTACCACCAGCGATGAAGTGGGCGTGACGGCCAAACGCCTGAATGAGAAGGGCGGGCCGCTCGACAAACTCGCCGAAGGCGGCGCGGCACTGGCGGCAGGTGTTGAAACCTTCAGCGCAGCCACCCTGCCCAAGCTCGGTGAAGTGGCGGAAGAAACCGCGCGCACCATGCGCCAGTTGCGTCGCACCGTGAATGCGGTTGACGACAACCCGCAGTCACTGATCTTCGGCAATGGCCCGCCGCTGGCTGGGCCAGGCGAACCAGGCTTCAGGCCTGATGCCCCGAATGCCCCGGCACCGAAAAAATGAAGGGTCAAGCCATGAAACCAATCCGCCTTCTCACATTCCTTTGCGTCGCGGCAGTACTTGCAGGCTGCTCCGCCTTGCCTGACAAGCCCACGCGCGCGCTCATGTACGACTTTGGGCCTGGTCCATTGGTGACGCAGCCGACGACGCGGCAGGCACCACTTGCACCGTTGGCGATTGACGACATCACCACCTACGGCGGCGCGATTGAAAACATGTCAGTGCTGTACCGCCTGGCCTATTCAGACGAGCAGCAGCTGCGCCCCTACTCACAGGCG
>CBDDGX010000031.1:0-454180 GCA_965228025.1 Polaromonas sp. | reverse complement strand
CAATACCATCAACGTTTATTTAATGATTTAATTCATAGAAAAAGTTTAATGATGATGCTTTTTTTTAAATAATAATATAATTTTTTACATATTTATTCTGAGATATCAAATTCCTCTTCTTCTTCAATTATAATCTTGAACCCTTAATTTACAGATTATAAAGCTTTATTTAGGACCATTTGACCACCAAATATATAAATTTAATTGGAATCCTTCAATTGTATAGCACCAGATAATATTGTACTGAATGGTAATTTGGTTCCTGCAGGAAATGTTACCTATGTCCATTTATCTTTATCTATATTATATAACTCCAACTATTCCTTACAAATTTCTCTTTATTATCGAGATTCAATATTTATCTTTAATCCACCAAATTTAATGATAGAGTCTTAATTAAATAAACATGTAGTATGATATGCTGATTATTCAGTAAGGTGGCTAATTTTTTAAAATATAATACTTAATTATAGATATATTAGAACTATCAATATCATATTTTTCGCATTTCGTCAGACAACCTTCCTTATAATTTTAACCTCCAACAATAAATATTTATTTATCTTACAACGCAAGAGAAAAATGTCTTCTAAGAGTATACATTTTACCTTTTGGTATTAATGTTCTCCCTGGACTATCATATTAATATATAGTTCTATTTAAATCATCATTACTGTTATCATCGAATCCACTAATATAATAAATATTATTATCAGATCCCATTATAGATCTCGATCCCGATGTAATTAGGAAATCAATCTCAAGTTCTATCTTAATCAGTTATTTCATTGTTTTCACCTCCATGTAGATTAGATTTTTTGTTCTTGGTTCAAAATAGAATATCCAATTCTTATAGAAATTCACCTAATTCTAAGGAGCATGTTTGAAGTCAGTTAAGAGAGTTTTAGTTTTGAATTTATCAAAGGATCGTTTAGTTTCTCTACTTTAATCTTAATACTTATCATAAATAACTAATGAGCCAAGTTCTTTTTATATGACACCTATGAAATGCAGAGCTACATCATCATCTATCCTTCCTTAAAATTTCTAATTAGCTCTCTAATAAATTAGATCATCTAGTCTACTTTTCTGATATAAGACTTGATATTATAAATCAGTTTAATTAACTCTTTTTTACACCAATATAGTATTTGAATTCAATTAGAATTCTCTAACCTACTCAATATATGCTTATATCTAAGTATAAATTTAATGTATATTCTATCTATATTTTTACATGAATTTATCCTTCAAACCTTGAATATATTTATCGAACAATTTATTAATTTAAAGTCTAATTGATTCAATTTCTAATATAATTCCATCAATATTATTAGTTGTTTATGCGATTAATGCATTAGCTGCTTTATTTTAAATTAATTATAATTCTTCCTCTAAAGCATTTAATATTTTTTATGTCTTATCCCTATCATTTATAAAATTATAAAATTACATAATTTGATTCCTATCTAGGATTGGATTCTCTGAATTTAAATGATTTTATGGGTGCTTTCTCATATGATCTTTAAAACATTCATCACATAAGATATTGAAATTAAAACAATCTGGATGTATGCAGCTTTTCAGTTTTTATTTAAATAATTTACACATATTTTCCTGGTTATTTGTGTTCTTTACAAACATCCATTTTAATTTATTTTTTTTAAGAAAAATATAAAAAAAAAATTAAGAAAAATAATTTAAATAATCAAATAAAAAAGTTTTCCTCTAACTCTTCTTGTTATATAACTTCTAATAATTATGATAAGCTTAAAGTTTATTAACTATCAAAAGATAGTAGACTATCATTAATGAGTTATTCTTAAGGTAGGCCAGATCCGTTTTGAAGGCAGCATGGCCGACCTCGCAGCGAACGAGGATGTGCGCCGTGCTTACCTGAGTGTCTAGAGTGAGTGTTTAGGATTTAACAAACTTTCAGGGAGCTCCACATGATCATCACCAATCGCCGAATGATTTTGAGGTCTACCGCTGCTGCCGGCCTGCTCGGGGGCATAGGCATGTCGGCCTCGCTGTTTGCAGCGCCGACTATCAAGCCCGGCCCGAAGGCCGCACTGCTGGTGGTTGACGTGCAAAACTGCTTTCTCGATGGCGGCACACTCGCCGTTAAGGGTGGTAACGAAATCGTGCCCGTCATCAACAAAATCTCGCAGGCGTTTGAAAACATCGTCGTCACGCAGGACTGGCACACCGCCGGCCATGCGTCGTTTGCGAGCAGCTACCCGGGAAAGAAACCTTTCGAGACCACCAAACTGGCTTACGGCACGCAGGTGCTGTGGCCGGACCACTGCGTGCAGGGCACGGAAGACGCGGCCGTCAGCAAGGACCTCAAGCTGCCGACCGCACAAATCATCATCCGCAAGGGCTTTCACAAAGACACCGACAGCTACTCGGCTTTCGAGGAGGCCGATCACAAGACCTCTACCGGCCTGGCCGGCTACCTGAAACAGCGGGGCATCAACACGGTGTACCTCGCCGGGCTGGCCACCGATTTTTTGCGTCGCCTGGACGGCAATGGATGCGCGCAAGCTGGGCTTCAAAACCTATGTGATTGAAGACGCCACGCGCGCGATTGACCTCAACGGCTCGCTCGCTGCGGCCTGGAAGCAGATGGCGGCCAAAGGCGTCAAACGCATCCAGTCCGGCGACATCGGCTGAACCTGCCTGCTGTACGCGCATGAAAGCAGGGGTCGTCACGCTCACGGTCAACCAGGCGCAGAAAAGCCTGGCACTGGGCAGCGAGGCCTCCCTGCTCATGGTGCTGCGCAACGACTTTGAACTGAACAGCCCCAAGTACGGCTGCGGCCTGGGTGAATGCGGAGCCTGTACAGTGCTTGTCGATGGCATGGCGGCACGCTCATGCGTGATACCGGCCTGCGGTGTTGAGGGCCGTGAAATCACCACGCTGGAAGGCCTCGGCTCGCCGGAAAATCTTCACCCGGTGCAACAGGCCTTTATCGAGGCACAGGCCGCGCAGTGCGGCTATTGCCTGAGCGGCATGATCATGATGACGACCGCATTGCTCTCGCGCAACCCTGACCCGAGCGACGACGATATTCGCCGTGAACTGTCTGGCAACCTCTGCCGCTGCGGCGCGCATCTTGAAATCATGAAGGCCGTGCGGCGTGCAGCCGTTCTCACACAACAACGCGCGAGTACAGGCGCATGACCCGCCACGCGGACCAGGCCCTCACGCGGGCAGATTTTCACGCCGCCCCGAGCTGCCTGCTGGTCACGCGCGAACCACCTCCCCCGCCACCGCCCGCCAAAGGCCAGCCGGCACTCGTCAGCGCCAACCCTGAAGAAGGCGTAGAGATACTCATCGCCGTCTGGAATGACGGCAGCGTCACCGCGCTCAACGGCCATGTGGACCTCGGCACAGGCATCCGTACCGCCCTTGCTCAGATCGTGGCCGAAGAACTCGATGTGGCCATGGACTGCATCAACATGGTCCTGGGCGACACCACGCGCGCGCCCAACCAGGGCGCAACGATTGCCAGCGCGTCGATACAAATACACGCTGTGCCCTTGCGTGCAGCAGCCGCACAGGCGCGCGCCTGGTTGGTAGCCAAGGCGGCGGCGCTGCTACAGGTCGATGCGGCATTACTGGTGACGCACAACGGCATGGTGTCGGTCAATGGCAGCGATACCGCTTCTGTCTCCTATGCCTTGCTGGTGGGCGCTGAACATACCGAACTGTCCCTGGCGCTAGACACACCACTCAAGTCGCCCACCGACTACCGCATCGTCGGCACCAGCACAGAGCGTGTCGACATTCCCGCCAAGGCCACGGGCCAGCTGACCTTTGTGCACGACATGCGTGTGCCCGGCATGCTGCATGGCCGCGTGGTGCGCCCGCCCTATGCAGGGGCCGACCACGGCGACTTCATCGGCAACACATTGCAGTCGGTCGATGAATCATCCATCGCGCACATCCCCGGCATTCGGGCTGTGGTGGTGATACGCGACTTTGTCGGCATCGTGGCCGAGCGTGAAGAGCACGCCGAGCAGGCCCTGCGTGAACTGCGTGTGCAGTGGAAGGCCTGGCCGGGCCTTGCCAATCTCGACAAGCTTGAACACGCGCTGCGTGCCAACCCGTCCGTACAGCGCAAGCTGGTGGATGAGGGCGATGTGGATGGCGCAATAGCCAATGCCGCACAGGCCATGCCGCGCACCTACATCTGGCCTTACCAGATGCACGCGTCGCTTGGCCCTTCCTGTGCAGTCGCCGACTGGCAACCCCAGCGTTTGACAGTCTGGGCAGGCAGCCAGAACCCGCACGTTCTGCGCGCAGACCTCTCACGGCTAATGGGCCTTGCCGATGTCAACATCGACGTGATCCGCATGGAGGCCGCAGGTTGCTACGGCCGCAACTGCGCCGATGATGTGGCCGCCGATGCAGCCCTGCTGTCAAAAGCCGTCGGTGCACCGGTGCGCGTGCAGCTCACGCGCGAGCAGGAAAACGCCTGGGAGCCCAAGGGCGCGGCCCAGTTGATGGAAGTCAATGGCGGGCTCAATGCCGATGGCTCCGTCGCGGCCTATGACTTCCAGACCTCTTACCCGTCCAACGGCGCGCCCACGCTGGCCCTGCTGCTGACCCGCACCATCGAGCCGACCGCACAGGCTTTTGAGATGGGCGACCGCACGGCCCGCCCGCCTTACGACTACAGCAACCTGCGCGTCAGCGTGAACGACATGGCGCCCATGCTGCGCGCGTCGTGGCTGCGCGGTGTCTCGGCCCTGCCGAGTTCGTTTGCACACGAGTCCTATATCGACGAGCTGGCCCATGCCGCCGGTGTGGACCCGGTGGAGTTTCGCCTGCGTTACCTCAAGGAGCCACGCGCTGCCGAGCTGGTGCGCACCACGGCCGATCGCGCCGGCTGGGTGGCGCACACCGCTGCGCAGCAAAACACACACCTGCCTGGTGACGCGGCAGACATCGTGCACGGCCAGGGCGTGGCCTATGCGCGCTACATGCACAGCAAATGGCCGGGCTTTGGCGCGGCCTGGGCGGCGTGGGTGGCAGATGTTGAAGTCAACCGCAAGACGGGCGAGGTCTACGTCAAACGTGTGGTCGTCGGGCATGACGCAGGCGCCGTCATCAACCCCGCCGGCATAGAGCACCAGATTCACGGCAACGTGTTGCAAACCACCAGCCGCACACTGGGCGAACAGGTCACCGTATCACCGCAGACAGGCGCCGTCACCAGCCTTGAATGGGGCAGCTACCCTATCCTCAGCTTCAGGGATGTGCCGGTGGTCGAGGTTGTCAGCATGCCGCGGCCCGGCGAGCCGCCACTCGGCGCGGGCGAATCGGCATCGGTGCCCGGCACTGCGGCGATTGCCAACGCGATTTTTGATGCGACGGGCGTGCGCTTTCGCCAGCCGCCGTTTACGCCAGAGGTCGTGCGTGCGGCGCTCAATCCTGATCCCATACCTGCGCCAGATCCGGTGCCAACACCGCAGCGCCTCGCAGGCAACGCGCTGCCCGCCGCAGCCGTCTGGCCCAAACGCCTGGGCTGGTGGTCACGCGCAGGTGCGATCGCTGCCGGCCTGTTCGGCGTCGGCTGGGCACTGCTGGGCGTACGCCCGGCCATTACACCCCTCTCACCCATCACGAGCAGCGCCGCGTCTGTCTACACCGCCGCCACGATTGAACGCGGCCGGCAACTGGCTGCAGCCGGCGACTGCGTGGTCTGCCACACCGCG
This sequence comes from Polaromonas sp., assembly GCA_965228025.1. Taxonomy (GTDB): domain Bacteria; phylum Pseudomonadota; class Gammaproteobacteria; order Burkholderiales; family Burkholderiaceae_C; genus Polaromonas. The sequence continues at coordinate 448,453 of CBDDGX010000031.1, read as the reverse complement.
CCAGGTGGCCCGCCCAATGCCGGCGGCCGCGCGATGGACACACCCTTCGGCCAGATCATCACCACCAACCTCACGCCCGACCCCGAGACCGGCATAGGCAACTGGTCGTTCAGCGCCTTCCAGCGCGCCATGCGGGAAGGCATCTCTCGCGACGGGCACAACCTTTACCCTGCCTTCCCCTACACAGCATTTGCCAAAACCACAGACGAAGACCTGACCGCCCTCTACGCATACCTGATGGCACAGCCACCGGTGCGCCACCAGCCGCCCGCCACGCAGCTCGCCTTTCCGTACAGCGTTCGGCCGCTGATGGGCGCTTGGAACGCCATGTTTCACGACTCAACGCCTTACCAGCCTGCGCCGACACAAACGGTGGAGTGGAACCGCGGCGCCTACCTGGTCAACGGCCTGGGTCACTGCGGCGCCTGCCACACGCCGCGGAATGCGCTGGGCGCAGAGCAAGGCGGCACGGCATTCTTGAGCGGGGCCGTCATTGACGGCTGGGAGGCACCCGCCCTCACCGCCCTGTCGCGCGCACCCGTGCCCTGGAGCGAGCAGGAGCTGTACCGCTACCTGCGCAAGGGCCACACCGAACAGCACGGCGTTGCCAGCGGCCCCATGGCCCCGGTGGTGAAGCAGCTTACGGCCCTGCCCGACGCGGACATACGGGCCATGGCGACTTACCTCGCGTCTTTCAACCCGCCAGTGCTTGAGGCCGACAGCCAGCAGCAGGCCAAACAGGTCGTGCGGGCGGCGCAGCAATCAGCCGTACAACTCAATCTGCAGGGCCCCGGCCAGCGCCTGTTCAACGGCGCCTGCGCCTCCTGCCACCACGACGGCAACGGCCCCACGCTGCTGGGCATCAACACACCGCTGGCGCTCAACACCAACCTGCACAGCGACAAACCCGACAACCTGATCCGCGTGATTCTGGGTGGCATACGCGAGCCAGCCAATGCCGACATCGGTTTCATGCCCGCTTTCCGCCACAGCCTGGACGACAGCCAGATCGCCCAACTGGCCAGCTACATGCGCAGCCGGTATGCGCCCGCCCAGGCACCGTGGCGCGACCTGCCAGCAAGCGTCAGGCGCCTGCGCAACGCGCCAGACACGCACTAGCTGCCACCCGCAGTTACCCGGCTGCACGCTGATTGCTATACTTTTTATAGCTGCTCACGCGCGTATCCATTGATCTGCAGCCGATTTGATGCCTAAAAACAGCCCTAAAACTGCCTTTTTCAGTCATTTTTTGGCTTCCAAGGCCTCCCGATGAACTTGCTCCAAGTCATAATGCGTCATAAATAAATCATTAAGCACTTATGGTGCTATCCATGATGCATTAATCGACTCCCCGCACTCTGGAGAAGCCATGGAAGAAGAACTCAACCTCGAAGCCCAGCACATCGGCAGGCTGCTGACCCAGCTGCGGCTGGCGCGCAAAGTCAAACAAAGCGATGCAGCCCGCGATTCGGGTGTGTCGCGCAGCACCATCTACCGCATTGAAAAAGGCGACCCCGGCGTCGCCCTCGGGCAACTGCTGCGCTACCTCAAGGCCATCGCGCCCGGCAGCACCCTGCAAGACCTGCTCAACGCCGCCGACCCCGCGCTGCATGCGCCGGCAGACAAGCGCCACCGAGTGCGCGACGGCGGCGCGGCAGAACTCCCCCAGCTGTGATGCCCCTCGCGCAAATCCAGGCGCTGGGTTTTGGCTACGGCAGCCACAAGCTGTTCGACAAACTCACCGCCACCATCAACCCCGGCGTCACCTTCATCCAGGGCGGCGACGGGCGCGGAAAGACCACGCTCATGCGTTTGCTGGCGGGCGAGCTCAAGCCAGACAGCGGCAGCATAGCCATCGGTGGCGACTCCAGCACTCAACTGTTCTGGCTGGACCCGCGCACCGAAGCCTTCGACCAGGTTGTTGCCAGCGATTTTTTCAGCCAGCAGCGCGCGATCTACCCGCGCTTTGACGATGCGATGCTCGCCAGGCTCGTCACCGGTCTGGATCTCGAGTCGCACATCCACAAAAAACTGTTCATGCTGTCGACCGGTTCCAAACGCAAGGTACTGATGGCGGCAGCGCTCGCCTCCGGCGCGCCGGTCACGCTACTCGACATGCCGTTTGCGGCGATCGACAAGCCTTCGAAGGATTTTTTGCTGGCGCAGTTCAGGCTTGCGGCTGTGAGCAGCGACCGGGCGATTGTTGTGGCGGACTACGAGCCGCCTGACGGTGTGCGGCTTGCGGGACTGATTGACCTGGGTGATTGAATGCCGTGAGCCTGACTGGCCTTGAACAGGTATCAGCGGTGCCCCATCTGCTCCTCCACAAATTCAGAAAACGCATCCAGCAGCGGCCAAAACTTTCCAGCATCACCTTCAAGCTGAGCCAGCGCAGCAGAGGTAGCCTCCAGCGTAGATAGCTGATGCGGCTTGTGGGCCTTCCGTATCCGGTAGTTTGACGCAGGCAAGTCCTCAAGGGAGAACCGAGGCATCTTATGCAGCGCCGGATTGAGATGCAGCATCTTCAGGCTCTTGCGCCAGGTGCCATCAAGCACGACGAGACACAAGCCATTCGTATCAGCCAGATCCTCAGGCGATAGCGCCTTGACTGCAGGCAAGCCGGCCTGCGGCGTGTCGGGATACAGCAGCACATGCCTGCCACCTTCAAACAGGCTTTCATCAAACACCTCGCCTGTCACCAGCCGACTACGCGGCAAACTCATGTGCAGCAGACGCGCAGTGCCCTTGACGTGGTTAACCTCAAGCGGGTGCTGCAGGATCAGCACCTCGACCTCATGTTCAACCGGTCTTACCCACTGGCAGATGCAAGCACTTGCCGGACGCAGGCATGCCGCGCAAATCACCCGCTTCTGCGAGACCTTGTTCACACAGCCCGCATCATTTGCCAAAGCCACGAGCCAGGAAGGCCGCCGCCAGCGGAATAAGCGGCAGGATGTGCGCCTGAACCATCACCAGCTTGCGCGTGGCCTTGATCTGCGCTTCATCGGGCAGCTTGCCTGTGGCGCGCAATTCCTTGCGCCAGCGGATGAAGGTGATGGTCGGTTTGATGGAGAGCAGTCCGATCACGATAAAAAGCGTGACCTTCACATGCAATAACGGGTTGGTCCAATACCAATTTGTACCCTTCACGCCCCACCAGGTGCGCGCGATGCCGGTCAGCAACACAGCGACGGCGGCAATGCCGTAGACCAGGTCAATCTTTGCCAGTCGCTCAACCACAGCCGCATTGAGCCACTGCACGCGGCACAGTGCGGCCTCGCTGGCCAGAAAGACCACCATGGTCAGGATGGCGAGAATATGGAGGTAGGCCAGAATGGCTTCAAGGGTCATGGGTTGGGCCTTTGATGTCGTCGCAGGGAGCTGAAACTCTACTGCAAAAAACACGTAACCCATCAGGGCAAAATGCAGGCATGAGTTCTTCACCTGACCAACACGACACAGACCAGCGGCTGACCGACCTTGAGATCAAGGCCAGCTTTACCGAAGACCTGCTGGAGCAGCTCGACAAGGTGGTGATACGCCAGCAGCAACAGATTGACCTGCTGCTGCGCGAAATTGCCGAACTGCGCCAGCCGGTTGCTGATGGCAGCGTAACCACCACCCGCAGCCTGCGCGACGACCTGCCGCCGCACTTCTGAGCCCGGTGCCCCTGCGGGTGGCTCAGTTCTTCTTGCCGATGGCGTTGTACAGCTCGGCCACCATCACCTTGCGACCGTGAAGCGGCAGGATCTGCTCGACCTTGAGGTTCAGTCGTTCGATGTTCTGCACAAGGTTCACATGCAGGTCATTGGGCCGAGCGGGTGCTGGTGCATTTGGCGCGCCGGGTGTGTAAGCATCGGCTTCAATCAGGATTTTCTCGTTGGGCAGGTAAACCATCATGAAGCCCTGGGCGTGCACGCTGCCTTCGATGTAATACACCTCAACCACACGCTCGCCGTCGGTGAAGCTGCGTTTGCCATTCACGCCAGTGACCACTGCTTTTTTGCCTGAGCGTTCCATGGCATCAGGAGCAATACGGTTGGGGTTGGCCAGCACGGTTTCAAAATAGGGGCGTGCCATCTCGCTGGTGACCAGCGTGGCGCCTTCGGCAACCGCACTGCGCAGCCCGCCCGAATGATCGAAATGATGGTGTGAGTTGACGACATAGCGCAGCGGCTTGCCTGCGCCAAGCTTTTTCACCTCGGCCAGCATGGGCACAGCGCGGCCGTCGAATAGCGGGCTTTCGACCACCATGATGTGGTCCTTCATTTCAATGGCGACGCTGTTGTGCGAGCCACCCGCCAGAAACCACACACCCTTTGCCGCCTGATCGGCGGTCACCCGCTCGACAGCGGCTGTCACCGGTGCAGGAATGTCTATGGCTGCAGCCACATTCGGTTTCACGTCGTTGACCGCCAGGTCGAGCACGGGGAAGCCGCCCATGCTTTGCGCAATGCGCATGGGGAACTTCACGCCGCCCACGTCACGGTAGTCTGAAAAACTGATCACCGATGCGGTGTCGCCGGTGACCGGGTGGGGCTGCAGCGATTCAATCTTTTCCACCAGTCCGGCGTCATTGATCAGGGCTGTCGCACTGAAGCGGCCCGCGACGTCGAAGGACACGGCGGTCAGCATGCGGCCACCTTCACTTCGCATCGCAATGCGGGGTTTGCCGGCCAGCGCAGCCTTGATGACACCGTGAGGCGTCGTCCACAGGTCATGTATGCGGCCAGAGACGGCGATGGGGGCGGCTGATGGCGTTGTACCCGCCAGATTCCAGGCGGTTTCGCCCTTTAAAAGTCCTGTGGTGCGCTGCTCGCCCGTTCCCATCAAAGGCACAGCGCCGCCGCCGTTAGGCTCGGCCCGGCTGCGGGCTGCATCTTCACGGAGAGCGCCAGCGCTGTAATCGGCAACGCGCGAAAAACTGCTGTAGGTAATCTTCGGCCAGGCCATACCCGGCTGGTAGGCCTGGCCGAAGGTGGCACCCGTACCGGTACCGGCAAACGAGATGCTGCGCAGAGCGACACCACCCATCGCCGTGTTGGCACGGGTCAAGGCCGACTCGGCACTTTCGGTCGGCATATTGGCGCAGGACGCCAGGCCCGCCATCAGCCCGGCCAAAGTCAGAGCCCGCGTGAGCAGGCGTAAAGATGCTGTTGTCATGATGTTCCTCTTCCCCGGATATGAAGACACGCGGATCGCGCGTCGTTATCCTAAAGACGGCCCGCGATTTGGTGCCTAGGGGAAACACCGCGGATTAAGCCGCCCGGGAAAGGAACTTTTCAACGGGCATGCTTACCCAGCGCAGTATGCGCGGCAAAACGCACACTGTGTTGTCCGGACTGTTGGGGCAGTGGCGCTCTAAGAGGTCGCTCTAAGGGGTGCCTGCGCTGTCGTCGGCGGCAACACCAGCCAGCAGTTCATCACGCGCCGGACCTGAACGGCGGGGATCATGCTTTTCGAAAGCAGTGGTCACCGCCCTTTTCAGCTTGCCAACCGCACCATTAATGGCCTGGTGCGCCGTAGCCGCATGGTCCTTCACGACCACGGGCTCCTGCCCGGCCACGCGCGCTTCCAGCGTGCAGTGAATCTCATCGGGCGTCGTCTTGACATGGCTGTTCGCATCAGAGAGGTGGGCCTCAACACGCGTGATGTGGTCGCCAAAACGGTGCAGGGCTTCTTTCACCACGCTGGTCAGGTGATCCGCCATCTCCTGGCGTCCGTCTACATGGTGGTCGGTGTTGAGTAGAACTTGCATATGCTGTCTCCCTTAAAGCATGAGATGGCTGGCCAACGATGAATGCCTCTGCCACAGTTATTACAGTGTGCGCCCAAACACAAAACCACAACGCCGGAACGTGTGGCCTGCGCCTGTAGGTGCATGCCTACTGTGGCCGTGTCACCATAAAAAAGCCCGCAGCTACGCTTGAGGGGCGTGGGTCACCGGGAAGGTGAAGAACATCAAGCCTTGCGCGAACGCAGGGCATCGAGACTCCACACGCCGCCACCAGCGGCTGCGAGATACAAAAAGACAAAACAGAACAGCACTGCCGTTTCGCCCCCATTGAGCATGGGCATCAGGACAAAGCCCTTGGACGCATGGCCAATGAAATAAGCGAATGCCAGCAGGCCCGACAACACAAAAGCCACGGGTTGCGTGAACAGGCCAATCAACAACAGCACGCCACCGGCCACCTCAAGAATGCCGGCCACACCGATCAACGAAAAAATCTGCAGGTTGTCAAAGTAAGCCACGTGAGGAAACCCAAACAGCTTGGCCGTGCCATGCTGCAACAGCAAAAAGGCAGAGACGATGCGCAGGACGGAGAGCATGCGTGTGTTCAAAAGGCTGTTGTTGGTCAGGTTCACAGGATTTTTTGGGGAAAGAGAGGAATGAAAGGGCGAAAACATCTTTGGCACGCTGCATTGCCGCTGCGCACCACAGACCAGTTGTTAGACAGCTGCTGGAGATTTAGTTGCGTGGGCGTACTTATTTTTTGCGGCATCAATTGCCAGTGATGCCAGGCCACCGTAGCACCCAGGCAAGGGAGCTAATGTGGCGTGTGACTACGTGCACAACACGCCAGATGCCCTACTGGCACCAGCCAAGCACCACGGCATCGACCCGGACGCCGTACGTAAAGCAGTCACCGCCAAGCAAAAGGCCTCCTCAAAGGAGGCCTCCAAACCCACCGAAGCGGCAGACGCATGATTCCTTCGCCCATTGGCACATCAATGTCTGGGTTAAGACGACTTCGGGCTTTCGGCAGATTTAAGTTCGGAGTCTCTCGCGGCACCTCCCGCTCGTGCACGCACAGCTTCGTCCCAAATTCGGATGGTTTCCGCCCGTTTCCGATTTACATCCGCCTTGTCTTCGGGATGACCAGGAAGCCCATTAACAGCTTCATGAAACAAATTCGACGCCCCAAAAAGAAACTTGACCGCTTCGTTCATGGACTTCCATCCTCCATCCTGCTCGAAGGGCAAACCACTTTCTATGGCCCGAACGGTGGTGCGTCCATGGGCAATTTTCTGTATTTCTTCGGGATAAAGCTCGACCAACAAACGCAGATCATCGTCAGTCGGCATTTCCAATGCTGTCAAATGTTGATGCGCCCTTGCAGCAAACGCGGCTATATCCAACCCTTCCTGCTTGGTCTGCCAGTAAACAGACATTCCGTCCAGATCGGCAATGGCCTTGACAAGCGTTATCTGCAATCCGGGAACCATCACGGCGGCTGCCGCTTCGGCGACTTTTCTGACATGGGACCTAGCAGCTTGGTGCTGCGTCCAGGCAATCCCGATTGCACCGAGGATTGCCAGCACCGAAAAAATCGCCTGCATCCACCCAGACCACTCCCCCTTGGTCATGCAGGTCGCCCACCAGTCAATGCCGAAAAGGCAAAACTCAGGGGTGGGAGCAGAAGTGAGTATAAAGGTTGGTGTCACAGCAACTTTTCAAACCAATGGGTGACCGCGCAACTCTTCATCGGCACGCAGCTTGAGTGTTCTTTGGTAAATGTCCTCCCCCATCTCGTGAATAAATTCTTGTCTATCGCTAATCTCGAGAATGCGAATCGCAACCCAGTCAAAGTGGGTCTCACATCGCTTCATAAACTTTTCGAGAATTTCATCTCTCTCGTTCGATTTGATGAAGTCGTCGTTTTCAAGTACGTGCACGCAAGTGGCACGCAAGCTGCGCAGATTTTGCAAGTTCAAGGAGATTCGACTTCCAGTTTGCGTGCCTGGCAATTCCAAAATCGGCAAAGAGTTGAACCGGTCACTAATGGAATCAATATCGGCAATGAGTGTTTGCCAATAGCTTCTTTTGTAATCCTTTTTGGCGACGTTTATCCCTATCTGAAACACAGCGCAGGACTGGAGAAACAACGCTCTGATGGAGTAGAACTTTGCAATGGCATCCTGACGTCGAAGCTCTTTGGCAGCATTCTCGGCACGGGTGGTTTGCCAGCTTGCAATAAAAGTCGCGCCGATGATAGCCAATATCGAGCCGACAGCCTGCACCCAAGCTGCCCAATCGCTCGAGGGGCCTGGTCGGTGCCGGGCGAAAAGTATTCCCAGCGGGATCAGTGCCAAAAGCACCACAAACAGAACAGTCGTCCACGGCTTTTTAATCATTGTCCCCCCGTAAAACCTGACGAGAATTTTCCGAGAGCATTAGTCTCTTTTGGGCAATGCATCCCCAAGCTCCTTCATTCGCTGTTCAATGCGCGTGACAGCCGCAGCGTTGAAAGTGCCGTCAGCAATGGCATTCAACACCTCTGCGTGATAGGCCACATAGATGGAGATAGGATGCATGGAACCACCTTTTTGCTTGGCCAACCCAACAAAAAAATTGAAGTCGGCGAGCGCCAATTCAGTCGCAGTTTTAAGAAGATCGCGGCGAGTCTGGGCTTTTTGACTCAACCAGACTCCACCAACAGATCCGATGGCGCCAACGGCGGTACCAAGCAAAGCGGCAATTGCTGCGTCCATGTCATCTCCTCATTTAATTGTTTTTTGCATCCACCCCGGCCACTCCCCCTTGGTCATGCAGGTCGCCCACCAGTCGACGCCGAACAGGCTGAACTCGGGCGTCGGCGGAGCCGTGAGGTTGAAGGTCGGTGTCATCAATCTTTAAGGGCTAAAGGACTTTGCCGCGGACCTCAGGCCGCCAGCAGCGATGGCGTTGCGAACATCAGTGCCGCAATTTCCGACCAGGTTGTCATGATGCTGCCAATTGCCGTTTTCGATGTGGCCATCGGTGTCCGAATAGCATTTGTATGCCAAGTCTTTAACCCTCAAAACCATCGCTGTTTGCAGGTCGTTGAGTTCTGCTATGTCCACTTGGATCGCCGAGGCGGTCATGAGCAACTGCCTGCACGATTGCCAATCCAACCATATTTGATTACGTGCACTGGACTGCAAGTTGTCTACGGAGAGAAGGACTTGATTGACCAGCGTTCTGGCCATCTTTTCTGCCTGCCGCCGTTTTTCATTCTGCGAGTGCCACTGCAGATAGACCGCCAATCCGATGGCCAGGGTTGCGCCGAACGCTTGTACCCATCCTGCAACGTCAGACGAATCAGCTGGCGGCTTCCAGGCGAATGCGGCAATAAACACTGCGCCTACAGCGCTGACAACGATGATTGCTGTTATTTTCATTCCGACCAATTCCTACGCCGCCGACATTCGATAGAAACTGGAGCCTTGCGCAAGCACGTCGTACTTGTCGTGACCCAAGCCCACGGCCATGGCCTCCATCGTGTCGAGTACAGTTTGAGCGAGCTTGTTCAGTGTCTCGGGATGCTCAATCAGCTTCTCCCAGCTCTGACCCGCCAGACTGCCCACATGATCTAGCGGGTGCTCTCCGTCGGGAACCTGGATGGTCGCGTCAACCGTCCGTGTGGAGACTTTAGGGTGCGCGAGGTTGTCCCGCTCCTTGAGAAGCTGTTTGATTTCCTTCCAAGGAAATTCGTCAAAGTTGGGATTCAATCCCGCCTTGCGCGCGAGCAGTTTCAGCTTATCAACAACGGGCTTGCTTTCTACACCGCGTTTGACCCGTTTGCCATCGTCACCATACACGTCCACCCACTCTTCGCCAAACGCACTTGGTCCATAAGTCTGGCAAAAGCCCTCAACTGCGAATGCCAGCAATACAAGGGCGCCCAGGTCAGCGTAGTAGGAACCTCTTCCGCCTTCTGCTCGAATGTTTCGCAAGCAATAGGACGCATGCATGAACACAGGTACGGGCTTGTATGTGCGCTCAACGGTGATGCTATTTTTTGCGTTGTTTTCCATCGGAGTCCTCTCCTCTTTTTGTCTCAGCAGGATAGCCCATTTGCATCAAATTCGGTTAAACCGTACACCGCACCCGTCAGGCCATCGCGCATGACCGGATGTGAGAGTCCGAAGGAACGCTGCATAAAGCCGTACACCGCAGGGTATGCGGCTTTGTCATTTCTGGCACCTTTTTTTAGGCGGCCCGAATGGGAGGTCGCGAGCCCTGCCGGTTACGCCTAGCGTTCCCCGGTCTCTCACACCCGCTCGGGCCGCCGCCTTAGGTGAGAGTGGGACGGCGGTTTCTAAAACGGAACGGCTAGGAGACCACCATGTCTATTAACACCACACGGCGCGTATATCCGCGCATTGCCAATACAAAAAGGCAAGCAGTCAGCAGCCGACCTGCGAGATGCCGACCTGGCAGACGACGCCATCGCCGCCCTGATCGCCCAAAAGCAGCACAGCTTTGAAGCTGGCCAACAGATCTGGCTCAACCCCCGCACAGCAGAACCGTGGAAGATCGACGCCCAGATCCGCAAGACGCTATGGGTGCCCCTGTGCACCAGGGGAGGTGTGCGGTACCGCAACCCCTACCAATGCCGCCACACCTTCGCCAGCGCCCTGCTGACAGAAGGCGCCAACCCCTGGTATGTAGCAGAACAGCTAGGCCACGCCGACGCTCAGTTGGTCTTCACTACCTACGGCAAATTCATCAGGGAAGATTACTTGCGGCCGAAGCTACAGGCGGGGTTAAGGGCTGTTTGAGCATCCTACGAATGCTGGTTACCTATCCAAGTCCAGATCTCTTTATCTAAATAGCCGTTGCGATTATTTAGATTTACTTCCACTACGAAAACTTGATCGTAGGCTGATATCACCTTGTGAATAGCCTCGGAAACTTCGGTGGCAGTTGCTGTTGTATTGACTATCCAGCAATTGGGCGCATAGCGCGCCCAGCCAGTGTTCGCCGTAAAAGTTGCCTGAATCTCGGTCTGCGGTTTGGCCGCACCCTTATACCCAATTGCGACATGAAATACGGTCACGAAGCATCACCCTTTATTTTGCGTACACCCCTCGGCACTTTTGGCTCGATCACTGGCATCGCGTTATCAATGACGCGGCCTTGTATTTCAGACTGCCATTTTTGATATTCCACAAATTGCGCACCCTCAAGTAAAGCCAGGTCTGGGTTAGCTTTTGCGAAAGCCTGAGAAGCCTTAACCCACCAGAAATAGGCTCCAGTCGGTATACAGCCGGCCACTATCAAAGCGATGTTTTGACTCAAATCCGAGGACAAGCGGAAAGCAATAATTCCCCAAATTGCAATCAGCGCCATGGTCGCACGACTCGTTTTGCCCACAACTCCAGGACCAAACTGGACTTGGCTGAATTTCTCGCCAAGTCCTAGTCTGGAAAGAATGTCGGGGTTTTCTGAAGGCATCCTGAAAGCCTAACAGCAAAACTGCTGGTCCACGTGCGAATGCCGTGCGAATCGAATGCCAACCGCCGCCAATTCGAGGCGGTTTACAAAAAACAACGCCAATGGTCTCCCATTGGCGTTGACTGTCTTGAATGGTGGAGCTGGGGGGATTTGAACCTCAACGCGAGCTAGCACTGGCGCGGCTTAGAGCCGATCCGTGCGAATTCGGTGCGAATGAAAAACAAGTTTGCACCGTCATCTGTACCACTTCGTATCCATCTCAACTAGCAGATAGCTCAAATTCCAAGCATTCCAGGAGCTAGTGGGGTCCCTGTATCCAGAATCGGCTTGGCGGGGGATCTGCCATCCTGAAAGTACGGCATTGCAAAAGTTCTTGTAACGCCGTCGCCGGCCATGTTCACACTGATCATGCAACCGCCCGGCGGCTGAGACGCTTTCCGTCGCGAAGGATAGTCAATATGAATAATTTCAGAGGACACATGCACGGATGGCACGGCTTTCTGAACTTCGTCCGGAAAGAAAATCGTGGGGAGACCCGCAGTCTTTCGCAGCATGGCGGCCCATCCTCCCTCCTTCACTTCGGTATCTTTGGGCAAAGGCACCGGGACTAAGCGCCTATCGAAGTTGTGCAAGGCGAGCGCCAATTGAGCGCCAATAGCGTGGACCGAACAAACGTGATACGCGACATCTCTATTGAGCGAGAACCCGGTCTGATCTGGATGAATAAGTTTTGCCGGCCCCAGAGTATTCGGACCAAGGGGGCCTTCGACGAAGTATCCAAAAACCATCCCGCCGGGCCAACGAAACAGAATCGAGCGAAGTCGGCCTTGGTTGTGCTTTAGATAGTTGTCGATAGTCCCGACATGATTGCGATAAGGCTCAACAGCTCGTTTGAAAAGTTTTTGCGCTTTTTCAAATTCCTTTTTTTCATTAGGATGAAAAAAGGTTTTCAGGACGCCATTACAAACATCGAAGTGCTCCATTAACGCGTCGAGCATGTGATCAATGGCTTCGAGCAGTTCGTCATCGGGCGCCGACTTCCCACGCTCGGCGTACACAGAAGCCGCAACAATTTTCTCTAATGCACTGAGCACTGAGATGATTCTCTGGGCTATGCCGCCCAAGGAGACGTTGTATGCAGCAGCGGGGTGACGGAGTCCCCATTCGCTCTCATACGTCGGAAGCCCACGCAGATCTCGCAATACACGAGCTGCCTTGGGTAATGATTCCGCACTTAACTGCAGTTGTTCGGAAATACTCATCTAGAGCCTTCCGCATCCTCGGCTACACCTCGGTGTACCACTCGACAAGACGCTCGTAAGGAGACATTACAACTCGCGGGGCCGAACGGTCCTTTAAAGGCGTATCGTCAGAACACCAACGCCGATGTAGCTCAGCCAAATTTTGATAGAGAAGCGGGTTGGCCTCTCGCACTTCCTCAATCCAAAGACGGGACATTGCTACATTCTTTTTAAGAATGCTCCTTAGACTATCCTTCAGCAGCCCCTCATCTAAGTCAGCTCTCCGAATGCCAATAGCAATGAACTCGAAATAGTTGAGGATGTATCTCAACGCGAGCTTATCCACCCCATCGGTAGGAGCTTCCACCAGATCCGGATTCAACCTCCGCCGCTCGTCATACGCCTCATAGTGCGCACTTATTTTGTCGGCATATCCCATATATGTGGCCGACAGTCTTGATTGAAGCAGTGTATTAATAGTGTGTTGCTTCACCGAATTTCGTATGGTCACGACGGCTGCAATGATCCACCCGCAGATAGCGGCGATAGCAGCAAACATTACGACCCATTGAGATGGGCCAAGGTTATAGGCGACGTCATTCGGAACGAGATACATTTGCCAAAGGCAAAAGACTCCAAACATCACGAGCACCCCAAACAGCAAAAAGCCCAGCAATGTGCTGGGCTTTTTGCTTGGCCTAAGCGCTTTATGCGTAGCCATCGCCTTCGTGGTTCATGTTGATCATGGTTTCTCCTTCAATGCGATGTCCATCATGCGAAATGGAAATGGACTTCGTTCAAGCGCCACAAGTGGCAAGTGATAAATACATTGTGCCCGAGTTTTTAGCATCTAAGCAAGAACCTGGAAGAAAGGGTCAAGTGACGTTAACGTCCTACCCCAATGTGCGGTTTCCAAGCGTGAGCTCCTTTCCCAGACCTCAAATACATCAGGGCCCCAAGACACGAATGCAAGGCTGACTACGTAAAAATCCGTTGCGGCGGGGGGATCAAGGACCCTAAATTGCCGTGCGAATTCGGTGCGAATACGTCGGGAAAAATAGGAAAAAACAAAAAAATAAGAGCAGATAAAGAAAAATGCGCCTAAGTTAGGCGCATTTAACGACTTATATGGTGGAGCTGGGGTCTAACGCGAAAACACTGGAGAGCCTTTACAGGAGCCAATCCTCAATTTAGAGCGTCGAAATCACCCCCAAATGTTCCCCACGCTGAGCGTCTCTGAAACCGGTTCAAAACACTTCTTCAAGCACCTTCCAATACTTGCCACCAGGCAGGAACTCCGCAACGTCAGCCTGCCCCCGGAATTCGTCATTGGCCACTCGCCAAGGGCTTAGGTTGCCCTTCTTCTCATAGAGCTCAAGCGCCCACTCTTTCATGAGTTCATGTTCACAGTGCCCATAGACCAAGTCTGTGTATCGCTCAATGAATGAGTCCATCCAAAAGGAGCGGTCAAGATCAGCCTCGGTGATCCAGGGGCGCTTTTCAGCGGTCATCGTCATCAATATTCTCCGCATGCAAAATGGCTAAATGTGCAATCTTTATACACCCGTCTCCGCGCACCGCCTTGCCGCCCAGTTCGGCAAAGTCGCGATGAAAGAGGGCCTGAAGCAATGGGGCAGTTATGTGGCGCCGTTGAAGCTTGGACCGTACATCAAACAAGACGCGGCGCTAGAGGTTGGTCAGTGGGGAATGATCGCGACTGACAACAAAACCCGACTGCCCCGCGGTCAGACGAATAACGCGCGGTATGAAGACATCCTGAGTCGGCGCACTTATGCCCCGTCGTGGCTGGCTGGCCGTCGCTGCCTAATCCCTGTCGAAAGCTTTATTGAGCCTTATTACCCCGGACATGATCCCAAGGTTAAGAGCATTGCCTGGCGCTTTGCGCGCGCCGATGGTGAGGCCTGGGCGTTGGCGGGCATCTGGTCGGAGTGGACGGACCCGGAAACCGGCGAGGTGGTGCCCAACTACACCATGCTGACGCAGAACTGCGACGGCCACCCGCTGCTGGCGCTGATGCACAAGCCCGAGGTTGACCGCAAGACCGGCGCTGTGCTGCCGCTTACCCAGCAAGACAAACGCGCCGTGGTGCCGATCGAGCAGGACAAGTGGGATGAGTGGCTGCACGCCGACATTGAACAGGCTGGCGCCCTAGTGAAACTGCCAGCGCCGGAGATCTTCAGGCATGCCGCCGACAACCTGGCGAAGAACATTCCGCTGCCCGGCGCGGCCGCCGAAGGCCAGATTGCGCCTGAGCCTTCGGGCGAGCTGTTCTGACCATTCAGGCCCGGCGGTGCAGCGCGGAATCGTTGGCAGCTGGTGGCTCGATCAGGCCTGTGGCGAGGGCCTTGCGGCCTTCAGGCGTGATGGTCAGCACCCTCGCCTCCTGACGTTTTGACGGGCCAGTAAACAGCAGGCACAGCAGATCGCCCGAGGCGCGCAAGACGCGCACGGTCTCGACCTCGGACGGTTCTGTGATGGTGACGGGCAAGGCTTCGCCCGCGAGCCGGCGCAGCAACTCCAATGACATTCGGTGACTCCTGGGAAAGAAAATTTTGCCCCGTGGCGGTTTTTTTGAGCGCCGGGCTGTACAAATTCTACATCAAAGACTGTATGCTTATACAGTGATTTTCGATGTCTATGTTCTCGACGGTGACCCAATCGATGCGCTCTCACGGGGCGCAACGCGGGGTGAGCTCGTCATCCGCAAACGGTATTACAACCGGCCAGACCAGTCGCTTTATGCCGAGGTGCTGGATCCCCAGGGCAGGAGCCTGCTGGGACCTTTGACCTACGTGAAACTGGTGGGCATGAGCCCACGCGGTATGACCATCGAGGGCATCTTCACCGGCTATCTCACCAAAGGTCCCAAGTCCCGCACTGAGAAATTCATCAGACGCTGGCTCGTCAAACACGTCGGCGCCAAGGCTGAGGTGGACACCGAGAAGATCCTGAAGCGCAGCGCGATCCGGCTAAGCCAGGGAGCCGCTTCTGGCTTCGACCCTGCAGACGACAACTACCTATCATGACAACTCAACCCGACCCTACACGACCCAATTTTCTGAAGACACGCGAGTACACCGACTACAACGGGTATCTGCGCAGTGTTCCCGGCCAAGACATCTCTGCTGGCAGCAAGTTGCTTCCAGCGCCATGCGAAGCAGAGAAACACACGGTTGAGCGAAAGGCAGAAATCTATTCGCAGGAGCTCAACGCGATGGTCAGGATTACCTATCGCCTGGCCAAACACAAGCACCATAAAACCACTTGGTGGAGTTGGGTTGCGAACTGGGCTGATGCAGTAGAGGATAGAAAAGAATGCCCAGCGTCACCCACCACTACGTGTTTGCGCTAGTCCTCGAAGCTGACGTGGCCACGCCCAGCGGTCGCGATGCTGGACAGCTCCAAAATTGAACGCGCGTTGAGGTCGGTTAGCGTAATATGTGCGCCACCCTCCACTGCGGCCTTGGCCAAGCTCTGCAGTTCGAGAACAGAGCGCGCACGGGCGTTCGTTTTGAATCCTCCGCCTGCTCTGGCGATGGCGCTCAGCTCCAAGATTGAGCGGTTTTCAAATGCCACACTGATCTCCTTTGTTGAAGTGCCCCATCACTTTTTACCTCTCAGTTCAGCAGACGAGGTGCTGATACCCTTGGATCATACTCGTCGGTATTCTCGGCACAATTACGAAGAATTTTGGAGAATAAAAAAGCCCAGCAAGCCGGGCGTGAAGTCATTCGCATGACCTGACGGCGAGGGAGGACCACACCGCCAGGCTGGATGCTACCTTTTCCGATTAGACACCTGAACGCCTCACCTTTAATCACACACGTAGGTCCGCCCCACCGACTTGATCGGCACTATCCTTATGAAATCGGCGGGAACAGTTTTTCCAATAGCGAACTCTCGGAACGGCCCGTCATCCACCATGCACATGCCGAGTTTCGGCTCTTCGACAGTAACCGCGGTATCTGTTCGGTCCAGCAACTCATAGTCCCGGTCAAAACCCAGTTTCACAATAAAGATCGCTGTCCATTCTTGGCCGGCACCGTAGGAAGCAGCCTTGCCGGCGATTTCGTGTGAATTTGTCACGAGATTGGTCCACTGGGCACCCCCGCGCTTCTCGAGGTTATAAGGAAAGTCACACCGCTCACGTAACTTGTTGTACCGAATCAGGGTGGCCGTGAAAAGAACCTCAGTCTCAGGCACCATGTTGAAGACAGGGGCCTTCGCCGCTACCTTTTTTACAGCAGCAGCGATGTCGCAGTCATTGGGCACATACACCAATCCCACATTGCTCACATTCATAGGTTCTCTCTCTCCATTTGCAAATAGCCTCTTGGGTCGACTGCCCTAACTTCAGATTGCGCCGCGCCGTCGGACCTCTAAACAGCATAAACCATGGCAGCGGCTACCAAGAGGGTTGTACTAGTATCTAGGTGGGAGGGATCCAACAATGCTAAAACGAGTCGAGGACGTGCCAGCCACCCCAACACCGGAAAACGAGCCTGTCGTAGCAGGCGCTGCCACGATGGCCGGGGCAATCTATAAGCTTGCGGGTGCAATTGCCGCTTTGAGCGCAATTAGCATTGCGGCTGGGCATGCGGAGCTATCCGCTTATTTCAGAGAACTAGGGGCACCGTGGCTAATGTCATTAGTATCCCCGTCGCATTTCCCGCAGCAGAGTGCAATACCCCTGACTCTATTGGTCCTCTTCACAATACTTGCTCATCAAACGCTCGGTGTTGTGAAAGCTTTCACATCTTCTGCTTTCCTGTCGGTCGGCATGGTGGCGATGGGAATAGCTACGGTGAGTTGTGCAGTTCTGCTTGTGCTGCCTGAGCTGTTTAAAACCGCAAACGCCTACTATTTGGCGACGCAGGTAGTGATGATCCTCGAATGCATTGCCCTCGCATTCACTTTAATCGCAAGCCTAGCCCATATTGGCGAGAGCAAGTCAAACTTGCCTAACTTGTATCTGACCTCGATATTTCTTTGCGTGTTTGGTTGGGCTTTTTTTGTACCAACAATGATCGGTATTGCCAGAGCACACCTTCATTTAGACCGTGAATCCCATTATGTGCTTCCGTATGTTGCAGCACCGGAGCTAAAGCCCAAGCGCACTTGGAAGTTAGTGATGGCGGTTGAGGGCGGCTTCCTTGTGATGGCGGATAACCCGGGAACAGACGGCAAATTATTCCGGGTAATTTCTGCGGCTGAGTTAGGTGAAATTCGCAGAACTATCTTCACAAAGGAAGATTTGGAGGAGATGCGCAGGCACGAAGTGATAGGGGAATAGTGAATTTCTTCATTTATTAGGTTCCAACAGGCCACCCTGCTAGCGCGCAATTTGCAAGTCGAGAATGTACACGCAGACTTGCCGCTATTTCGGCCAGGCATGTTGGAGCATCAGCGAGTCAGAGGCGTGTCGGCCAGCTGTTTCCGCCAAGCTTGAATATCTTCCTGCGCACTGCTCGAATACGTTTTCAGTGGCTGTGACTCGCTTGCGGACGGCATCGCAGGTTGCGCCGGGCAGGTTTCCTGCAGACTGGGCGAGGTCGTCCCGCAGGCCTGCAAGCTCAGTGCGGACGCCAGCAGCATCGCGGCGCAAAGTTTCTTCACGTTTGTTTCTGGCATTGGTGGCCTCCATGACCATTGATTGACGGCGTTGCTCTAAGCGCCTGTTCTCGGCATTTGCTTCGCCCTGCTCTTTCAACTGGGCAATTTCTTTGGCTTGGGTGTTCGACTTCCAGCGCCACTCCTGAACCCGCCATGCCCCAATGCCGGCCAAGGTGGCGGCGATCAGGCAGGCTATGACGTACCGCGCAAGAGGGCTCATGGGTAGGCCGTCCATGGAAGTTGAAAATGCGGGCCATCCTTGAAGCTGACCCAGTCACCGCCCCATTCAATCGGGATGCCAAGCTCTGCAGCCGCCTCCTTCATCAGGTCGGCCAGCGCTTTGTAGGCCGGAAACTTCCATGAGATTTCATCGGCATCCACGACCTTGTCGAGGTCGCGGTCCTCCCACACGGCCAGGTCCACGGCATGGCCGGTAAGGTGACGGGTCTTCATGGTCTGAGACTTGCCGGCGACAAAGTATTCCTTCTGCTTTGCCAAGGTGCGGACGCCTTCTGTCACGACAAACCCATTTTCATCAGTGCATTTTTCGGCCGCACGACGCGCAACTCGCACCAGCTGCGGGTGAACCCCGACTAGGTTCTTTTCGCTGCGTTCATTAAGAATCATGGTGCATCCTTTGACGCGTTATCAATGCCCAACTTCTTTTCAGCCATGCGCTGACCGAAAGATTCCAGCCAGCCGATGCCCTTGGCACCTGCGTGCCCACTCATCCCGACAACCGCGGCAGATAGCCAAGTATTGAAGGACATGTACTCGCAGAGGAAAAAAGCCATCAACCCAGCGAATGCGCTGATGACGAGCTCACCGATGAAGGCGCTGATATTCCAAATGGGCAACTCGCCCCGCCGAACCTTGCTCCACCAACTTGCAACACCACCCAGCACAGCCAGGCCCAAAAAGAACCCGTATTCCCGCAACGAGACACTTAGGGGGTTTCTTAGGTTTGATTGAGCCAAGGCCGCAATGGGCATTAGGAGATGAAGGCTCACGATCAAGGTGATCAGAATTCGCGCCACGCCGATCTTTCGGTGTTGTTCATGGCCTCAATTTTTGTCGCTGGACAGCATCTCGCCGCCAAAAAGTCACTCTTCAGTAGCTACTGGCTCACGGCGTAGATCTCGTGTGTTTGAGAGGTAGACGGCATTCGCACGATTGATTCGCTGATCAAGGGCCGATAAGCGCTTGTTGCGGGTGTCTTCGTCTGGCACCTGGTGCAGGCCCTTCTGCTCTTTTCGGAGGCCAACCATGATGCGGTCGTAGGAAGTCGCTTGAGCAAGCAACTTGCGCCCATTGGCTTCGTCACCAGCGCCCCACTCCCTGAGTACCTGCCGTGCGTTCTCCCGGTCGCCCTCAGCGATGTACTTTTTGTACTCTCCCAGACGCTGCTGGTCCTTCTTGGCTGTATCGAACGCAGCTCGAGCGCGGTTCGTTTCATCTACCTCGCCAAAGAATTTGTTCACCCCAGGTAGGTCCTTGACCTTTGCTTCTTTTCGGCTTGTGGCAAGGGACGCCACCTTGTCAACCGTCGGTGCAATGCCAGGGGTGATGTAGCTCTTAAGCAAATATGCGATTTGTTCGGGTGTGACGTTGATGGAGCCCGCCCTCACCTTGTCTCCGCCCGTCCAATCGTTGAGGATGTGGGCGGCGCTTTTCCAGTGCTCAGGAGTGTTCTCGCGGCCCATTGTGTAGTTTGGGGACTTGTAGCCGGGGCGCAGGTTCTCCTTACTGATCGGCGTACCCGCAAAGTTCTGGTTGACCGCAATGTCCACCACAGGACGCACAATGCTAGGCGTCAAGACTTGAGCGGCACCTTTCACATCTACCGTTGGAAATCCTCCGCCAATGGGATTGAAACTGCCCAAGAGGCTTGATACAAAGCTGCCCGCTTTATCAAGAGGCTTGGCCTCGGGATCCAACCTCATTTCGGCCAGTACACGGCCGGCATTGAACAATGATGAGGGTCCAATCGGCAGCGGGATCTTGATGTATTTATCGCTGTCGGGATAAAACAGAATCCAGTTGCGCTCCCGCTCATGCTGAGGCACCAGTGCGTAACGACGTTTACGGCTCTCTTCGTCATCGCCACTGATGGCCCAGTTAAGCATGGTCATCGCAGCGCCTGCAGCAATCATCGCCCCTGCATAAATCTGTGCCGTGCGAGAGGTGGCCACACCCTGGATCATTCGCACATGGCCCTGCACGTTGGCATTGGCGAACATGTACAGCGAATTGACTATCGACGACCCATTGCCCTTCCGGTTGAAATTGACGCTAATGTTTTTGGCCATGGAAGCCGCTTTGTCGATGCTGATCCCCTGCTCTCGCCCCTGGACAAACACCGCCAGTCGAACGCCGTTTTCAATCACATCATTGGCCCCGTCGATTACATCAAGCAGACCACGACCAACACGGCGCGGGTCATACACTGGCCGCTGCATCCGCTCGATCTCTTTTGTAATTTCTCCCATTCGCTCTACAGAGTTCTCATAACTCAGCATGAAGCCGGTTTTCGCGCCCGATTCGTTATATTCATCGACACGGGTCTGAAGCTTTCCACCGCGTTTGCCTACAGCGTCCATCGCTAGGGCGCTAATAGTAGCCGGGACACGGGCCAGCGTTTCCATGGCCTGGCCTTTTAGCGGCGTCGATTGCAAGTTAAAAGCCACTTCCTGCACGTCGCGCGTGAAGTTGGTCAACCAGAACAGTGGGTTTCGCGCTGTCACCCACTGCGCAAGATACCGGGTGCCTATGCCGATGGCACCCACCACTGGCCCCATCTGGCTCACATCCAGATTCTTTAGGTTGTGGACGAACTGCACGGCACGAGGATTTTTGTCATTGAAGATGACATAGCGCTCGACACCGTTCTCTTTAACCACGAAGGTGTTTTCCGCATTCTTGTAATTCGGCACCACACGGCGAGTAACAACCCCGGTTTTAGGATCGATCACGCGTTCTGTCGGAGGTGTGTCAACGGTCCAGAAGTCGGTATTTGGGTTTTGTTCCGCCAGTTCCAGAACCGAGCGCCCTACCCTTGCCTTCTCGGCGCGGATGATGGCGCTTTCAGCTTGAGCAATGACGTTCGCAAGAATGTTGACCGCCTCGGCTTTGGAGCCCACCGCGCGGCGGGATTCGCTGCCTTTGACGTTGTAGCCCTGCGCCTTACCGCCTGACTCTTCGATGTCGCGCTGGAGTGGAACATAGTTTTTGTAAGCACCTTCCCAGGCCAAAATAGTTGCCCGGTCCTCCAGCCCTTCGCTGATGATGTGCTGACGGGTGTCCTTTGTGATTCTGTCCACCATGGCTGCAATAAGTTGGAGCTTGGCAAAGTCAGGCCGCGCGCCGTAGGTAGCCAGTTCCGCGTGTGCCGCGGCGGTGCTCATGCCGGCTAGATCAAGCGCAGGCGTGAACGCTACCTGATTGACCTTAGCCATTTGCCGGTTACGTTCTTCCGCGTGGCGGGCCCAAAGATAGCGGTTAACGTCTTTCACATCAATGCCGGAGTTGGCCACCGCGCGCAGCATTGGCGTGACCCGATCATCTGCCAGCTTGTCTAATTGATCTCGCACTCGGCCGATATAGAGCTCGTCCTTCAAATACGGATTGGCGTCGTCGGCTATCTGCTGGCCCGCGCCCTTGATTGCATCGACGGTACGCTTTATATCGATGCGGTTGTTCTGAACATGGCGCGTGATGGCGTCCAGGCGGTCAGGGTCAGCCACATTCCAAGGTTGGGGGGAGAGCGAGCTGCCAGAGGTGGGATGCGGGAAAGAACCACCTGGCGGTGCCGTCGTAGCAGAGGTACTCGGGAAGAGTTGTTTGGTAGGGGGGCGCGACATTTGGCGCTGCGGTAGGCCGTCCTGATGCCCCTGCCACTTCACGGCACGCACTGCGAGCGCCGCGATGTCCTCTGGCGTTAATTCCAACTCGTAGCCGTAGCGCTCCTGCAGTTTGCTGGCCAGCTCCGTGGTGGCCCACCATGCCCGGATGGCGGCCAGAATGTCGGCCAACCACTTGCGTGCGCTTGGCGATGCCCTGGAGCCCTCTGCTGCTACGGTCTCAATCATGTATGCCAACAGTTCGGAATCCAAATACTCGGTCGGGGTGTCTTCAGGAATTCGGGAAACTGCCTGAAGAGCAGTTTCGTCGTCAGCGTGTACCAAGGCGTGAGCCCGTTCGACCAAGCGAGCGTATTTCTGGGGTCCAAGCATCTTCTGCATGCTGGCGTGCTCGCCAACTTCATGCAGCAAAACAGCTATCTCGCTGCCCGGGTCGATGGCGTCAGCAAACAGGTGGGCGGTCTTGCCGTCCCACAGGCCTTGCGCTTTACCCTCGATCTGCTCGGAGCGCTGCGCGGTCTGGTTGAATTGTTGGGTGCCTTCCCAGATTTTGAGAAGGCCTCGGGCCTCCATGCGGGCTACAAGCTGGCCGAAGCGCTTTTGAAGTGCCTGCCTTACGGTATCGGCGGAATTTGCGCTATCGCCGCTTACCTCTTCGGTGGTTGGCGGCTTCGAATACAAAGGGCCTGCAGCGATGTCTTGACCAGTTTCTGCGCGGGACACACCCGAGTTGACGTTGATCGAATCCAACACACGGACATCGATCTTCTGCAGAGCAGCGGCTATGTTATTGCCAGCGGTGATCCTGCCCGGGAAATCGCCGACGACATCGAGTTCGCCGCCATGCGCCAATATCGCAGCTCCGGCGTTCGACTGGCTGACAGCACGGTAAAGCGCAGCTAGTTGACCACTGCCGCGAAGTCGTCCCATCATCTTGGCTGGAATCGGAACCCATGCCGCTATGGCCATCTGGGAATCCAGCAGCAGCAGGCCGGCCTGGCGGCTTTTTTCATAGAACTGCTTTGCAAACGTCTTGGCGTCGGCGGGGTTGTGAATGCGCGTCTCCAGCCTGGCGGGCGTCAATTGGCGCTCCATCACCGGCACGGTGATCTTGCTGCTTGATGGCGGAATGGGGCGGTCGGTCCATTCCGAGCCGGAGCCTACGGCGTTGACGTAGGAAAAGGAGTCGCCGGCAATCGCCATCAAACCCATAGGCTCTATGCCGCTGCCATTGAAAACGTCAGTAAGCGTCCTGTTCAGATTCTCGTCCGCGCGCGACAACGTAGCGGTTCCACTGGGATGGTTGTGAGAAAACCAGATGTGTGCGGCGCCGGGAATGCGGATCGCCTCTCCCATCAGAGTTGCGGGATAAACGGCAGTTTGTGCGAGCGCACCTTTAAAGCCACCAACAACTCCAAGTGGATTGCCGTCCTTGTCGGTAACGATGGCGTCGAACCGCTCGACAGCCGACTTATAAAGGTACTGGGTTGCCTGCGCCGCCTGAGTGGGCGTGATGACAACCGATGAGCCTAGTTCTCGGCTGGTTTCGGATCCGACAAACGCGTTTGCGTAGAACTCTGCGCCGGCGATGTCGGCTTGTACGCTGCCGGGGGCGTGAAGGTTCCCCGGTAGCCCGGTGCTCGTGGGTCTGGCTGTCCGGCCTTTTCCACGGACAGTTGGTAAAGGTTCTCCGAAGAGGTCTGTTTCATAGTTCCCATCGTATCGGGGTTGTGGGCTTTCGGCAAACATCCCGCGCTGGCCACTTAGCGAATCGTCGGCAGAATGTCCGAGTTCAAAATTCTCGGCGCTTTCGTCCTGCCGAGACCGAATCTCATTTTCTTCTCGGGCTTTGGCTGAAGTTCTCTCAGCCTGTGCATCCTGCCTCGCTTCGGCCCTGGATTGAGCAGCTATTCGCTCATCGCGAGCGCGCAGTTCTTCCGGCGTGTAGCTGGTCAGCCCTTCGGCTTGACTGCCTTGGCTTGGTCCTGTTTCTTCTTCAACGCCCCCGCCAGGACTTCCTTGCGCTCGTCCTTCGGAAGTTTCGCTAGATCCGTCAGGAACTTGGCGAGTTTCTGTTTCTGTGGTGACATGATCAGCTATCTCCTTTTCGGTGAAGCCCATACTTCGCATGAGGCCCGCAACGTCCAGCTCGTCAGCCTGGTCGCGTTCAATGATACGCTGCAACTGCAGCTCGTTGGCTGCCGCAAGCGCCTGCGCCTCCATGCGGGCAATTCTTTCAACACGTGCTGCGCCGCAAGTTGCACGCGCGCAGCCTTGCGGACATGAAAGTCGGGCTCCGTGCTTTCCTGTTGCCGTTGTTCAGTTCGGCGCACGGTGTCCGCGATGCGCTCTGGGCTCATGCCCCTTGTATCGATGCCTAACCGTTCTGCCGCACTTTCAAGTTCCTGAAGTCGCTGCGCCTCAAAACGGTCCTCAATGGCGGCATGCTCTGCTTCGACCTGCTTGAGAGTGCCCGGGTTTGCGAGTTCACGTCCGATCATGTCATGAGCCAGTTTGGCCGCGCCACCTGGCTCATTCGCGTCAGCGTGATCAATCTGTTCCTGGGTAAGGTAACCAAGGCTCTGCAGTTTTTCAGCCAGCATGTCGCCTCGTAGTCCGCCTTCACGATACAGAGGTTTGCCGCCAACATTAATGGCATTGGGCATGATCCGTTGACGCATGACGCCATCAGAGGCGCTACGGCTAACAGTCATCCGTTTTGTGTCGGTGCCAATCTCTGCCCGTTCATCAAGGGCAATCCCGTGCTTGGCGATGGCTGAGATTACTGGGGAGTCGGCAGTGCTCACTCGCGACGGCGCTGCTGGTTCAGTGTTGTCGCCGGCCAATCCCAATCGTTGCCGTATTCCGTCCTTGATGTCGGCCTGATATTGTTTTTCCAGATCTGTGCTCAAACCCTCCACGATCTCGGCCTCAGGGTTAGGATTGATACCCTCTTGAGGTGGCGTCCACCCATCGGCGCGCAGACGGTTCAGCAAATCAGAGGATTTGAGCTGGACGAGCTCTGCCTCGCTGCGATTTTGCTGGGCGCGCAGCACATCAGGTGTCAAACCGACTTCTGCGTCTGACATTGCCTTTTGCTCGATGGCTGCTTTCTCCCGCATGTCCATTGGCGTTACGGTCGATTCAGGGCCTACCCCTGCAATCATGACTTCGGGCAACGCGTTTACCACTTCCGGGTCATAGCCGAGTGCGATTAAGGCTTGCTTTCTCGGGCTTGCTTCGGCTGGTGGTGGGACGGCCTGCGTTGTAGGCTGGCGGATCGAGCTGTCAACTGGTTGAACTGATGGCGTCGGCACGAAACCGTCAATGGCGTCGGCCAGCAGCTTGGCGTTGATGCGCTCCGGGCTGGTAGCCACCTGATGCAGATTCATGGGACCGGCCACAAAAGGCGCGAGCACCGCGCCGATGGCGCCCTCGTCCAGCGCTCTACGGAGGTTGAGGGTCTTGCCCTCACCAGTGTCTTGCGCCAGAGAATTGCCAATGTTTTCCCCGCCCTCCTGCAGGGAGTCCTTCCCGACGGCTTTAAACGCTTCTGTAATGCTGGGTACTTTGCCGCCGCGCGCGAGCTGACCCTCAAGCCCGCCGCCAGTGGCTTTTCCCACAAGCGCGCTTGTCGTACCGGCAGATAGGGCAGCAAGCAACCTGCCGCCCAAATCCGCATTTGTCTGACCAAAGGTATCGCCCGCATTCATCAGTGCGTTGGCGCCCACGGCTGTCCCAGTGGCGAACTTGTCACCCAATGCGAGTGCGGTGCGGGGCGCGAGCGCCACAGCACCTTTTGCCACTCCCAGCGGTAGAGCCATGGAGGCCACACTGGGGACGGCCATGTTTAGGGCCAGGCCGGGATTTCCGATGAGCTGAGCGACCTTTCCGAGCGTCTCGCCTTCAGGCATTTGGGCCAGGGTCTGCCGGTCGTAATTCGTGGTGTCAGAAGCCTCGTTACTCCAATACTGGCCGGATTGGTTCAGCGCATTTACTGCAGGATCAAGCACCCCACCGAGAACCATATTCGGGATGTCCACAAATGGTTTTGCCGCCTGGACAGCTGTATTGCCTACGATAGAGCGAACGTCACGCAACACTCCCATGGCATCACGTTCTGGCCGTGGTGCTCGCGGAATTACCTTCGGCTGTCCCTTGGCAATCTTTGCATCAACCGAAGCCAGCGCACGGCCTGGAGAGAACATAACCGAACCTGGCGATGCGCTTTGCATCATGGCTTCTAAGTTCTTTGAAGCATCTACGGTGGGCGCTTCCATGAGAAAACGCTCAAGCAGAGAGCCACCGCTGGGAGCAATCGGATCAGTTGGACTGTCCGGTGCCACATAGCGCGCCTTTTCCCGGCCGCGCAGGGGCGCTCGCGGAGTTGGGCTCGGCGCGGGCCCAAACACATCAGCATCTGAAAGCTCAACGGTGCCGAAGATTTCAGCGTCGGTCAGTTCGCGGGTAGCCATCCGGTGCCCGTCCATTTCATTGCGCCTTTTGGCGTTTTGTAAACGCTGCCGACCTTGCGTTTGCCGGGTTCAGTGGGGGCATCTTCAACAGCGCCGGAGGCATTCGCGTTCATGCCGCCTTTAGCTGCAGGTTTTGATGCGGGTGCGGAACCACCTAGCGCAGCTAGGTCGCCGGGCTCCAGTGGATCTGCACCAGCCACCATCAAGTCGGTATTGATGTATTGCTGCTTTTCCTGCGGTGACATCGTGGCGAATTCCGGCTTTTTCATCGCAGCCATGATGATGCCGTTGCGGAATTTGGCATTGGTCGAATCCGCGCCGCGACCGGCCCGGTTGGTACTGGGCAGAGGTTCACCCTTCTTCGCGGCTTCAAGGTCCAGCGCGTCAATGCCGCCTTGTGTCGTCGCGTTCGTAGTCTGCACTTTGCGAAGACCTGCGAGAGCGCCAGCAGCACCAGCCTGCGCTTTGTTCTGCAGCACTTCCGAGTTAGTCTTGTCTCCGAAAAGAGTCCGCAGGCCGGCGTTAAGCGTCGTCCCCGCGCCGGTGAACTGATTGAACCCCTCGCCCGTGGTGCCGATGTTGTCAATCAGCTTGTGGCCGGCAATTGCAGCCTGAGACTGTCCGACGACCCCCGCATTTTGGCGACCCGCAATGATGTCATCGCCCAGTCCTGTTGAGCGATACATGCCTGCAGCTTTCGCAACGTTCTCCACACTCTTGTCGCCCAAACCCAAGGCACTTCGATTCAGCCCCAAGGTCTTGTAAATCTTTGCCGCATTGTCGTCGCCGTAGTACGCCGGGGTCGGTGCAACTGGGCCAACACCATCTACCGGAGTGACATATTGGCCAGGCAGTTGTTTGGTTTGCAGATAGTTGGTAACGCCATCCAACTCATTCAGTGGCACGCCGTTCATGAGCGATGCTGTCTTCAGCATTTCACCTGGTGTGCGGTTGCTTGCATGCTCGGCTTCGGCTGCTGCCTGATTTCTATACAGACTGGCGTGGGCGTCGGCCTGCCCTGTTTGTGCACGCCTCAAATCTGCAGAAGCAAGATCCTGTTCGCGTTTTTGAGCGGCCTGCGCTTCAAACACGGGGGAAAGAGCCAGTGCAGAAAACAGATTGCCCACACCGCTGCCTGCAGCTTCCGCCCCTTGAGTGGAGTTACCGAGTCGGAATCTCATGATTTGTTAATTCCAGGGCAGGTTGGGACCCATTGGTCCTTTGGGAGCCTGGGTGCCGATGCCGCTCTTAGCCAGGCTACCCATGCCGTAACCGCCAATAGCCTGTCCAATCAGCATCTGGCCCACACTTGGTTGACCTGCGTACTTAATCGCTGTCTTGTCAATCTCTCCGATGTTGTCGGCGCCAGTCTGAATACGACTTAATGCCCCTGCCGTGTCGCCGATGCCAATAGCCTCACTTTGGCGAAGCTGACCGGCCGAACCGGTGCGCCCCATCAGCGATGCCAGTTGATGCAGGCTGTTTGCAACGCGGGTTTGCTCCCTGCCCTGAGTCGCTTTGTAGTCGGCAGACTGCGGCGAGAGACCCGCGCCAATCGTCACACCTTGCGCAGTGATGGCGGGTGCATCAGCTGATTTGTTGAGTTGCCCTTCAATGGTCTGGGCAATCTCAGCCTGTTTGTTGCTGCGGTTTTCAGGGTCAAACTGCTGAGCGCGGTCCATCACCTCCTTGTTTGCCCGGGCACGCATCTCAGTCTGACGTTGCTGGGCACGCATGGCTTCCTGCTGCTGTCGTTCTGCTGCGCTGCTTGCTGCATCGCTCTGAAGATATGCGCCTAGAAGCATGGCGCCAATGCTGAATGGATCCATGTCGTGCTCCTACTGAACCTTGCCGACGTACCTGGACGGCGTAAACAGGCTACCGGAGAAGCCTCTCGACTGCTGCTGAGGCAATCCATTGGGATAGGTAGCCTGGAGCTGTTTGTTCTGCAGGTATCCCTGCGATAGGTCGTTAAACAGGTTGCCAATGGTCACGCCAGTAGTAGCAGCCTTAGAAGCCTCTGCTGCCGCGCCCAGTTGGCCCTCTGCAAGTGAAGCTGCGGTGCCCGTATCAAGCCCGGACTGCGCCAAGCTGGTTAAATTCTGTCGCGTACGCTCATCAGCATCGCGCAAGCTGGCCGCCGCTGCATTGCCTGCAGCAGTCGCCTGAATGACACCCTCCCCATAACGCTCCTTAAGGTTGGCATTGGACTCAGCGTCCGACGAGCCACCTATCAGCCCGGAGCGCGCAAGGCCGAAATCGTTCTGGCGTTGAGCTTCAGTAGACTGGCGATCAAGCGCCCGTTTGTTTGTGTCGGTCGTTGCGCCTGCGATGTCTGTGTACAGGGTCTCACGCTGAGCACCCGCTGAAGGGTTGCCAATTCCGAACTTGCTGTTGATGGCGTCAACGCTTGCTTGCACCTGAGCCTGCCTCGCGGCCTCTTGCTCGCGAGCTGCGCCCGCCCCTCCATCCCCGCCGCCTTTGAATAGACGCCGGTCGGAAAAGCGAGGGTCATGTCGGGTGTAAATCAGCATGAAATCCTCATGACGTTGTATGTGTGGGCAAACCCTATTTGCTTCAGAATTCGGCTCATTGCCGGGGATGTGCTGGCCTCAATTTCTGCTACGCCTGATTCTCTGGCCCACTCTATGAACTGAGGCCAAAAACTGTTCGCAATTGAGGTCAAATCCCGGCCTCCAAGCGCCAATACATTGATGACCTGCCGACGGGGGTAGTGGCAGAACTCAAACACCATGCCCATCACTGGGGCGGTGTCATCAATAGCCATACCTGCAACGGCGCGACCTTCAATCACCATAGCTTCAAGGTCTGAAAGGGTGAACTCCCCGCGCGCCGCATCGCGTACGGCAGGCGCGATGAGGCTGGCCACTGAGGACCAGTGTTGGGCGCGCAATTCCGGGGTAGTGAGGAAGATGGCTTGCATCAAGCAACCCCGAGCGAATCAAAATAGATGGTCAGGCGATTAATTTGCACCTCAAGATTTGGATCGCCCACAAATCGCAGCTTGAATTCCGTGCCATGACTTTGCGCCGGCAGAACATCGCCGCTATACGTCCATCCCGCCTGACTGCCGGACACCAGAATGGTTTCAGACAACTGCCCCGCCCTGTCGCCACCCGGGGCGGTGTACACCTCGACGCGCAGAACATTCTTGCCATCGAAGTCGAAGCCGCTCATGGACTTGAGCTCACCGGGCTTTCCAAAGTCGAGCCATTGAGTTTCCGCAAAACAGGTATTGCTTTCGGTGCTGGTTTCCGTGGCGCCTACATAGGTGTCAGGCTTCATCACATAGAGCGCGTCAATGCCATCCCTGCGCATGTACACACTGCCGCCGAGTCCGGCCCAGGCGTGGATGTAGCCCGTGCTGGTAGCAGATAGACCGTGCCAGGCCCATGCATTGAGCTTGGCCGACCGGCTGAATGTCCAGGCGGCCCAACCGTATTGCGCGGCGAAGCGCGGCAGTATCTGGCGGTCTGCCGAATAAGGACGGGTTCCGAAGGGAGAGGCGTTGAACATCGCTACTCCTGAAACCAGATGCCAGGGGCCGCTATCCAGTATTGCGACATGGGATTTGCAGCCAGTGCAGTAACCGCCGGCACAACGCTGCCATTCGACGCGCGAGTCAATTGCGTAGGCGAGCTGGTCAGCATCTTGATGGGCAGGCCAATATCCACGTCCGAGGGAAACAGAGAATTGGACAAGGTCGTCAGGGAACGAATACCCGACTCGGACAAGAAAATAAGGTCACCGTAAAGTGAGATAAGCGAGTTGTGATGGCGCGTGCCCACCCCGTCAACCACACGGTCAAGCGTCATCAAGGTGGGGTCTGGGTCAATGTTCCAAAGCTGAATGGACTGGTCTGTAAAAACGGCGAGCTTGCCTTGATACAAACCCAGCGCATAGGCGCGCTGACCACTGGCAAAGTGCTGTGATACGGGCAAGAACCCTGCATTACCTGCAGCTGTCCAATCGGTAGGATCACCCACCTTGCAGAACCGCACCGTCTGGCCGTCGTTGGAAATTGAATATATCCGCCCGGTTGCCGTGACCATCAGCCCGGTTTTGGGCATGTTCACATCAGTTATGTTTGTCGCGTTGGCCTGATTGAGCGCGGTATCAGCGGCAAACAGTGTTGGGTAGCTGGTAGTTCCGTTGTCAGGCGACAGTACGGTCACGAAACCATTGTTCCATCGGGTCAGGCCGACAAGTCGCGCAGTGGTTGCACTGGCAAAACTCCCGCCCGTGCCCGTCGAGCGAAAAGCGTAGAGGATGCGTTCGCTGGTGTCAGTGTTGATGATCGCGCTGGTTAGCCCGGTACTCGCGACATTCCAGCATGAGAATGTCCAGAGATAGCCCGCATTCGATTCAAGACCTTTCCATTGCGGGGGAATAGTGAAATTGCCGGGCGGTCGCTTCCACTTGGGACGACTGCGCAACCATCCGCCAGGCTGAACATCCATGTTCACGATCTTTTGCAGCGAGTTGGCTGGCGCAACGCTTGAAGGCCGCGCCAGCATCAAGCCGCCGTCAAATCTGTCAAAAGTGACTCTCGGCATATTCAGCCGATCTGCACAAAACCACTGCCCGTCGAGACGACGTATGGCCCAGCCTTTTCAAAGGATGTGTTAGGCAGGTAGCGGCGGTTTTCATGCTGGTCATACCTTGCGGTAGACAGCATGGTCTTGAAAGTCTGGCCAGCTGTGGCAGCGTCTGCCTTGCCATAGTGAGCCTTGCCCATTGCAATGGCGTACGCAAGCACCAGACGGTAGTCCACGCTGGGCAGGTCGGCGGTTTCACTGAATTTGCTCAACGTCCGGTTGTGGTCAACATACAGGGTGTAAGCCTGATCTGGCGTTGGCCAGACCTGAAGGCTCCACACATCGTTGATGTATTTGGAATCCCACAGAGACGGCGGGGCACGCATGGTCGTGAATGCCAGATTCGCCTCCGTGATGCCTTGTGACAACGGTATGCGAGTTGAGGTGGCCAGCTCAAGCCAGACGGATTTCACATCGCCGCGGGAAATGGGAACCGACCCGCTACTGATGAACGCATAGTCCGGCGTGTTGGCCAGAAGCGCAATGGTCGAGGTCATCGGGTAGCCGTTATCCAATTGCTGATAAACGTATTCGTGCGCTTCGGTGAGGATGTCATTCAGAGCCGGGGTGTCGCCCAGGGTCGCGTTCAGGCCGCAGCGCACGCGCAGCTTTTGCAGCATGGAGCCATAAGTTTGAATGGGTGAGACAACAATAGCCATGGGTGCTAGTTTGGGTATTGGGTGAGCTGCACATGCTTGCCGCTGTACGAGCACCAGTTAAGGAAATTGGCCAAGGAGATAGCAACTTCGCCTCGCGGACCGGCTAGCCTTGCAAGACGCGGAAGCTCTACAGTGATCGTGCGTTTCTCAGGCCAGGTGCCCATGCAACAGCAAAGGACGTAGTTCCACGCAACATCAGGTAGATAGCCGGGAATGCCGCCGAGGTACGCACAAACAATCCACCAGCCACCCCGCTCATGCTGGATGTAAACCAGATAGCAGATGAACAGGCCGATGGGGGACCACCAAAGTAGGAGCCAGTGAAGCG
This sequence comes from Polaromonas sp., assembly GCA_965228025.1. Lineage (GTDB taxonomy): Bacteria > Pseudomonadota > Gammaproteobacteria > Burkholderiales > Burkholderiaceae_C > Polaromonas. The sequence continues at coordinate 416,413 of CBDDGX010000031.1, read as the reverse complement.
AGGTCACAGGTCCACCTTGGCGAAGGCGATTTTGAGGCCCAGTGGCATGGATGCAACCATGGCGTCGTACAGCGCAGACAGAGCGGCCTTCCTGGCTGGCACGTTTGCGGCGCCCGCTACTGTCGCGTGGGCGGTCATGTCGAGCAGGGATTGACGGGCTACCTTGTAGGCATCCCATGTCGCTGTATCACCAGCATCTTTTGCAAGTGCGCCAATTTGCCCAATGCGGTTAAGCACCTTTTCCCGCTTATCGCGGAATTCGTTCAAGCAGGCATCCAAAGCGCTGCGGTTTGCATTGCTGTCCAGCCGGGCAAGTTCAGCCGTGGCAAGCTCCAGACTGCCATCGTTGGAGTCAACCCAGCGCGCGCCTATTTGATACCGGACAAAGCCCCTCAGATGGGCCTATGCCGGGGTTTTGGTCGTGTATGGCGCAGATCATGCTGCAATCTCCGTAACGCGAAGGCGGCAAGCAGAAACGCCCCCGAACTTGCGCTCTGCACTCGACCCATTGATATACAAGGTACTTGCTATCGAGCCGACCCTAACTCTGAAGGTTGTCGCGCTGGTTGTTCCAGCTGCCATTTCGTGCACTAAATCTATCGGGTACAGATTAGCGGAATCGTAGGTGCCGTTGCTTTCTGCGACAAGGGCGTTCGCAATTGAATCCTGGAACAGGGCGGCCACACCGCTAGACCCAGACCCCCCGCCGAACCTTCCATCAAATTCAATTCGCAGACGACTGGTCGCGCTCGTGGGAGTGATGGACACCGTCATCAACTCAATGCCCTCGGTGATTTGTGGGATGCTGTTGTCGCTCGGTATTCCAGCCCCTGTGCTGGTGTACGTGGTGTACGGCGTTGCCTCCACTACGTTGATGATTTTTAGACCCGTCGTAGTCCCTGTGCCACCCTGAGATTTGCTTAAAGGGGTGGTCAACCCCAACAGCGAAGTGATGTCACTGTTGGCACCTATGCCAGCGCCAGCACCAACAATCGCGCGCCACTCAGCTTTGGCTGCCGCACTCGCGGGAGCGCAAACCGCCAACTGAACAAACTTTGTTCCAGCCGCGAAATTCACCAAGGAGGCAGCATTTGAAGATCCGCGAACCGTAGTCCGCGTTATCGTGTTGGCAGCGCTGTAAGTCCCCAACCCATACTCATAGTCGCCAGTCGGCTTGCCATTGGCATCCACCGCCTCAATCATGTAAGGCAGCGTGTCACCAATGCTCAATACGCTGGAGAAAGCGCGATAGGCCGTGACAGCACCAGCCAGGGCAATATCGCCCGTGCCGGTGCTGATGCTCAGCTCAAAGATTCGATCTTCAAAGATGTGCGCCATGCTTCATCAAGGTGCTGGGATAACCTCGATGACCGACGACTCCAGCACCAGATAGTCCGTCGCAACAGCGATCTGGGCCGGTAAAGGCGCAGGTCACATCAGCGGTGGTATCGATGGCCAGCAGGGTCGGCGCTGTGGCGGAAGCGGTGCCGCTTTCCACTGCGGCCTGAATGACCTGCTGATTGGTTGCACGGTTCTGCACGCGCTTGCTGACGTTGACCGCAACAGTGGTGGTGTTTGCACTGGTGAACACCGAGGACCCGCCGAAGCTCACACCTGCGGTTTTGGCGCCTGCACTGTTGTTGTACGAGAACAGGGCGTTGTAATGGACAGCACCGCCGGCACCCATGGTGTTAGCAGGAACAACTGCAGCCGACATCGTGACGGCAGTCGTGGCTTGCGTGTAGGCACTGTTGCTACCGACTGCAGCCGTCAGCGCAGAAGCTGGCAGGGCGATCTGGCCGGACAGCGTGGCGATGAAGTTGGTGTAAACCTGGCCCACAGTCGTGCTGGAGAAAGCGACGTAGTACCAGCCAACAAGGCCGCCGACGACGGCACCAGCTGGGAAGTAGCACCAGGCGGCAGGATAGATCAGCGGCAAGGCCGTGCCGAGCGTCACAACACCACTGGTAGCGATGGTGCCGTTCGGAACGATGATGGCCGGGACGCCTGATTGCTCAAGCACGCGCCGTACAGCGGGTACAGCAGCATTGCCGTCCTGCAATTTGCTTGATGCGTAAACAGCGACGCCAGCAGCGACATAAGCCGCCTCCTGCGCTGCGGTAAACGTGGTGATAGGCACGCCTGCGGCGTAACCAGCGGTCGAGGTGGTAAAGCGAATAGTCATGGTGGTTCTCCGGAAATGGGATGGGTTTTAGGCCGCAGCCGTGGCGCGCTTTGGCTTTGCAGCCGCCGCAGCTTTTAGCTCCGCTTCGGACAGGCTGTCAGGCCCTTCAAGCCTGATGCCGCTCATGTCGTCTTCCTGCGTCCCAGTGCTGGCTGCTTCGATCAGCTTGCGAATCTCTACTTTGGCTTTGGCTGGGGAGCCATAGGCCGCATCAACAGCGTCATCGCCATATTTGCGGCACAGGCGCCCATAGTCCTCGCCAGCTTCCAGCGCAGTGCATTCGTCGGTTTTCTTGACGCCAAACACGTTGTCACCGTGGATTTGGTTCAGGATTTCCAGCTCATGCGCAGGCACGGAAACATTCACGGTAGTGGTGATGTCGCGGCGGATTTGTGCGGTCAGGAGGGGTACAAGATGCTTCATGGTTTTCCTTGCGGGTTAAAAGAGACGGGGCACTAGGCCCCGTCAAGGTCAGGCAACGATGATCAAACCGTTGGCATTGCGGCGATGGGTTTTCAGCCGGCAGCGCACGTCAACGGACACGTAAGTGGCGCGAACGTTGTTTGGCGACGCAGGGCTGTAAATCGTCAAACCGTCATCCTCATAAATGGTCTGATCGGTGTTGATGAAATACATGCGCTTTTTCCCAAAGGCTGGCGGCGGCAGGCGCTTCCAGGGCATCAAGGACCGAGTGGGTTGGGTCCCAGATCAGTTCAACGCCCTTGAAGAACAGGCCGGTGGACATGCCTTCGCCGACACCGCCGTCAATCTTCTTGGCCTTGCCGGCATCGACGTTCTGGGTCAGGGTCACGCATGCACGATAGGCGTTGATCGCCGTTGTGCCGCACTTGATGAAGTCAGGTGCCGCGCCATTGCGGATACACGCTTGCCACATCAATTCCATGGTCTGCAACAGATTGACCGTTGCCACCGCGCCAGCGAAGTAATTACGCCAGTAGGTTTTGGTCGCCGCATCCAGGCCGCCGACGATGCCGACAGTTGGCGTTTTGGAAACGATGGCGTCCAGGCCGACCACCGCATCAGTACCTGAGGTGCCGTCGCGGTGAAGTTCGATGTCCAGCTTTTCCTTGAAGCCAAGCTCCAGCGAGGTCATCTGTTCGGAAATCATCTGGTTGAGAACGGCCTTCTCATTGGCCGTAGGCACCAGCTTGCCCTTGCTGGCAGGATCTGGGTCAACATAAACGCCCGCGGCAAACAGCTGATCCCACGGGGAGATACAGGCCATCAGTGCCGGTGTACCACTCATAAGTGGCCTGATCGACGGTGTCGCGCTTGTTGAAGCTGCGTGGTGCTTCGCCTTTGTTCCAGGCAAAATTGGTGCCGTAGCCCTTGCGAACCTGAACCTTCTGGTTGATGCCTGGGTTCAGTTTCTTGCGCTTACTCATGAGCTTTTGCAGGAACGGGTGTTGGTAGCCAATCTGATCGACGGGCTGGTTGCGGAGATAGTCCGCAATGGAAAGGGTGGCGACTGTCGCCAAGTCCGGTGCCGAAATGGGCATGATGGTTCTCCAGTACAAAAAGTTAAGTGACTTCCTGCACACCGACCACCGCACCTGTGGGACTGGCATTCAACTGGCTTTGCTTTCCGGTCAGCGAATCCGGTCACGCTTGGGAGCAAAGACAGCTAGGCGCTACGGGGCGCGACTCCCGCGTACATGCGAATTCCTGGTGTGTGTTGAGCAATCCGGCACCGTGCGCTACTCCGGTTTATGCGACTTTGCTGATTTGCCCTGACACGTCTATTGTTTTGCGAGTGTCAAGCCCGCGTGCCAAAAAATGATTACCAACCCAATTGACTCATTGCATTTCCAACAGCAGAGTCAGCGCTGACCGGGCCGGTTGATACACGAACGCCAACCCCACTCGATGATGGGCGAAGCGGCTGAGGGGTTGGCGCCGCAGTTATGGTCGTGATGGGCGGCGTGTAGCTGTCATACATCATGGTCACGGCCGCCTGCCACTGGTCGGGCCGGTAGGTTTTGACGAAGGCCTGCAGCCTGTCTTTATCGCCAAAGTACTGTTTGATGTGGTTTATTTTGGCTTCATGGCCTGGCTGGCTCGCGCGGGTGGCCAGGTGCTCATCCATGCTTTGGGCGGCCTTGGTCACTGTGGCCTGATGCTCGCGCTGCTCCTGCACTTCTTTGCTGGTGGCTGTGGCCTCTGTCGCCGTGCGGCGCAGCTTGGCAATCTCCAATGCGCGCTCCGGCGTGATGCTCAGGGCCTCGACATCTGCCTTCAGGTCTGGATGGCCTTCGAGTGGATCAATGCCCGGAATGGCGATACCCAAACGCTGGGCAACGTCAGCGCGGAGCACGTCGATTTGCGCAAGTGCGTTTTGAAGGTCCTCGGGCTTGCTCGACTTGTACATCTTGCCGATGTTCAAGACGGCCGAAAACTCGTCAGCCTGCAATCCAGTCTCTGCCAACCATGTCACGCACGGTATTGAAGCGGCTTTCAGCTTCAGTGGCTCGGCGCTCCAGCTCGGGCAAGCTTTGGCCCGTTCGGTCAGGGTGGCCCACCGCTCTTTTGAGCGGTCGTTCATACCCTCGGGTGGGGTCAGGTCAAGGTCCTTGGGGTCCTTCGGTTTGGCAGTCTCAGGTGCATCAGGCGCTGGCTTTGCGGGGTCAGGGGGCGCAGGCGCAGGTTTGCCCGGTTCAGTCTTTTCAGCCGCGACTTCTGGTTTGCCAATGGCATCCAGTGCGGTATCGAGAACAGTGGGCTTGGCTGCTTCAGGCGTTGATGGTGCAGGCGCCGGAGCACTTGCCTCTATGGTTGGTGCGGCTGCAGGCGCGGCTGCCGCAGTAGCTTCCTGAGTGGGAGCAGGTGTTGCGTTCTCGATTTCTGGTGGCATGTGTTCCTCTTAATGAATAGGCAGGGGCACACCGCCCTGCGTCGGTTGGTTTGGCATGGGCAAACCAGGTAACCCGGGCACTGGTGCTGGTGGAAGTGGTTCTCGCCGGAAGGAAGCGGTCAACATCAATGGTCTCGTCGAACCTGGCCGCGGTCTCACGCACCAACTCACGCTCTGCCGTGCTGTCGCCGCCTACTGCGTCTATCTGGCGGATGGCGGCAATCATTTGTTGCAAGACTGGCAGAGCCTTGGACCAGGAGTCCTGCATCTGCAGCTTGTTGGGCGCAGCGGTAGAGCCGGCGCGATCTGGCATCTGAATCAGTTGAAAACCGTCTCTGGGGTGCGATTTTCCGGCCACTCGAAGGTTTTGATGCTGTCCCATCCGGCTTCGCTTCTGGCGCACCCATGATCTGCTCCACTTGGGCCGGCTCCATGTTCAGCAGGCATAACTCACTGGAGAACTGGGCAATCTCGGTAAGCCAGTCCTCAATCTGATCGCGGAACTCGCTAACGCGCGCGGCCAGCGACTGGTCTGAAATGCTGGCTTCAGTGGCTGTTTTGGTGTGCTGACCACAGACCGTGCAGCCTCCTGCAGGCCGGACACCATTTCCCAGTCACTGCGGAATGTAGGTCGTATCCGAACAGCGCCGGATCAATCGTCAGCTGGGTGCCCTGCTGCACCATTGTGTTCAGCGCCTGGCCGCCGGTGTCCACTACGATGAACTCTCCAACATCGGGAACAGTCATCTTTTTGATGTCCTTTTCCTTCACATCGCCCGACACGGTGTAATGCGGTTTGATGGTCTTGCGTACCTCGGCGAACTTATCGCGGGTTTCGTTGTGTTCTTCCTGCAGGCGTTCCAGCACATCCACCAAGGATTGAGCTGCAAACGTGCCATCAACCGATTGAAATGGCCAGGATGAAATAGGGATACCAGCCGCTCGCCGACTTTGGCTGGCTGGTAGGGCTCACGGGCAAATATGCCTTTGATGCCGTCAATCAGGGTGTAAATCGTGTTGTCGGCTTTGTGCCAGCACTCATACGCCACGATGATCGGATCATCAGCGCCGCCCGCATCGCTGTTCTTGTACAGACTGGGCTTGCTGGTCTGGTCGTTGGCCAGCTTGGCATACTCGCCCACCTTGAAAGTAGTGGCCTTGTCGATGTCGAGGTCCGCGAAGGTGGCTTTGCCCTTTGACTTGCGCATGGGCACGATCTCAATCAGCCAGTCGGCCGACTCGTATTCCCAGATGTCCTCAACCGCAGGGTCCACCAGCAGACGCTCAGTGCGCACACGGTCAATCACCAACCCTTCGGCAGCTACAACCTCCGGCGTGGCCTGCAACGCCTCCAGGGCCTGCTCCAGCTCGCGCTTTTGCGCCTCAAGGTCGCAGCCGCCCGCGTCATCCTCGATGTCTTTCATCAACCCTTCAATGCGGACAATGTTGTCCTGGGTGTCCTGGATGCGTTGCTGAATGAGCGGATCGGTGCGCAGGTCGCGCTGGTACTGAACTTTGACCACGCCAAAGCTGCAGGTCATCGCCGCACGCACCGACGATTTGGCCTTCTTTTTGAGCTTCGCATCCTCCAGCATGGTCTGGGTGACTTTGCTGACCGTGTCCGAGAACAGCTTGAGCGACTTGGATTTATTCGTTGGCGTGCCCGACATCTCCGGGTTCTTGGCGTACACACGCGACAAAACCACCGAAATGGTGGACTGGATCAGGTTGGCCCGGTGCTTGTTGTAGGCGGAGGAACTGGGCTCGGCCTTGTCATCGATGCCGCGCACCACTGTGCGGTTGTGCTCGACCCGCTGGTGGAAAGCGGCTCCAGTGTTTTTTGGCTTCCTCAATGCGCTTGAACCACGTATTGACGAGCGGATCGTCCTTCTCCGTGGTGGCGGTGAGGTTCGCGCTGACTATGGCCTGCGCGGCCTCTGGTCCTGGCAGCGGCTCATTCATCGGTCTATCCTGTGGGTTCCGTTGGCTTGGATTTGAACGCCTCCAGCGTGGTAGTTGCCAGAAAGTGATTCATCCAGCTCATCAGGCGAACGGGTGACACGGACCAATCCTTGGCGGGTTGTGTCCCATGCGTGATCTTCTGCTTCGGTGTCCACGTCATCCGGGTCTTCCGAGTCCGGTTCAATGGTCGGGACCGTGCGCAGCCAGTGGGTGCAGTTGGAGAACACGGCCAGCAAGTCGTTTTCCAGCAGGCGGATGATTTCCATCGCGCCGGCTGCGCGGCTGCCCTTCGCGGCCCATGCCGGCCGGAACTTCACGCCAGCACGCCGGAATGTCTCAGCATGGGAGTTCTGAGCGCCGTATTGGCCGCCGGCCTTGTGGAAAAGATCGGGCCCGGTAAACGAAGGCCCCATCTCGATGCCAACCCGCTCATCATGCTTCTCACGTTCGGCGATGCGCCTGGCCACGGTGTCAGGGGTTTCCTTGCTGCCGACGTTGGGCAGGATGTTGCCGGAGTCGTCCTTGGCGATGCCGTACATCTCGCGCCATATATATGTCTTGCCCTCGGGATCCTTTGCAAACCACAGCACGCAATAGGGCTTGGCATACCCCCAGTCCATCGCGCGCCAGCACTTCCAGTGCGGAGGTATGGGAAACGGCTCAACAATGTGTTTAGCCGGATCCCAGCAATGCTCCAGGAACGCGCCGATGTTGATGTCCCAGCTACCTTGCCGCCATGCCTTGCGCCGGTTTGGGTCCTTGATGCCGTCCAGCGTGGAGACGTAGTCAGGGTCGTTGGCCAGCAGTGTGGTGTTCTCGCTGATGTCGCCGTGGACGTAGCAGCGCTCACGCCCTGATGGGTCTTTGATGATGTGGCCAGGGCCGACGGTGCCGATCTTATAGCGCTCCTTCACGGCAGCATGACCCCGGCCATAGGGGTTCGTCGTCGCCCTGACCATGCGCGGGCATACCCGGGTGGCTGGACCGGCAGCAGCTATGCATCATTTCAAAAAAGGCCAGGCTTCGCCAGTTGGTCAGCTCTTCAAAGCCGATCCATGGGTATTCGTGGCCGTGGTAGTCCCAATAGTCGTCTTCCTTCACGCCTTGGCGCAGCAGCAACTCCTCGCCATCCGGGAATTTCCATGAGTAGGTGGACTCGTTGAACTTCGCGCCGGGGAAGAACAGCCGAAACCAGCGCTTGGACTTGGAGGCGATGTCGGCAAGCTGCGGATAAGTCTCCCGGAACAACACACCACGCCATGCAGCACCAAAGCCAACACCCACATATTGGGCATAGGACATCAGCAACGCGTCAGTCTTGCCTGGTCCCCGGGTGCCCTCAAACAGGCATTCAAAGATAGGACAGGCGAGGAAATGAACCTGGCTGCCTGGATGCGGTGCCCATACTGTTGTGCTCATCCGGCCTTTTGGGGATTGACCAGCGCCGTCCATGCGCTTGAATCCTTGATGACGCCCGGGACGACCAAGACGCCGGAAGGTGTCTCAGGTTCCTCGCCCTCGCCTTTGCGCTTCATGTCCTTGTTCGCCGCAAGCAAGTCGCGCCCAATCACCGATGCTTCATTAGCCAGTCGTGTCAGTGCCGATACGCCCTTGAGTGATTCGACGCTTTGGGCACTCAGCGGTGCAGCGTCGTCGATCTTCTGCACTTCTGCATTCGCGATGCCTGACAGGCGGTGTGCGGTCGCTGCGCCATACTTCGCCGCACCAGCCAGGTGGGTGCTGATGGCTCGCAGGTCGTCAGCAAGTGAAATAGTTATTAATTGTTCAGATACGGGAAGCGAGCGCAAAGCCTGTTCTGCGCTAACCATCTGATTCGCAACGGTTTTTATAGTTTCGATTCGTTTCGAAACGCGGTTGCTGACCGCTGCCTTTGATACCTTGTATTCCCGCGCGAGGTCCGCTGGCTTCTCCCCTTTAGCTACACGCGACTTGATGACTTCCCACTGCGCATCTGTGAGTTTTGACGGTCTTCCCACTTATGCCTCTTCAATCACGGTTACGAGCTCAGGAAGCATCAGCACCACATCAAAGGCCCGGTTCACGGGCTTGAGGTATCTGCAGACCAGCCTGATGCGGTGGTCACGCCTGAAGCCTCTGTAGCCCTCTACGATGGCCAGGGCGCCGGTTGGAAGGCGAATCTTTGACTGCAGAGGAATGTCTTCTGCGTCAACGGGCTTGGGAGTGAAGCGCAGCTCGCCGATTCGAGGAACAGTGTTGATCGCTGCCGTCAAGATGATCTTCCCGGGGAAAGACCATAGTGTTCAATGAACAGGGTGACGGAATCCCAACTTTTTGCGGTTTGGTGCGTGGGCTCTCGCCACCGAAAGCAGCTCGACTTCCCTCTGAGGCAAAGCGTCACGCGGATTTTGCTGTTGCTCCGTAGTGAGGTGAGGTCCTACTACCTTGATCCACAGACTCACAAGCGCTTCACCAGCCGTATGCCCTGGCTCTGCCTCATAGTTACGCCACCCGAGCAGAGTCCCCCTTGGATAGCCAATGCAGGCGGCAATCTGGTTGGGCTTGTAGCCCTTGCCTTCCAGTTCCACAATGACGCGGAACCAGTCAATCCTGATGCGTCCAGCCATGTCCGGTTTACCCTAAGATGGCAGCGCGCGCCCGCGCGCGAAGCGCATCAATACTTACAAACTCTGGAGTCACACAATGAGCTACAACGAACAACAACAGCGGCTGCACGAGTACGCTAAAGGTGAGCTTGAACGCATTACCAAGACAGTGGACGAGATGATCGCCCACGCCCCCAATAGCTACTCGCGTGAGCCAGCCTATGTTGGCTCTTTGGTCCAAGCATTGGTCGCACTTGAACTCTCCCTGAAGAAGTAGGCCATCTTGCTTAAACCTACTCGTACGGCGGCTGAACTTCAAAAGCTTGTTGCACTGCAGATTGGTTCCGAGATCGGCATGACTACTGAAGAGGTCGAGGCGCGTTTGCCAGAGCCCGAGCCAATGGTCCGGATAACGTGGCTCGATAGAAATCAGCATCGTGGGAAGAACTGGGGGATATCCAGCCTCAATTTCCCAGGCCATCACCCCGAGGGGTTTACTCCCGCCATGAACAAGATCGTCAACGACTTGCAGTTGGCGTTTGACCTTAGTGATTGAAGTAAGGAGTGTTTTGTGAAACTTGACCGTGGCCTGCAAAAACGAATCCTCACGGCGCTTGCCGGTATTTACCCAGCGGGCATATATGAGCCGAGCGAATTGCCAAGCCTCGCTAGGGAAGATGAGCCAAGCTTTGTAGCCAACGTTCAATACCTTGCAGAGCACGGTCTGCTGGAGAGCGGCATAACGCGCCGTGATGTCGTCGGGGGACCGGAGTTCGATTTTTCCTATGGTGCACCGACAACAATTACCGCCAAGGGCTTGGACTTTATGGCTGACGATGGCGGCCTCAGCGCGATTCTTCATACAGTGACTGTTCGGCTCGACGCCAACCAGTTTGCGGAACTGCTTGCATCCAAAATCGAGGCGATGCCCGGCGGAGATCCGGCAGAGAAGTCTGAGATTGCAAAAGCGATTCGCAAGCTGCCCGCCACTGCCATCGAAAAGATGTCCGGGAAGCTGCTGGACTGGGCGGTGGACCATGCAGGCGATGCCTTGCCACTTTTGCGCGGCATTTTGGGTCTGGCCACCTGAGCGGACTTTTGTTGGGGTCAAATCGTGACCCTCTCCGGGCGTGACTCGGCACGTACCCGCAGTGTCCCTCGCACCGATGCCGCGATGGAGTCGCAATCTTTGCGCTCCCCCATGAATAACGGCACGTAGTCCATTCGGCGGTCCTCGGCGTACGCTCTGAGGTTGGACTTAATCATGGAAACCGCCGGCTCGATGTGCAACGCGCACTGGCTTTGGCTCCACAGCAGTACCCATTGGTCTTGAAACGTCGGGTTGAATCCAGCGGTGCTGGCAGGACTGATAGTTTGAAGTGCGCGGTTCATAGTGCTCCAAAAAAGTGATAAGGCACGACACGAGTAGTTCGGTCTTCGCAGAAACGTAGGCTTTTTTCGTCATGCCACAGAGCCAGCTTTCCTTCCCATTTGCCCTTACGCTGCTTGTCGCACTTGACTACGGCGCAAGGCTGGCCAAGCGCTTCCTCGTCGTTTGGGAAGGTGTCCAAGGTTGCAAACTTCTTTTTGTTCATCCATACGACCATGACGTTCTGGGCCTGGTCACTGATGGCGCTTGAGCCGCGGATGTCATAGCGGCTTGGCACCTTTTCCTCGCCGCCGGTCTGTGGCTTTCGGCAGTGCGTGATGACATGCACATGCAAGCCGGTTTCCTGGGCGAGGCGGATGAGGTGGGTCGCAAAGCGTTTCTGTTCGTCCAGCCGCTCTTCGCTGGTGCAGATCATCATCATTGAATCCAGGAAGACATCTGTACCTCCATGCTCGGCATGGAAGTAACGGCACAACGCCAAGGTGTGTTCAATCGAGAGATTGCCGACATGGTCGAAAAGCCAGAGCCGGTCGTCGGTCCAACTATGGAATTTCCCAATGATTTCAGCCTCAGGCTCTTCAACGCCTATCGCTTGCCGGGTCATGCGCGCCATGGTGTCCGCAGGATCCATCTCCAGCGAGACGATGAGGACCTTGCGTCGCTGGACGCACAAGTCGAGCGCGACCTGGCTGGTGAACATGCTTTTACGGTGGCCGTTGTAGCCCACCCATGCGGTCACTTCACCGGGCCGGAACTCAATGCCGTACGCCTTCGGGATGGAGAACATGCTGGGGTGATGCACTTGCGCCTCACCGCCCGAAAGCTGCACTTTGACCCGTTCCATGAAGTCCGAGGCTGGTCTGACCTTGGGTGCGAAGTCCGGTCCGCCGAGGTATGGCGTCAGATCGACGTTGTCAGGAATTAGATTCATGCGGCCACCAGTCCGTGCTCAATGCGGCTCTGCTGCAGCGTCCTGTGCATCGTTTGATCGCCCAACCAGTCCTTCACCTCGGCCGAGTGCCAGCGCGCGGTTCTGAGCTTTGGACGGGTCTGTGTCACCATCCATCCCAGCTCGCGTTCGTGATCGATCACGTCGATCTGGTTTGGCTCGCCGTCCTCGATGTCCGACAGCAGCTGTCCGAGCTTGGTGGCGGCGCCAACAAGCACCACGATGCCAGGCAACCCCTTCACCCAGTCCCAGCGGTATTGCTGCCCTGCCTGGACGTAGACCATGGCGTTATCCCAGTGAAAGCGCCCATGCGCGATCACCAGCACAGGGCCTGCCGGCCGCAGGCCTTTAGCCCGCGCTGCTGCAATGGGTTCGGCACCTATCGGGTACGGACAGCCAGTCATCGGGCACCCTCCCACGCAAGCCCGACGGCATTGTTCGCGCTGGCTCCCTGTCCACCGCAAACTTCCTCGTCCTCCCAAAGTCGGCTGCGCAGCCATGGCCCCGGGTGTTTGATGAACTGACCGTCATCCTTCGTCCAGCGTGGATGAACCCGCCATTTCGCCAGTCCGAGAAGGATGGCCGCAAGCAACTCGGGATCGACCTTCAATGCCCGGAACGCCTTCAACGCGTCGGGTTTCCCTGTTTTTCGGGGGTACGCCGGCCAGAAGTGGTCTTCGAACATCGCCAAGGCTTCGTCAGACCGACCGCCTCCCCCCTTTGGGGGTAAGGGGGTCTTATCTAAATCAAATCCCTTCTCCTTTACGTTCTCCTTCTCCTTTCCTTCTCCTTCTCTTCTCTTGGACTCTGTCACAGACTCAGTGACAGGCCCTGTGACACGGTCTGTGACAGACCCTGTGACAGACGCTTTTGCAGTCAGTGACAGGGTCTGTGACAGAGCCTGTCGCACCTTCTCAATCTCGTTCCCAAAGCGCGTTTTCTCCGCATCATCGGTACTTGCTTGCATCTTTTTTGCGAGTGCTGCAATTCGGGCGTTGGCCGTCTTTTCCCGCTGCGCCACCTTGGCATTCAGCGCGTTGTTGACGCCCTCCGCGACGATGGGGTGATACATCCGGCCATCACTGCACTCGATCCAGCCGCGCATCGCGCCAGCCTTGACCTTATTCCAGGCCTTTACATCGCGGCCCAGCTCGGCCAATCTCGCCAGTGCCACATCATCGACCGGCAAGCTGCCAGCAGGCACCTGGTCCCATGCCTTCAGCCACAGCGTGAAGCCTGCGCGCCACTCGCTATCTGTGGCCCTTGCGTGGAACTCGGACGAGAACAGTTTTGTACGGAATACCGGGGTGTGCGGAAAGTCCCGCAGGTCGCCGTTCACTGGTGTAAGAGGTTCTGTCACGCAGCCACCTCTGAGTTGTTTTTCTGGACTGCCGGTGCTGCCGGGGACGCGGACCCCAATCGGACCGCATTCGGGCCTTCACCGAAAAGCTTGCGCGCCTTAACCTTCGACGCATGAACACAAATATCCGTATAGGTTTGACCGTGGACCTGCAGGTAAATCCAGTCGCGAATCGCGCCGGCTACATCCATGTCACAGCCAGCGACCAGCTCGCGGAACGCCTGCATGGTGTTGAAGTCAACGAGGGTCTTGGCGGGTTCAGTCAGGGTGCCCATAGGACTGACCATGCCAGTGCGGGAAAACTGAACGTCATCATCCATATGCGCGCTCATTTTCAGGAATAAAGGCCATTACGATGCCAGTAAGTGATCCCATGCCTGTGCGCGCCAACTTCCACGAAAGCACCCACATGCGTACGGCTTGCAACACCAACAGAGAGGGCCAGGAAATCCTGAGCATCAAAATTTCAGCCTTGGCAATCACATGGGAAGGCGGTGAACTACGAATCGTGCATCGCCTCACGCAGTCAACAGCACCCAAGAGACGAAGGCCCTCGCCACGTAGATGACTGATCATTGGCCACCCTGCGCTTTCAGAAAGGCATCGATGGCATTGATATCGAACAGTGTGGTCTTGGGGCCAGCCTTCAAGGGCTGTGGGAACCCCGGGCGACTGACCCACGCCCACAGCGTGCTTTTGCCGATTTGAAAATGAAGTGCAGCAGCACGCGCGCGTGCGTAGCGAGGCTGGGCCTCGCCGCCGGAGGCGCCCTGTGGCACCGAAGGGTTTTCAGCAGCGCCGAGTGTCATGCCGGCACCATTGCGGTCCGATAGACATCCCAGTAGCGATCCTTGAGAGACTCCATATCGTCCTCACCCAAGTAACCCATGATGATGCTATTGACGTTGTGTGCCCTCGCCGCCAGGGCGCGAACCAGGGACCCATTCGATTCGCCATCGGTTTCCTGAATCAGGAGCTTGGTCAGAGACTCGATTTCATATGAGCATTCCAGGGCCAGACTTCTCCCCTGTGGGCCGAGGAATTCGTTGGCCTTTGTCTCTACGGCTGCCACGGTCGATTCAGGTTCGTCATCGTCTGCGGTGCCAGGCCCTTTGATTTCCTCGTATGAGGGTTTCAGGTAGAACTCATGACCGCCTTCACAGTTAACTTCGCAATTTGCCAAGATGTCTGTGAAGACCGCGGAAAACCCCGGAATGAGGTCCGGATACGTGACCAGCTGTTCCAAAAACTGAGTAACGAAATCGTTCTGTGCACGCCCTTGCGGGCGATGCTTGCGTTGAAGCGCGCAGTCCTGCGGGGCGGTTTTCGCCAATTCAGTCCCCCGCCGAAAGAGTTCTGCCGCAAGCCTCACCCCGGCAATAAAAGTCTGCTCGGGTGTGTAGTCTTTGTCTTGACTAGCTGCCGGGTCCGTTTCCTCGTCGGCACCGGCCCAAGTTCCTGGTCCAAAAACTTCTTCATGTTTGGCCTGGAGGTAGCAAACATCCACATCGGGAGTGCCGCCTTCATATGCAAAGTGGCCTGAAAGCACCGCGGCAAAGCCTTGGGCAATCTCAGGATGAGCAATGACTAGGTTGATAGAGCTCAGCGCATAGTTGTTGAGTTCAATGCCGTTGGGGCGATACATCCGTGGAAAGAATGAACCATCAGTACCCTGCAGGGCTTCACCTTGCTTGATCAACTCGCCAGCGAGCTTGATGCCCGTCATGTCATGCTGGAGCTGCTGCGCAGATGTATCCTCTGCACGCTTGGGCATCCAGTCAAGCCAATCGAAAAGCGTGTCGATCCGTGGTGCGATTTTTTCGATCAAGGCCTTATGCAGTTCAGTAGCATCGCTACGTTCGCCCAGCAATCCGTCAAGTTTTGCTTGCGCCAGGAAACATTGCCCTTGACCTTCGCCCCTTAGGGGAATAGCTGGGAATTCGGCCGCAACCTCCCAGCAGATGGCATTGCATTTGGGGGATTGGTCGCTCGGCGTAGCTGCCAGCGAGTCCAGAAGCTGACAGATGGCCTCGTGTAGGCTGCAGACCTCCTTGAACGTTGGCGGATTTTTGAATGACTTGGCCTGATTGGCGGTGACTGGGCGCCTTTTTGAAGCCGAAGAAGAAGCCGCCGGTGCCCGTGACAGGGTCCATGAAATAGAATCCATTTGTCGTTTCCTTTACTTTGATGAGTGGGGGTTTTCGATATAGAGCCTTGCGTCGATTGCCGTCTTCGCAGGGCTCGCCTACTTGCGCACTAGGGAGGCTGGGCAGCGGGTTTGTCCGCTTGCTGCTTGCGGAATTGATCGAGGACCCACGCTGTTTGGTTTGCGACGCTCCGCTGGTTTTCTGCCGCCTGTTGCCTGAGCCAATCGGCGAGGTGTGGCGGTACTCGTAGACCAATCGGAATTTGAGTTCGGGACATGAGGTAGCTCCTTTGTTATGGCTTAAAGCCATGTATTGCATATTATGGCTTCAAGCCATACATCGCAACTACCGTTCGTCGGATGGCTTGAAGCCAGTATGCTTATGCAATGGAAAAACAACCCGGCCGATCCGCGACCACCAGCGAGTCTGATAAATACATCCTTCGGATGCCAACAGGCATGCGGACTCAGCTGAAAGAGCAAGCCGCAGCCAATAACAGGACCCTCAACGCGGAAATAGTCGCGCGCATTCAAGCGTCCTTTGACGAACTCGGGGACGCTGAGAACAACACCTTGGCCAATCAGTTGGAGGAACAGCGGGAACTGACCCGTCAATTCCAGGTGGTAGCAGACATGTGCGACCACTTTCGATCTATTAGCACACGAATGCTGCTGCTCGCGGCCGAAAGGTTGCCGGCCAAAGCAAAAACTGATCTGCTTCACCCGCTTATAGAAGCCGACTTCCTTGAATGGCTCAATGAACGAGATGGCCGCGGAGCTGCATTCTCGATCCTCAAGTTGCTGGACCATTCTGACGATCAGAAAATTGCTCAACTTCGTAAGTTTGTTGAGGAACTGGACGCGCGCGGGTATTTCAAAATGTACGCAGCACCCGATAGCAGACAGGTCAACGTCCAGCCATTCGAAACACGCCTTGTGCGAGGTAGAGCAAGCGGGCCTAGTCGCGCTAGCACTACACCGCCAGCGACTACCAAAAACCCCAACAAGAAATAGCTTGTGGCTCAGCAGCCCAACCTGACCGACCTGACCGACCTTTGGCAGATTACTAAATGACTGTTCCGCATCCCAACGTTCGAGGCTACGTGCCGACCAAGGCCCAGATTGACGAACTAAAACTGCTTCATTGGGTGGTTGTGACTGTGGATGACACTCCACCACCTTACTACCGTTTTTTAAATCGCGCCTCTGGTGACAGTCAAGATAGCAGCCGCCAGCCCTATCGCCGAAACAAAGACCAGGCTTGGCAGGACTGTTATGACTACGTGTACGGCGAAGTCCCCTCACCAGCCCGGCCGAACTGGCAAGCTTAGTCGTTCGCCGATTGCGTTTGCACAGCGGACCAAAAACATTGAATTGCATGATGCCGTCCCGACTTGTCCAGCACGATGGCGGCTGGGCTTGGGATGTATATTTACAAAAAGCGCGCCAAGCGAATAGGTGGATGAGTTGCAGAAAACTCGCCCACCATCGGGGGTATTGGTAGGGGTGAGTTAGCCTAACCCACCCCCACCTCAGTGCTTCAAGCGACTTTGCATCTCACCCGAGCGCGGTCATCCCGGAGTTTTCGGCGGACCACCCAAGAGATCCCAGTTTGCGACCTTTGCAACCTCAGCAATAGCTGTGTTGTTGCGCTTTCCGTCCCAAGATAGACCTAACTCTGCCCAACGGGATTCGAGCCAGGCCGCCATAGCTGCTTGAGGCTTCATACCAGACATCAGACTCTCGTCATCCATCGCTTCCCAAGCCTTGATCGCTGCGGCAAGCTTCGCCGAGTAGCGCGGATGAGATTCATCCATGCATGGGTGTGATCCGAAAGAGCCTTTTTTTGCATCTGGGAACACTAAATCAAGGCTACTTCTGTAGAGCTTTCTGACTTCTGCACCCCGATGGCCAGGTCAAATTCCCCCACCCTTGGCCACCCCAAATTCCCCCAGGCAGGACGGTCGGATTATGACGACTCGGGTGTGATGGCGATGCGTGCAGCGGCCTCCTTGAGGCGGTAGCTCTTGCCCTCGAACTCCAGCATCGCGCAGCGGTGCATGAGGCGATCCAGGATGGTGCTGGCCATGGTGGCGTCGCCGAGGTATTTGCCCCAGTCCTGCACCACGCGGTTGGACGTGATGAGAACAGCGCGGCGCAGCTTGTAGCGCTGGTGCACGATGGCCTGTAGGACTTCAGCGGCATGCTCGCTGATGCGTCTGGCCAGGAACAGGTCATCGAGGACGAGCAGGTCCGGCGCGACCCAGTCCTTGAGCAGCTCGGTGCGCTCTGCCGTAGTGGCCAGCGCGTAACGGGCGAACTCGGTGTCGGCTTCCAGGTAACGCACGTCATAGCCCTGCAGCGTGGCCTGGTAGGCCACGGCCTTGGCCACATGGCTCTTGCCGGTGCCCGGCTTGCCGATGATCAGCGCGTTGGCCCCCTCGCCGATGAACTTCAGGGTGTGCAACTCGAAGCAGGCGCTGCGCGGCAGCTTCGGGTTGAAACGCCAGTCGAAGTCAGCCAGCGAGGGGCGCTCATCCAGACCCGAGCGCTTGAAGCGGCGCTCGGTCAGGCGAGAGCGCCGGCGGTCCAGCTCGTCTTGCAGCATGGCGGCGAAGGTCTCCAGGAAAGGCTGCTGGGCGGCCTGGGCCTGCATCACGCGGGTGGACAGGGTCTCGGCGATGCCGGACAGGCGCAGCTCGCGCAGCGCGCGTTCGATCTCGATCATGTTCATGGCTGAACTCCCGGTGCGTTGGTGGTGTTGTTGTTGGTGGTGGTGGTGGTGGTGGTGTTTGCCGTGGCGGCGGCGAGCGCGAAGAGATCGCTGTACTCCTCAGCGTCTCGGATGAGCTCATGCTGCTGCGTCAGCGCGTGGGCACCGGCGGCGGGTGCTTCGCCGCAGGTAGCCTCGATGGCCGCCATCGCCTGGGCAAAGAGGGCTTCGGTCAGCGCCAGCACGCGCTTGTAGCTGTAGACCCCTTGCTCCAGGGCCTGGGCGCAGGCGGCATTGATGCAGTGCGCCGGGTAACGGCGCATGAGTCCCACAATGCCCCAGAGCTTGCGCTGCCCGACACGACCCTCGATGGCAAAGAGCAGCTCACACAGCCGGCTGGCGTGCTCACCAATCTCGCCGGCCTGACGCAGGATCAGGCGGGTCTCGCGAGACGGATTGAACACCCGCTCCTCCATGGGCAGAATCACCGTGCCGGGACGCTCGGCCTTGGCGTGGGTGCGCAGCAAGGCACGGGTGTGCATGTCACGAATCTCGATGCGCTGGGCGTAGATGCGCACCAACACCTTGGAGCCGATGTTCGCCGGGCGAGCGGCGTAGCTGCTGTGATCCACCCGCACACAGCTGTCGTCGCAGACGGTGCGCACCGCCTCGTCGAAATACTGCATTCCCAGCACTGGCAGGGGTTTGAGGTGGCTGCGCTCTTCCTCGAACATGGCCTGCACCTGGCGTCGCTCGGTGCCGTGGATGCGCTTGGATGCCCAGCTCTTCTCCCAGTGCGCCAGGAACTCGTTCTGGGCCTCGATGGACTCAAAGCGCCGGCCCTTCAAGGCCGTGGCCTGGGTATGGCCGATGGCATGCTCCACCGTGCCCTTGCGGTTGGGGTCTCGCACCCGCGCCGGGTCGGCCACCACGCCGTAGTGCGCCAGGGCGGCGGCGTACACCGGGTTGAGATCGGGCTCGTACAGGTCGGGCTTGAGGACGCCTTCCTTCAGATTGTCCAGCACCACGTACTGGGGGCAGCCCCCGAAGTACCGCAGGGCCCGCTCGTGCAGCTCGGCCCAGATCTGCTGGCTGGACTTCCAGACCACGCACCGGAAACTGGCACGGGAATACCGCAAGGTGGCCACGAACAGGCGGGGCTTGCGGTACCGGTCGCTGCCGGGCACGCGGGTGGGCGCGCCCTCGCCGTAGTCCACCTGCATCTCCTCGCCGGGCAGGAAGGACAGGCGATCGAACTGCTCGGGCTCCTTGTGCCGCAACTTTGCACAGAAGCGTTTGACCGAGTTGTACTGGCCATCAAAGCCGTGCTGGTCGACCAGGTCCTGGTAGATGGCCGTGGCGTTTCGCTTCAGCCGCAGCTGGGCTTCGATGAACTCGCGCCAGGGTTCGCACAGGGAGGTGGCCACCGGCCCAGGAGCCGGTGGCCAGGGTGGGGGAATTTGACCTGCCGAGCCGGTGGCCACCCCGGGGGAATTTGACTGCAGTTGCTCCAGCCAGCGCTGGTGGTAGCTCCTGACCGTCTTGCGGTCGATGCCCGTGATGCGGGCGATCTCGCGTTGCGATGTGTTGCGCTCCAGCAGTGTCTCTATGGTGGCGCGTTGGTTGGACTTCAAGACATTCACTCCTTGGCCTTCCCTCGGGGAAGACTGGATCAATGTCCTGCCAACAGGTGCCGACGACGCCGGCGTTAAACCCCTATCCCCGATCAGTTCAGGTGGGGGAGTTTGAGGTGGCCATAGACGGGGGAATTTGGGTGGCCATCAGGGTTCTGCATGTTCAGGTTCATGTCGTAGATTGGTAAATTTAAACCGATCGTGGGCTATCAAATCCTTACGGCGAAAAAAGCCGGTTTGCATCCAGGTGGGCGGGGAATAAAGATGCGGAAACCCCCTGAGTTTTGAGCACTCTATAAGAAAACTTATCTTTGGACCTTCCTCGTCAACTAGCTGTAGCCCTCCAACGGAGTTTTTGGAAAAAACAGGAACTCCATCTGCAACAAAATTGCAGGCTTCAAGACATGCGTATTGCAGATCCCATTTCCGTCGGTCAAAAAAGATTTCTGCCAAGTCATCAAAGTGGAGAAGGCTAACCTCTCTCAATTCCGATGAGTCTTTGTCAATTTCGGCATATCGTTTATTGAGTTTTTCAGTCACAAAGGCGAATAGGGAAATGTCTTCTCCAACCACAGTCGGCAATTCGGGCTCCAGCTTTACCAATATTGCAGCTGCAAGGTATCTATACCGCCACGTTCGCGCCCATTCCCTTTCAGTTAGTCCCTCCTGCCAGATAGACGCAGGGGAGTCAGCAGCCGGCTGGCGACCCAACACAAACTCACATACCCATTTGTAGAAAATCTGCGGACTCTCTGCGTACGTGTTGATAACTCTGTCAACGATCTCAATCGGAAAAATCCTTGGCTCCATGCAGGCCCTCCGGCGTTTTTAATGTTGTATCTATATTGTGCGATACCACATAAGACAAATCGAGGCTGCATCAGACATCGGTAATTTCGTAGCCCAATAATTGCCCTCTGCTTCTGCAAAAACCGATAGGATTACCGGTCACGGAGGCAAAGATGGACATTACCTTCGAGCGCCTGGCGCTCTATGAAGAGGTTTGGACAACTCCCCTAACCAAGCTGGGGGAGAAATACGGCATGTCGGATAACGGCATCCGAAAGGTCTGTAAGGCGATGAACATCCCCTTGCCTGCCGGTGGTCACTGGGCCAAAGTCGCCGCCGGCCATACAGTACCTAGAACTGAACTTCCAGCCGAATCTGAGCGCACCGTGTTTGTCAGCAGGCCTGCGCCTGTGCCCAGTTCGGAGTTCGACAGGCCCGAGGACGCCGTGTGGCTCCAGCAGGCTCTTGCAAAAGAGGATATGCCAGAGAACCTAATAGCCGTCGATCTGAAACCCAAGCGGTGGCACCCTGTTCTAGCTCCCATACGCGAAAGATTTCTTGAGGCCGTCAAGTCTCGCAAGGCCTTGGAAAAAGAGAAAGCTGCGCGTGATGCTCGTCCCAAACTCTCCCGTCGATGGGAACCAAATTTAGATTTCCTGAAATACCGTGCACTCGACGACCCTTTTGTGCTGCCCAAAAGAGAGAGGGTATTTCTTCGTGTTTCTTTGGAAACCTATGAGCGCGCATTAGCCATCTCAAACGCTTTGCTATTTGCCGCCGCACGCCGTGGCTGCGAAGTTACATACGATGAACGTTCTGCTCGAATGAGGGTCCAGTTGGAGGGTGCAAGCTTCTCATTTGCGATGCGAGATAGAGATCAGAAGCTCGTCCTGGTCGTGGACCGCTATCCCGGTTCTGAGTTCGAGATTCGCGATCGAGAATCTGAAGGAATAGAGCATCAACTCAATGAGTTTTTCGTTCGACTCTACCCAGTGGTGATCAAGGCTCGGGTGGAAGCCAGACAAGAAAAAGTAAAGCAAGAACGATTAGCTGTGCAACGCGCGGCTTGGGAAAAGTTGACGCAGCAAAGAGAACTCGAAGCGAAGGCTAAAGCGGATGAACTTGAACGACGAAAAAAGCTTATTGCCGAAGCCGACCAATGGCAGCACGCGACCAACCTGCGGCGCTACATCGCCGAGGTAGCGAGTCAACCTACCGGATCTACTTGGACGGTGGAATGGGTCGAATGGGCGTCTAAGGCAGCTGATGACCTCGATCCGATTACAAGGACACTCCCCTCAGTTAATGGCGTCCCCACATGGAAGTGATCTGGCTGTGGCCATTGGCGTACCCGAAGGTAAGATGTTCTTCGATAGGAGATGGAACAATATGAGACTACGCACCTCGCTATTATTTTTAGCTGCGCTGCTTTTGGGCTGCGCTGGATACGATTCACGCTTCGCCAACGCGCCGGAGCAAATAGTTACCGTCGATGGATTGCCGGTCTCGGTTCGGGTCATCCCTGCAGATGCTTCAGGCACGCTGTTTGATGTTGATGCTGGGGAGGGTCGAGCTATCGCATTCACTGGACTGAACGAGCCGCTGGTCTATCAGGCCCGATTTAGGAAGGCGGCAATACTAGAACTGCAGCGGATGTTCGGGTCTTCGGCAAATATTAAGCTGATATCCGAGTCTGCTCCCCCTGGAGCCATCAAACTATTCCAGAGATATACCGTCCAAAAATGAAATCTGCAATCGCCACGAAGAATTACGAGGGTTGTTAGGGCGTAAAAAAACCCGCCGAAGCGGGTTGATGTTGCAGGTGACAGCTATCGCCGCGGACCTCTACACGTTGTCAAAAACGGGAGTACAAGCTGCAAACATTTTTCTCGCCTCAACCTCAGCGAAATCAAACGGGTCAAATTCGACCTGCGGCTCGCCTAAGATCATCGGCACTTCCCCGAATGTAGAGAATTGGTCCGCGAGTTCTTGCGCTGACTTCATGGTTGGTCGGTTAACCCTCAGAAAATCGATGATCACCCTTTGCGCAGCGAGCAGCGCACCCTCCGCCGAATCAAACTCGCCTACGAGCAAATGGTGGCGATCTGACGGAGCGTCGTAGGCATCGTAGGTCTCAACAAGGAATTTTTTTGACATAGTAACCATCGAAAGGGCTTTTGAAGCGGGGTAGCTTGATCAAGCAAGACACAAAAGGCCGCTTCTTGGCGGGTATGTAAGTAACCGGTGCTTCATTATTTCTTGATGACGTTCTGTAACTCGTCAAGACAGTCAGTAAACTGCGCTCGTTCGGCTTCTTCCAGCTTCACCGTGCCAAAGTAGATAGTCTCTACACCAACTTGAGTTTTGATGCCTATCTGCAGCGTTCGATCAGAAGCCATTGCATGGATGGCGTCTAAGGTAGGCTCACTCTGTGCTGCGTATAAAACAGAGCCAGGTGTCTCACCCGGTATAAGTTGCGTGATTGGCGCAGCGGGTGCCTTACCTTGGGCTTTCACCCAAACTCCAAGAATCTTCACAGTTCGCATCGTCTTGATGTCAGGTGGGCGCGGCCCTTCCATCACAATCAGCTTTCCCACCCCTCGGCCGGCAGCGGTGACATTCAGTGAGCCGTCGATCATTCGCACACGGTCCGATGCGGGAGTCTTTGGGAGGCCGATGAATCGAATCCCGCAGGCGTCGACGGTGCCTTGCTTGGTCGTGGTGAGCACCTGTCCTACCATTTCAGCCTCGATCATCATTTGTGCCTGCGCCGAAGCCGTAATGATTAAGAGCGACAGAATAAGAGCTTTTCGCATGGCGCTGAAACGTGGGTTAGTCGAGATAAATTGTCGGTCATGATTTTCACTCAAGCAGCCGGCTTACCTGCGTTTTCCCTCAGCTTACGACACTCCCTCAAGTCTGTGAAGGTCTTGAATTTGTGGTCCTCGACTGACAGCCAGAACATGTTTGAGCGGTGGTCTGGACCGCCGGCACAGAGAGCAATGGTGTGGTCCACCTGATAGCCTGGACAGGCGCCGCGCAGCAGGCCCGTAGAGGGGCAGGGATTCTCAAGGCGGAAGGCTTGGACTTCTTTGCGGGACCGCAGGATCTTGCTTTCTGCAGGGCCATGCAGCGCGGAAAGACTGACGCACAAGAAAAGCTGCAGGCTTATGACGAGTAGACGGGTTTTCATCGAGGTATTTGAATACTACGTCGGAAATTTGGCCTCTGGTGACTTCATTCGGCACGCAGTAGTCCGGCGCGCCTCGCGACTGCGCCCCCTGATCTGCATCATGTATTGCTATGGTGTAGCCCAGAAGCAGAGGTGTGCGTTTCCCCCACGTATACAGATCCACGCCTGAGACGTAGCCTCCTGACGACAACACCTCATCGATTTCTAGTTGGAGGCTTTCAAATTGCGCATTGGCAGTGAGGTGCACTAGCAGGCCGACCAACAGAACAAATCTTTTCATCGTCTGATGACTTTCGTCTCAATCCTTTTTGAACTCTTCAATCAGAGTTTTTCGAAAAGCGGCAATGCTTTTAGCCGCCTCTTCTGCAGAAGCAACATTAACCAAAGGATAGGTTCCAACTACATTTTCTTGGTGCTCTAGCAACTTGCTAAGGACGGAATTGGCCAGCGATTTCGCGTCTATATCTGTCATGCTTTCTCCTAAGGTTCAGCTTACCGTTGCGACTTTATGTCCTATTGCCCCCTACGGGCTTCCATAGCTTGAGCATAGGTCATTCCGGGCTTCACTACTGTAAATCCGTTATGCCCTCCGTCAATGACGAAGCAAAGCTCCCTGACCACCTCAACAGGAACTCCGGTGGCGTGTGAGATTTGAGAATACATATATTGAGCAATCGGCTCTGTCTGCGCCGCAATCTTCTCGTTGATGTATTTTTCGAGCACAGCGGCAGTGCGATTTGCGAGGTTCGCCTTTGCAGTCCTCTTGGCAACGTTACCTTTATACGAGTCCCGTTTGACATGAATAGGATGGTTGGTGACCATTTAGTCTCCCTGTATTGGCGTCTCAAAAATGTCAGACGATACTTTTATTCCGTCTTTTTCAATAACCTCTCGCGCCCAACCCAAATAGCTCTGAAATCGCAAGCAGTATGTAGACCATGCTTCAGTACCAATTGCAGGAGCAACTTCATTAAGAGCCCTCAATAAAATCGAACGCAGCGTAAAAATAAGTGGGAGGCGCTTTTCAATTCCAGGAATGATGAGCAGTCCTTTGCCGATCTCGTGTGCATCGCGGATTTCCTCTTTCGCCCCGTCATGATCTCCAAACGCTTCGACTACACACACGTCATGCATTGTTTTTAGACTTAGTAAGGTCTGCACGGCGAACGACACCGCCAATTGATTTGCCTGGCGTTCGTTTGCAGTGGTGGCGCGATATTGAAGCCAGACGGCAAGGCCAATCGCGGCAATTGAGCCAAAGGCTTGCACCCAACTAGCCCACTCCGCCTTCTGCATACAGATAGGCCACCAAGCGAGGTCGAACAGGCAATATTCTGTTGCTAGCATCTAAAAAACCGCTTTCTGAGTATATTTTTAATACTTTATTCTTAAATAGCTCTGACGCAGTGCAAGTATTTGCACTTAATAATTTGCAATCGATTTCAAATTTTCATCTTGTGAATTTTTGCGCCTGCCCCAAATGACTCTCGGAGTCATCCAAATTTGTAGTCCAAATGCACAAAAGCCCGTGGGCTCGGGAAAGATTGGGGCCGGTAATGCGGTCTAGACCGGGTTGTGTAATACACTATTAATTCGGTAGCGCATCTGGTGACAGATTCGCGGCACTGAAATAGCAAAAAGTTCGATTGTCGAAGTGAATGCTATCTATAAGGAGAGTGATATGAGCAAAATTACAAGTGAAGGCTATGGCTTGGATTAAAAGCATCGCGTATTTTTTGAGGCCCAGCATTTTGCTGGGCCTTTTACTTTGTGCGCTGATAGTTTGTGGCTTTGGTCTTTATATCTGGGAAAAGAACGAATGGACAATTCCTTTTTTGGACCTAGATCCATTTGAATTTGATCGTACGCAGGGTGTAGTCTTAACCGCAGCTTTTCTAGCTGCAGCCGGCTGGATGATTACCTCTCTTGTCACCCTTCGGAATTCCGTCAAACAGCACACAATTAATACGCTTTTAACTTCTAGATTGTCAGCTACGTACATGGACAATTTGAAGGCTGTACAGGCAAGCTTTATGTATAGGGGTGGCGCGTTGATGCCACTGACTGCAGAAGAGGTTAAAAATCCTCCGCCTTCGGTCGACCTAATATCTCTCGGATATTTACTGAACTATTTTGAATTCATTGCTGTTGGCATTCGTCACGGAGATTTGCACGAACGAGTAATGAAGAGCTCAATGCGTGGAAACGTTTGCACGATTTACTGCATTGCCGAAGAGCTAATTAAAAGCAGGCGGAATGAGGTTAAGAGGCCTAACGCAGCTCGAGTTTATGAACATTTGTGCTGGCTACATGAAAGGTGGAAGGATGACGATCAATTGCCTCCCCGTATCAAACGCCCAGCCGTACAAAGCGTTAGTCCTCAGCCTTAAAGAGTTAACGCTGAGGCGCACAATCGTAAGGTTGCCTAGTCACGCAACTCTCAGCGCCACTACCGGCGCACCGCTTTGCAACTGATCTAGGTAATCCGCCCAAGCCTGCATCATCTGCCGGCGCTTGTTCAAGTATTGGGTACGGTTGTAGCTTCGGCCGTTCGCGTCCTTGACCGCATGCGCCAAGTTCGCTTCGATCATTAGCGGGTCAAGGTCGAGCTGGTCCACCAGCATTGTGCGCGCTGAGGCCCGGAAACCGTGCCAGGACTGTTCTTTGCCGAAGCCTATGGCATACAGCGCACTTCTCACAGAGTTGTCTGAAATTGGCCTGTCATGGTCCCGTTCGCCGGGGAACACATACCGGCCATGGCCTGTGATGGGATGTAGGTTTTTGAGAAGCGTTAGCACTTGCTTGGGTAACGGCACAACATGATCATCGCCCTGCTCCTTCTCAATCACTGAGCGTTTCATCTTCATGCTTGGTATGGTCCAGAGCGCATCCGTCAAATCGGACTCAGACCAATCAATCACATCGATCTCAGCCCACTCCATCTGCCGCAGGTTACCCGGCCGTTGATACACGATGGGCGCGATTTGCAGCGCCGCACGAACAATCGGACCGCCTTTGTATTGCTTGATCGCACGCAATAATGCGCCGAACCGCTCTGGCTCCAGAACTGCAGCGAAGGTCTTTCCGCGATAAGGTGTCAGCCGTGACTTCAGTCCTTCGGTGATGTTGCGCTGCGTGTTGTTAGTCGTCGGGAGCCAGTACTCCCACACCTGGCGTGCAACCATGAGTACTCGGTCGGCTGTTTCAATTGCGCCGCGCTCTTCGACTCTTTGCAGGGCTGCGAGCAGGTCCATGGCGTGGATTTCACCCATTGGTGTTGCACCAATCCACGGAAATAAATCACGCTCCAACTGCCGGAAGATGCGCTCCGCATGGCCAGGGCTCCACTCTGAAACCTGCTTGCCGTACCACTCCAGCGCAACCACTTTGAAGGTGTCCGAATCAGGATTCGCATCCTTTAACTTTTGCACTTTGCGCACATGAACAGGGTCGTGGCCATCGACTTTTTGAAGCTTGGCAGTGTCACGAGCTTTGCGCGCCGCCATCAAGCCTACATCTGGATAAGAGCCCAGCGCCAGGCGCTTTTCAACCTTGGCGATGCGGTACTTCCAGAACCATCGCTTCTTGCCGTTGGGCGTAATCTCAAGATACAAGCCCTGCGAATCACTCAGGCGTGCGCGCTTTGCGTCTGGTGGACACACGGCCTTTTTACATTGCACGTCAGTGAGCATGGAGCTATCCTAGATGGGGGAACAAACCAGAGTTGCCTGTACTTTTGGGGGAACAGGGGACCTGTTTGTACCCCCACCTACCCCCGGCTGTCAATGAATCAGACTGGACAGATGAGGACAAAAAAAGACCAATTTCAGAGGAGAAACCAGTCTTTTCGGGAGTAATCTAGACGATGCTAGATTGATGGATGGTGGAGCTGGGGGGATTTGAACCCCCGTCCGCAAGCCTTGTTCGGGCAGATCTACATGTTTAGCGGTCTGATTTGAGTCTCGCCACCTGTGTCGCGCAGTCGCACGCTACACAGGACGCCAGCACCCTATTTTCTTGCCCCGGGTTAAGGTACCCAGCCCGGAGCCAGCCGATGAAATTATCTTTACAGCCGGGAGCATTCAGCTTGCGCCAAACACCCCTTGCCCAGCCCAACGGCCTGCTGTTGTAAAGCTCACTGGCAATTAAGCAGCGAGTGCGAAACGTTCGTCGTTTGCAGTTAGTTTGTTTGAATCAGTTTTACGAGCACACTCAGCTCGACATGCACCACACCGCGTCCGAACCCACGTCGAAACCAATGCAGCCCCAGACAGGTAGTTTAAGGCATGCGCAGCAAATTCAAGAGGGCCATCGGTGAAGAGATGACAGCATCGGCCTTCCAGGCAGCGGCATCAGGCGCTGAGCCAAGGTAGCCATAGGCCGCCGCGACCGTGGGCATGCCCGCTGCGCGGCCAGCCACGATGTCACGCTCGTCATCGCCTACATAGAGGCAGCGCTCTGGCGCGATGCCTATTCGGCGTGCGGCTTCAAGCAACGGTGCGGGATGCGGCTTGGCATGGGGTGTGGTGTCGCCACTCACAATGGCCTGCGCACTTTCAAAAAGCGGCATGGCCGCGGTCAGGGGCAATGTAAAGCGCTCTGATTTGTTGGTGACGACGCCCCACTTGAGGCCTGCCTCTGCCAGTTGTCCAATCAGCCCTTCGACACCTTCGAAGGCATATGTGCGTTCGGTCATGCAGGCTTCGTAATTGGCGAAGAATTCTTCCCTGAGGGCTTCGAAACCATCGTCCTGCGGTGTCAGGCCAAAGGCGATGCCGATCATTCCGCGGGCGCCTGCACCGGCCATCGGGCGGTAAAGATCGAGCGGGTAGGATGCCAGACCTCGGTCAACACGCATTTTGTCTGCGGCTGCGCCCAGGTCGGGGGCACTGTCTATCAGGGTGCCGTCGAGATCAAACAGGACGGCTTCAATATCTTTAAACATCTTGTGGCTGTCTGGCAGTGATCAGGCGCGCGTTGTGGCGAGCATGTAGTTGACGCTGGTGTCGGCATCAAGCCAGTAGTGGCGAGTCAGCGGGTTGTATTGCATTCCGCGGGTTTGTTGCAAGGTCAACCCGTTGGCCCGGCAATGGGCCGCGAGCTCGCTGGGCTTGAGCAGCCTGGCGTATTCATGGGTGCCACGCGGCAGCAGGTTCAGAACATACTCGGCGCCCACAATCGCAAAAAGAAAAGCTTTTGGATTGCGGTTGATCGTGGAAAAGAACACATGGCCACCGGGTTTGACCAGGGTTGCACAGGCCTTGACGATAGACGAGGCGTCAGGGACATGCTCAAGCATTTCCATGCAGGTCACCACGTCGAAAGAGCCCGGTTGCTCGGCAGCCAGTGCTTCGGCGCTGATCTCCTGGTAGCTGACACCTTCGGTCTGGGCTTCCAGGGCATGAAGTTGTGCCACTTTGAGGGACTTGGTAGCCAGATCGATGCCCAAAACCTGAGCGCCCTTGCGCGCCATGGCGTCGGCCAGAATTCCTCCGCCACAGCCTACATCCAGTACCCGCTTGCCAGCCAGTGGCACCAATCCGTCAATCCAGCCCAGTCGCAAGGGATTGATCTGGTGCAAAGGCCGGAATTCGCTTTCGGGGTCCCACCATCGGTGGGCAAGGTCCGAGAATTTGGCCAGCTCGGCGGGATCGACGTTGTCTGTAATAGGCATGAAGCAATTATCGTTGAGGCATAAAAAAACCGCGCCGTAGCGCGGTTTTTTGAAGAATCCGTAAGGATTACTTGTTGGCGCGGGTACCAACCACTTCGATTTCCACGCGACGGTTCTTGGCGCGGCCTTCGGCGGTCTTGTTGTCAGCAACTGGCTGCTTCTCGCCCTTGCCTTCAGTGTAGACGCGGTTTTTCTCGATGCCCTTGGACACCAGATATGCCTTCACAGCTTCAGAGCGGCGGACAGACAGCTTCTGGTTGTAAGAGTCGCTACCAACGGAGTCGGTGTGACCAACAGCGATGATGACTTCAAGGTTGATGTCCTTGATCTTGCCAACCAGGTCATCCAGCTTGGCTTTGCCTTCTGGCTTGATGACAGACTTGTCGAAGTCGAAGAATGCATCAGCAGCGTAGGTGACCTTGGAAGCCACGGTTGCTGGAGCAGGTGCTGGAGCAGGTGCTGGAGCAGCAGCAACAGGTGCGGGAGCGGCAGCGCGAGGAGCGACAGCTGGAGCAATGGCACCATCGCAACCTGGAGCTGCAGTAGCAGGCGTCCAATTTGCATCACGCCAGCAATATTCGTTGGTGCCGTTTTTCCAGACGTATTCGCCGGTACCGTTTTTCCAGTTGTCGATTGTTTGTGCACCAGCGGCGGTAGCAAGCGCTGCGGAAGCAAACAACATTGCCACTTTGTTGAGTTTCTTCATGGTTCTCCTCTAGAGAAAAGCCGCAGACTGGCTGCGATTAATAAGTTACACGCCGTGAATGACCATCACTCAAAGCGTTACAGATATTGTGCCACAGCCTATTGAAGCCACAAGCCCACAATCGCGTTCGTCTGACAGAGACATGAGAATCTTTGGAGTTTGTTGCTGCTGAGCCACAACCCCGGCACCTTAAACTCAGGCCTTAAAATCCGTTGTTGCTGCCCAAGCACAACGCGACAAATCTCTACCCAGGCCCTTCATGACCCAGTTTGCAAAAGAAACCCTCCCCATCAGTCTTGAGGAGGAGATGCGGCGCAGCTATCTGGATTACGCCATGAGCGTTATCGTCGGCCGGGCGCTGCCAGACGCACGCGACGGCCTCAAGCCAGTGCACAGACGCGTGCTGTTTGCCATGCACGAGCTCAACAACGACTGGAACCGCCCCTATAAAAAGTCCGCCCGTATCGTCGGCGACGTGATCGGCAAATACCACCCTCATGGTGACAGCGCAGTTTATGAAACCATAGTGCGCATGGCGCAGGACTTCTCCCTGCGGCACATGCTGGTGGACGGCCAGGGCAATTTCGGCTCCGTTGACGGCGACAACGCCGCCGCCATGCGATATACCGAAATCCGGATGTCCAAGATCGCGCATGAACTGCTTGCCGACCTGGACAAGGAAACGGTCGATTTCGGCCCCAACTACGACGGCAGCGAAAACGAACCGCTGGTCATGCCCGCCAGGTTCCCCAATCTGCTCGTCAACGGCTCCTCCGGCATCGCCGTCGGCATGGCGACCAACATCCCGCCGCACAACCTTAATGAATCAGTGGACGCCTGCCTGCATCTGCTGAGAAATCCTGAAGCATCCATTGATGAACTGATGGAAATCGTGCCCGCGCCAGACTTCCCCACCGCTGGCATTATTTACGGCATCAACGGCGTCAAGGACGGCTACCGCACGGGTCGAGGCAAGGTTGTGATGCGTGCCAAGTGCCATTTTGAAGATATTGACAAGGGCCAGCGGCAATCCATCATCGTCGACGAGCTGCCTTACCAGGTCAACAAAAAGACCTTGCAGGAGCGCATGGCCGAGCTGGTCCACGAAAAGAAAATCGAGGGTATCAGCCACATCCAGGACGAGAGCGACAAGTCGGGCATGCGCCTTGTCATTGAGCTCAAGCGGGGTGAAGTGCCCGAGGTTGTGCTTAACAACCTTTACAAGCAGACGCAGTTGCAGGACACCTTCGGCATCAACATGGTGGCACTGGTCAACGGCCAGCCCAAGCTCTGCAACCTCAAGGACCTCATACAGGTATTCCTGTCTCATAGGCGTGAAGTGGTGACGCGGCGCACCGTGTTTACGCTGCGAAAAGCGCGTGAACGAGGGCATGTACTTGAAGGTCTGGCCGTCGCACTTGCAAATATTGATGACTTCATCGCCATCATCCGCAATGCACCGACACCACCTGTTGCCAAGGCAGAGCTGATGCTCAAGCCCTGGGACAGCAAGCTGGTTCGCGAAATGCTGACCCGTACACGCGCCGACGGCGGTGTGGTGAACGCAGATGACTATCGCCCCGACGGGCTTGAAAAGATGTACGGCATGGGCAATGACGGCTTGTACCGCCTGTCCGAAACACAAGCCCAGGAAATTCTGCAAATGCGCCTGCAGCGCCTGACGGGCCTGGAGCAGGACAAGATCGTTGCGGAATACAAGGAGGTTATGGCCGAGATTGATGACCTGCTCGACATCCTCGCGAGGCCGGAACGTGTCTCCGTCATCATTGGCGAAGAACTTACCGCCATCAAGCAGGAGTTCGGCCAGACCAAGCTGGGCGCGCGCCGCAGCCTGATCGAGCACAGCTCTTTTGACTTGAGTACCGAAGACCTGATCACGCCGACCGACATGGTCGTCACACTTTCACATAGCGGCTATATCAAGAGCCAGCCACTTTCAGAATACCGCTCGCAAAAACGTGGCGGCCGTGGCAAACAGGCGACGGCCACCAAGGAAGACGACTGGGTCGACCAGCTGTTCATCGCCAACACGCATGACTACATCCTTTGCTTCTCAAATCGCGGCCGCCTTTACTGGCTCAAGGTGTGGGAAGTCCCGGCTGGATCCCGCGGATCGCGTGGTCGCCCCATCGTCAACATGTTCCCCCTGCAGGATGGCGAAAAGATCACGGTTGTGCTGCCCCTGACTGGCGAAAAACGCAGCTTTCCGGCGGACCAGTATGTGTTCATGGGTACCTCCATGGGCACAGTCAAGAAAACAGCGCTGGACGAATTCAGCAACCCGCGCAAGGGCGGCATTATTGCAGTGAACCTGGATGAAGGCGACTACCTCATAGGCGCTGCGCTGACCGATGGCAAGCACGATGTCATGCTGTTCAGCGATGGCGGGAAAGCGGTACGTTTTGACGAAGAAGATGTTCGCCCGCTGGGCCGGGCAGCGCGCGGCGTACGCGGCATGTCCCTCGAAGCCGGTCAGAGTGTGATTGCGATGCTGGTTGCAGAAGACGAGCAGCAAAGCGTACTCACGGCCACCCAGTACGGCTACGGCAAACGCACCTCAATCACTGAATACACGCGCCACGGGCGCGGTACCAAGGGCATGATCGCTATCCAGCAAAGTGAGCGCAACGGCAAGGTTGTCGCAGCCACACTGGTACACACAGACGATGAAATCATGCTTATTACAGACAAGGGTGTCCTGGTACGTACACGGGTAAGCGAAATCCGTGAAATGGGCAGGGCTACACAGGGTGTTACGCTTATTGGCCTTGATGAAGGTTCACAATTGAGCGGGCTGCAGCGCATCGTGGAGAACGACGCTACCCTTGACGAAAACGACAGCCCAGATTCAGGTGACACCACTGCCAACGGCAGTGACCTGGATTCCAGCCCCACAACACCAGATACGGACAACGACAAATGA
Organism: Polaromonas sp.; assembly: GCA_965228025.1. GTDB lineage: Bacteria > Pseudomonadota > Gammaproteobacteria > Burkholderiales > Burkholderiaceae_C > Polaromonas. The sequence goes on along the minus strand of CBDDGX010000031.1, from coordinate 383,311 downwards.
AAAAGCTTCTCGCGACACTGGCCATTGCCGGCACAGCACTCTGTAACTTCAGCCATGCACAAACTCCTGTTTCAAAGCAGGAATGGGCAGCAAAGGTAGTGGCGCTCCAGCAGGGTCCGGAGCTTGATCGACTGATAGCCCAACTGGCTGACAGCGCGACTGACGAAGTATTGCAAAACTGGGGGCAAAAGCTGCAGGCAGATGTACCGGCTGCGAGGCAGCAGCAGGCAAAGGATGAACTGAATGCAGAGCTGAAAAAACTCTATGACGACATCACCAGAACCATCAAAGGCAAAGTTGTGGCAGCAAGCGGAGATGCGCTCGTTCCTGCCTATATGGAAAAGTTTTCAATTGATGAATTGAAGCAAATTGCCACTTTCTTCGAATCCCCTGCGATCAAGAAATATCAGGCTGCAGCCCCCGAATTGGGCGCTGCTTTTGTCAAGCAGCTTATCGACATCACGCGCGCCGACGTGACGGGCCGTGTCAAACAATTTGACGATAGCGCTGCCAGGATCGTTGGTAGCACCTCAGCGCCGGCAACAAGAGCCGCACCATCAACACCAGCGACATCCGGAACTGCAAGGCCTGCCCCCAAGAAATGACGCGCCCTTTCAATTTTTCTGCGGGTCCCGCATGCCTGCCCGAGGAAGTATTGGAGCAAGCCGCTGCGGAGATGCTGGATTGGCATGGCAGCGGCATGGGCGTTATGGAAATGAGCCATCGGGGCAAGGAATTCATCTCCATATATGAAACCGCAGAAGCTGACTTTCGCGAGCTGCTGGCGATACCGTCAAACTTCAGGATACTTTTCATGCAGGGCGGGGGCCTGGCCGAGAACGCCATCGTGCCCCTGAATTTGTCAGGAGGAAAGTCCGTTGATTTCGTGGTGACAGGCTCCTGGAGCGAAAAGTCACAAAAAGAGGCGCGCAAATACTGCGACGTCAACATCGCAGCCAGCAGTCAGGAAGACGGCTACACCTCTATACCTGCGCCTTCCGCCTGGAAGCTGCACAGCAATTCGGCTTATGTGCACCTGTGTACCAATGAAACCATCAATGGCGTAGAGTTCGACGCCCTCCCCGACCTCAAAGGACTGGGTTCTGATGCGCCACTGGTCATCGACTTTTCATCACACGTCGCCTCAAGAACAGTGGACTGGTCAAAAGTTGGCCTTGCATTTGGTGGTGCACAGAAAAACCTCGGGCCCGCAGGAGTCACTATTGTGGTCATACGCGAAGACCTTTTGGGTGGTGCGCTACCGATCTGTCCAAGCGCTTTTGACTACAAGACCGTTGCCAGCAATTCATCGATGTACAACACACCTCCGACCTATGCAATTTACATTGCCGGGCTGACTTTCCAATGGCTAAAACGCCAGAAGGAAGGTGGTACTACGGGTATTGCGGCCATGGCACTGCGCAATATTGCAAAGGCGGATCTGCTCTACAAAGCCATTGATGAATCCGGTTTTTACGTCAACAAGGTCAACAGGGACTGCCGCTCGCGGATGAACGTCCCCTTCATGCTGCGCGATGAATCGCGCAACGAGGCTTTCCTGGCCGGCGCACGGGCACGCGGCCTGCTCCAGCTCAAGGGGCACAAGTCGGTAGGAGGCATGCGTGCGAGCATTTACAACGCCATGCCAATTCAGGGCGTGCAGGCCCTTGTGAACTACATGCGAGAATTTGAGCGTGAAAACGCCTGAAATTCAATCTCCAAACGTGTCCCACCCTACAAAAAGCCTCGCCGAACTGCGCGTCCAGATCGATGCCATCGACAGCGAGTTATTGGTACTGCTCAACCAGCGCGCCCACGTCGCGGAACAGGTCGGCGAAGTAAAGCGGCTGGAAGGCTCACCATTTTTTCGCCCTGACCGCGTTGCAAAGGTCATCGAGCGGATACAGCTCGCCAACAAGGGCCCCCTCAAGGGTGAGCATGTCGCAGCGGTGTGGCGTGAAATCATGTCGGCATGCCTGGCGCTTGAAGCGCCCGTCCGCGTAGCCTATCTTGGCCCGGCTGGTACCTTCAGCGAACAGGCCGCGCTGCAGTTTTTCGGCGAGAGCATTGAAAAAGTCCCTTGCGACAACGTCGACGAAGTCTTCCGGGCCACAGCTTCTGGTGGTGCCGGTTATGGCGTGGTGGCGGTTGAAAACTCCACGGAAGGTGTAGTTTCGCGTTCACTGGATCTGTTCCTGACATCACCGTTGCACATCGTCGGTGAAGTAAGCCTGATGGTGAAGCACAACCTGCTGCGCCTGTCAGACTCCATGGAAGGCATTGAAGCCGTCTATGCGCATCCGCAGGCTCTGGCACAGTGCCAGGGCTGGCTTACTGCACACCTGCCGCATGCAAAGCGGCATGCAGTATCAAGCAATGCAGAGGGCGCGCGACTTGCATCTACAAACGGCGCATGGGCAGGTATTGCAAGTGAGCGGGCGGGCACGCAGTTCGGCCTGCATGCGGTCGCACATGGCATACAGGACGAAGCGTTCAACCGCACACGATTTGCAGTGGTCTGTCTGCCCCAGACGCTTGCCACACCTCCAGCTTCTGGCGAGGATTGCATCAGCCTCGTCGTATCAGTCAACAATCGTCCAGGCGCGGTACACGATCTGCTGGTTCCCCTGAAAAATCACGGTGTCTCAATGACCCGCTTTGAATCCCGCCCTGCCCGCTCTGGACAGTGGGAATATTATTTTTATATAGACCTGCAGGGCCATCCTTCACAGCCACATGTAAGCGCCGCACTGACCGAGTTGCAACAGCTCTGCGCGTTTTACAAGGTTCTGGGCGCCTACCCGGTGAGTGTTTGAAATGAAGTTTTCAGGAATTTGCGCGCGCATGCCAACGTTTTTTAACTCCCTGACCATACCTGGTTCCCTGCATGTTTGAGCAGTTGGGACTCATCGGTTGCGGACTGATGGGCGGCTCCTTTGCGCTCGCACTGAAGCGGGCCGGACTTGTCAAACGTGTAGTGGGCTACAGCAAGTCACCGTCCACTACTGAACGCGCGCGACAGATGGGTGTCATTGATGTGGAGGCGCCGTCTGCGCTGCTCGCCGTTTCGGGGGCAGATATTGTTCTTCTTGCGGTTCCAGTGTCTGCCACTGAAGCCACTTTCAAGGCGATCAGGCACCTCATCACGCCCAATACGCTGGTGATGGATGTCGGTTCTACAAAACGCGATGTGGTCGATGCTGCACGCCGCGTGCTGCGTGACAACGTCGGGTGTTTTGTTCCGGCACACCCCATTACCGGCAAGGAAGTGTCCGGGGTAGAGCACGCCGACGTGAACCTCTACAACGGCAAGCAGGTGATCCTCACGCCCATTGAGCGGACCTTCACGGTCCAGCTCCAAAAAGCGGTGAATGTATGGACAGCCCTGGGTTGCGACGTCGTCAAGATGTCGCCGCAGTCGCACGACGCAGCTTACGCGGCCGTCAGCCATTTGCCGCACCTCATCGCATTTGCACTGATCAACGGCATTTCGGGTCAGGACAAGGGCAAGGAATACATGTCGCTTGCAGGCCCGGGATTCCGTGACTTCTCGCGCATTGCCGCCAGCGACCCCAAGATGTGGCGCGACATCCTTGTGGCAAATCGCGAAGAACTGCTTGATCAGTCAAGGATTTTTCAGCAAACCCTTCAGGATCTTGAAAAACTGATCTCTGCGGGAGATGGCGATGCGCTGGAAAAACTGATAGAGCAGGCGAGCGAGACGCGCGCTAACTGGCGCATTTCCAGCTCGCAAAAGCAACACAAATAGCCATCGCATGTTCGACATTGAATATCTGGACATACCCCCACTGGCCAGGGCAGGAGGCGTGGTCCGTCTACCCGGCTCCAAAAGCATCTCCAACAGGGTCTTGTTGCTGTCGGCCCTCAGCAGCGGCAAGACAACAGTACTCGACGTCCTTGCCTCCGACGACACGGCAGTCATGCTGGCCGCCCTTGAGCAACTGGGCTGCAACATCGAAAACAGGGGCTCGAACGTCACCATAGAAGGACTGGGTGGGCGGCTTCCCAATCTACAGGCAAAGTTGTTCATGGGTAACGCTGGCACAGCCATGCGCCCACTGACCGCCGCCCTCGCCCTGCTGGGCGGGCATTTCGAGTTGTCAGGCGTGCCGCGCATGCACGAGCGTCCAATCGGCGACCTGGTGGATGCACTGAGGCAGTTGGGCTGCAACATTGATTACCTCGGCAATGAGGGATTTCCACCCTTGCGGCTTTCTCCCGGTAATTTCAGGCTTGGGGCACCCATAAAGGTCAGGGGCGATGTCTCCAGCCAGTTCCTCACTGCGCTCCTAATGGCCTTGCCGATCGCCGCCACTGAGGATATCCACATTGAGATGGTGGGTGAGCTGATTTCGAGGCCGTATATCGAGATCACGCTTAACCTGCTCAAACGCTTCGGGATCAACGTGAAGCGACCTGATGGCGCAGCAAGCTGGCAGAGCTTCATCATTCCGGCCGGCAGCCGCTACCAGTCACCGGGTGAAATACATGTCGAAGGAGACGCCTCCTCTGCGAGCTATTTCATTGCCCTGGGCGCAATAGCATCTGCCAGGGACACGTTTGAAGGTATCGAAATCCTGGGTGTCGGAGCAGACTCGATACAGGGAGACATCCGCTTCGTTGAGGCTGCGCGAATGATGGGTGCACAGATAACCAGCACCCCCAATTCCCTGCGTGTTTGCCGTGGCAAGCCGGGTCAGGGGTGGCCCCTCAAAGCCATAGACCTCGACTGCAACCACATTCCCGACGCTGCCATGACACTGGCTGTGATGGCCCTTTACGCGGAGGGAACGACAGTACTGCGCAACATTGCCAGCTGGCGCGTCAAGGAAACCGACCGGATTGCGGCTATGGCCTGCGAGTTGCGCAAGCTCGGCGCGACTGTCGAGGAGGGGCAGGATTACCTGAAAATCACGCCCCCCACAAAATGGACGACCGGTGCCATCCATACCTACGACGATCATCGGGTCGCCATGTGCTTTTCGCTCGCGGCTTTCAACCCCGCCGGATTGCCAGTGCGAATCCTCGATCCCAAATGCGTGGCAAAGACCTTCCCCGATTATTTCGAGACGCTGTTTGAGGTCGCGGAAGCCGAAACCGAGGCCGTTCCGGTGATATGCATCGACGGGCCTACGGCGTCTGGCAAGGGCACGCTGGCTTCAGAAACGGCACACCGGCTTGGCTATCACTACCTTGACTCAGGGGCGTTGTACCGGCTGAGCGCCCATGCAGCCGCGATGGCAGGCATTTCACTGGACGACGGAGATGGCGTTGCCTTCATTGCCCGGTCCCTGCCCGTACGTTTCAAGGGTGACCAGATCTTTCTGGACGGCCAGAACGTATCCGATGCCATACGCACCGAATCTGCAGGCATGGCAGCATCCAGAGTGTCCACTCACCCGCAGGTACGGCTCGCCCTGCTTGAACTTCAGCACAGTTTTCGCACCCTGCCGGGCCTTGTCGCCGATGGCCGGGACATGGGAACGGTGGTTTTCCCGGATGCAGGGCTGAAAATCTATCTCACTGCCAGCGCAGAGCACCGTGCCGACCGCCGCCATAAGCAGTTGATTTCAAAGGGAATTCCAGCTACAATAGCCGCCATTCAGCAAGATTTAGAGGCCCGTGATGCGCGCGACATGTCGCGAAAAGCAGCCCCTCTGAAACCTGCTGATGACGCTTTGCTTCTGGATAACTCCTATCTTTCGATTGAAAAATCGGTTGATCAGGTGGTTGCCTGGTGGCAGGGCACACGGCCCTTCTGATCCATGTCATGCGCCCATTGGCGCTTCTCCTTGTGAGCTGATCAGCAGGTTCATTAACGTAACCCGCAGCATTTGCTGCAAAAACCGCCGCAGTCAGCCTTAAAAACAATGGCAATAGTGCCATTGGAAACCTGCCCTGTGGATTAGGAAAAAAATGTCTGAATCTTTTGCCGATCTATTCAACGAATCGCTCCAGCGCTCTGAAATGCGCACCGGTGAAGTCATCACCGCTGAAGTCGTTCGCATCGACCACAACCACGTCGTCGTCAACGCCGGACTGAAGTCCGAGGCCTATGTGCCGCTCGAAGAATTCAAAAACGACCAGGGCGAACTCGAAGTCCAGGTCGGTGATTTTGTGTCCGTTGCCATCGACTCTGTCGAAAACGGCTATGGCGATACCCTGCTGTCGCGCGACAAGGCCAAGCGCCTCGCATCGTGGATGAGCCTGGAAAAAGCCCTGGAATCCGGCGAATTCGTTACCGGCCAGACCAGCGGCAAGGTCAAGGGCGGTCTCACCGTCCTCGTCAACGGCATCCGCGCCTTCCTGCCTGGTTCGCTCATCGACACCCGCCCCATCAAGGACTTGTCTCCCTACGAGAACAAGACCATGGAATTCAAGGTTATCAAGCTCGATCGCAAGCGCAACAACGTCGTGCTGTCACGCCGTGCGGTTGTCGAAGCGTCCATGGGCGAAGAACGCGCCAAGCTGATGGAAACCCTGAAAGAAGGCTCTTCCGTCAAGGGTGTGGTCAAGAACATCACTGAATACGGTGCCTTCGTTGACCTCGGCGGCATCGACGGCCTGCTGCACATCACCGACATGGCATGGCGCCGCGTGCGTCACCCAAGCGAAGTGGTGACGGCTGGCCAGGAAATCGTTGCCAAGATCCTGAAGTTCGACACCGAGAAAAACCGTGTCTCGCTTGGTCTCAAGCAGATGGGTGACGATCCATGGATGGGCGTGAACCGCCGTTATCCACAAGGCACGCGCCTGTTCGGCAAGATCACCAACATCGCCGACTACGGCGCATTTGTTGAACTCGAGCCAGGTATCGAAGGCCTGGTCCACGTGTCCGAAATGGACTGGACCAACAAGAACGTGGCACCGAGCAAGCTCGTGGCACTGGGCGACGAAGTCGAAGTCATGGTCCTCGAGATCGACGAAGACAAGCGCCGTATCAGCCTGGGCATGAAGCAGTGCAAGGCCAACCCATGGCAAGAATTCGCACAGGACACCAAGCGCGGCGACCGCGTCAAGGGCCCGATCAAGTCGATCACCGACTTCGGCGTCTTTGTGGGCCTGGCTGCCGGTATCGACGGCCTCGTGCACCTGTCTGACCTCTCGTGGAACGAACCCGGCGAAGCCGCAGTTCGCAACTACAAAAAGGGCCAGGAAGTTGAAGCCATCGTGCTGGCAGTCGACGTTGACCGCGAGCGCATTTCCCTGGGCATCAAGCAGCTGGATTCCGATCCGTTCACCACGTTCGTGTCTATCAACGACAAGGGCGCTATCGTGACCGGCAAGGTCAAGACCGTTGATGCCAAGGGCGCTGAAATCGACCTCGGCGAAGACATCATTGGCTACCTCCGTGCCAGCGAAATCAGCCGTGACCGCGTTGAAGATGCGCGCAACGTGCTGAAAGAAGGCGACGAAGTCTCCGCAGTGGTGGTGAACGTGGATCGCAAGACCCGCAACATCCAGCTGTCGGTCAAAGCCAAGGACAACGCCGACCAGCAGGAGGCCATGGCCTCCCTGAGCCAGCAGTCTTCGCGTGACAACGCCGGCCTGACCAACCTCGGCGCACTGCTGCGCGCCAAGATGGACAACGCCGAGAAGTAATCGGACCTCAGGAACATGGCGTGCCTGAGCAATCAACGGCACGCCATTTTTCCGTCCCCATATTCCCATGACCCGAAGCGATCTTGTTGAAGAACTGGCTGCACGTTTCAGCCAGCTGACACACCGTGATGCTGAATACGCCGTCAAGACCATTCTTGACGCGGTCAGCGACGCGCTGGTGCGTGGACACAGGATTGAAATTCGTGGTTTTGGCAGCTTCTCGGTCAACAGGCGTCCTCCCCGCATGGGCAGGAATCCGCGTTCGGGTGAAAGCGTTGCCATTCCCGAAAAACGTGTGCCTCACTTCAAGCCGGGCAAAGCCTTGCGTGAAGCAGTAGACGCACGTACGCAGGAGCTGCTGGCGTCACAGAACGCGCAAGCACCAAAATAAGCCGTTCCAACAAGGCGCTGGCTACAATTGAACTGGAAAACTCCGGGAGCCAGACCAATTGAAATACCTGATGTGGCTGCTTAAGGCAGCCATTTTTTTTACGCTTTTTGCATTCGCGCTGAATAACCAGCAAGCCGTTGCTGTCTACTTCTTTTTCGGCACGCTGTGGACTGCCCCCCTTGTACTGGTGGTTCTCGCCGCATTCAGTTGCGGCCTGGCGCTTGGCGTACTGATGATGATGCCGCGCTGGTGGCGCAAACGGAAGATGTCCCGCATGCACCCGGTCATCAAGACCAGCGCTGCGGACAATGCCGTGTCGTCGAGTGCACCGGCTGACACCCTGAACAACGTCCCGCGCCATGGACTTTGATTTCACCTGGATACTGCTGGGCCTTCCCGTTGCCTTCACGCTGGGCTGGCTAGCGTCGCGCATTGACCTCAGGCAGCTTCGCATCGAAAACCGGCAGGCACCCAAGGCTTATTTCAGGGGCCTGAATTTTCTGTTGAACGAGCAGCAGGACCAGGCCATTGACGCCTTCATTGAAGCCGTACAGAACGACCCCGATACCTCGGAACTCCACTTCGCGCTGGGCAACCTGTTCCGACGGCGCGGCGAGTACGAACGCGCCGTACGCGTGCACGAACACCTCATGTCGCGAGGCGACCTCGCCCAGCCCGAGCGCGACCGGGCTCAGCATGCGCTGGCACTCGACTTTCTGAAAGCAGGCCTGCTCGACCGGGCAGAGCTGGCCCTGCGCAAGCTGGAAGGGACAAGCTATGAAGAGGAAGCGCGTCTCGCATTGCTCTCGATCTACGAACGTTCACGCGACTGGCAACACGCCAGCGAAATTGCCAGCAAGCTTGACAGCGACAGCCACGGCAGTTTCAGCGGCAGGCAGGCACACTACCTGTGCGAGCAGGCAGCCACGGCCCTGGCCTCAGGCGATGCAGACAAGGCTGCTGACATCCTGAAAACAGCCTGTGAACTCGCGCCCACCCTCGCTCGCCCCCTGATCGACATGGCCAAACTCCATCTCCAGCGCGGCGATCACGCAGCAGCGTTTGATGCCCTGCGCCGCCTCGAAAAAACAGCACCCCAGGCCCTGCCACTTGCAGCAAACCTGCTTGTCAACATCGCACAGAGCCAGGCTCTGCAGTTGCCGGTCATGGACCTGCTCAAAGCCCATTACGCAAGCATGCCCTCAGTCGACATTCTTGAGGCCATCGTGCGGCTGGACGATGAGCCCAACTCGGCCCGTGATTGGTATCTCCGGCATCTGGAGCGCGAACCCTCACTGGTCGCCGCATCGCGATGGATAGCGGATGAAGCGCTCGGTACAGAGCACAACCACAAGCTGGTCCAGCGTGCGCTGGACCAGGCCACCAAGCCACTGATGCGTTACCGCTGTGCGGCCTGCGGGTTCGAAGCCACGCAGCACTTCTGGCATTGCCCAGGCTGCCAGGCGTGGGACAGCTATCCAGCCCGACGTGTCGAAGAGTTATGAAAGTTTTGGCACACCCCCGTCGGACGCTCACTTCGTGTAGCGCCTTCCCCCCTTGCAGGGGGCAGCAGCTGTGGCCCGGCAAAGCCGGTTCCACGCTGCTACTTGCCCGAACACCACAGACATGAAGACCAATTCAAAATTGACCGCTGAACAGATCTCAAAGGCCCGCGTTCTCGTCGTCGGCGATGCCATGCTGGACCGCTACTGGTACGGCGCTGTCGATCGGATCTCCCCCGAAGCACCGGTGCCCGTCGTGCGCATCTCGCACACGGAGGAGCGCGTGGGCGGCGCAGCCAACGTGGCGTCGAATATCGTGTCGATCGGTGCGCAGGCATCCTTGCTGACAGTGGTCGGTGATGACGAAGCCAGCCATCAACTGGAGGCGCTGGTCGCCAAAACCGGCATCACCCCGCACTTCGGACGAGATGCAAAACTCAAGACGACAGTGAAGCTGCGCGTTATCGGCCGTCAGCAACAACTCATACGGCTGGACTTCGAGAACACCCCTGAAAACGAAGTGCTGGCCTCACAGTCCGCCACGTTTGAAAAGCTGTACCCCCAGCATGGCGCAGTTCTCTTTTCAGACTACGGCAAGGGCGGCCTCGCCCATATTCCGCTCATGATTGAGCAGGCACGCGCCGCGGGCAAGGTGGTGCTGGTGGATCCCAAAGGTTCTGATTACACGCGCTACAGCAACGCCACCGTCATCACACCCAACCGTGCAGAACTCGAGCAGGTCATAGGCCACTGGCGTGATGAAGCTGACCTGCAGGCCAAGGCGCAAAACCTCCGCAGCGCACTCAAGCTGGACTCGCTGTTACTCACCCGCGCCGAAGCGGGCATGACCCTGTTTGACGATGCGGGTTTTCTGCACGTACCTGCTGTCGCACGCGAAGTATTTGACGTTACCGGTGCCGGCGACACCGTGATCGCCACGCTGGCCGCCATGGCTGCTGCGGGCATGAGCCTGCGCGAAGCCGTGCCGGTTGCCAACCGCGCAGGCGGCATTGTTGTCGGCAAGTTCGGTACGGCCACCGTCAGCTACGACGAGCTGTTTGCCTCACACTGATACCAGGACATATCCATCATGAAAATAGTTGTGACCGGCGCTGCGGGCTTTATCGGCAGCAACATCGTCAAGGGCCTGAACGCACGCGGCATCGACGACATCATTGCCGTCGATGACCTGACTGAAGGCGACAAGTTCAAGAACCTGGCCGACCTGCAGATTGCGGACTACGTCGATGCGGATGACTTCTACGACCTGTTTGCCGAAGGCGCATTTGGCGAGGTCGAAGCGGTCTTTCATGAAGGCGCATGCAGCGACACCATGGAGCTTGACGGCAAGTACATGATGGACAACAACTACACGCTGTCCTGCGAGCTCTACCAGTCCTGCCAGGAGCAGGGCACGCGCCTGCTGTACGCGTCATCGGCAGCCACCTATGGCGGCTCGGACACCTTCGCCGAATCGCCCGAATTCGAAAAACCGCTCAACGTCTACGGCTACTCCAAGCTGCTGTTTGACCAGCGCCTGCGCCGCGAGCTGGGTGCAAAATTCGAAAACGCCACCAGCCAGGTCGCCGGCTTTCGCTATTTCAACGTGTACGGCCCGCGTGAGCAGCACAAGGGCCGCATGGCCAGCGTGGCGTTTCACCAGTTCAACCAGTTCCGCGCAGAAGGCAAGGTGAAGCTGTTCGGTGAGTATGGTGGCTACGCACCCGGCGCGCAGATGCGCGACTTCGTTTTTATCGACGATGTCGTCGCGGTCAACCTCTGGTTTCTCGACAATCCGCAGGCATCGGGCATTTTCAACCTCGGCACCGGGCGGGCCCAGCCTTTCAACGACGTAGCATTGACTGTGGTGAACGCATTGCGCCAGTCCCAGGGCGATGCAGCCCTCAGCCTTGAAGAGGCGGTTCGTGGCGGCATGATTGACTATGTGCCATTTCCCGACGCTCTGGCCGGCAAATACCAGTGCTATACCCAGGCCGACCTCAGCGCCTTGCGCGCGGCCGGTTGCAAGCACCTTTTTTCAAACGTTCAGAGCGGTGTCGCTTCATACATGCAGACACTCGGTTCGGCATCCGCCTGACCAGTCAGGGTTTTCCCCTTTTCAGGCAAAAACAGGCCGGAAACAGGTGCCTGCCCGTCAACCCCGGGCGAAACCACGCCGTTAAACAGGATCACCTTTCCAGGGTGAGCCGCACAGTTTCCCATCCAAATCACTGAGGAGTCTTCATATGTTCAAGAAAGTACTGGCATTTTTCGCTGCCATGTCCCTCGTCGCCGCTTTTGCAGCGGTTGACGTCAACAAGGCCACCGAAGCCGAGCTCGACGGCATCAAGGGCATAGGCCCGGTCACAAGCAAGCTCATCATGTCCGAGCGCAAAAAAGGCGAATTCAAGAACTGGGAAGACTTCATCAGCCGCGTCAAGGGCGTCGGCGAAAAGTCCGCAGCCAAGTTCTCGGCCGACGGCCTGACTGTTAGCGGCGCGGCCTACACCGGTGCCGGCGCCGCCGAAGCCAAGGCCAAGGTCAAGGCAGACGCAAAGGCTGATGCCAAGGCAGACAAGAAATCCGACAAGACCGTCGGCGAAAAAACCAAGGAAGCCGCTGTCGCCACCAAGGACGCCGTGAAGGGCGCAGCAGTTGCGACCAAGGATGCCGTGAAAGAAACCGCCAAGGACGTCAAGACCGCTGTTGTCGAGAAAAAAGACGAAGTGAAGGCCAAGTCCGAAGCGAAAAAAGAAGCCAAGGCGGAAGCCAAAGCCGACGCAGCCAAACCAGCTGCCAGCGCTGCCAAGAAATAATTCAGGGCCGCCGCAACAAAAAAACCCGCCTTCCGGCGGGTTTTTTTATGCCAACCGCTTCTGGCCGATAACCCACCCGTTGCAAGCACCAAAACAGCTAATATAGCTATTACAGCTGTTTTAGAGCCTCCAGGCGGCTATCTGAACGGCATCCAAAGCTGAAAACATGCGTAAAACAGCCATTTTTGAGGGCCAAATCGGCCTCCAGACCAATAGATACGAGCGTGAGCAGCTACTTATTTGATAGCAACCACAGCGCCATCACATCAACGCCAGCATGTCCGTGACGCCGATATCCACCCCGGCCTGGGTCAGCAGAGTGATCACCTGGCTGCGGTGATGGGTCTGGTGGTTGAAAAGGTGCGTCATGGCCTGCCAGGCCGGGTGATCGCGCCGCGTTCCTTTTGAATTGCTGTAGCCCATCTGCATCTCCGGGTAGTCCGCAGGCATGCCGGCTGTCCACTTCTCCAAGGCGTCATCAAGTTGCGCGCGCTTCGCACTCAGGTGCTCCCAGTCATCAAATGGCACGGCGTCCAGTTCATAGGCTTCGGGGATGGTGATCAGGGCGCCTTCCAGCATCTCAAAGCGCAAGCCGTGCTCAATACCAGAACGCGCAAACCGGCGCAGCCAGACCTGGTCGGTCACGACGAGGTGGTTCAGCGTGCGGTGAATGGAGCCGAAGAAGGCGCCGCGGTCCTGCTTTCGTTCTGCGTCTGAAAGCTGTTCACAGGCCGCATACATGCGCTCGTTGATCCAGCGGTTGTATCTGGCCTGAAACCGGTAAAGCTCAAGAAAGGCGTTGGGCATCCCTGCGATTGTCTGGACTTTTACCGCGGACAGCAATGCCTGGCAGCGCTGCGCTGAAGAGCGGGTCCAGCGCGGCCACCTGCCCTGCGGCCTGCTTTTGTCCCACCTCACGTGCCAGGCATTGAAAGATATCAGCACGTATCAACCACAACTCGATGGCCGATGCAGCGTGCTTGACCTGGTCTTCAATTCGCAGGCGGCTGGCTTCGCTGCATGAAGCCACGGCCAGCACCATCGCGCTGCGGATGTTGTCCAGATCAGGCGGCGTCACAGCCGGCAGCAGGTCATGCCCATCATCTGCATTGTCAAAACGCGGGCCGGCTCCGAACCAGCGCTGGATTCTTGATGTTCTTTCCATGCCCGCTCCCGTTCAAGTTTGGTTTGGTCAGGCAGTACCGAAACCGCCACCGCCAGGTGTATGAATCTCGAAAACATCGCCAGGCAGCATGTCAGCCTGCCCGATATGGCCCAGTGCTTCAATGCGCCCGTCAGAGCGCAACACCACATTTTTGCCAACCTGCCCGGGCTTGCCGCCTGCCATGCCGAATGCGCCATGCACACGGCCGTTCGACAAAATGCTGGCCGTCATCGGCTCCAGGAAACGCACGCGCCGCACGCCGCCATTGCCGCCATGCCAGCGCCCTGCACCGCCAGAACCTTCACGGATTTCATAGCTTTCCAGCCGCACCGGGAAGCGAAACTCCAGGACCTCCGGGTCGGTCAGGCGTGAATTGGTCATGTGCGTCTGCACCACCGATGTTCCATTGAACCCGGACAACACCTTGCCCGCAGCATCAACCACACCACCGGCACCCGAGCCGCCGGAGATGGTTTCGTAATACTGGTGACGCTGGTTGCCGAATGTGAAGTTGTTCATCGTGCACTGGCTGGCAGCCATCACGCCCAGCGCACCGTAAAGTGCGTTGGTGATGCAGGTCGAGGTTTCTACATTGCCTGCCACCACCGATGCAGGCGGGTTTGGGTTCAGCATGGACCCTGCGGGGATGATGACCTTGAGCGGTTTCAGGCAACCCGCGTTGAGCGGAATGTCATCATCGACCAAGGTGCGGAACACATACAGCACGGCCGCCATGCACACCGCCGTCGGTGCGTTGAAGTTGTTGGTCTGCTGCGCCGAGGTACCCGTGAAATCGATCTCCGCACTGCGGTTTTTATTGTCTACCCGGATAGCCACCCTGATCTGCGCGCCGTTATCCAGTGGCAGGGTGAAGTCTCCGTCCCTGAGCTTCGTGATCACGCGGCGCACAGACTCCTCTGCGTTGTCCTGAACGTGGCGCATATAGGCCAGCACCACCTCCAGGCTGAATTGTTCGACCATCTTGCGCAGTTCCTGCACGCCTTTTTCGTTGGCGGCAATTTGCGCCTTCAGGTCGGCCATGTTCTGCTGCGGGTTGCGGCTGGGGTACTTGCCGCTCTTGAGCAGCGCCACCATCTCCGCTTCGCGCAGCACCCCGCGCTCGACCAGCTTGACGTTGTTGATCTGCACGCCCTCTTCTTCAATCAATGTAGAGAACGGCGGCATGGAGCCCGGCGTGGTGCCGCCTATATCCGCATGGTGCCCGCGCGACCCGACATAAAAGGTCGGTTCGGTCGATGAACCCAGGTAGACCGGCGTGATCACGGTGATGTCTGGCAGATGCGTACCGCCGTGGTACGGATCGTTCAGTACATAGACATCACCCGGCTGCATCTTGCCGGCGTTCTCGCGAATCACGGTCTTGATGCTTTCGCCCATGGAACCCAGGTGTACCGGCATGTGCGGCGCGTTGGCGATCAGGTTGCCTGCCGTGTCGAACAAGGCGCAGCTGAAGTCAAGGCGCTCCTTGATGTTGACAGAGTAAGCGGTGTTCTGCAGCTGCAGGCCCATCTGCTCGGCAATGTTCATGAAGAGGTTGTTGAACACCTCCAACAGCACCGGGTCCACATTCGTGCCGGCTGCAAACTTGATGGCGCGCTCGGCGCGACGGTCCAGCACCAGGTGATCCAGCGCCGTCAGCGCTGCTTCCCAGCCGGGTTCAACAACCGTCGTCGCGTTTTTTTCGGCAATGATGGCCGGGCCCGAGATGATGTCGCCGGGCTGCAGGTCTTCACGCACCACCAGCGCGGCGTCATGCCACTGGCCGCCTGAATACATCTTCACCGTCTCGCGGCGTGGCACCTCGCGCGGCTCATGCGTTGCATGGCGCGGTTCTGCAGGCGCATCGCCGGCCACCACAGACTCCACCGACACGGCCTCAACCACCAGGCCCTTGCCCTGCATCAGGAAGGCAAAGCGCTGGCGGTAGGCGGATTCAAAACCGGCCTCGATCTGGTCCAGCGTACCGAATGTTACGACCAGCGCCGCATCACTGCCCTCGTAGCGCACATGCACACGGTGGTGTGTGGTGATCGCGCCGGTATTGACCTGCTGGCGCTGCAGTTCGCTTTCGGCCGTCGCGGCCAGGGCGTTGAGTTTGTCAGCGATTTCTGGCAGCGCGGATGCCGTGAGCTTCAATTCAATCGCCCGCTCACGAATCACGTTCTGGTCGGCCAGGCCCATGCCGTAAGCGCTCAGCACGCCAGCCAGCGGGTGCACAAACACCCGCGTCATGCCAAGTGCATCGGCGACCAGGCAGGCATGCTGGCCACCCGCGCCGCCGAAGCATTGCAGGGTGTAGCGCGTGACGTCATAACCGCGTGCGACAGAAATCTTCTTGATGGCATTGGCCATCTGCTGCACGGCGATGTTGATAAAACCTTCAGCCACCACCTCGGCACTGCGACCGGTCTGGCCTGCCAATTCATTGAACTGGGCCTCGACAGCTTCGTAGCTCAGCGCTTCATCGGCATTCGGGCCGAAGACTTTGGGGAAATAACGTGGCTGTACCTTGCCGACCATGACGTTGGCGTCCGTCACCGCCAGCCGCCCGCCACGCCTGTAGCTGGCAGGGCCAGGGTTCGCACCCGCGCTCTGCGGGCCAACCCGGAAGCGCTCGCCATCGAACTTGAGGATAGATCCACCACCCGCAGCAACGGTGTGGATGCTCATCATGGGCGCACGCATGCGCACGCCGGCCACCTGGGTTTCAAACTCACGCTCGAACTCACCCGCATAGTGAGACACATCGGTCGACGTGCCGCCCATGTCAAAACCGATCACCTTGGCGTGCCCCGCAATGGCTGCTGTACGCGCCATGCCGACGATGCCGCCCGCCGGACCGCTCAAAATTGCGTCCTTGCCCTGAAAGACATGCGCGTCCGTCAGGCCACCTGAAGACTGCATGAAAAAGAGTTTGACGCCCGGCATCTCGCCAGCCACCTGTTCGACGTAACGGCGGAGTATGGGCGACAGGTAGGCATCCACTACAGTGGTGTCACCACGGCTCACAAACTTCATCATCGGGCTGGTTTCATGCGAGGTGCTGACCTGCGTGAAGCCCACGTCGAGCGCGATGCGTTTCGCGGCTTTTTCGTGCTCCGTGTACCGGTACCCGTGCATGAAGACAATCGCCACGCTGCGCAGGCCTTTCGCGTACTGCTCGAGCAGTTCTTTCTTCAGCAGCCCCTCGTCCAGCTCCTGCAGCACCTCACCCTGGGCGCCCACACGTTCATGCGCTTCAAGCACGGCGCTGTAGAGCAACTCAGGCAGAACGATGTTGCGGTCAAACAGGCGGGGCCGGTTCTGGTAGGCAATACGCAGCGCGTCCCTGAAGCCGCGCGTTGTCACCAGCAGCGTGGGCTCGCCCTTGCGCTCCAGCAGCGCATTGGTGGCCACGGTGGTGCCCATCTTCACGCAATCGACCACGTCTGCGCTGATGGATTCACCCGTCTTCAGGCCCAGCAGGTGGCGTATGCCTGCTACCGCCGCATCGCGGTACTGCTCCGGGTTCTCTGACAGCAGCTTGTGCGTGACCAGCGAACCATCCGGCTTTTTGGCCACGATATCGGTGAATGTGCCGCCACGGTCTATCCAGAACTGCCAGCGTTTGTCGGCTACGGGTTTGTCTGCGGTAGATGTATTTGTTTTCGTCATTTTTATAAAAGCGGTTTTTTCTACAGAATAGCGGCAGATGCGGTGCCTGCCTGTCAGTTTTTATCGAATCCCACAAAGCAGGTTTCGGGCCGCATGGATATTGCAGGGCACCATTCAGGGCCTGAGGTAATACGGCACGAAAATGTCATTCGCCTCGTTACCTACGGACCTGACCCATTCGCGTGAGAACTTTTCGCCCATGCGCTTGATTTCAAGGTCCAGATCCTGCGGTATGCGCTCGATCCTCACACCATTGGCGCGCAGCTCTTCAGTCGCGCTGGTCGCCAGTGCCTGGCTGGCCTCCCAGCCGCGCAATTCGGCATTGCCGGCAGCCTTGAGAACCAGGCTGCGTGCATCAGGCTTGAGGGCTTCAAACGCCTTGTTGCTGACAAACACCACATTCTTGGGGAACCAGGCATTGATTTCGTAGTAATACTTGATGGGCCCCCAGACCTTGTTCTCGACGCCCGTCAGGGCCGACGTGATCATGTTGTCCATGCGTCCTTCCGACAGCGCCTTGCCCACATCCACCATGGCCACATCCACAGGTTTGGCGCCCAGCATCTCGGCGATGCGCAGGGTGGTTGAGTTGTAGGTACGCATCTGGGTGCCCCTGAAGTCAGCCACACCACGAATCGGCTTGCTTGAATGCAGACCCTGCGGCGGCCAGGGTACGGCGTAGAGCAGCTTCAGCCCGCGCTCGGCAAAGTGCTTTTCGATGCCGGGCCGCTGCAGCTTCCAGAGGCGTTGTGCATCGCTGTAGGAACTCACCACAAAAGGAATGGAGTCAGCACCAGCCAGCGGCATTTCCTTCACCATGCTGGTCATGATGGTTTCGCCCGCCTCGGCCTTGCCCTGCTGCACGGCCTGGCTGACCTCATTGAGTTTGGCCAACGTGTTGTTCGGGTGTACCTGAATGACCAGCTTGCCGCTTGTGGCCTGCTCCACATCACGCGAGAACTGCATGATGTTCTGCGTGTGGAAGGACTCTGCCCGGTAGCCCGTGGCGAGCTTCCATGTAGTGGCCGCACCGACAGGCACGGGTGTCTGCGCCTGCAGTGTAGGGACGTGACTCGCCAGCACCGCGTAGAACGCGGCTGAAAAAATATGTTTCATGAAAACTCCTGGGAGTTGGGGAAACGTTAGGGAGGGTCTCTAGGAGAAGTTGTCCCTGGCGCCCGGTCCATGCCGGTAGTCATCGCGCTCAGCCTCGCCTGTCGGTCACAAACATCTTGCCGGGTGCATGCGTGATGCACAGTGACAACCGGCTCGATTGCGCAATCCACTGCGGTGTCACACCGCACGCCCAGAACACCGGTACCTCGTCAGGCATGATGCTCACGGCGTCGCCATAGTCCGGCTTCAACAGGTTTTTGATGCCTATTTCAGCCGGGTTGCCGATATGCAGGGGCGCACCATGCGCCAATGCAAACCGGCCCGATACTTCAACCACCTTGGCCACATCGCGGCTCTTGATGGGCCGCATGCTGACCACCATGTCGCCCTGGAAAGGGCCTGACGGCACGCAGGCCAGGTTGGTGCGGTACATGGCCACATTGCAGCCCTGATCTACATGACGCAGGCGTACACCTTCTGCGATCACGGCAGCTTCAAACGAGAAGCTGCAGCCAATCAGGAAGGTCACAAAGTCTTTTTGCCAGAGGTCCGATATATCGCTGCGTTCCTCGACAAACTCACCGTCGCGGTACACCCGGTAGCCGGGCACATCGGTCGCCAGGTTGGCGCCAGGGGCGCAGGCCGGTTCAAACTGGCCGGGCTCCAGTACCTCCACCAATGGGCAGGGCTTGGGGTTGCGCTGGCAAAACAGCAGGAAATCGAAAGCCTGTTCCTGCGGCACGATCATCAGGTTGGCCTGGATGTAGCCCGGCGCATGGCCTGCGGTCGGTGCGGTGAACTTGCCGCTCCGGCTGGCGGCCCGCAAGTCGGATGGTTTTTCAAATATCTTGTTCATGGTCGCGGTATTCATCATTAGTCCCATCACAGCCCCAGATAGGCCTTTTTGACCTTTTCATCATTCAGCAAATCATGCCCCTTGCCCTGCATCACGATGCGGCCGGTCTGTATGACATAGCCATAGTGCGCAATGTTGAGCGCTTTCTGCAAATTCTGCTCAACCAGCAATATCGACACCCCAGTCTGGTTCACCTGCTGAATCACGTCCAGCACCTTGGTCACAAACTTGGGCGCAATGCCCCAGGAAGGCTCGTCCAGCATCAGCAACTTGGGACGGGCCATCAGGCCGCGCGCAATGGCCAGCATCTGCTGCTCGCCTCCGCTCATGGTGCCCGCGAGCTGTGTGGCGCGCTCTTTCAGGATGGGGAAGAGGTCCAGCATCTCGTCGATGCCGCTGGTCACCTCGTGTTTATCCATCCGGGTGAAAGCGCCGAGCTGCAAATTGCGCAGCACCGTCAGGCGGGGGAACAGGCGGCGGCCTTCGGGCACCAGAGACAAACCGAGCGGCACCCGTTTGTGTGCCGGCATGCGGTGAATCGCCTCCCCGTTGAAAATGATGCTGCCCGCAGCCGCCGGGTTCAGGCCTGCCACCGCCCGCAGCGTGGTGGACTTGCCATTGCCATTGCCGCCCACCAGCGCCACGATCTTGCCGGGCTCCACCGTCAGGCTGACATCGGAGATGGCCAGCACGTCGTCGTAACAGACTTTGAGATTTTTGATTTCCAGCATGGTCTAGTCCCCGAGATAGGCTGTGATGACAACGGGGTCGTTTGAGACTTCCTGTGGCGTGCCTTCGGCAATCTTCACGCCACGGTCCAGCACCACAATCTTGTCGGCAATCGGCATGATTCCTTCCAGCACATGCTCGACGATGAGGCATGCGATGCCCTCGTCGCGTATCTTCAGCACCACGTCAACCGCCTCCCTGACCTCCGAAGGGTTCAGGCCCGCCATGACCTCATCCATCAGCAGGATGCGCGGCTGTATGGCCAGCGCACGGGCCACCGCCAGGCGGCGCTGCTCGCTGATGGTCATGCCCGCAGCGGGCCGGTCCGCGAAACGCTCAAGGTTTGCAAAGGCCAGCCACTTGAGCGCTGCCTCGCGTGCCCTGGCCACGTTGTGCTCCAGCAGCATGGCCGCCGTCATCACGTTCTCGCAGGCTGTCATGCTGGTGAAAGTGCGTGCAATCTGGAAGGTACGCGACACACCTGCACGGGCACAGTCCTCGGGCGGCAGGCCGGCAATGTTGCGGCCTTCCAGCTTGATGCTGCCGCTTGTCGGCGCGAAAAATCCGGCGACACAGTTGAACATCGTGGTCTTTCCGGCACCGTTGGGGCCTATCAGACCGACCACCTGACCCGCCTCGACATTAAAGGACACGTCCTGGTTGGCTGTCAGCCCGCCAAAGCGCTTGCTGACATTGTTGACTTCAAGCAGGCTCACAGTACGTCCCCCTTTGCTGCGGAAGACGCCGCGTGGGCAGCCATGCTGGCAGACGCATCTGCACGCGCAGCACGGCGCTCTTTAAAGCTGCGTATCCAGCCGATGATGCCGGTCGGGTAGAACACGGCAATGATGATGATGAGGCTGGCATAGATGATCACGTCAGTACCGCGCCCGGTACCGCCAAACAGGATGCGGGTGAACTCTTCAATGCTGGTCAGCACCACCGAACCGATTACAGGCCCGAGCAGGGTGCCGACGCCGCCCAGAATGGCGACCAGAGCCATCTTGATGGAGAGTGCTGTCGACAGCACCGAGTTCGGGTCGATGTAGAGCTCCTTCTGCGCATACAGGCTGCCACCCAGCGCCGTGAAAAAGGCGCTGACCGACAGGGCCACCTGCTTGTAGCGGGCGATGTTGACGCCTATGCTGCGCGCCGCATCGGGTTCGTCCTTGATGGCACGGAAGTAATAACCCAGGTAGCTGCGCTCTATCCACCAGTTGGCGGCGAGGGTGAGCAGCAGCAGGCCAAGGGCCAGCCAGTAGTACGGCAGCTTGGTGGCAAAGTTCATCCACAGCCAGCCCTGCTTGTCCATGGGCACATAGAGGCCAACGGCCGCACCGCCATATTCCCACTCGGTGAAGAATATCTGCACCAGTTCGGCAACCGCAATGGTCGCCATGGCGAAGTAATGTCCCTTGAGACGAAAGCACGACCAGCCAAACGCCAGACTCAGCACAACAGCAATGCCGCCGCCAGCCAATACGCCAAGCCACGGATTGACGCCGAACTTGATCATCAGCAGCGTCGACGAATACGCACCCAGGCCGTAAAAAGCCGCGTGACCCAGTGATACCTGGCCGGCATAGCCGCCCACGATGTTCCAGGCAACACCCAGCTGTGCCGCCATCAGCACCAGGATGACCATGTTGAGGTGCGACGAATCAACCGCCAGCGGCAATGCCAGCGCCAGCAACAGCACAACAACCGTAGCGGCAATCGAAAGAGTTTTTTTGTTCATGATCAGGCCTTGCCCATCAGGCCCTGGGGCCGGAACATCAGCACACCAAGGAACAGCGCCAGCACAATGGCCGTCTTGTACTGGGGCCCGAGCAGCAGGCCGCCCATCACCTCGATCACACCGACCAGAATGCCGGCCCAGAAGGCACCCGTCACGCTACCGAAGCCACCCAGGTTGACCACCACAAAGGCCAGCAGGATAAAGTTGGCGCCGACATCCGGAAAGATCGGGAAGAAGGTCGAGAGCAACACACCAGCCGCACCAGCACAGGCCGCGCCTATGCCCCACGCCAGCGAGAACATCTTGTGCGAGTCAATGCCCATCAGGCGGGCGGCTTCTTTATCGGATGCTGTTGCTTCAAGCGCGGCGCCCAGCCGGGTCTTGTTCAGAAAGAAATAGATCAACCCCGTCACCACAATCGCGCCTACACCGGCCACCAGTTGCGGCTTGCCGAGCTGTATGCCCAGCAGCTTGACCGAACCGGCAACAGCCGAGTTCTCAATCGAGCGGAAGTCGGGCTTCCACAAAAACTGGGCCACACCGCGCAGCAAAATCATGATGCCGAAGGTCGTAAAGATCTGCGACAGCATGGGTGCATTGATGATGCGCACGATGACCAGCTTGTAGAGCAGCACGCCGAACGCAAACAGCATGATGACTGTCAGTGGCAATGTGAGCAGCGGGTCCAGCGCATAGAGGGCGAAGAGCCAGAAGGTCGAGTACATGCCCAGCATGAGGAACTCGCCGTGCGCAAAATTCACGATGTCCATGACGCCGAAAATCATCGTCAGGCCAATCGCCACCAGCGCGTAAATCAGCCCGATAAGGACGCCCGAGGCGAGCGTCTGAAGCAGAATTTCCGTAGTCATGGTTTTCTTTAGAGGTAAATGAGCGAAGAACTCATTTCATTTCCGGTTCGGTGTGAGGCGAGGCGCGTAACCGCAGACAGTGCTGTAGCACGACAAGGTTGCGCAACGACGCATCACATTGAACCGGGAATGAAATTACTTGCGTTGATCCCATTTCGGCATAGGCCATGTCACTTCACGTGACGCCATGTTGAACGGCCAGACCGTGTTGTACTTGCCGTCGATGATCTGCACCAGGATGCCCTGGCCCAGCGTGTTCTGGCCGGTGGCGTCAAACTTCACGCCCTTCCACGGCATGATCAGCTTGTTGCCTGCAATGTCGGTGGCGACCAGCGCCTTGCGGATGGCTTCCGGCTCGGTAGAACCTGCGCGGTTGATCGCATCGGCCATCACCATCATGCCGGTGAAGGTGCGTGACGAGTTGCCGGTGAAGTTGATCTTGTAGCGGCTGTTGAACAGGTCGTTCACCTGCTTGATCAGCGGGTTGCGATTGGCCAGGTCCAGCGCCCAGACTTCACGGGTGATGACGTACTCGGCGTCCTTGCCCAGGGTCTTGATGAAGTCGGTGTCGGTGAAGCCTGCGTTGTTGGCCAGGATCATGTCTGGCGAGAAGCCAAGTTCCTTGTACGTCTTCATCGAGAGGATGGCATCGGCCGTATAGGACGACTGCAACACCAGGTTGGGGTTGGCCGCCTTCAGCGTCTGCACTTCAGAGGTCAGCTGTGTGGTCTTGGCCGGGTAAACAATCTGCTTGGCCAGGTTCTGTTTGTATTCAGCCGCCAGCTTTGCCTGCAGTTTGGTGGTCTCTGTGCCCCACAGGCCGTTTTCGTTCAGGCTGGCGACAACACCGGCCTTGATGCCCTTGCGTGCTTCCAGTTCCTTCAAAAACTCGAAGGCGTTGTTGACGAAGAGGTCGTCATGCGGCGTGGTGCGGAAGAACCACTTGAAGTTGCGTGCCGTCAGCGATGCAGAAGAAGACTCGGGGTTGAGGAAAGGAATGCCTGCGCGCTCGGCGATCTGGCTGGCGGTAGCGGTCACTGCGCTGTTGTAGGCGCCGACCAGTGCAACAACCTTCTCCTGCGTGATCAGCCGTTCTGCTTCGGTCGCACCGGTCTGTGGGTTGGCCTGGTGGTCGGCAAACACCAGCTTGATTTTTGCGCCCTTCAGGTTGGGCAGGCCCTTGCCTGCAGAGAACGGCAGCTGGGTGATGCCAGGTGCACCGTTGTTGATGATGTCGGCAGCCAGCTCAAGCGCGCTGCGCAGTTCTGCGCCGACGGATGCGCCCGGCCCGGTCAGGGGGTACAGCACACCGATT
Source organism: Polaromonas sp. (assembly GCA_965228025.1). Lineage (GTDB taxonomy): Bacteria > Pseudomonadota > Gammaproteobacteria > Burkholderiales > Burkholderiaceae_C > Polaromonas. The sequence goes on along the minus strand of CBDDGX010000031.1, from coordinate 359,516 downwards.
TTTATTTCCTGCTGCGCATGTGCGCTGAACGCGAACCCGGCAGACAGTACGACTGATGCCACTTGGGCAATCCACGATTTCTTCATTTGAAACTCCTCGTAAAAACATGACCGTTGAATGACATGTGACGAAGTGTGCGTTTGTCAAAACGCTAAATCAAACAAGAAATTTTTCGCTTAGTTCATCGATTTTTTCGATGATAAGGATTTACCCTGATGCACCTTTTTTGTGGATTTTCCGGTTTTTGATACGCCTGTTTTGGTGCTTTCCTTAATCCCCAATCCAATGCCTGGTTTGCCGCCGGTAGCTTCGGCTGCAAACTCCACCGCTGACCTCACGACGGTCTCGACGGATGAGGAAGTCGGGTCCGTGCGGTAACTCGCGTGTATCGGCAAACCCTTCACATTCTTGTCGCAGGTCAGCATTTTCAGGCTGGCAAAACCAGTCAGGCGCTGCACTGCCGCGCGCGGCAAAAGCGCCACACCAAACCCGCCCTGCACCAGCTGGACCATGGCCGAGATGGACGAAATCGCGTGCACCTTTTTGGGCTCCATGCGGTTCTGCTTGAACAGGTCAAGCAGGGTTACATGGGGCTGGGACCCCTTCTGGAAGGTCAGCAACTCCATCTCAGCCAGCTCATCCAGCCGGTAATTTCTTTTTTTATGGAGCAGCGGATTGCCCACAAACGCCATGTCCATGACCGGCAGCGCATGGTTTCGCACGCCATCGGCAGATGCGGGCAGCACTGCGAACACCAGATCGAGCGTGCCCCGTTCGATTTGCTCCATCAGGATGGGCGTGGTTTCAACAGTGAGCTCCAGCTCCAGCCCCGGATGGTCTATGCGCAGCTTCTCAAGCCACGGAATCAGCCACGAATGCAGCACCGATTCAATCGCGCCTATGCGCATGGCCACGGCCATGGGCGCACCCGAGCCCATCTCGGCCTTGACCTCGCGTTGCAGGTCGAGCAGCTTCTGCGCATAGACAAGAAAGCGCGCGCCGGCAATCGTCAGCTTGAACTGCTTGTCGCGCCTGTCCAGCAGCAGGATGCCAAGCTCTTCTTCCAGCGTGGCAATTCGGCTCGACATGGCCGACTGCGTGAGGAAGAGCTTTTCAGCGGCGCGCGAGATGCTTTTGAGCGACGCCACCCAATAGAAGGCTTCAACAAAACGGAGGTTCATAGGTGTGGCCTGGCATTACGGCGCAGATTTCGGGGTATGCCCGGGGAACTGGCGCGGGATTTGCGTCTATCCTAGTACTACTTTTTCAACCCTCGTTACTTCCCTCTGGAGTCACCATGAAATTCAAGCTAGCACTGGTCGCCGCAGCCCTTACCCTGGGCACATCTGCTTTTGCACAGACCAAATGGGATTTGCCCGCAGCCTACCCGGCGACCAACTTCCACTCTGAAAACCTGATCCAGTTCGCAGCCGATGTCGACAAGGCTAGTGGTGGCAAGCTCAAGATCACGGTTCACCCCAACGCATCACTGTTCAAGGCTCCTGAAATCAAGCGTGCCGTACAGGGTGGGCAGGCACAGGCGGGTGAAATCCTGCTGGTGAACTTCCAGAATGAAGCTCAGCTTTTTGGTGCCGACGGCCTGCCATTCCTCGCCGACAGCTACGACTCGGCCATGAAGCTTTACCAGGCACAAAAGCCCTTGCTTGAAAAGAAACTGGCTGAACAGGGCATGTCGCTGCTCTATGCGGTGGCATGGCCACCCCAGGGCATTTACGTCAAGAAGCCCATTGCCTCTGCGGCAGACCTCAAAGGCGTGAAGTGGCGCGCCTACAGCCCGGCAACCGCGCGTATTGCCGAACTGGTGGGCGCACAGCCCGTGACGATTCAGGCATCCGAGCTGTCCCAGGCGCTGGCAACCGGCGTGGTGGAGTCCTTCATGTCCTCCGGATCGACCGGCGTGGACAGCAAGACCTATGAGCACCTCAAGTACTGGTACGACACCCAGGCCTGGCTGCCAAAGAACGCGGTCATCGTGAACAAGGCGGCTTTTGATGCACTGGATGCCCCCACCAAACAGGCCGTACTGAAAGCCTCGGCAGATGCAGAAGTCCGCGGCTGGAACGCCTCAAAAAAGGTCAACAACGAGTCGATCGCAACGCTCAAGGCCAACGGCATGAACATCGTGACGCCTTCACCGGTTTTGAAGGCAGACATGAAAAAGGTCGGCGATGTGATGCTTAAGGAATGGCTTGACAAGGCCGGCCCTGAAGGCAAGGCCATGGTTGACGCCTATCGCAAATAAGGCCAAGCATGCGCAAGCTGCTTGACGCCATCTACAACAGCGCAGCCGCAGTGGCGGCGCTGTTCATGGTTGGCCTGCTGGTGATGGTGCTCCTGTCCATCATCAGCAGGCAACTGCATTTTCATGTGCCTGGCACGGACGCCTATGCCGGTTACCTGATGGCGGCCAGCGGCTTTCTGGCGCTGGCCCATACGCTCAAACGCGGCGAACACATCCGCGTCACACTGCTGCTCAACGCGGCGTCCGGCTCCTGGAAGCGACGCCTTGAACTCTGGTCTTTGGGGCTGGCTGCGTTGCTGGCACTTCTCTTTGCCTGGTACAGCTGCAAGCTGGCCTGGCAATCGATGGCATTTAACGACATCTCTACCAGCAGTGACGCCACCCCGCTCTGGATTCCTCAACTGGGAATGGCTTTTGGCACCGTCATCTTCTGCATCGCTTTTATTGATGAGCTTGTGCTTGAGATGGCAGGGCAGCGCAAAGTCATTGCCAGCAGCGAAGCATTGCGCAATGAATAGCGCGTCTGCCACCAGCAAAACTGCAACAACCCTCGCTCCGGATACACAAGAGATATGAACGACATTGGCATCATGGCGCTTTTGGTGTTGTCCCTCTTCCTGATCCTCGGAACAGGGGTATGGATCGGATTGACGCTGTCGGGGGTGGCCTGGATAGGCATGCAGCTGTTTACCACCCGCGTGGCAGGCGACGCCATGGCGGTCACCATCTGGGGCTCGGCCTCCAGCTGGACGCTGACGGCACTGCCGCTCTTTATCTGGATGGGTGAGATTTTGTTTAGGACACGCCTGTCTGAAGACATGTTCAAGGGCCTCGCGCCCTGGATGCAAGCCCTGCCAGGCCGGCTACTGCATACCAACGTCGTTGGCTGCACGATCTTTGCCGCTGTGTCGGGCTCCAGCGCAGCAACCTGCGCCACCATAGGCAAGATGACGCTGCCCGAGCTGAAGCGGCGCGGCTATCCCGAACACATGATCGTCGGCACACTGGCGGGCGCCAGCACACTCGGTCTGCTGATTCCGCCGTCCATCATCATGATTGTTTACGGCGTCACAGCCGAAGTGTCGATTGCCAAACTGTTCATTGCGGGCGTGTTTCCAGGCATCATGCTGGCCCTGCTGTTTTCGGGCTACATCGTGCTCTGGTCGCTGCGCCACCCGGACCAGATCCCGGCCGCTGACAACAAAACAACTTTTTCGCAAAAGCTCTCGGCCTCTCGTGCATTGATTCCGGTCATCCTGCTCATCATGGCGGTCCTCGGCTCCATCTACACCGGCATCGCCACCGCCACAGAAGCGGCAGCGGTCGGCGTCGTCGGCTCATTGATCATTTCGGCAGTTCAGGGCTCCATGACCTGGCAGGCCTTCAAGGACGCCCTCATGGGCGCGACGCGCCTTTACTGCATGATTGCCCTCATCCTTGCGGGTGCAGCCTTTTTGACGCTGTCGATGGGCTATATCGGCCTGCCGCGCCACCTTGCAGAATGGATCGCCACACTCGGTCTGACGCAGGGCCAGTTGATCGTGGCACTGTCACTGTTCTTCATCGTGCTGGGCTGTTTTCTCGACGGCATTTCGATGGTCGTGCTGACCATGGGCGTGCTGATGCCCACCATCCAGAAGGCAGGCATAGACCCCATCTGGTTTGGCATTTTTGTGGTGCTCGTGGTCGAGATGGCGCAGATCACCCCACCCGTGGGCTTCAACCTTTTTGTGCTTCAGGGCATGACAGGGCGCGAGCTACCGTGGATTGCCAAGGTCACCCTGCCCATGTTCCTGCTGCTCTGTGTCGCTGTGGGCTTGATCTACGCATTTCCCGCCATCGTGACGTGGTTGCCGGGGAAGATGTAGCTGTTTTTTCAGTGTCAGGCGCAGGGAAGTGGATGCGGAGTCAGTCACCCCAGCGAACCTAAAGGGCCATTAGATTGAATTTTTCACATCTGGATCTTTTAGTCACTATCAGCGAGAAATCAATGACTAACGCAACTCCAATCGCGACAGCCGAGCAGTTTAAGAAGGCCTTGCTCGCTATCAGAGACAAGAATCTTCCGAGCACGCATTTCACGATGCTTCGCGCTCAATGCAGGTCACCGGACTCAACCATTACGTCAACGAAGTTGGCAGAGGCAGCAGAGTATCGAAACTACAATGCAGCCAACCTTCAGTACGGCACGCTCGCGTTCAACGTCGCTGGTCATCTCGGTTTCAATCCAGAGAAGCGACGGGATGGAACACCCCGATGGTGGATGACGCTCTCTTACACAAAGGGAACTGGCGATCCGGAAACAGGTCAATTCCAGTTCATCATGAGACCCGAACTGGTAACGGCTCTTCGCGAAATGAAATGGGCCTAATCAATCAATCTTGAGGTCCTGCTCCGGGAACCGGGGAATGCATCTCAGCTCAAGCGCTAAGCCACAGAAAAAGACTCTGCCCGCCATGACCACTGACTTCGAATTCATGCAGCGCGTTTCCGAAGGATTCGTCGCCAAGAAGGCTATCAAAGAAACTCTCTCAATGATTTCCGAGTTTGATATCACCGGATGGGAGAAATGGATCCAGATTGAATTTGCCAAGCACTGCAAGTCTCATTCAGAGATCACACACTGGGGAAGAGAGCTTCGATATGAGCTTGATCGAAGATCATCAAAGACCAAGGCATCTTGCTCCATCGACTTTTTTATCAAGCAAAAGTACAAGCAAAGTCCGCTAGCGCTTGAGATAAAACAGCAATGGTCAGCCCGAGGCTGCATCAATTCAATGCTTCGCGACAAAGCGAAGCTGCGTAACGTCAAGTGGTCAAAAGACGATTTACGAGGAGTATGGTGTCTTGGGGTCCATGCCACAGACTCCCCCGAGAATATTAAGAATTTGGTCGCCTTCTGCGCCAGAGCAAAGAAGATCGACATCAAACAAAACCAAGTTTTTTCTCGGCGTATTGGTCATTCGGACTACTCCGTCACGCTTTTCTAGCGCGAAGTTCCGCTTAAACCCTCGCTCAGCTCCCATGCGTTACGGCGTACGGAGCAGGCCTGATAAGGCGGTACTGGCCAGGCCGACGGCGGTCTCTACACCTCTGCAATAAAGGTTCTCTGCGACGACTTTTTCGTCAGTCACCACCAAAAGGCCGCAACAACCTCTCATCATCCGTCAGCGCCCAGGTCTTCATCCCAGTCGCCGCTTCAATCGCCTCACGATAAGGCGGCATGTTGGTGCACTCCAGCACGACGTGCTCTAGTGACGGCTCGCGCTTTTTCAGCGCCACTGCAGCAGCCACGACCTCTTCACTGGTCTTGATGACATCCATATAAAGCTGGTTGCCGAGGATGGCGGTGGCGAATTCGCCTTTCGGGTCTACGCCCTGCACCACCACATCTTTCAGGCGCTCGCGCGGCACACCGGCTGCGCGTATGTGTTCAAGGCCGAGCTTGCCGCCGCTGATGGTCAACACGCCGACCTTCGCGTTCGTTGCCAGCAGGCCGGGCAACTGCATCAGGCTTGAGGTGATGACAGGCACCTTGACTGCGGCCTGGAGTTCTTTTTGCAGCAGCACCAGAAAGCCACAACTCGTGGTGATGGCTTTGGCGCCGTCGCGCTCCATGGCGCGCACCACAAATACAAATGCCGGCACCACACGCGCGCCGCGCAGGCCTGCTGCCGATTGCACGACCTTGTCGGGCCACGCACCCTTGACCGTGCGCAGGCTGGTGGGCACGCCAAAGGCATCGGGGTGACCGATGTCGCCGGGGATGCGGGGAAAGCGGGTGTCCAGCATCACGACGCCGAGAAAGCCTGTGTCTGCGACCGCAGGTTTCGCTTCAGGCTCGACTGCAACAGGGGGCGCGGGTAAAGTCATGACTTATTGTCTAACCAAAAACAACCATGCCCACCGCCCCGCTTCTCTCCATCATCGCCATCTCCATAGGCGCAGCCATTGGCGCGGTTGCGCGCTGGGGGCTGGCGCTGTGGCTCACACCCGGCGGCATGATTCCGTGGGGCACGCTGGCAGCCAACCTGGCAGGCGGCTACCTCATCGGCATTTGTATAGCGGTGTTCCAGTCCATGCCGGACCTGGACCCGGTCTGGCGCCTGTTGCTGGTCACAGGGTTTCTGGGCGGGCTGACCACTTTTTCATCCTTCTCGGCTGAAGTGGTCATCTACCTGATGGAAGCCCGTTACGGGCTGGCCCTGTTCACCGCCACAAGCCACCTCGCGGGTTCACTTCTGATGACTTTTGCCGGTGTGAAAACGGCAGCCTGGTTCATCGCACAACGTGTGCCTTAGGCCTTCAATGCGCTCACCATGCAGCCAGTCCCGACCGGCAGTTCACTCCCGGCGTATATCCTGCCGCTGATGTGGCGAGAGGGGCGTGTCGATGCGACACGCCCCTCTCAACTTTAATTACATCACCGAAAAAATCAGGCCAGGTGGTCCGCGCGCCTGGCAAGGACCTTTGCCTGCACAGGGATGCTCAGTTGGCCTTGGCCGTGAGGTTGACGACCTTGCCCACTGTGCCGTTCCAGCTCTTCACACATTCAGCACCGCAGCGTGCGGCCCAGCGCGGCAGGACCTGTTCCAGCAGGGCTTTGCGCCGCAGTTCGATGTCGGCGGCAGTTGGGGTCACCAGCGTCATTTTTGCTGCCGGGCCTTCAGGGCAAACGCCACCGGTGTTGCAGGCAATGCCGATGTCGTTCTCTCGCACGTTCTGCACAAACACCGCTTTTTCCAGCCGGCTGTATTCAGCCATCAAGGTTTTCTGCGTGCCGGCATCCAGCTTTTTCCAGGTGTTGATGTTCATGCCGGTCAGGCTGGAAGCCCAGTTGATGGGCAAGGCAAAAAGGAACTTTGCGCCATCGTGCCACTTGGCCTTGTAGCCGCCCAGCGTGCCGGTAATCGCGCAGTCGATGACACCGTTTTGCAAAGACTGTTGCACTTCACCAAAAGCCATGTTAACGCCGGAACCACCGAAGTAACTGATGAAGTCGGCTTGTGATGCGCCCGAGGTGCGCACCTTGCGGCCCTTGAGATCGCCCAGATGCCTGATTTCGTTGCGGCAGAACAGCACTTGCGCTTGGTAGGAAAGTATTCCCAGCACCTTCACCTTCTGCGACTCGTAATGGCGGTCCAGTGCAGGACGAAATGCATTGGTCACATCACGCAAAGTTTCAATCGTGGGCGAGACGCCGGCGAGGTCGATGGCGTCGTTGATCGCGTTGTCGCCCGAGACAAAGCCCAGGACGGTGGTACCCACATCAAACACGCCCTGGCCAAGCAGGCGGTAGACCTCAGGCCCCTTCAGTCCCATTTCGTTCCACGGCTTGATGTTGGCCGTGATCGCGCCGTTGGTGGCGGCAGTGATGTCTTTGGTCCAGAACGGTACTTCCATCTCCTTGTACTGGGTGGTGATGCCCAGATTGCCCACCACCTGCAAATTCACCTTGGCAGGTGCCTGTGCATATGCGGCAGCCATCATGCCGAGACCGATGACGGCGGTACCTACTATCGATTTGTATCCAGATTTCATGACAGACTCCTACAGGTTAAAAAAAGAACACGGCTTATCAAACACGGCTTGCGGCGAAAACAGAAGGCAGCCAAAGTGCCAGAGACGGAAATGCGATCAGTGCGCCTATCATCAGCATCATCAGTAGCACGTAAGGCAGCGATCCCATGACGACATCCCTGAAAGGGCCGTCCTTGCGCACCGACTGCACAACGAACAGGTTCATGCCGATAGGCGGCGTGATCAGAGCGGTTTCGATCAGGATGACAAATACCACGCCAAACCAGATAGGGTCATAGCCGAGCTGCTTGATGATGGGCACCACCAGCGGTGTGGTTGCGATCATCAGCGTGAGTGACTCGACGAAACACCCCAGAAAGATATAAAGCACGATGATGGCCAGCATCACATACAGCGGTTTCCAGCCGAGCTGGCCCACCCATTGCACGGCCGCATCGGTCAAACCAAGGGTGGATAAAACAAAGTTGAGGAAGTAGGCCGCGATGACGATGGCCATGACCATCGCGGTCGTGCGCACAGTGCCTTCAAAGGCCCGCAACAACATGGCAACCGACAGGCGTTTGCGCTGGATAACCAGGGCAAGAGAGCCCCATGACTCCCAGGGCAGAAGCTTCGGTTGCCGTGGCGATGCCTGCATAGATGGAACCTACCACCAGGCCGAACAGCAGAAGCGGCGGCACCAGATGAACCAGCGCGCCGATACGCTGCGGCCAGGTCGATTTGTTGCCATTGGGCGCGAGCGAGGGATTGATCAGGCAACGCACGTACACGTAGAGCGAGAACAAAAAGGCCATGGCCAGGCCTGGTATGAGGGCGGCCAGATAGAGGTCGGACACGGCTGTTTCGGACAAGGCCCCGTAAAGAACCATGTTGACGCTGGGTGGGATCAGAATGCCCAGCGTTCCACCCGCGGCAATGGTGCCGAGAAACATGCTCGGGTTGTAGCCATAGCGCTCCATATTGGGGATGGACACGGTACCGATGGTCGCCGCAGTCGCAATGCTGGAGCCGGATGTGGCGGCAAACACGGCGGAAGTTGCAATGTTGGTGTGCATCAGGCCGCCGGGGATGTGGCCAACCCAGCGGTCCAGCGCCTCGTACATGGAATCGGTCACGCCCGATCGCAGCAGCAACTCACCCATCAGGATGAACATCGGTACCGCAACGAGAACGAAGTCGGCACTGGATGTCCAGGCTACTTCACCAAGGCCGCGGATCAGCGGGAAGCTGGAGAAAAAGCTGCCGAGTGCATACCCCAGCACCCCCAGCACCCCCGCTACAAACAGGCTGCTCGCGGCAAGCAGCAGCAACAGCACAAACGTCGTCGTCAACATCAATCATTCCCCTTGGACATCTCGGTCTCGATTTCTTCTTCCAGCGAAGCCATGCCCAGCCTGCGGTGCGCTTCACCGTGTTTGCCGCCCAGGCACTTCACCAGGCCAAACAATGCGTAGATGGCGGCCACCAGCGCCAGCCAGGCGATACCAACGAGCCAGAACGCCTGTGGCCAGGCCAGCGGTATGGCAAGAGAAGAGTTGGAACGCGCGCCGCTTTGAAAATTGCCGAGCACTGTCTGTGAACACCAGTAAAGCAGCACGCCGCTGACAACGGCCATCGCACCATACGACCAGACGTCCATCCACGCACGCCATTTCTCCGGCAGCTTCACATACAGCAGCTCTATGCGTATGTGCGCCTTGCTCACCAGTGCATAGGACATGCCCGTAGCGGTGGCGATCGCAAACGCATAACCCGAGAGTTCAAAGCTCTCGAAAAAGGTGACTTTCCAGGCGGCCCGGAAAATCACATCGAGAGAGATGAGGATGGCACTCAGCAAGAGGGCTGCACCTCCGATCCAAGCCAGCCAGCGCGAGACCTGGTTGCTCCACTTCAGCAAGTTATTCAAGGTGTTTTTCTCCCATAAAAGTTCATGTTTTTATCAAGCAAGGTTTGGGCCTTGCCAGTCCAGTGTGGGGATCGCAGCAAACGGTGCAGGGTTGAGCAACTGGTTTTGCATGTCGCGGATCATGGGCATGACCTTGGGCACAAAAGCCAGCCACTCGGGGCTGGCGGCAAGCAGGCTGCGACGCCTTTGGCGTTCCTCGAAATTGTCATAACCCCACAGGTGAATGACCTGGTTCTGCACGCCGATTTCCGTGCTGTAGAAGCCGAGCATGCACCCCAGGACCGAACGCTCGATCAGGATGCCCTCCTGCTCCATCAAACGCAGGAAGGAGGTCTGTTGCCCGGGCTGCAGAATATAGGTCCGCATTTCGACAATCACTGCAAGGTCCTCACGCCCAAAGCACCAGGCTGTTGTCGGGCATGCGTCCGACAAAAGACCCGATGGAGACGCGGCTGCCGCCCGGCTTGGCGACACCCGGCGCAATTTCGTGCGGGTTGCGGGTGTTGAAGATCACCACGTCGCCAGTCGAGGCGCGATAGGTAAACTTTGGCACGCCTTCTGTCAGGCTGCGGTCCAGTCCGTAGCTTTTGGGAATCTCGTCCCCTGCCACCTCAGGGTTCCACGGGTTGTTGTAGACATTGGTGTGGCCGCCAGACTCAAGTTCTTCGGCAAAGAAGTTCCAGCCCAGCTGTCCGTCAATGGCGCCTATGGTGTAGTCCGGCGCGTTGACCGGTGCCCAGTCCACATGCAGATCGATTTTGTCGCTGGTGGACCGGATGATGCCGGCAAAGTAGGGACGTCCATCTTCCTGCGCCATGTCCACCTTGTCGGGCCAGACCGCGCGCAAGCGGTCCATCAAACGCTGCAGCGGGTCAAAAGACTGTGCACAGACCGCGGCCACGTCGGCCTGCGCCTTGGGCACGTCCGCCAGGAACTCTTCCTTTGTTTTGGTCCAGCGGTACTGGTACTGGGCCAGGCCGATAAACCCGATTCGGTCCGAAAACGTTGTAGTACTGAATGTTGCCGTTTTTGGCGGCAGCGGCAAAAGCTTCGCACTCCTGCAGCGTCGCAAAGCCCCTGATGCGGATCGCAGGGATGCGGTTGTCAAGCAGCAGCGAAAGGTTCTCGGTGCTCAGTTCGTGTTCGACCTCATCGGTCCAGGTGGCAACAGCTGCGTTCATGGCCTCAATCCTCCAGGGTTGTCCAGGTCTTGCGGGGTGGGGTTTTGATTTCCAGCTGCTCGCAGTCCCTCAAGCGCTTCACTGAAGTGTTCAACGCCGCGCGGGTGTATCCAGGAAGTGCCGGGTTCGGCGATGAACTCTTCGCCGCCGATCACAAGGCGCAGCCGTCCCTTGATCAGGTAGGCCACGGTTTCGTGGTCGTCATGTTTGTGCACGGGGTCAATCAGGCCCTTGTCGCGCAGCACATGAAGCATCACCACTTCATTGCCCACCATGGCACGTCGAACAACCACTTTGCCTTTGGGCAGGACACCCTCAACCGAGCCCAAACGCTCAGGCGCGATATTCGCCAGGGTGGTGAAAAAACCCTGGGTCGGCGCCAGGAAACGGGGATCCGCAGTCATCTCTCATCCTTTCAACCGGCGCATTTGGCCGGAAAGCTAACACCATTAAAAACAGCAGCTTACCAAAGTATTGTCGACAATTCATTATTTATTTTGTGAATTTAGGCCATTTTTTGCGGGAAATGAATGAATATTTTCCTACGATGTATACAATTTGCTGCGATTCAACTCTTTTTAAACAGGAACATCCATGTCAGATTCCCTCGGCTGGCGACAAAAATTTGCCGTTCTAATCCCATCCACCAACACCAGCGTCCAGCCGGAATTCGACGACATGCGACCCGCCGGTGTCACCAACCACATCAGCCGTATCCGCATTCCCAACATCCCCCTGCTCAATGACGAGGATTTCAACCGCCTGATCGAGCTGATCGCCGCAGCACAGGATGAGGCGGTGGATTCGGCCATGTCCTGCGAGCCCGATCGCCTCGTGCTCGGCATCTCGGCAGAAACCTTTTGGGATGGCTTGGCGGCCAGCCGCAAGCTCAAGGCTTATCTGGAAGACCGCACCAAGCTGCCGGTGTCCATGGGATCCGAGGCCTGCGAAGCCGCATTCAAGGTGTTGGGCATGAAGAAGATTGCCGTGATCACGCCTTACCAGGAAATAGGCGATCGCAACGTGGTCCGCTTCTTTGAAGAGGCGGGGTTTGAGGTCAAGCGCATCAAGGGCCTTAAGTGCGAGAGTCCGGTCAAAATTGCCCATGTGAGCGAAACCCTGCTCGCCGACGCGCTGCGCGAGCTCGACGGTGACGACATCGACGGCCTAGTGCAGGTCGGCACCAACCTGGCAATGGCGCGGCTCGCGGGCCATGCCGAAACATGGCTGAACAAGCCCGTGGTGGCCATCAACACCGCCATCTACTGGAACGCCCTGCGCGACGCCGGATTTACCGACCGCATCAGCGGTTTTGGATCCTTGCTCGAAAGGCACTGAGTCCATGGAAACTGTCGCCTCACGCATCTACAGCGCCATCAAGGAGCAGATCATTGATGGACGGTACGCGCCGGGTGCGCGTCTGACCGAGCAAAACATCGCTGCCGAGTTCAGTTCCTCACGCACACCCGTGCGTGAAGCAATGCGGCTGCTGGTGGCCGACGGTTTTGCGGTATTCAAACCCAACAGCGGCACGGTGGTTCGCCATTGGACGCCTGGCCAGATGGGTGAAATATTCGACCTGCGGGTGCTGATAGAAAGTGAGATCGCCGGGCATGCAGCGCGCCACATCAGCAAGGAGGATATCGCCACGCTGCTCGCCCTGCAGGACGAAATAGAAGCAGGGGGCGGCGATGTCAGCCTCGAGAACACGACGCGAGTGGGCCGGCTCAACCGCGAGTTCCACCGCGTGCTGGCGGAGGCCAGCCGCAACGAACGCCTGGTGTCGATGCTTGCTAGCGCCATCGAAGTACCCATCGTGCAGCAGACCTTTCGCCGCTACACCTCCCAGCAACTGGCGCGCAGCTTCGGGCACCACCGCGAACTCATTGATGCGCTGCGCGTACACGACAGCGCCCTGGGCCAAGTCTGTCATGGCCTCTCACATCCATTCCGCCAAACACAGCCTTCTCGGAGATACACCGCATGCCACCCTCACCCACACAGACTGAGTCCCTGCAGGACAACTACGGCAAGGGCGCATTCGGCGGAAAAATCGGCTTCGGCACACGCCAGGCCCTGGTGATGGTTGACTTCGCCCAGGCCTACTTTGTGCCCGCCTCGCCGCTGTTCGCAAACCGGCCGGAAGTGGTTGGGCAAGCCCGGGCGCTACTGCAATGGGCGCGCGAGCGTGGCATGCTGGTGTGCCACACGCGAGTGGAATACCGTGCAGACGGCATGGACGGAGGTGTGTTCTTTCGCAAGCTGCCCGCACTTGAAGTTTTCTGCGCAGGCAATCCTCTGGCCGGGTACGTGCCCGAGCTGGCGCCATTGGCCAGCGAGCCGGTGGTGACCAAACAGTACGCAAGCGCGTTTTTCGGCACCTCGCTGTCCAGCACGCTGCGCGCCCAGGGCGTCGACTGCGTACTCATCGCCGGCATGAGCACCAGTGGCTGCGTGCGCGCAAGCACGGTCGATGCCATTCAACACGGCTTTATTCCAGTGGTGGTGGGCGACGCCTGTGGCGACCGCCACCCGCAACCCCACGACGCCAACCTGTTCGACCTCAACGCCAAGTACGCCGATGTACTGACGCTGGCGCAATTGCAGGCCACCCTGATTCACTGACATCCACCGACATTTACCGGAAACGAACGAAACATGGCTCTTGAACACATCACCGTCCTTGACTTGACCCACATGCTTTCAGGCCCTTACGGCACCATGATGCTGGCCGACCTTGGCGCAAGAACCATCAAGGTCGAGCCGCCGGTCAGCGGCGAAGGCACCCGCCGCCTGCTCGAAAAAGATGCCGAGTATTCGCGCGACGGCATGGGCGCGTACTACCTGACGCTCAACCGCAACAAGGAGAGCGTCTGCATAGACCTGAAGAGCGAAGCCGGCCGGGCCGTTTTTATGGATCTGGTCCGGCACGCCGACGTGGTCTATGACAACTTCAGCGTGGGCGTGCCAAAACGCCTGGGAATCGACCACGAATCGCTTGCCAAAGTGAACCCGCGCATCATCACCTGTTCGGTCACCGGATTTGGCGAGACCGGCCCCGAAACCCAGCGCCCCGCTTTTGACCAGGTGGTGCAAGCCATGGGCGGCGGCATGTCCATTACCGGAACGCCCGAGACCGGGCCCTCGCGCAGCGGCATACCGATTGGCGACCTCGGCGGCGGCATCTTCGGCACCATGGGCGTGCTGGCAGCAATTGCCGAACGCGAACGCACTGGCAAGGGCCAGCACGTCGATGTCTCCATGCTGGATGCCCAGATATCCATGCTCAACTACATGGCGACCATGTATCTGATGTCGGGCAACGTGCCGGAAGGCATAGGCAACGGCCACTTTGTGCATGTGCCCTACAACAGCTACCCCACCTCCGACGGCCACATCATCGTGGCCTGCATTGGCGACCCCTTTTTCGAACGGTTTTCAGAGTTTGCGGGCATCCCCGAGCTTCTCGACCCCGAGCTGAAAAAGCAGCCGGTGCGGTTTGCGGCAAAGGCGCGCATCGACGCACTGATCGGTGAAAAATTTCGCACCCAAAGCACGGCACACTGGCAGGCCGCGCTGCAGGCCGCACGCATTCCCTGCGGGCCGGTCAACAACTTCCAGCAGGCCCTCAACGACCCACAGGTGCGTGCGCGCGACATGGTGGTGGACGTCAAGCTCAAGACCGGCGAAACCATACAGATGCCGGGCAACCCGATGAAGCTGTCGGCTGCGCAGCCACGTACTTACACTTGCCCTCCGGCCCTGGGCGAACACACCCACAGCGTGCTCGGCGACCTGGTCGGCTACAGCGAAGAGCAACTGGCGCAATTGCAGGCCGCCGGCGCCATTGCCTGAACACCCGGATCCGGAAACAACTCATGGAACAAATATTCATCACAGACGTTTCGCCCCGCGATGGGCTGCAGAACCAGAAGGTGTCGGTCAGCACCAGCGACAAACTGAAGCTGGTTCACCTGCTGGCCCTGGCCGGCGTACAAAGTGTGGAAGCCACCAGTTTTGTGTCCCCCAAAGCCGTGCCCCAGATGGCAGATGCCGCCGAGCTGTTGCCGTTGGTGCTGGGGCAACTGCCGCAACTGCGCACGTCCGTTCTGGTACCCAATCTCAAAGGCCTCGAGCGTGCGCGTGCAGCTGGTGCAAGGGAGGTGGCGGTGGTGCTCTCGGCCACCGAGACCATGAACCAGAAAAACATTAACATGGGCCTGCAACAAGCAGCCGATGTCAGCGAGCAAACCGTCAAGGCTGCACTGGCGCTCGGGCTGCGCACCCGCGCCTATGTGGCGGTCGCCTTTGATTGCCCGTTTGAAGGCGAAACCCCGCTGGAAACGGTCGTGGCGCTGAGCCAGCGCATGCACGCCGCCGGCGCGCATGAGGTGGTGGTTGCCGACACCATTGGCTCAGCCTCGCCAGCCATGGTCAAACATCGGCTGGCCGCGATTGCGCAGGTGCTACCGCTCGACCAGGTTGCAGTGCACCTTCACGACACGCGAGGCATGGCCGTGGCGAACGCCTGGGCCGCGCTTGAGGCAGGCGTGCGGCGCTTCGACGCCAGCGTAGGCGGCATAGGCGGCTGCCCCTTTGCGCCAGGCGCAGCGGGCAATATAGCTACCGAGGACCTCGTGCTGATGGCTGAACGCAGCGGCTTTGCCACCGGCATTCAAATGCAAGGCTTGCTGGACGCGATCGAATTTGCCGAAACTGCGCTACAGCGTCCACTGGGGGGCCGTGCGATCACCTGGTTACGGCGCCAGCGCGACTCACGCGCCTCATAACCTAGAGCGCACATCACCACGCAAGCGGGACGGTGTCGCGCTCAGCGCGGGTGCATGGCGTGCCCGCCATGGCCGGCTTGCCCCGCGGGCGCGCTGAGGCTCACGGGCACGGTGATATCAACCTTGCTCTCAACGCCCCTGGCATTTTTGAAAAGCAGCGTCATGGGCACGGTGCTGTCTTTGGCCAGCGGTGCCTTCAGGTCCATCAACATGACGTGGTAACCGCCGGGCTTGAGCTCCACCGTCTTGCCCGCCGGAAGATCGAGGCCGCCAGGCAATGCGCGCATCTTCATGACATCACCTTCCATCTTCATTTCATGCACCTCGGCAACGCCCGCCACAGGTGAGGTAAGACCCACCAGTTTTGTGCCTTCGGTGGCGGTGATGCTCATGAAGGCGCCGGTGCCCTTCTGGCCCTGAACGGTGGCACGTGCCCAGGCCTTGTCGACCTTGACAGGCGCAGTTTGCGCGAAGACGCCGCTACTGATGGCCAGCAATGCGGCGACAACGCTTGACTTGAATTGTGTGGATGTATTCATGATGTTTCCTTTAACGAGATGTATGGGGTTCAACTGGTTCGACTGACGTGAATATTCAATGATTGTGTTCACCGCCACCGCCTGCGCGCATGATCTCCAGCACCGCCGCCGGGCTTTTCAGGTCAGACATTTTCTGCCCGGCCCTGGGTGTTTCAACCCAGTCGGTACGGCCAGCCTCACACACCTGGCTCACGGGCCAGTACATGGACCCGGCCTTGCCCGGCAGCTTGGCCTGCAGCACAAATTCGTCGTACCAGTCATTTTGCAGGTAGTCGGCAGGTGTCTTCGCCGTCCATGTGATGCGCGAGACGTCTTCGGTCACGGTGCGGCCATGGTCCATCACGGGCTGGGCCAGCTTTTCACGCACGATGTCGAGCGCCCAGCCGGATTTGGGCATGGGCTTGGCACCCTGCACGCCTGCAGGGATGGTGACAACGATCTGTTTGATCGGTGACGTGCCGCAACCATGGCCGACCTTGAAGGTGGCCTTGTAATAACTGCCGGCATTGGCGACCTGGTATTCAAGCACCACGTGCGCAGCAGCTGGAAGGCTGATACCGGACAGGGCGGCAATAAAGACGGCAGTTGAAGCTGCAAGGGATGTTTTGTTGGGTTTGGTTGTCATGACGCGTTGGATACAGGTAAAGGTGTTCAAGGTATTGGGTGTGCAGATCAGAGGTCAGACTTCAACCCGAATGGCTGGCAGGTTGGCCGGCACGACAGCCGCCACACAGCTCAGGCGAAGCCCGATTCGGGCATGGGAAGAATTCATGAATCACAAAGAAATGAAAACAGGCAGCGTCGCAGCCCGACGGGCGGCGCGCAACAAAGCTCAGGCGCGAGGCTTGAGCGGTTTCAGTTCAAAGTACTGGGGGGCCGCGGCTGAACGGCAGGCCGGGGATGGATTCGGCCAGGTGGGCGGACGCCGAGGCATCAGCCACCTGGGTGCCCGGTGCGCAGGGAATGCTGGCCACTTCAAGTGCTGGCAGCGCCATGCCCAAAGAGCCGCACAACTCGCAGTGGCTGCCGGCATTTGACGCGTTGCCGCTGCCTGCATCGGCGCCATCGGGGCTGCCCTGCGCGGCCATGTCGACCACGCACACGCCGCCCAGCTTGCCGGTGCGCACTTCCTCGGCCAGCATGGTCGCCGGCGCCACCAGCGCCGACACAACGGCGAGGAAGCTGAGGAAGGCCGCGAACCTGGCCCACAGCGATGGGCGGTTGCGCGATGACGGGGTGGTGAACACGGGGGGATTATAGGGAGGCGTTAAAACGGGCCGGTTCTGGCGCGGGTTTGGCGCGGTTTGGAGCCAGGGAGCGCCTTCTCTTGGGCCACGTCATCAGCAAATATCAAATTTTGCCGTAAACATTAAAATTTTAACGTGCACGTTAAAAAATAGCCAAAAGTTAACTCCTATATTAACTTTTTGAGGTTTCAGACCTTTTTTGCCCGTTTTTTGGGCCACCAGCACGCCAAAAACAGCAAAAAATGCCCATTTTTAGGCATAAAAACGGCTGCAAGCCAATAGATACGAGCGTGAGAAGCTACCTTTTTTATAGCGCGCAGGAGCGAAAACCGCAGAACATGTCGTCGCGCCCGGGCAGGTAGAAGTTGCGGTACTTCGGGTTCTTCATGCGGGCGCGGGTGGCGAACGATGCGCCGCGCAACACCTTGTGGGTGCCGAACCAGGGCTGGGAGTAATCAACGTAGGGATCAGGGCTGAAACCTGGATAGGGCCTGAAGGTGGTGCCCATCCACTCCCAGACATCGCCCCAGCGAAAGCCGCGCCGCGCTGCGGTGTGGGCAGCGACTTCCCACTCGACTTCTGACGGCAGGCGGCGGCCGGCCCAGCGGCACCAGGCGTCGGCCTCCCACCAGGTCATGTGCAGGGCGCTCTGGTTGCCGGACATGCGCCTGGGCACCCCAAAGCGCGTCTGCATGACCGCGCCGCTGGCCACGCCTATCTGGTCGACATAACGCGGGCCTCTTCTACCCTCGCCTTCAGCCAGCTTTTGCAGCCACTGCCAGCCTTCGGGGTGCCACCACTCGGGGCTGTCGTAGCCACCGTCATCGACAAATTCGACAAACTGCGCCCAGGTCACGGGCTGGGCGTCGATTTCAAATTCAGGCACCTGGACCGGGTGCTGGTTTTTCTCGTTGTCGAATACAAAACCTTTTCCGGCTTCGCTGCCGAGTTGCCAGACGGTGGCTGGCACCAGAACCGGTTCGCGCCCGGCCATCGCGGGCGGCGTAAACACCGCCTGCAGGGCCGGCTCCAGAGGCAAGCCCAGCGTCTGCGCGGTGTATGCAAAAGCTTCGGCATGCATGTCCTCATGGAACAGGCACAGGCGGTAGAAATAAAGCGCGTCATCGTCGTCACCGGCTTTTTCGAGCAGCTCCAGCGTGGTCTCCAGCGTGTCGAGCAGGTAGGCGCGAATGTTGTCTGCACCGGGCAGTGGCAAGGCCCAGCGCGTGTCATGCGGCACATGGCTGGAATCCCACCAGGCATCGGCATTCGGCTCTATCGAGGCCAGGCGGGCGTGGGGCGACGTGGGGGAAGGCAGGCGTGCACCGGTGGCGCGCTGGATGTTGCGGCCAATCCACCACTCCTGGAACCAGCCGATGTGGCCCAGTTCCCAAAGCGGCGGGTTGATCTCGGCCATCAGCGGTACGCTGAAGTTCACACCCTCCAGCGCACGCTGGTATTGGGAAAAAAGGTGCAGCGTATGATTGCGCGCATCCATGAGCGCCAGAGACAAAACGTCACGACCCGCGCTGCGCATGAGCGGCGAATCGATCAGTGCGGAAGTTGTCCGGGCAGACGCGGCAGGCAGCGGGGGTTGGGAATCGGAAGCCACAAATATCGTCCTGAAAAATATCGTGCTGGTCAGCCCGGCGATGCAGGAGGCGAACAACGGCAACTGGCACACCGCGCACCGCTGGGCAAAATTTCTCTCAGGCCATTGTGACATTGCACTGCTTGCGCAATGGCCATCGCCCCCGGCCTCTTCATCAACAAACCACGAGCCGCAACTCATGCTGGCCCTGCATGCGCGCCGCTCGGCCGAATCGATTCACGCCTGGGCCCAGGCCTGGCCCGGCAAACCACTGATCGTTGTGTTGACGGGCACAGACCTTTATCGCGACATCCACACGGATGCAAATGCACAGAAGTCACTGGCGCTGGCCACGCACCTGGTGGTGCTGCAGGATGCAGGGCTGGCCGCGATGCCCGAAGCCTGGCGCAGCAAGACGCATGTCATTTACCAGTCGGCACCGCCGCTGGTACCGGCCGTGAAGTCAAGCCGCAGCTTTTGCGCACTGATGGTGGGCCACCTGCGGCAGGAGAAAGACCCGCTGACCTTCATGAAGGCTGCCGCGCACGAATTTGCAGCAGGCACGCGATTTGTACAGATAGGCGATGCGCTGCAGCCCTCGCTTGCCGAAGCCGCTGCTGCCACAGCAGGGAACACGCCGCGCTACCGCTGGCTGGGCGGCCTGGCGCGCAGCGTCACGCGCCAGCACATCAAGCGCGCCCACGTGCTGGTGAACTGCTCGGAAATGGAAGGCGGCGCGCAGGTCATCACTGAAGCCATACAGGTGGGCACGCCTGTGCTGGCATCGCGCATCAGCGGCAATATCGGCATGCTTGGCCATGAGTACGCCGGTTATTTCGAGACGGGTGACCACGGACAACTGGCAGCACTTGTCAGGCGCTGCAGGGCAGAACCGGCCTTTCTGGCCCTGCTGCAGGACCAGTGCAGGCAGCGCGCCCCACTTTTTGAACCCCAACGCGAACGCGGCCTTGTCCTAAACTTGGTGCACAGCGCAGTTGGGCACATTGACCCATGAAGCCCGCGCAACTGAAAGACCCGCCATGAACGCACCTGAAACCCAAAAACTGTCAGCCTCGCCACGCCTGACCAGCCTGTCCCACGGTGGTGGCTGTGGCTGCAAGATTGCACCCGGCGTGCTCAGCGAGATCCTCAAGAACTCCAGCAATCTCCCCATTCCCAAAGAGCTCCTGGTAGGCATAGAAACCGCCGACGACGCGGCGGTCTACCTGCTGAACGACGAGCAGGCGCTGATCGCCACCACCGACTTCTTCATGCCCATCGTCGACGACCCGTATGACTTTGGCCGCATCGCCGCCACCAATGCCATCAGCGATGTCTACGCCATGGGCGGCACCCCCATCATGGCGCTGGGCCTGGTCGGCATGCCCATCAATGTGCTGCCGCTGGAGACGATAGGCGCCATCCTGCGCGGCGGGCAGGATGTCTGCCGCGATGCGGGCATACCAATTGCCGGCGGCCACACGATTGATTCGGTCGAGCCGATTTATGGCCTGGTGGTGCTGGGCCTGGTGCACCCGTCGCGCGTGAAGAAAAATTCGGGTGCGAAGGCCGGTGACGTTCTCATCCTGGGCAAGCCCCTGGGCGTGGGCATTTTGTCGGCCGCGCTCAAAAAAGAAATCCTGCCTGCTGAGGGCTACGCGCAGATGATTGCCGTCACCACACAGCTCAACAAACCAGGCATTGAACTCGCAAAACTTGACGGTGTGCATGCGCTGACCGACATCACCGGCTTTGGCCTGGCCGGCCACGGGCTGGAGCTGGCGCGCGGCGCCAAACTGAAGATGCAGATCAACATGAAACAGATCCCTCTGTTGCCCGGCGTGCTTGAGCTGGCCGCAGCAGGCGTGGTCACGGGTGCATCGGGCCGCAACTGGGCGAGCTATGGCGCCGAGGTGTCCTTGCCCGCCGGCATTTCTGCCGCGCAGCAGGCGCTGCTGAGCGACCCGCAAACCAGCGGCGGCCTGCTGGTGTCCTGCGCGCCTGAATGTGAAGAAGAAGTGCTGGCCTGCTTCAGGCGCGGCGGTTTTCTGGAGGCCGCGACCATAGGCCGCATGGCTGAAGGCAGCGGGCTGGAAATCGTCTGAACCTGGCGATGTGCGACGGCCCGATGGCGGCCCCCTCCCAACCCGTATTGCAGCCCCGTTTTTAGGGGTAAACCCGGTGGATTCATGTCAGGCTTTCTTCAGTGCCGGGCCGTGCATTGGGCGTACCATTGCCCGCTAGCTCAATTGGCATAACCACATGGGCATTGGGTTTGTTCACATCATTCAACCAGACTTATTTCGGAGACATACCGTGTCTGCACTTCTAAAACTTGCACTGGCTTTTGACTGGCTTTCGACCAAACTCGGGAAGATCGCCGCATGGACGGTGCTGATCGCAGCGCTCATCTCGGCAGGCAACGCCATGATCCGCTACGGGCTCAATACCAGCTCGAACGGCTGGCTTGAAATCCAGTGGTATCTCTTTGCCGCCACCGTGATGCTGGGCGCGCCGGTGGTGCTCAAGCTCAATGAGCACGTGCGCGTCGACATCATCTACGGCAGGCTCAAGGGCAACGGCCCGGTGTATGTGGATTTGTTCGGCCTGATCTTCTTTTTGCTGCCGGCCATGGCCGTGCTGGCTTACCTCAGCTGGCCGCTGTTCCTGGACAAGTACACCACTGGCGAGATGTCCCAAAGCGCGGGCGGGCTGATCCGCTGGCCCTTCGTATTTCTGCTGCCGCTGGGCTTCGGGCTGATGTTTGTGCAGGGCCTGTCGGAGATCGTCAAGCGCATCTGCTACCTGAAGGGCATCTTCGAGATGGATACGCACTACGAAAAACCGGTTCAGTAAACCGCGCTTTCGAACCAACGCGCAATCCCTCACACAGCTACATCTGTCAGGACAATAAAAATGCAAATGGAAAACTTCGCGCCCATCATGTTTGCGGGCCTGGTGCTCATCATGCTGATCGGCTTCCCGGTGGCCTTCTCGCTGTCGGCACTCGGCATGGCCTCGGGGCTGATCGCCATCGAGATGGGCTGGTTCCCGCCCAGCTTCATGTCGAATCTGCCGCTCAACATGGCCGGCATTTTGTCGAACGAGTTGCTGCTGGCGATCCCGTTCTTTACCTTCATGGGCGCGATTCTTGAAAAATGCGGGCTTGCCGAAGACATGCTGGACTCCATGGGGCAGCTCTTCGGCCCCGTGCGCGGCGGCCTGGGTTATTCTGTCATCATCGTCGGCTTTATCCTCGGTGCCATCACCGGCACCGTGGCCGGCCAGGTGATCGCCATGGCGCTGATCTCGCTGCCGGTGATGATCCGTTACGGCTACAACATGCGCTACGCCACGGGCGTGCTGGCCGCATCAGGCACCATCACACAGCTGGTGCCTCCATCGCTGGTGCTGATCGTCATGGCCGACCAGCTTGGACGCTCGGTGGGCGACATGTACAAGGGCGCCTGGGGCCCATCCATCCTGCAGGTGCTGATTTTTGCAGGCTACACCTTCATGCTGGGTGTGTTCAAGCCCAGCCACATTCCCGGCGTCCCCAAAACAGCACGCACGCTTGAAGGCTGGGCACTGTGGGGCAAATGCCTGCGCGGCATCATCCCGTCAGCCATCCTGATTTTTGCAGTGCTGGGCTCCATGGGCGGCCTGCCCGGCATAGACACCGCCATCGCCACGCCGACGGAAGCTGGCGCGATGGGCGTGGTGGGCGCGCTCATCCTCGCAGCCATCCACAAGCGCCTGAGCAAGGAACTGCTCTGGGATGCCATGGTCGGCACCATGCGCCTGACGGCCATGGTGGTGTTCATCCTGATCGGTGCACGCGTGTTCTCCATGGTGTTCCAGGGCGTTGACGGCGCACGCTGGGTCGAACACATGCTGACCGGCCTGCCCGGCGGCCAGATCGGCTTCCTGATCGTGGTGAACATCTTCATCTTCTTCCTGGCTTTCTTCCTCGACTTTTTCGAGATCGCCTTCATCATCCTGCCCATGCTCGGCCCCGTCGCCAACAAGCTGGGCATTGACCTGGTCTGGTTCGGCGTGCTGCTCTGCGTGAACATGCAGACATCGTTCATGCACCCGCCTTTCGGCTTTGCACTCTTTTATTTGCGGGGTATTGCCGACACACTGTTCAAGGAGAAACGAATACCTGTGGCCATCAAGTCCAGCGACATCTACATGGGCGCCATTCCGTGGGTGATCATGCAGCTGCTGCTGGTGGCCATCGTGATCTTTGTGCCGCAGACGGTGACCGTCTTCCTCGACAAACCCGTGGTGGTCGATCTCGACAAGGTCCAGCTGGATGCACCGCCTGACGAGAACGCATCCATGAACAACCCCATGCCCGGCGCTTCTGACGCACTGCCGCCACCACCGGAGCCGGAAGCACCGGCCGCCGATCCGGCAGCGAAAAAGTAGCCGCATCTTCAACCCTACAGGCAGGCCGCTCCAGCACATGCTGGCGGCCTGCAACTATTTCAGAGTACGCCCTGATGGACAACCTGCCCCTTGAGGCCATGGGCCCACCACCCTTCCGCTTTACGCCCGGCGCCGGCGCTGGCAGCAGCCCGGCGTTCTCAAAGCCCTTCAAGGTGCTGGCCACCGTGATCGTTTTTGCCTGCGCCACCGCGCTTGTACGTGCCTGGCTCGCCACGCGGGCCGATGGCCTGGGCGTCGGCGGCGGCTGGTTCCTGGCCGGCCTGGGACTCATGCTGTACACGTGGTGGCACATCCTGCGCAGCACCACACGCATCGCAGCAGACGGCCTGTACCAGAGCTGGGTGTGGAACAAGCAGATGGACATGCGCGAGCTGGCCTACGGCAAGCTCATACGCGTTCGGGGCCTCGAATGGCTGATTGCGCCGCGCCTGTATGTGCGGACGCTGATGGGCAAGTTTGCGGTTTTTTATGCGGCGTCGCCTGAGATGATCAGTGAGTTTGAGCGGCTGGTCAGTGAGTTGAAAGAGTTTCGCGGTCAGCGTTGATTAGCCTTTCGGGTGATTGTTGCTGTGCCCTTCATTACCTGGCCGGGTCTCGCCCCGGCGGGCGAGGCACTTTTCTTTGCTTCGCCAAAGAACAAGTACCCAAAAGAAAGGCGACCCGCCGTCTGGGAAGTTTTTGGGGTCAGAGCCCAAATTCACCGAGCCTTTGGCTCGCCCTTCGGGTGCAGTGCTTTGCACTGCAGTGAAATTGGTGTCTGACCCCAATAACTTAACCTGCGCTGCTCGACTCCTGCGGCAGTCCAAACAACTCGCCTGCGGCTCAAACAAGTTTGGCCTGACCTTCCGCCTCCGTCTGCGCTGCTCGGCCCAGCCTCAACGGGGTGGGAAGTGAATTCGGGTTCGGATTCGGGGAGCCACAAGCGCGAAGCGCTTGGGGCGAGTCTTTAGGCTGCGCCCCCAAACCCTTGGAGAGGAGCCGAGAAGCGCAGGGCCAGACGGATCAGGGCTGAAACTTGTCTGAGCCGAAGGCGAGTTGTTTCAGACCCCGGCTGGACCGAGCATCGCAGGGTGCCCCGCAGGGGACGACGAACAGGGTCGCCTTTTCTTTTGGTTACTTTGCTTTTGGCGAAGCAAAAGAAAAGTGACTTGCCGCCGGGCAACCCCCGGCTTCTTCGTGAAGGGCACATAGCTATTAAATTAATAGCTGCTCACGTACGTATCCATTGGCCTGGAGGCCTATTTGGCACCTAAAAACAGGCATCCAAAGGCCCAAAACCCACAAAAAGTCAGTTTGCAGGTTCATGCGACACCAAAATGTAAAGTCGACTTTACACACCCGGATACGCATCAAATCCCAATAAAAAAAGCCACCTCGCGGTGGCTTTCTTCTTTCGCATCACCAGGCCAGCAACGCCAGCCTGAAGACGAAACCTTACAGCTTCTGGGTAGCCATGAAGTTGTCGAAGCGGTTTTCTGCGTAACGGAACCATGACACCTGGTCACGCTGGAATGCGCGCATGTCGGCATAGATCTTCTTCCACTCGGGGCTCTTGGCATCGTTGGCGGCGAAGACTTCCATCGAGGCCTTGAACGAGGCTTCCAGCACGGCCTGCGAGAACGGCAGCACCTTGGTCTTGGCGGCCACCAGTTGCTTGAGCGCGGTGGGGTTCAATGCGTCGTACTTCGACAGCATGTCGGTTGCTGCCAGAGCAGAAGCTGCATCGACAATCGCCTTGTTCTCGGCGGACAGGGCATCAAACGCCTTCTGGTTGATGAAGAAGTCCACTTCAGGACCGCCTTCCCACCAGCCGGGGTAGTAGTAAAACGGTGCGACCTTGTTGAAGCCCAGTTTCTGGTCATCGTAAGGACCGACCCACTCGGCGGCATCAATGGTGCCCTTTTCGAGCGCTTGATAGATCTCGCCGCCAGGCAAGCTCTGCGGCACAGCGCCCAGCTTTTGCATGACTTCACCGACCAGGCCGCCACCCAGGCGCATCTTCATGCCCTTGAAATCGGCAACGCTCTTGATTTCCTTGCGGAACCAGCCACCCATCTGGGTGCCCGTGTTACCGCCGGCAAAGCTGACCATGTTGTACTTGGCGTACAGCTCGTTCATGAGCTTGCGGCCATTGCCATGACGCATCCATGCGGTCATCTGGCGGGCATTCAGACCGAACGGCACAGCAGAGCCCAGTGCAAAGGCGGGGTTCTTGCCATAGAAGTAGTAAGGCACCGTGTGGCACATCTCGACCGTACCAGCCTGAACGCCATCCACCACGCCGAACGGAGGCATCAGCTCGCCACCGGCATGCATCGGAGATTTCGAACTTGCCACCCGACATGGCCTTGACGGCATTGGCAAAAACTTCTGCACCGCCATAGATCGTGTCGAGCGATTTGGGGAAGCTGGAAGCGAGGCGCCAGCGAATGGCTGCCTGCGCATGTACGGCAGGCGCAACGCCTGCGGCGAGGACGCCGGCGATACCGGCATTTTTTAATGAGTGAACGACGATCCATGAGTGCTTTCTCCTGAAAGTTTGCCTGAATTTTGGAATATCAAATTACATGTTCTGCTGCGCCACCGCCGGACTTTTGATCCGGCAACAGGAATGCAGCCGAGCCCCGCAATTCTCAAGGCTTTTTAAGCGCACCTGACCCGGTTATTACCCCTAGTACAGAGGCGAAAACGGCCTGGAAAGGGGGGTTTAGCTGTCAATAAACTGACTAGGGCTCCGCAGTGACGCATGGCGCCCGCTTCAGGCGCCTCCAGCATCAGCCCTTATAGCTTCTGACCCTGCATGAATCGGTCAAACGTGGCTTCGGTAAAACGGAACCAGAGGTTTTGTTCACCGCGAAACCTGGCGTAGTCTGCGTAGACCTTGGCCCACCGCGGATTGGAGGCAGACAGTTCTGCATACAGGTCACGCGAGACCCTTGAATGCCGCGTTCATCACATCTGCGGGAAAGGGGCGCAGTTTGGCGCCGGCTTTGACGAGTTGCTTGAGCGCAGCCGGATTGCGGGCGTCGTACTTGGCCTGCATGTCCACATGCGCTGCAGATGAGGCCACATCCACCAGGGCCTTGAACTCGGGGCTCAGGGCTTCGTACGCCTTGCGGTTGACGTAGAGATCAAGCTGCAGGCCGCCTTCCCACCAGCCGGGGTAGTAATAATTCGGCGCGACCTTGTTGAAGCCGAGCTTCTGGTCATCATAGGGGCCAATCCATTCACGGCAGCGTCAATGCTGCCTTTTTCAAGCGCACTGGTAAATGTCGTCGCGCCGGCAGGTTTTGCGGTATGCCGCCCAGGCGCTCTATGACCTTGCCCGCAAAGCCGCCGACACGGAGCTTCAAGCCCTTCATGTCCGCGAGCGACCGGATCTCCTTGCGGAACCAGCCGCCCATTTGCGCGCCTGTATTGCCGCAGGGGAAATGCTGATCATGTTGTAGGCGGGCGTAAAACTCACGCATCAGCCGTGAGCCCGTTGCCCTGGAAGGTCCACGCACTCATTTGCCGGCTGTTCAGGCCGAACGGGAATGGCCCCGCCTATGGCAAAGGTGTCGTCTTTTTCGATAAAAATAATAAGCCGCCGTGTGCGCCGCTTCAATGCTGCCCCTGCTGCACACCATCGACCCACGCTGAATGCAGGCATCAACTCGCCGGCAGGATGCACGGACACATCGAACCTGCCACCGGAAATCGCCTTGACGTGTCTGGCGAAGGTTTCTGCGCCACCGTAAATTGTGTCCAGCGACTTGGGGAAACTGGAGGCCAGCCGCCAGCGCACCAGAGGCGCGGCGTGCACGGCAGGCGCTGCTCCTGCCGCAAGGACGCCCGCAATACCGGCATGTTTGACAAGTGAGCGGCGGTCCAGCAAGTTGACTCCGAATCAGGAAATAAACACCTGGAGCCACGCAGTAGCAGACAGGTACGGGCCGGGGAATGGCATGCCGGATTCTAGGAACCGGATTTCGCACCCGCGCAGGGATTTACCCTTGAAAACCTGACGTTGCCCTGAACCCCTGGAAATCAGGACACAGACACATCAAGCCACGGACTTGAGCGTGACACGTGAAGACTTGCCGGCCGCACACAGCTCACCAAAACGCGCTGTGACGGACGACTCGATACCCGCAGCATCAAGCCCCTGAATCGACAGCAATTTGGCGTGGTCGCCGTGCTCGATGAACTCGTCCTTCAGGCCAAGATGCAACACCGGCATGGATACGCCCGCAGCCTGCAGGGCTTCGCTGACTGCACTGCCTGCGCCGCCCATGACGGCACCTTCTTCGACAGTCACCAGCGCGTCGTGCGATGCGGCAACGCGCAGCAGCAATTCGACATCCAGGGGCTTGACCCAGCGCATGTTGACCACCGTACAACCCAGCTTTTCAGCTGCCTGCAGCGCAGGGTAAAGCAACGTGCCGAACGCAAGAATGGCAATGCCGCCGCCCTCTTTGCGGATCTCGCCCTTGCCGAACGGCAGGGAGTCAAGATTGTTTTCCGGCACCACACCGACACCTGCACCGCGCGGGTAACGCACAGCAACCGGGTGGTCCTGCTCAAACGCAGAACTGAGCAGCTTGCGGCATTCGCCCTCATCTGCCGGGCAGGCCAGGCTCATGTTGGGAATGCAGCGCACGAAAGGAATGTCATAGGCGCCAGCGTGTGTGGCGCCGTCGGCACCGACCAGCCCGGCGCGGTCAAGCGCAAACACCACCGGCAGGTTTTGCAGCGCAACGTCGTGAATGAGCTGGTCATAACCGCGCTGCAGGAAAGTCGAATAAATGGCCACCACCGGTTTGAGGCCTTCAGTGGCCATGCCCGCCGCAAACGTGACGGCGTGCTGCTCGGCAATGCCAACATCGTGATAGCGCTCGGGAAAGCGCTTGTGGAACTCAACCATGCCCGAACCTTCGCGCATGGCGGGCGTGATGCCGACCAGGCGTTTATCATGTTCAGCCATGTCGCACAGCCACTGGCCGAAGACCTGCGTGAAGGTTTGCTTGGCAGGCGCGGTGGATTTCTGCAGGCCCATGGCCGGGTCGAACTTGCCGGGGCCATGGTAGGCAATCGGGTCGGCTTCGGCCAGCTTGTAGACCCTGGCCTTTTTTGGTCACAACGTGCAGGAACTGGGGGCCACTGCCTTTTTGCATCAGCTGCCTGATGTTCTCAAGCGTGGGGATCAGGGACTCCAGGTCATGGCCGTCGATCGGGCCTATGTAGTTGAAGCCAAAATTCTCAAACAGCGTTGCCGGCACCACCATGCCCTTGGCATGCGACTCCAGGCGCTTGGCCAGCTCCAGCAGCGGCGGCGCGACGCTCAGGACATGTTTGCCCACATTTCTGGCAGACGCATAAAAACGCCCGCTCATGAGCTGGGCCAGATAGCGGTTCAACGCGCCCACCGGCGGGCTGATGCTCATGTCGTTGTCATTGAGCACCACCAGCAGCTTGCAGTCATCATGCACACCTGCGTTGTTCAGCGCCTCAAACGCCATGCCCGCGCTCATGGCGCCATCCCCAATAATGGCGACGGCATGGCGGTCCTCGCCCTTTTGGCGGGCGGCCAGCGCCATGCCCAGCGCGGCGGAAATGGAGGTCGACGAATGCGCCGTGCCGAAGGTGTCGTATTCGCTTTCTTCCCTGCGCGGGAAAGCCCGACAGCCCGCCCAGCTGGCGCAGGCTGCCCATGCGGTCGCGCCGGCCGGTCAGGATCTTGTGCGGATAGGTCTGGTGGCCCACGTCCCAGACCAGCCGGTCTTCGGGCGTGTTGAAGACATAGTGCAGGGCGACCGTCAGTTCCACCGTGCCGAGGTTGGAGCTCAGGTGGCCGCCGGTTTTTGAAACCGTGTCGAGCAGGTAGGCACGCAAGCTCGTCCGCCAGCAACTTCAACTGGGCACGGGGCAGTTCTGCGCAGGTCTGCGGGGCTGTTGATGGAATGCGAGTAATGAGGTCATCGTGGTGTTTTTGTTTTGGGCAGAATTTTCGGCCGTCAGTGGTGGCGGTTGACCAGCATGTCGGCAAGCGCGCGCAGCGCTGAGGTGTTGTGCAAGCCGTCTGCTTCAAGCCTGATGAAGACTGGCCAGGGCGAACGCGCCAGCAGTTCCTGCGCATATTGCCTTTGAGGCATCCAGCCCCATCAGCGAGACAAAGGTGGGCTTGTCCTGCGCGGCGTCCTTGCCCGCCGTCTTGCCCAGTGTGGCGGAGTCCGCCGTGACGTCCAGGATGTCGTCCACCACCTGGAATGCCAGGCCAACCGCAGCGCCGTAGTCACGCAGTGCATGCTGCACCTGCAGCGGATGGCGGCGCCGCAACTGCGCGCCCATCATCACGCTGGCCTGCAGCAAGGCACCGGTCTTGAGGCGGTGCATTTCGTGCAATTGCTCTGAGGTCAAAGGCATGCCCACGCTGGCCAGGTCTATCGCCTGCCCGCCTGCCATGCCCTGAAAACCTGCTGCCTTGCGCCAGCATGCGGCACAGGCGCCGCCTGCGTGGCCGCCGCATCGATATCGGTATCGTCATCGGGCGTCAGGAATTCAAACGCCAGGGCCTGCAGCGCATCGCCGGCCAGCAGCGCCTGCGCCTGGCCGAATTTGACATGCACCGTGGGCTTGCCGCGGCGCAGAACATCGTTGTCCATGCATGGCATGTCGTCATGGACCAGCGAATAGGCGTGTATCAGTTCGACCGCACAGGCCGAACGCAATGCAGCATGCGGGATTGCCGTTGACGGCTTCGCAGGTCGGCCAGCACCAGCAAGCGGACGCAGGCGCTTGCCGCCGTCGAGCACGGCATAACGCATGGCATCGCCCAAACCGGCTGGCGCGGGCGCATCCACCGGGACAGGCCACCCAGCGGGACAGGGCCTGCTCGATGGTGCGCAAGCTGTTGCGCGCTCCAGTCGGCCGAGCGTGAACAAGGTCAAAGTTTTCGGGGGCGTTCAATGCGGGTCTCTAGGTCTCGCTGCGTAAATCCGGGCCGGGGCGTTTTATGCCCAGGGCTTGAGTTCAGTTGCCTTCCAGCACCTTGATCTGGTTTTCCACGGCTTCCAGCCTGCCCTTGCAAAAGGCCAGCAACTGGGCCCCGCGCTGGTAACCCGTGAGTAACTGGTCCAGCGGCAGCTGGCCTGACTCCAGGCTTGAAACCAGTCCCTTCCAGTTCCTGCAAGCGCAGCCTCATAGGTTGCGGGCAGTGCAGGTGCCAGCGGAGCGGACGATGAAGCAGCTGGGGCAGCGGAGAGATTTAGCCATGGTATTTGAGTTAAGGGCTGATTTTAGGCGTATGGCAAGCCACGCTTTACAGGCATCCGGTGCGTAGTCCGGCACCCCTGAACGGGTGCAGGTCATGTGAATCATTATCAACCGCCTGCCTTCTGCCCAGGTCTGTGTCCCTTATTTGCCCCCTCACAGGTAGAAATTGAGAATTGTTCTCGATGGACGGTGTAACAACCGCAGCACTTCCGTAAAAATGCATGTCTGATCTAAGCCTTCGCCTGCTGCAAGCCACCAGCCAGCTCCCGATTTCCAGCTATTTTGACGCGGGCCTGTACCAGCGAGAGCAGCAAAAGCTGTTTGCCCGCGGGCCGCGCTACATGGGCCATGAACTGGCAGTGCCCAATCTTGGGGATTTTTATACGCTGCCCCAGGAAGGTGAGGGTCGGGCGCTTGTCAGGAATGCCTCCGGAATCGAGCTGATTTCCAATGTCTGCAGGCATCGCCAGTCGACCATGCTTCAGGGGCGCGGCAATACGGGCAGCAACATCGTCTGCCCGTTGCACCGCTGGACCTACAACACCTCCGGCGAACTCATAGGGGCGCCGCACTTCGAGACCGACCCCTGCCTGAACCTGAACCGATACAAAACCACGACGTGGAACGGCCTGGTGTTTGAAGACAACGGGCGGGATGTGGCGGCGGAGATGTCGCAACTGGAGACCATGGCTGACCTTGACTTCTCCGGCTACCAGCTCGACAAGGTGCACCTGCACCAGTGCAACTACAACTGGAAGACCTTCATCGAGGTCTACCTTGAGGACTACCACGTCGGTCCTTTTCACCCAGGCCTGGGCGGCTTTGTCACCACGCACGACCTGCAATGGGAACTCAACAGCCACTACTCGGTGCAGACTGTGGGCGTCTCGGACAAGCTGGGCAAGCCAGGCACGGACACCTACAAAAAATGGCACGACGTGGTGCTGCAGTACCGCAAGGGTGTGCCGCCAAAGTACGGCGCCATCTGGCTGACTTATTACCCGCATGTGATGGTCGAGTGGTACCCGCACGTACTTGTCGTCAGCACGCTGCATCCGCAGGCGCCGGACAGGACACTCAATGTGGTCGAATTTTTCTACCCTGAAGAAATCTGCGCTTTTGAGCGCGAGTTCATCGAAGCACAGCAGGCCGCCTACATGGAAACCTGCGTGGAAGACGATGAGATCGCCCTGCGCATGGATGCCGGCCGCAAAGCCCTGATGCTGCGCGGCGACAACGAGTTTGGCCCCTACCAGAGCCCCATGGAAGACGGCATGCAGCACTTTCACGAGTGGTACCGCCGCGAGATGGGTGCCAGCAAGACCACGCAGATGATCTGAGACCTGCGCCAGGCGCATCCGGTATTTGCTGATGCCGGGGCAGACCTGAACTCGTAACCCCACACCACTCCGTAAAAAGCCATGCAAGCCCTCTGGATGATTCTGGCCTCGCTGTTTTTTGCCAGCATGGGCGTGTGCATCAAGTTTGCTTCTGCCCATTTCAACGGGGCCGAAATCCTGTTTTACCGCGGTGTCTTCGGGATCCTTTTCATGGCGGCCTATGCACATGCACGCGGTACGTCGCTGCGAACGCCCTACCCGGCCATGCACGCCTGGCGCAGCGTGATAGGCGTGACATCCATGGCCGCATGGTTCTACGCGATTTCGGAGCTGCCGCTGGCAACTGCCATGACGCTCAACTACATGAGCAGCATCTGGATTGCCGCCTTTCTGGTCGGTGGCGCACTCATGCTCGGCAAGGGATCACCGCGGCAAGGCCCGCTGGTGCTGGCCATATTGACCAGCTTTGCCGGCGTGGTACTGCTGTTACGGCCTGCCATCGCACAAAACCAGGCCTTTGCAGCGCTCATTGGCCTGCTCTCGGGCTTCATCTCGGCATTCGCCTATATGCAGGTCATGACGATGGCCCGTATGGGCGAACCCGAAACACGCACCGTTTTTTATTTTGCCTGCGGCACCACGCTGGCCGGGCTGTTCGGCATGGCCGGCCTCGGCGTCTCAAGCTGGTCCTGGCCGCACACGCTGTGGTTGCTGCCGCTGGGGCTGATGGCAGCGCTGGGCCAGTTGAGCATGACCAAGGCCTACTCCCTGGCCGCACGCCAGGGCGGCACCCTGATGGTTGCCAACCTGCAGTATTCCGGCGTTGTCTTTGCGGCCCTGTACGGCCTCCTGCTGTTTGGAGACAATATTCCCCTGTCCGGATGGCTGGGCATGGCACTCATCATTGCCAGTGCCGTCGCAGCGACCGTGTTACGGGCGCGCGCCGCGCCCGACGCCCCCGCAGAAGAACACTGACCTCAAGGAAAGACGATGTACACCACCCTGATTTCCGCAGAACAGCTTCAAACCCTGATCGCAGCCAAAACCCCCTTGCGCATCTTTGACTGCACCTTCGAGCTCATGCAGCCGCATGCAGGCGAAAAACACTATCTCGAGTCGCACATCCCGGGTGCGGTTTACGCCAACCTCGACACCGCGTTGAGCGCAAAACATGGCGTCAATCCCGCAAAGGCCGGGGCTGGCGCAGTCATCACCGCGAGCGGCGCAGATGCACCGGCCTCGGGCGGACGCCACCCGCTGCCCAACAGGGAGCGCTTCGCGACGTGGCTCTCCAGTGTCGGCTTTGCAAATAACATGCAGGCCGTTGTCTATGACCGCAATGGCGCGAATTACTGCGGCCGGCTCTGGTGGATGCTCAAATGGGCTGGTCATGACAATGTGGCGGTGCTTGATGGGGGCCTGCAGGCCTGGCAGGCGGCGGGCGGCGCCGTCACCGCCGGTGAAGAGCCGGCGCACTTTCAGAGCAACTTCGAACTGGGCCCTGAAAAAGCCCGCCTGGTGTCACCCTCGACCATTCTTTCCAGCCTGGGCAAGGCCAGCCAGACCCTGATTGATGCGCGCGGTGCGCCACGCTTCAGGGGAGAAACAGAACCCCTGGACCCCGTCGCCGGCCATATACCCGGTGCACTCAACAGGCCCTTCACCCAGAACATGGGTGAAGACGGCAAGTTCAAGCCTGCGGCACAGCTGAGGTCAGAGTTCGAAGCACTGCTGACAGGCCGTGACCCTGCAAGCGTGGTGCATCACTGCGGCAGCGGCGTCAGTGCGGTGCCGAACATCATTGCCATGGAGCTCGCTGGCCTTGGCAGCAGCGGTCTCTACGCAGGCAGCTGGAGCGACTGGTGCAGCGATAGCAGCAGGCCCGTAGAGCGCGGATAAAACCTGAAAAGCCCAAACAATCGGGCTTCTGCAAATGTTCCTGCCTGCAATTGCCAGGTACGCAAGGACCTCAACCCGCCTTGGGGGAATGCACATGCTCGGGACGCACCCCCACACCCACCGCATAGGCGGGCAGCGATTGCAGCCAGGATGAGCGGGCCATCAGCCTGAGGGGCCACGGAACGGTCATCGTCCTGCTGCGTGTGTCGGCATCAATGACAGGCCGCAGCAGGCGGTTCTGTACTGCCACCTGGGCCGCCTGCGTCACCCGAGCAGGGAACAATCTGCGTTTTTCGACTTTTGCGAGAAAGGTCGTCAACTCAGCGGCCTGCAAATTGCTGGCCAGCGGACGGGCGAGTATGTTTGCGGCTGCCACCGCGTCCTGAATGGCCAGGTTGATGCCAACACCCCCTACCGGCGACATGGCATGCGCCGCATCACCGATACACAGCAGGCCAGGGCGGTACCAGCGCTCCAGCCTGTCCACCGTGACGCTTAACAGCTTGATGTCATCCCAGCTGGCCAACTGATCGATGCGGTTTGCAAACAGGGGGGCAATGCGAAGCATGTCAGCTCGAAAAGAATCCAGGCCACGCGCCCGTATGGCCTCAATGCCGCCTTTCGGAATCACATAGGCACATTGCCAATACGTGCCGCGATCAAGCATGGCGAGAAACACGCCCGTATTGATTCGTCCGCCTGTGGTGGACGGGTCATCCGGTATCTTGGGAAAGCGCATCCACAAGACATCTATGGGCGCACCCAGATCCCGCACCACCAGGCGTGCGGCCTGCCTGACTACAGAGTGACGCCCGTCTGCGCCTATGACCAGGTCAGCATTGACCTGAAGCAGGCCGTCGGGGGTTTGCGCACGAACACCGGCAATGATGTCCCCATTCATGATGACTTCCGTGACCTGTGCATTGCGTACAAGCCGGAAAGACGGAAAGAGCACGGCCTCATCATGCAGAAAATCAAGAAACTCCCACTGCGGCATGAGGGCGATGAATTTGCACCGTGTACCCAGATGCCTGAAATTGGCCAACACCATCTCGGTTTTACCAATGGTGGCCCTTAATTCCCTGACTTCGTCGTGCGGACGCTGGAGGAATTTTTCCAGCAGCCCGAGTTCATGCATGACCTCGAGGGTAGATGGGTGCACTGTGTCACCCCTGAAATCACGCAAAAAGTCAGCATGTTTTTCGAGAACAACGACCTCCACGCCAGCACGTGCCAGCAACAAGCCCAGCATCATTCCCGCAGGACCTCCGCCGGCTATGCAACATCTTGCGTGAAGGACATTACCCATGATGATTCCCCGCAGTCAGATGGCGCAGGTTCGCAGATAGACGCTGCAAATACAAGGGTCCAAACGAGGGCTTGGGCAGAAGCCAGTCAGTTCATGGGCATGGGTGTGGTCTGCACCTCGCCTGGCTCGGGCGGCGTTTGCAGGGGTGGGACCGGCTCCGGCGGCGGCACATTGGGGTTGGTCGCCATATGCAGGCCTTTCAATTTTTAAGGTGATCGGGCGCGGGCGACAACTCGGGCTTGTCAGGAATACGCCGGATTTCTGCCTGGCCATCAACATCCTCGCCATCGGAGGGAATGTCCTCCTGATAGGAAATTTCCGGCTCCTCGTTCTGCCCGCTGTTGCCCGGACCTTCTTCACGCTCTCTATCCGGGTGATCCGGCGGAGGCATGGTCGGCCCTTCAGGCGGCCCGTCAGGCGGTGCGTCGGGTGTGGGCGAGGGTGTGTGGTCCATCAATACAGGCCGACCAGCATCAGCGGTGCTTCACTCACAACGGTAGCCGCAGCCGCCATGCTGGCAAAAATCATCATGAAAAAGGCGATGGCAGGCGCCAGGCGTGCCAAACCCCTGCGGGGAGGGTTATCCGTTGCCTCCTCGCGCTGCTCAGGCGAGCGTGATGCATAAAAATGATCTGAACCAGAAGCAAAAGCCGAATGTGTGTTCATGGCAGCCCCTTTGCACAAATTTTGAAGATGTGGTGATCTTGCTGTGCAGAAGATGGCTGGCGTATAGGCGGTAAAGCCCCCTTTCTGTCAGCTTGGGGCTGACAGCAGTGACCGCAAGTGCAGAAGCCAGCTCAGTGAATGTGAGCCAGGCTGCTGATGAGCGTGACCATTCCTATGCCTATCACCAGCCACGCGATCTGCGCAGCGGTTTCCCGGGCACTGACACGCTTCTGCAACTGGGGGATCAGGTCTGCCAGTGCAACGTAAATGAAGCTGCTCGATGCCACGATGAGGAAGAAGGGCAGATAGCCAATGAGCTGGTCCACCAGTGCGTAGCCAACAATACCGCCCAAGGCGGTGACAGCACCGGCCATGGACACCTTGACGATAGCTGCGCGGCGGTTGTTGGACGACTGCCGGAGGACGACCAGATCACCCATATGGTGCGGTATCTCGTGAACCAGCACCGCCAGTGCAGCCACCACGCCCAGGCGCAGGTCGGCCATGAAGGCTGAGGCTATCAGGATGCCATCGCCAAAGGCATGGACACTATCGCCCGCGAGCACGGCCCAGCCGCCCGATCTTTCATGGCTGTGGCCGTGGTGGTGATGGGCGTGACCATGGTGGTCATCTGTCTTGTGCAAGGCGCCAGGCAGTTCGTGATGTTCGCCGCTGTGATGCTCATGGCCGTGATGCCACAACTCGGCCTTGTCGAGCAGGAAGAAAAACACCAGGCCGGCCAGCAGGGTGGCGAAAAGCGACTGCGGGCTGACCTGGCTTTCAAATGCCTCGGGCAGCAGGTGCATGAAGGCCGTTGCCAGCAGCGCACCCGCAGCAAGGCTGAGCATGTGTTGCGTATAACGGGCAAGAACGCCGAAGCTCAACATGGCGGCCAGCCACACGCTGCCGATACCGGCGACCATGGTTCCGGCCAAAATTGCTATCAAAACCATAGCTTCTTGTGCTTGTTTTAAAGGGCCTTAGCCCTGGGTGATGGAAAAAAAGACGGTGGCGGGCGCTTGCAGGCGCCCTGACCCGGAACAAAAAGGCAGAAACCGCCTGTCACAGGGCGCTGCCGTGTCGTCAATCTTATCAAGCGTGTCAAGTGCCGCCAGAAATGAAAAAGCCGCCTCCTGGCAGGAGACGGCTTTGAGGGCAGCGCCCAGGCAGGTTTGAAGACCTGATCAGGCGACGCCGTGGGTCTTGAACCACTCCAGCGCACGCTTGAAGCCGTCATCTGCCGCTTCCTTGCGATAGCTTGGACGGTAGTCGGCATGGAAGGCATGTGGGGCAGACGGGTAAACCACAAACTCGGAAGCTGCTGCGGCCTTGTTGCCCTTGGCAGCCGCGCTCGCCAGCGCATCTTTCATCTGATTGACCGTGGTCAGGGGAATGCCGCCGTCCTGACCGCCGTACAGACCCAAAACAGGGGCCTTGATGCCGGCTGCAAGGTCCAGCGGGTTGGTCGGCGTGACCGGCGATGGGGTTCCGACGAGGCGGCCATACCACGCCACGCCAGCTTTCACATTCTTGCTTTGCTCAGCGTACAGCCAGGTGATGCGGCCGCCCCAGCAAAAGCCGGTGATGCCGACCTTGTTGAGGTTGCCACCATTGGCGCCAGCCCACTTCACGGCCCCGTCCAGATCGGCCATGACCTGTGCATCAGGCACCTTTGACACCACCTCGGTCATCAGTTTGGCCATTTCGTTGTATTTGCTGGGGTCACCCTGGCGCGCGTACAGCTCGGGGGCAATCGCAAGATAACCGGCCTTTGCAAAACGGCGGGCTGTATCGGCGATGTACTCATGCACACCAAAAATTTCCTGAATCACCAGAACGACCGGCAGGTTCTTCTTGTTGGCGGGGGCGGCATAAAAAGCGGGGACCTTGAAACCATTGACTTCAAAACTCGTTTCACCTGTCTTCAGGCCTTCCGACGACGTCTTGATGGCAGTCTGCGCCATGATGGGCATTGCGGTGGCGGCGTAACCCACACCCAGCGCGGTCTTCAGCGCCGTACGGCGGCTTGCGCCGGCCTCGGTCGTCTGGCCAGGCAGCAGCGCATCAAATTCGTTTTTCAGGTCATTGTTCAGCATGAAGATTCCTCGGTTTTTGAATGAATGGCAGGTCAATAAGCGACTGTCTGAGTCTATTCGGTCAATAAAGTTCTTTCCAGTGCAGGGAAATACCGATCAGTATTTTCCCTTGGTCCTGATGAAACCGAACACGTACAAAACGCGTTTTATCCTACATATGCTGCGCAGCCTGGAAGCGAAACTTCAGGTCTTGCCCCGTTGACACCCTCCAACTTTCAATTCCACAACAGGACCCACCATGACATTCACCAAGATTCTTTTCCCCGTGACCCTGGCATGTCTTGTCAGTGCTTGCTCCCAACAGCCCATGACAAATACCCCACCACCGGCGATGGCAGGTCAGTGCAATGCAGACGCTGCGAAGTTTGCCTTGGGCGGGTCCGCCAACGCTGCGCTGGTGGAAGAGGCGCGCAAGCGTTCCGGCGCATGGATTGCCCGGGTCATAGGCCCCGGCCAGGCAGTGACCATGGAATACAACGCGCAACGCCTCAACCTCGACGTGAACGCAGCCAACTCGGTCATGAACGTGCGTTGCGGCTAGAAGGCACGTACGGCCTTGCAAAGGCTTTAAACGGCTAGCCTCGTGGGCCCAGGCTAGTGGGCCTTTTCCCAGTTGGGTCCAATGCCAATCTCGGCGAGCAAAGGTACCTTCAGGGTTGCAACGCTGGCCATGAGACGCGGAACTTCAAGCCGCACCCACTCCACCTCTGCCTCGGGCACCTCAAACACCAGTTCATCGTGCACCTGCATGATCATCCTGGTACCGCGCTTTTCTGAATCAAGCACATCCTGAACCTTGTTCATGCTGAGCTTGATGAGGTCTGCGGCCGTGCCCTGCATGGGCGCATTGATGGCCTGCCGCTCGGCGGCCTTTTTGCGCGGGCCGTTGCCGCCGTTGATCTCGGGCAAATAGAGACGCCTGCCGAAGACGGTCTCGACAAAATGGTTGTCCTGCGCAAAGACAACCGTTTCGTCCATATACCTTTTCACGCCCGGATAGCGCTGGAAATACTTGTCAATATAGGCTGCTGCAGCCTTGGTTTCAATGCCCAGGTTACGCGCCAGGCCGAAGCTGCTCATGCCGTAGATCAGCCCGAAATTAATCACCTTGGCGTACCTGCGCTGTTCGCTGCTGACCTGCTCGACAGCCACACCAAACACTTCGGCTGCGGTGGCCCGGTGTACGTCCAGGCCATCGGTAAAGGCGCGCAGCAATGCTTCATCACCACTGAGGTGGGCCATGATGCGCAGCTCGATCTGTGAATAGTCTGCACTGGCAATGACGCTGCCGGCGGGCGCAACAAAAGCCTCGCGCACCCGGCGGCCCTCTGCTGTGCGAATCGGTATGTTCTGCAGGTTGGGGTCGTTGCTCGACAGGCGCCCCGTGACCGCCACAGCCTGCGCATAGTGCGTGTGCACGCGGCCCGTGCGCGGCAAGGCGAGCTGGGCCAGCTTGTCGGTGTAGGTGCCCTTGAGTTTGCTCAGCGACCGGTGCTCCAGCAGCTTGGCCGGCAGCGGGTAGTCCTCAGCGAGTTTCTCAAGCACTTCTTCATCCGTGCTGCGCGCGCCGCTGGGGGTTTTCTTGATGACGGGCATGCCCAGCTTGTCAAAGAAAATTTCCCCCAGCTGTTTGGGGCTGCCCAGGTTAAACGGCTGGCCTGCAATCTCGTAGGCCTCGGTCTCAAGCTGGAGGATGCGCTGGCCCAGTTCATGGCTTTGGGTGGCCAGCATGGGCGCATCAATCAGCACGCCGTTGCGCTCTATGCGGTAAAGCGATTCGCTGCTTTTTATCTCAAGCTCGTAAATGAATTTGAGCTTGTCGTTGGCCTCAATCTGCGGCCAGAGTACGCGGTGCACGTCCAGTGTCTGGTCTGAGTCTTCGCAGGAGTATTCCGCCGCCTTGGCGATGTCCACCTGGTTGAACTTGATCTGGTGCGCGCCCTTGCCGCACAGGTCTTCGTAATTGATGCCGCTGCGCCCCACATGCCGCTCGGCCAGGCTCGCCAGCCCGTGCGGCTTGTGCACTTCGAGCACATAACTTTGCAGCATGGTGTCGTGGGCATAGCCCTGCACCTCGATGCCGTGGTTGGCAAACACATGCCGGTCGTATTTGACGTGCTGGCCGAGCTTGGCTTTGGCCGGGTTTTCAAGCCAGGGCCTGAGCCTTGCCAGTACCTCGTCGCGCGGCAACTGTGCGGGCGCATCGGGGTAGTCGTGCGTCAGCGGAACATAGGCCGCCTCGCCGGGGTTGACGCTGAAACTCAGGCCCACAATCTGCGCCAGCATTTCGTCCAGCGAGGTGGTTTCGGTGTCCAGGGCCACAAGGTCAGCCGCCTCGATTCTGGCCAGCCAGGCATCAAACAGTTCCCAGCTCAGGATGGTGTCGTAGCGCAGATTTGTTGTTCGTCCGGCGAGTGGGGCCGCTCCCTGTACGGCTGCTCCACCTTGTTCGGCAGGCTCATCGAAAAGGCCGGGCGAAGCTGAGTCCGATGCAGCCGCCTTTTTTGCCGGCGCATGGCGGCCTTCCGGGCCGGCGGGCAGTTCGGCAGGCGCGCTTTCCACCTCAATCTGCCGCACCAGGCCCTTGAAGCCATATTTTTCGTAAAACGCCTTCAGCTCGCCCGTCTGCTGCGCACCCATGGCAATCGCATCCAGCGCAGGCAGGCCGTCAATGTAGTCGGTCAGTTCGCAGTCCTTCTTGATGGTCAGCAGCTCGCGGCCTTTGGGCAGCCAGTCGAGCGAGCTGCGCAGGTTCTCGCCCACCACACCCTTGATGTCGGCAGCCTTGGCCACCAGCGCATCCAGCGAGCCGTATTCAAGCAGCCACTTCACTGCGGTCTTGGGTCCGACCTTGGGCACGCCGGGCACGTTGTCGACCGCATCGCCCACCAGCGTCTGGTAATCCACCATCAGGCGCGGGGGCACGCCAAATTCGGCCTCAACGCCAGCGAGGTCGCGCCGGCGGTCGTTCATGGTGTCAATCACCGTGATGTTCTCGTCCACCAGCTGGCTCAGGTCCTTGTCGCCGCTGGAGATGATGACCTCAATGCCCTGGCTTGACGCTGTGCAGGCCAGCGTGCCGATCACGTCATCGGCCTCGACGCCGGGCACATCGAGCACCTTCCAGCCCAGCAGCCGCACCACCTCGTGAATGGGCAACACCTGGCTGCGCAGGTCGTCGGGCATGGGTGAGCGCTGGGCCTTGTATTCAGGGTAAAGCGCATCCCGAAAAGTCGGGCCCTTGGCATCAAAAACGCAGGCGGCGTAATCGGCACGCACATCCTTGCGCAGCTTCTGCATCATGTTGATCATGCCGCGTATCGCCCCCGTGGCGGGGCTTGTTGGGTCGCCGGGATTGGCGCGCAGATCGGGCATCGCGTGGAAGGCCCTGTAGAGGTAACTGGAGCCGTCGACCAGCAGAAGGGTTTTTTTGTCAGTACTCATGCTTTGGGATTGTCGGGGATATCCGCCAGCCATCCGGTGGTCCTTCCAAACCCTTGTTTGCACAGGTACGAAGCCTACAATACAGGTATGAAACAAGTTCTGCCATCCTCATTTCGTGCCGTGGTCATCGCTGCGCTGCTTGCCTTTCCGATGGCGACGGTTTCACTGGCTCAGACCGCCGCTGCGTCCGCTGCAGTAGCGCCCCCACCCGAGGTCGCACCTGCTGCCCAGGGCCGCCCCGACAAGGCCGGGCAGCGCATACGCACCGAAGACGCGGGTACCCGCATCGACGAGGTACGGATTGGCGGCGAAACGCAAAGCATCACCGTGCAACCCAAAACCGGCACCAACGTGCCGGCTTACGAAGTCAAGCCTTCGGACACCGCCAAAAGCAGCTCTCCTTCATCTTCCAGCAGCGACACCAACGGTGCCCGCGTCTGGAACGTCCTGAAGTTCTAGGCCGCGCCAACCCATTACCATCGCTGTTTCGTACAATTTTTTTGTACCTACCCAGAAGGTTTAGTTTCAGGCATGGCCGTTTTTACCGAGGTCTCGTTCGACGAGGCTGATGATTTCCTGCACTCGCTGGATCTGGGCAAACTTGAGTCGATCAAGGGTTGCGCCGGCGGCATTGAAAACACCAATTTTTTTGTTGATACGGACAAGGGGCGGTTTGTCCTGACGCTGTTCGAACGGCTGACTTTTGAGCAGTTGCCGTTTTATCTGCACCTGATGAAGCACCTGGCAGGGCGTGGCATACCCGTGCCTGACCCCGCGTCAAACGCCAGCGGGCAGATCCTGCACAAACTGAAGGACAAACCCGCTGCAGTGGTAAACCGCCTGCGGGGCAGCAGCGAACTCAAGCCGGAGGCCAGCCACTGCGCCCAGGTCGGCGAAATGCTGGCGCGCATGCACCTCGCGGGGCTGGACTACACCAGAAGGCAGCCCAACCTGCGTGGCCTGCCCTGGTGGAACGAGACCGTGCCCGTGGTGCTGCCCGAGGTCACGCCCGAACAGCGCAGCCTGCTTCTTGGCGAGCTGGCCTACCAGAACCATATTGCGGCATCGTCTGCCTATGCCGGCCTGCCCATCGGCCCCATACATGCAGACCTCTTCCGCGACAACGTGATGTTTGAGGACGGCCGCCTCACCGGCTTTTTCGACTTCTACTTCGCAGGCTGCGACACCTTTTTGTTTGACATCGGAGTCTGCCTGAATGACTGGTGCGTGGACCTGGAAACCGGCGCGCATGACGAAGCACGCGCAAAGGCATTCATGGCCGCATACCAGTCGGTGCGCAGGCTGACCAAGCAGGAAAGAGACCTTCTGCCCGCAGCATTGCGCGCAGGCGCGTTTCGCTTCTGGGTGTCACGCCTCTGGGATTTCCACCTGCCACGTGAAGCCGCAGTGCTTCAGCCGCATGACCCCGGCCACTTCGAGCGGGTATTGCGCCAGCGGGTGCTGCACCCGGTCCTCATGCCGGCGTGAAACCAAATCCGCCAGGGGTGGCAGGTTACGCTTGGCAGGCCTTGCGCAGCACAACCAAAGCCACCCTGGCAGCTTTTTGAACTTATAAGCGCTTGCGCGCCCCAACCGGCACCCCAACCATGAAACTCAATATTGTTCCGGCACGTACAGGCATCACCTGGGTCAAGCTCGGCCTGAAGACCTTTCTTCAGCAGCCGCTGGCCATGTCCGGCCTGTTTTTCATGTTCATGGCCGTCCTGTCGGTGGCCACGCTGCTGCCTTTTATAGGCTCTGCCCTGGCGCTGGCGCTGCTGCCGGCGGCAACGCTGGGCCTGATGGCCGCCACGCAGGAGGCGACCAAGGGCAAATTTCCCATGCCATCCATTCTCATCAGCGCCTTCCGCGCGGGCAAGCAGCGCATGCGGGCCATGATGGTACTGGGTGCGCTTTACGCCGCCGGCTTCCTGGTCCTGATGGGTATCTCCGCGCTGATTGATGGCGGCCAGTTCGCAAAACTCTATCTGGTGGGCGGCAAAATCACCCAGGAGATGGTGACGCAAAACAACTTCCAGCTGGCCATGTGGGTCACCATGCTGCTCTATATCCCGCTGTCGCTGCTGTTCTGGCACGCACCGGCACTGGTGCACTGGCACGGCATACCCCCCGTGAAAAGCCTCTTTTTCAGCCTGATGGCCTGCTCTAAAAACTGGGCTGCACTGGCCGTTTACGGCCTTGCGTGGGCCGGCATCTTTGTGGCCGCCATGGTGCTGCTGACACTGATTGCCGTGCTGCTGGGCAACCCCAACATCGCGGTGATGGCACTCTTCCCGGTGGCGTTGCTGGTGATGGCGATGTTTTTTACATCGATTTTTTTCACCTTTCGTGATAGCTTCACCGATACCCCCGCCCCCTCAACGCCAGACCCGGACGCGCCGGCTGCTTTTTCAGGAGATCCCACATGACCCAGCACTTTCTGCAAGGCCGCTCCGAAAAGGAAGTCCTGTGGTTCCAGAGGCGCGACACCCTGAAAGCCGCAGCAGCCTGGGTGGCGATGGGAAGTTTTGGCGCATCAGTGGCCCAGCAACGCACCAACGTTGTCCAGCAGACGGGCGACGCACTGCTCAACGGCAGCCGCCTGCTGCCCGGGCAAACCATACAGACAGGTGACCAGCTGCAGACCGGGCCTGGCTCCAGCCTGGTCTTTGTCATGGGCAACGCTTCTTTCCTGGTGCGCCAGAACACCATGATGACGGTCGAGCGCGGCGCAACCCTGTCGGCGGTCAGCATTTTGCGACTCGTCACAGGGGCTGTCGCCAGCATCTGGAACAAGGGCGGCAGCCGCTCCATCGTGACGCCCACGCTCACGGCAGGCATACGTGGCACCGGCGTCTACACCGAGGTCTTGCCCCAGCAGGACAGCCGCACCTACTTCTGCAACTGCTACGGCACGGTCGAACTGAATGCGACCGGCAGCAGGCAGCTGTCGCAGGCTGAATACCACCAGTCATTCTGGGCAGAGCCGGCGAGCAAGGAAGGCCCGCGCCTGACACCCGCCGGCTACCTGAACCACACCGACGCCGAGCAGGAGTTCCTGGCCGAACTCATAGGACAGCGCACCTACTGGCAGATCGCGGGCCGCAAGGGCAGGGGCGATGGCAGCGGGACAATGGGTTATTGAAGGCTGTTGACGGTTTATCCAGCCTGAACCCGATTTCCGGGACACTTCCGGCACCCCCAAGCAATACAGTTGCTATCATTTAGGTAGCTGCTCACGCACATATTCATTGGCCTGCAGCCCGATTAGGTTCATAAAAAGGCACTTTTTCAGGCTTTTTTGGCGATTTTTGGGCATCCGTCGCTTCCCAAAAACCAGAAATTTAATGTATACGTTAAAAATTTGCGAAGTATGTACTTGACAAACCCTTAGAACCTTTGCATAATAGAGCCATACCGAAAGAAACAAATGGCCGCAATATTCGAACACCCCCACTTCCAAGAC
Source organism: Polaromonas sp. (assembly GCA_965228025.1). Classification (GTDB taxonomy): domain Bacteria; phylum Pseudomonadota; class Gammaproteobacteria; order Burkholderiales; family Burkholderiaceae_C; genus Polaromonas. The sequence goes on along the minus strand of CBDDGX010000031.1, from coordinate 314,529 downwards.
GCAGACGAGGCACGCAAGTACCTTGAAAACCTCCGTTGGGCTGATGGCGTTGTTTGCCCTCATTGCGGCGTTATCGGTGGTCACTATGAACTCAAGGGCAAGTCAACCCGCCCCGGCGTTCACAAGTGCGGTTCATGCTCTGATCAATTCACCGTGACTGTTGGCACCGTGTTTGAGCGCTCAAAAATCAAGCTGCATATCTGGTTGCAAGCTGTTCACCTGATGAGCGCCAGCAAGAAGGGCATTTCTGCCAAGCAGATAGAGCGCATGTTGGGCGTGTCATACAAGACCGCATGGTTTATGTGCCACCGCATCCGCGAAGCCATGACCGTTAGCCCTACTGCTGGTCAAATGGGCGGCCCTGACACCATCGTAGAAGCCGACGAAACCTATTGGGGCAACCTGTACAAAGCCCGTGCAGGCCACGGCCACAAAATGAAGGTTGTCTCCCTTGTCGAGCGTGAGTCAGGCCAAAAGCGTTCTTTCCACGTTGCTAACGTGACCTCTGACACTGTTGAGGCTGTTCTGAAATCACAAGTCCGCCCTGAGACGCACCTGATGACCGACGAATCACCCGTTTACAAGCGCGTTGGCAAGCATTTCAGCGCTCACAGCACCGTGAACCATGCCCACAAGGAATACGTGCGCGGCAACGTCACCAGCAACACCGTAGAGGCTTCATTCGCCATCTTCAAGCGCGGCCTGAACGGTACTTTCCACAGTGTCTCAGAGCGCCATCTGCAGCGCTATGCAACAGAGTTCGATTTCAAGTGGAACTACCGCTCTGCTAACGGCTTTGATGATGTGATGCGTGCTGATGCAACCCTCAAAGGCATCGCTGGCAAGCGCCTCACGTATCGGCGGACTGACAGCGTCCAAGCGTCCCACCTTTGAATCGCTGGTGGCGCGACTGATTGGAAAAGATCAGCCATGAGCCATTTCTCGCAATGGCCCAGCAGACGTTGAAAACGGGAGAATTGGCACCTTGCTAACTTGAAGCAAATTCAAGTCTGCAAGCGACCATTCTTCTTCGTCATCATAAATAATCGCTTGGCGAAGATTCGTGTGTCCCGCTTGTTTAATATCCAAATGGGCCACCAAACGCGAATTTATCGAGCGCGTGTCTTTAAGAACTGCATCAACAATTAAGCGAGAGCCGTTTAAAAATTGAACAACAGTATCGAAAGAATGCTTCTTCGTACTGTCGCCTGCTATCTCTTGCGCGTGTACGCTCTTCTCAGAAAATTCGCTCTTGAGAAAATGCTTAAGCAGTCCCTTAAAGTTTCTATTTCTAGCCAGTTTCCAATCGTCAAAAATCGATTCAGCAATATCTTGTGAAGCATTTGCCACCATCGAAATAGCTGCTGGCAAGTCGCTCAAAGAAACATCAGGGCTGATGATCACAGCGCCGCGCATTGTGAGGCCTTGAGATTTAACTTTTTCATGAAATTTCTCATCCGGCTTCTCTATGAGTGCTCCGGAAATTTCAGCCTCACGTATAGCGCCACCTTCGTCTGTCACGAAATATGTATCACCTGCGCCCAACACTGCAACCTTCACGAAGCCATTGTTGGGGTAAATGCAGTGCGTGTTCATACGCACCCCGTTAGCCATTGCAGTAAAGGAGTGGAAACTATCTAGGCGCTCTCTTAATTGTTGTATTAGATTCATAAAAGCTTCTCCTTTTCTGGGAGGTCTATTGATAAGTCAAACGGAAAAACAATGTTGGTCCGCTTAAAAAACCAGCGAAGCGACGGCATAAAAGCTCTCAAATTCGTTATCGGCTCAGCATTTTTTAGCTTTAACAATGCTGCTGGTGAGACAACCAATCTTCTATTTAATTCCCAAGAGTGAAAGTGTGTTCCTTGAATTAGTAACGGGATGTTGTCTTGTGGCGTTCTTAGATTGTTTTGATGCGTGTCGCTGTCATCAAAATCAAGCCTGCAAATTGATGTGCCAAAAATAATTGAAATAGAAAACTTAAGAATCTCGTGATACGGAAAAGCGATCAACTCAAGTCTTGCGCCGGATTGAACGCCGCCAACCTCAAGGGGAAATTTGATACATTTTTCAAGGGTTGAATCACGCCCTTCTACCCACTCAATCAAGTCATAGCCGGTTACCAAAACCTTTTCCGCCCCCATCAGGGCGTCAACCGTTTTTATGAATTCTTCTTTGGTTGGCATTTGCCGGACATATTGAGATAATCAGCCATCATGCCAGTCACACCCCAACCCGTGAAGCCTGAACAACCCTCAACACCCCATCAAATGGATGAAGTGTTGCGGCGAATGCTCAATACGCCTCCAAAACCACAGCGCCAGCCGCAAAGCTAGCCAATCCCGCCAGTAGCCTCTAGACTTCGTTTCAGAGGCGCTAGCTGGGCTACCCCGGTGAATTCCTTAGGGCGCGTGACTGCTCCCGCTGCCGCCCCGTCAGGCGGCTTATAGGTGAAGCGGTAGCGGCCCACCTGGATGGGTGGATTACTAAAACCGTGGAGCTGATGCTCCGAACTATCCTAGGCAGTAACGAGCTAGCGCCCGGCACAAGGCGCGATATAAATGCCGACCCTAATCAGTTGGCGGCCGCCAGCGAGTTATGAGTGCAAACTTATGTTCAAGCTGTCGTTGCAAGTAGGTAAGGACTTCAAACTGTCGATATCAGTACCCCTGATCTCCGCAGTCACAGCCATTACCCTGCTGCTCAAATTTTGGGGGTAACCCCTTTTCAACCCGCTTCGGCGGGTTTTTTATTTCCGCCTCACAAGCTGTACCTTATCCGAGGTTTGGCTTAAAATCAACAATTATTATGAAATTAGCGAATTCCAGCCAAATCAGTATGCGGGTTTGTCAAGTACATACTTCGCAAAAATTTAACGTATACAGCAAAATCAGGGTTTTGGAAGCTTTCCGGAGGTGCAGAACACTAAACCACAGTCAGTTTGGCCACACTGAGCGCCAGCCACTTGACGCCATGCCGGGTGAAGTTGATTTGCGCCCGGGCGTCGTCGCCCGAACCTTCCAGCATCTGCACCCTGCCCTCGCCGAACTTGGCGTGGAACACATTCATGCCGGCTTTCAGGCCGTGCGCCGGCCCGTTGCGTTGCTCAGGCACCGGCGGGTTGGCAAATCGTTCGGGCGTGGCGGTGCGCCCCGAGAAAACGCTGCTCGCCCAGTCCTTGCGTCCACCGCCGCTGTTGCTGTTGCTGTTGCTGGCGTCATCGCCCCACGCACTGCCACCCCGGCCCATGCTGCCCATGCCTGAGCCAAAACCCTGGTTTTTAGGCGTGATCCATTTCAGCGCACTCTCGGGCAACTCGTCGAAAAAACGGCTCTTGAGGTTGTAGCGTGTCTGGCCGTGCAACATGCGGGTTTGTGAATGGCTCAGGTACAGCCGCTTGCGCGCGCGCGTGATGGCCACGTACATGAGGCGGCGCTCTTCCTCAATGCCGCCGTGGTCACTGAGCGAGTTTTCATGCGGGAAGACGCCGTCTTCCAGCCCGGTGATAAAGACGCAGTCGAACTCCAGCCCCTTGGACGAATGCACCGTCATGAGCTGCACGGCGTCCTGCCCTGCCTTGGCCTGGTTGTCGCCGGCCTCCAGCGCCGCATGCGTGAGAAAGGCGGCCAGCGGCGACAGCGTCTCGCCGGTTTCGGCATCGGGTGCCAGCATTTCGGGCAGCGGTTCGTCCATCAGCGGCGCAGAAGGGTCCAGCCCCTGGCTGGCTGGCGACTGCCTCAGGGGCTCGCCCAGCTCATCGACGGGCAGGGCCACCGCGTCACGGCCAAAGCCTTCCTGGCTGACGAAGGACTCGGCGGCGTTGACAAGTTCGGCCAGATTCTCCAGCCTGTCCTGGCCTTCTTTTTCAAGCTTGTAATGCTCTTCAAGCCCGCTGTGCTCCAGCACCAGCTCGATGATCTCGCGCAGGCTGAGGCCTGCCGTCTGCTCGCGCATGACATCGAGCTTCGCCACAAACGCGCCAAGGTTGGCGCCGGCCTTGCCCGACACAGCACTGACGCCGTCGTGCAGCGAGCAGCCGGACGAGCGCGACACATCCTGCAACTGCTCCAGCGTGCGCAGGCCGATGCCGCGCGGCGGAAAGTTCACCACCCGCATGAAGCTGGTGTCGTCGTGCGGGTTCTCCAGCAGGCGCAGGTAGGCCAGCGCATGCTTGATTTCAGCGCGCTCGAAAAAGCGCAGGCCACCATAAACGCGGTAGGGCACGGCTGCATTAAAGAGGGCGGTTTCCATCACCCGGCTTTGCGCGTTGCTGCGGTAGAGAAGCGCGATCTCTTTTCTCTCCATGCCGTCGCGCACCAGCTGTTTGACCTCATCGACAAACCACTGTGCCTCGGCAAAATCGGTGGCCGATTCATAGACACGTACCGGCTCGCCCGGCCCGGCCTCGGTGCGCAGGTTCTTGCCAAGGCGCTTGCTGTTGTGGCTGATGAGCTGGTTGGCGGAATCGAGGATGTTGCCGAAGCTGCGGTAGTTGCGCTCAAGCTTGATCTGCTGGCGCACATCGAACTCGCGCACGAAGTCCGTCATGTTGCCGACGCGCGCACCGCGAAAGGCGTAAATGCTCTGGTCGTCATCGCCCACGGCAATCACCGATCCACCGGGCATGGGCACCGAACCCTGAGTGGCTTCAGGCCCCTGCCCCGCCAGCATCTTGATCCAGGCGTACTGCAGCTTGTTGGTGTCCTGAAACTCGTCGATCAGGATATGCCTGAAACGCCGCTGGTAGTGCTCACGCACCGGGGCGTTGTCACGCAGCAGCTCGTAGCTGCGCAGCATGAGCTCGCCGAAATCGACCACGCCCTCGCGCTGGCACTGCTCTTCGTACAGGGCATACAGCTCTATCTTCTTGCGGTCTTCCTCGTCGCGCGCCTGCACGTCCTTGGCACGCAGGCCGTCTTCCTTGTGGCCGGCAATGAAGTACATCAGCTGCTTGGGCGGAAAGCGTTCGTCATCGATGTTGAACTGCTTGCACAGGCGCTTGATGCTTGAGAGCATGTCCTGCGTATCCAGGATCTGGAAGGTGGAAGGCAGGTTGGCGAGTTTGTAATGCGCACGCAAAAAGCGGTTGCACAGGCCGTGAAAAGTGCCTATCCACATGCCGCGCACATTGACCGGCAGCATGGCTTGAGAGGCGCACCAGCATCTCCTTGGCGGCCTTGTTGGTAAAGGTCACGGCCAGGATGCCGCCCGGCGACACCTGGCCGGTTTGCAGCAGCCAGGCGATGCGGGTGGTCAGCACCCGGGTCTTGCCGGAGCCAGCGCCCGCAAGAATCAGCGCGTGTGTGGCGGGCAGCGTGACGGCAGCCAGTTGCTCGGGATTAAGATTTTGTAAGAGTGGGGAGTCTGGCGCGACAGCATCAGTGAATTCTGGGAACATCCCTCATTGTAGAAAGCCCTGATGAAATTCCCTCTTGATCGTTTATCAACCTTGCAGTTCTGGCAGGTGCTCATTGCAGCTGGCGCTGTCTGGCCGCCGGCAACGCTGGCCCGGCGCACAGGCGTTTGCGCAAGCGACGGCCAGCCGCGGCCCGTGGCCCTGATGGAGCGGTTTATCAACGCCGATTGCGAGAGCCTGCTGGCGTGACCGTCGGCACACGCCAAGGCCAAATCCCGGCCAGTTGGTACTGGACTGGGTTCTGCCAGGCAGCAAGGGCGACGATGCGCCGCTGTCGGCGGTCGCCAGCCGTGACGGCCTGAAGCGGCTGGATCAGTGGGCTGGGAGGTGCCCCAGACCGCAAGCGAGTGACAGCGCACCGCATTGACTCGGCCTTAAAGCTGGCAGCAGGCTGCGCGTGGCACGCGTGGCTGGCGCTGTCGGGCTATGTGGGCGCGTCGATAGAACTCAAGCCGCTGCCAGCCAGCGCACAGGGGAGCAGGAATGGACGGCCTGGCTTGCGCTGGTCGAAAGCCTGCCAAAGGGAACTGAAGGTTCACCCGTCGCCCGCAACCTGGTACGCAACGTCTTCCAGTGCAGGTGGACTGGGCTGGCAGCATGGCGACCGCGAAGGCGCAGAAGCGCTTTTTTGAATCACGCGTCATGAGCGTGGCAAGCGGCGCAAAACCCGAGCGCCTCGCGTAATCGGCTGGGTGCAGACAGCAAGGGCGAGGTGCTGGTCGCCGCACAGTCGCGCTGCGTGCCTGCAACCGTTAAATCAGCTGCTAATTGGCTGCCTTTGCATATAAGGTCTATACACGGCATTCAGACATCCACGAGCGTTTCAGCCAGCAAGTCTAAAATCAGACACCGGGCCCAAGCAATTGCGCCCGGTTTTTTGTTGTCAGCCTCCGCCGAAACAACAAAAAAGCCGGACCAATCCAAGCGCCTTCTGTTCATCAACAGTTTTTCTGGAGCTTGGGAATCAAATGGAAATTTTCGACTACGACAACATCCTGCTGCTGCCGCGCAAATGCCGCGTGGAAAGCCGCTCGGAGTGCGATGCCGGTGTGGAGCTGGGCGGGCGTACCTTCCGCATCCCGGTGGTGCCGGCCAACATGAAAACGGTGGTCAATGAAAAGATCTGCGTACCTGGATGGCCAAAAACGGCTACTTCTATGTGATGCACCGCTTTGACCTGGACAACCTGCAGTTTGTCCGTGACATGAAAGCCCAGGGCGTTTACGCCTCGATTTCACTGGGCGTCAAAAAAGCCGACTACGACACGGTTGACCAGCTGGTGGCCGAGGGCCTGGTGCCTGAGTACATCACCATAGACATCGCACACGGCCATGCCGACACGGTGCAGAAAATGATCGGCTACCTGAAGCAAAAACTGCCAGCCTCGTTTGTGATTGCCGGCAATGTAGGCACGCCCGAAGCGGTGATCGATCTTGAAAACTGGGGCGCCGATGCAACCAAGGTCGGCATTGGCCCGGCAAGGTCTGCATCACCAAAATGAAAACCGGTTTTGGCACGGGCGGCTGGCAGCTCTCGGCGCTCAAGTGGTGTGCACGTGTGGCCACCAAACCCATCATTGCCGACGGCGGCATACGCGAGCATGGCGACATCGCCAAGTCCAGTACGCTTTGGCGCGACCATGGTCATGATCGGCTCCATGCTGGCCGGCCTGGAAGAAAGCCCCGGCAAGACGGTTGAGGTCGACGGCGCGCTGTTCAAGGAATACTACGGCAGCGCTTCAGACTTCAACAAGGGCGAGTACAAACACGTCGAAGGCAAACGCATCCTCGAGCCCGTCAAGGGCACGCTGGCCGACACGCTGCGCGAAATGGAAGAAGACATCCAGAGCTCCATCAGCTACGCCGGCGGCACCAAACTCATGGACATCCGCAAGGTCAACTATGTCACCCTGGGTGGCGATAACGCGGGTGAGCACCTGCTGATGTGACGTGGGCCGTGGCGGGGCCCTGTTTATTGATCAAGTAATTTGAGCGCCAGCTGGTGCGCGCGCTTGTCGGACTCCGCCAGCGTCTGCAGGACGCTGAAATGATTCAGGCCCGGCAAATCCTCACAGACTGGCACCACCTTTTTGCCCCAGGCCTGCTGGATCACGAGGTTCTGGCGCAGGAACTCTTCGCTTTCATCGCCCCCGACCACCGCGTACAAACTACCGGTTTTTGGCGCGGGCAACAACGCGGGGCTGGCCCTGGACACATCCTCTGGCGTCAGGCGCAGCGAGTCTTTCATGGCCGGTGTGTGCGGCAGCGGCGCGAGGTCATGCAGGCCGGAAATCGACAGGGCATTTTTGACCAGGTTTGAAGGCAGGTCGCGGGCATACGACGGCCAGTCGCAGGCCAGCATCATGGCCGACAGGTGCCCGCCAGCCGAGTGCCCCGCCACAGTGATGCATGAAGGGTCGCCGCCATGCTCTGCAATATTGCGGAAGGTCCAGGCCAGCGCCCTCACCATCTGCATGGTGATCTCGGGGATCGTCACGGCCGGGCACAGATCGTAGTTGGGCACCACCACGCAAACGCCGTTCGCCGTAAAAGAAGACGCCACAAAAGAGTGGTCAGATTTGTCGAGTGATCGCCACCAGCCGCCGTGGATGAAGACCAGCACAGGCGCGCCCTTGCCGTTCTTTTTCCGGGCAGCGGCGGGAAACACATCGAGCTTTTCACCCGCGCTTTTGCCATAGGCGATGTCGAGCACACAGCCTGGTGCCTGGCGTGCGCGTGCGGACTGGTCAATCCAGTGCGCCAGGTGCGCGGCGAAATCCGGCACGCGGGCGCGGTTGTTGTACTGGACATCGAGCCACTGAGGATCGGGATTTACGACGGAAGGCATGCAGACCTCTTGAAGTTGAAGTGAAATTGGTATGTACGCATATCTTGACACAGCTGCAAGCTGCCTGACAGGGTTTGGCAGGCCGTTGATTCATGATGACAATTGACGTTTCTTTATCCAGGCAGACATGACCAGAGCACCCATCATTACCATTCTTGGCACAGGCAACATGGGCTTTCCCGTGGCACGCAGGCTTTGCCAGGCGGGGTACGCCGTGCACGCATGGAACCGCAGCAGCCACAAGGCCGAGCCGCTCAAGGCATTTGGTGCGACTGTTCATGAACATGCAGCAAATGCGGTTGCTGACGCCGATGTGGTGATCAGCCTATTGGAGAATGGCGCGGTCGTCGGCGACGTTCTTTTTGGCAAAGACAACACCATGCCTGCAACGGCCGCAGCCATGAAGGCTGGCAGCCTGTTCATCGATATGGCATCCATCCAGCCGCGGGAAGCTCGTGACCATGCCGCCAGACTCGGAGCAATGGGCATTGCGCACCTTGATGCGCCAGTGTCGGGCGGCACAACGGGTGCAGAAGACGGCAAACTCGTGATCATGGTGGGCGGCAAGGTGAATGATTTTGAACACGCCCTGCCCGTGCTGCAGCATTTTGGCCGCGCCACCCACGTAGGCCCGCACGGCAGCGGCCAGCTCACCAAACTGGCCAACCAGATGATTGTGGGCATCACCATAGGCGCAGTTGCAGAGGCCCTGCTGTTCACGGCGCGCGGCGGTGCCGACATGGCCAAGGTCAGGGAAGCCATCACCGGCGGGTTTGCGGACAGCCGCATCCTGCAACTGCATGGGCAGCGTATGGTGGACCGGGACTTTGCGCCGCGCGGCCGACTCGCCATACAACTCAAGGATATGCGCAACGCACTGGCCACCGCGCAGGAGATAGGCTTTGACGCGCCCATCACCGCCTTGTTTGAGCAGCTGTATGCAGAAGGTGCGGAACATGGACTGGCAGAACTGGACCAGTCAGGCCTGTTTGTAGAACTGGCCAGCCGCAACGGCATGAGTTGAACTGCTTGGCGTAACAATTCAGGCCACAAACAAAAAGCCCCGGAGATTTTTCAATCTGCCGGGGCTTTTGTTTTTTGAGGCCAGCCTGTTCAGGCTTTCACCGCATGGAGAAGCGGCCTATCAGTCGCGCGCCTTGGAGAATTTGCCAGCCTTCTTGGCTGCATCGCGTGGCACAAACACCTTGCCTGCAGGCCGTGCGAAAGCAGGCTTGCGGTCGGCAAAGTCAGGGCGCGGTGCAAAGCCTTCGTTGCGTGCACCGCGGGGTGCTGCAAAACCGGCGTTGTTGTTGCTGTTACCAAAACCACGGTCGTCCTGGCGACGTGGGCCACGGTCGTTAAAACCTGAACGGTCTGCGTAATTGCCCTGGGGCGCAGGACGGCCCTGGAATGAACCACCGCGGTCATCGCGCGGCTCGCTGCGGGGAGCACCGAAACCGCCACGGTCATCGCGGTTGCCCTGGAAACCGCCACCGCCACCACCAAAGCCGCCACCTGCAGGCTTGCGGCCAGCGTAGCCGCCACCACCGCCGCCGAAGCTGCGGCCACCACCACGGTCATCACGACCGCCACCGAAATTGCCGCGTGGGCGATCGGAGGTAGGGGCGAAACGTTGCTGTGGCTCGAGGCCGGCGATCACGCTCGGCTTGAGGTTTTGCTGGGTGTAGTGTTCGATATCCTGGATCTTGCGGCGATCACGGAACTCGGCAATCGTCACAGCCTTGCCTTCACGGCCGGCACGGCCCGTGCGGCCGATACGGTGCACGTAATCTTCAGCCTTCATGGGCAGGCCGTAGTTGACGACGTGAGTAATCGTCGGCACGTCAAGGCCACGGGCAGCCACGTCGGTGGCGACCAGAACCTGGACGCGGCCATCACGGAAAGCCATCAGGCGGCGATTGCGCAGGCCCTGGCTCAGGGCGCCGTGCAGGGCAACGGCACTGAAGCCTTCCTGGACGAGGTCATTGGCCAGGCCATCACACTCGACCTGCGTGCATGCAAACACGATGGCCTGGTTGATGGTGGTGTCGCGCAACAGGTGGTCGAGCAACTTGCGCTTGTGCGTCATGTTATCGGCCCACAGCAGGGTCTGCGTGATGGAGGTGTGCTTTTCGTGCGGCGAATCGATCTGCACGCGCTGTGGCTCGCGCATCACGCGGGTGGCCAGTTGCATGATGCGCGGTGCGAAGGTGGCACTGAACATCATGGTCTGCTTGCGCTCGATGGTGAGCTGGTTGACTTCGGTCAGGTCGTCTGCAAAGCCCAGATCCAGCATGCGGTCGGCTTCGTCAACCACGAGGAACTGCACCTGGTCCAGCTTGATCTGCATGCTGCGCTGCAAATCGAGCAGGCGGCCTGGGGTCGCAACGACGAGGTTGGCGTTCTGCAGCTTTGCAATTTGCAGCTGGTAAGGAATACCGCCCACAACGTTGGCAATACGCAGGCCGCGGCAATGGCGAACCAGGTCAATCGCGTCGGCGCAAACCTGCTGGGCAAGTTCGCGGGTCGGGCACAGGATCAGCGCGCCAGGCGTGGCCGGCTTGAAGTTGCGCGCGTTGGTCGGGTCCTTGCGCTTTGGCTTCTTGAGCGGTGCTTCGCCGCGTGCAACAGCTTCGGCGCTCAGGCGCTCGAATTCTGCACGCTCGTCACGTTCAGCCTGTTCCTGCTGCTTGAGCAGGGTGTGCAGCACGGGCAGCAAGAATGCAGCCGTCTTGCCGCTACCGGTCTGGCTGGAAACCAGCAGGTCGGTGAACTTTGCTTTTTTGCGGTCGGTGTTGGTGTTTTCTGCATCCAGGGCCTGCATGGCCTTGGGGAATGGTTGCCATCTGCACGGCCGTAGGCTGAGTGAAGCCCATATCGGCAACGGCTTGCAGCAGTTCCTTGGCCAGGCCCAGCTTCACAAAACCGTTAGGCTCTGCAACGATGGCGTCCAGGGAGGTTTCGGTGCCTTCAGGCGCGTCAGTGAAGTCCGCAACCAGGTTGGTTGTCGGCGTCGGTATTAATTTCGGGCGCAAAGTCGCCACGAGGCTCAAAAGAGTCAGTCATGTGTTTCTCACTAATCACCTGCGAGCCGAGCTTTTGGCAAGGTCACAGGAAAACGCGTCCCCCCGCGTTGCAGGAGGATTCGTTCGATGGTTAAAAAAACATCAACCATCAAACGAATATTACGAATCAGGCTTGAACAGAAGAACTGAACTGCTTGAGACGGTGGCCCCGATCATGAGGGCCCAAAAGTGTGAGGTAGATGTACAAATGCAGCGCACCCTGTGCAACTGCAAGCCCATGATTATGGCACGTTTTACGGGTTTGTACCAATCTTTTTATTGGCGGGCGGAATGAGGCACCAAAACCTGCCTCGAATTACTTCAGGAAATGCTCGCGGTAGTGCTCCAGCTCGTCAATCGACTCATGCACATCTGCCAGCGCGGTATGGCTCTGCCGCTTCTTGAAGGCGCTGTACACCTCGGGGCTCCAGCGTTTGGCGAGCTCCTTGAAGGTGCTGACATCAATGTTGCGGTAATGCAAAAAGGCCTCCAGCTTGGGCATGTACTTCACCAGGAAACGCCTGTCCTGGCTGATGGTGTTGCCGCACAGAGGTGACGTGCCCTTTGGCAGGTACGCTGCCAGAAATGCCAGGATTTGCGCCTCGGCATCTGCCTCACTGACCGTGCTGGCCTTGACCTTGTCGATGAGCCCGCTTCGGCCGTGGGTACCCTTGTTCCAGGCGTCCATCTGGTCCAGCAGTTCTTCGGACTGGTGAATCGCCAGCACCGGGCCTTCAATACGCGGGGTCAACTGCGGTCCGGTGACGATGACCGCGATTTCGATAAGGCGCTCTTTTTCGGGGTCCAGCCCGGTCATCTCGCAGTCGATCCAGACGAGGTTCTGGTCAGATTTTTTAAGCAGGGGTTCGTTATCAGGCATCTTGCGATTCTCGCTGATAGCCTAAACTTCCCTTCATGAGCGACTTTTCTTTCGTCTTCACCCTCGTGTTTTGTGCAGCGCTTGTACTTGGCCTGCTGCTGCGCTTTTACCTCGCGTCACGGCAAATCAGGCATGTGGCGCAGCATCGCAACGCAGTACCTGCCGCGTTTGCAGCCACCATCTCCCTGGATGCCCACCTGAAAGCGGCCGACTACACCATCACCAAGGCGCGCTTCGGCCTGCTTGAAATGGCTTTTGGTGCTGCCGTTCTTTTAGGCTGGACCTTGCTGGGCGGAATTGATGCGCTCAACCAGTTTCTCGCCAGCTCCGGCCTGGCCGCTTACGGCAGTCTGGTGCCGCAGATTGGGCTGCTGGCCGCATTCGGCCTTATCGGCGGACTGCTTGATTTGCCCTTCACGCTGTACAGCACCTTCAGGATAGAAGAGCGCTTCGGCTTCAACAAAATGACCTTCAAACTCTGGCTTGGCGACATGGTCAAGGGACTGCTTGTTGGCGCCATCATCGGCCTGCCTATCGTGGCGCTCATCCTATGGCTGATGGGTAGCGCCGGGCGTCTCTGGTGGCTGTGGGCATGGGGAGCATGGATGGGTTTCAACCTGCTGGTGCTGGTGCTGTACCCCACCGTCATTGCCCCGCTGTTCAACAAGTTCAAGCCCCTTGATGACGAAGTGTTGAAGGCCCGCGTCACGGCCCTGATGCAACGCTGCGGCTTCGCGGCCAAAGGCCTGTTTGTGATGGATGGCAGCAAGCGTTCGGCGCATGCGAATGCCTATTTCACGGGTTTTGGTGCGGCCAAACGTGTGGTGTTTTACGACACGCTGCTCAAACAGCTCACCCCCGGTGAAGTCGATGCGGTGCTGGCGCATGAGCTGGGGCACTTCAAGCACAAACACATCATCAAGCGCATCGTCTCGATGTTCGCCATGAGCCTGGCAGGTTTTGCGCTTCTGGGCTGGCTGTCGTCACAGGTCTGGTTCTACACCGGGCTGGGAGTGCGTCCTAACCTGGCGGGTGCCAATGACGCACTTGCCCTGTTGCTCTTCATGCTGGTAGTGCCGCTGTTCAGCTTTTTTATCTCGCCGGTCTTCGCGCGTTTTTCACGCAAGCACGAGTTTGAGGCAGACGCCTATGCCGTATCGCAAACCGATGGCAGGGACCTTCAAAGCGCCCTGCTCAAGCTTTACAAGGACAATGCCAGCACGCTGACACCCGACCCGGTGTTTGTGAAGTTCTATTACTCCCACCCGCCCGCATCAGAGCGGTTGGCACGTATGGCACCCGCCCTGCAAGGATCAGCATCATGAACCCGATACACCAGAAACGCCGCGCGCTCAGCGCAACGGAAATCGTCACGCAGCTGAGCAAGATCAATGGCGAGCAGGTACCGGGCTGGCGCCTCATCGACGGCTCACTTGAAAAAACCTTCAGCTTCAAGAACTACCACGAGACAATTGGTTTCGTGAATGCACTGGCCTTCATCGCCAACGCTGAAGACCACCACCCCGACCTGGCGGTGAGCTATGGCAAATGCACCGTGCGTTTCAACACACATGATGTGGACGGCATTTCCGTCAGTGACTTTTTCTGTGCGTCAAAAGCCGATGCACTTTTCAATTGAGTAAACCTGCCAGGCCAGGTGCAGCACCCATAGCGGGTACGCGCCCCGGCCTTGTGGTGGCTGGCTTTGGTCGCCATGTTCTGGTGGAGACCGACGACGGCGAACGCCTGATCTGTCACCCTCGCGGCAAAAAGAGCCAGGCCGTTGTAGGCGACCGCGTTCGCTGGCTGCCCAGTGAAGATGAGGGCACCATAGAAAAAGTTGAGGAACGCAGCAACCTGTTTTACCGGCAGGACGAGATGCGTACCAAGTCTTTTGCGGCCAACCTGGACCAGGTGCTGATTCTCATCGCAGCCGAGCCCGAGTTCTCAGAAAGCCAGCTCACCCGGGCGTTGATTGCTGCTGAAGCGGAGCAGATCACGCCCATCATTGCGCTCAACAAAAGCGACCTCGCAGAACCGTTCGGGCGCGCCTGGGCCAAGTCGGCACCCTACCGTGCCATGGGCTACAAGATGCTGCCACTGGCCATCAAGCCCAGGGTGGAAACCGCTGACAATGCCGAACAGAGGGCAGGGCTGATGGCACTGCTGCAAGGTAAAAAAACGCTGGTGCTAGGGCCTTCGGGTGCAGGTAAGAGCAGCCTGACCAACCTGCTGGTGCCGCAGGCAAAAGTGCTGACAGCAGAAATTTCACAGGCGCTCAATTCAGGCAAGCACACCACAACCAGCACAACGCTTTACTGGATAGACGAAGCGCGCACAACCGCGCTGATTGATTCGCCGGGATTCCAGGAGTTCGGGCTTAACCACATACAGCCCATGCAACTGGCTACCCTGATGCCGGACCTGAAGGCGCATGCGCAAAACTGCAAGTTCTACAACTGCACCCACCTGCATGAGCCCGGCTGCGGGGTCATCGCGGAAGTCAACTCGACCGATACAACACGCTACCATCAGCGCAAACCGCTACCGTTTATATGGCGAGCTGTTTGAAGAGCTGTCGCAGACCCGCTACTGAGCCGGACTCAGCCGAGCAGGCGTGCAAGCGTCAGCAGGGCCAGCAACACCATCCAGAGTACAACAGAGCGCCATACCAGCCCGACAATGCTGCGCAGGTGGGCAGGCTCGGGCTCCCGGCCCGGCGTAGGCTCGATGACAGAGGATTGATCCGCATCCAGGCCTCCGGCCTGAAACCCCTGCGAGCTGTTTGGCGAAAAAACCGTCTTGAGCGCTTCACCGCCCAGGCGCACATTCACGGCACCCGAAGTAGCCGCCAGAATGATGCCGTCATTGCGGCTATCGGTCGCCGCAGAAGCGCATCTGCCGGAAACCGCTGGGTGTAATTGCGCCACGCATCGATGGCATCTTCGAAAGCTGCCGACCACGGCAAACCCGAGTGCCGTGACACGGGCGGGCACAAAATCAATCACGCCCCAGGCCTTGAGGGCAGCCCCCTGAAGCGCCGGACTGGCACCCTCGCCCGCCGAAGGCGTTTTGCTTTTGTACATCCAGTAGCGTGAGACAAACTCACTCAATCGGTACATGACCGCGCCCTGCAGGCCCCAAGCCCAGCGCCGCCAGCACAGAGAACCATCCCAGCACGCCAAAAACATGGCGATGCGCCGCCAGCACGGAATATTCGATCACGTGCCTAACGATTTCACTTCGCGGCAACTCACTCGCATCCACCTGACGCCATTGCGCGAGAAGTTCGCGCGCGAGCGCTTCATCGCCATCGTCGAGTGCGTCGCGTATGTCGGTGAAGTGATGACTGAACTGCCTGAAGCCGAGCGTGACATACAGAATGGCCACGCTCCAGATGAAAGCCAGCACGGCGCTGACGCTCCAGAGTAGCCAGTGAATCGCCAGCGTAGCGACAGCGGGAGCCATCACGGTGACTGTCCAGGCTATCCAGCCGTGGTGCGGCTTGCCGGCATCAAGACTGCGGCTGGCCCAGCGTGCCCAGCCCCGAAATGTTGAATGAATCCAGTTGCCGCGCGCCAATGGCCGGGCCTGTTCAATGATGAGTGCAAACAAAACGGCAAGAAAGCTCATAAGGCAAATCATAACTGGCCCCCACGGTCGCTCACTTCGTAGAGCATTCCGCCCCCGATGGCGTTCCACCTTGCAGCCGACAGAGCCATCTTGCAACTGGCGAAAGAGGAGGCAGACGGCCATGGTATTTGCCAGCAGGGGCCGCGGGACTGCCTTTGCCAGACCGCAAGCGCCAGCCCCCTCAAGGGGGGCAGCGACCCACACAAAGTGGGCCTGGAGCAGTGGGTGAGCCATTCCTCAGGCGCTCAGGAAGCGATAAAGGTTGCGCAGCATGCCTGCCGTCGCACCCCAGATAAAACGCTCTGTGGGATCCAGTCCACCCACAACCGCAGGATCAAGGTAGGGCATGGACAGCCATTGGCGCGTGACGCCGTCAAACTCGACCTGGTGGCGCCGGTGGTGCGCCGGGTTCATCAGGTATGACAAAGGCACCTCGAACACATCGGCGACCTCTCCCGGATTGGGCTGGAGCGCAAAACCGGGCGTTACCAGCGCCACGACGGGCGTGATGATGTAGGCAGTACCTGTCACATAAGTTGGCAGCGTACCCAAAACTTCGACATGATCGCGTGTCAGACCCACTTCTTCATGGGCTTCGCGCAGGGCCGTATCAACCGCATCAACATCAGTGTCGTCGGTCCGTCCGCCGGGGAAGGCGATCTGGCCGGAATGGGTTGAAAGATTGCTGGTGCGTTGTGTCAGCAGCAAGGTCAAGCTCTTCACGCATCACCAGCGGAACCAGCACAGCCGCTAGTGCAGGCTGGCGATTCTCAAATCTTTTCTCGACGCTGTGCTCGGGCGACCACTCTGGCGGGCTCAGGAATCGCGCGCGAAGCGCCTGCGGCGTCAGGCGTTCCCGCGCCACACCGGATAGGTGATCGTCCACGCCAAGCACCGGAATGCTGCGGGGGTCAAATTTGGGCAGGGGTTTTGTGAACTCGGTGGGGGAGGACATGCGCTGGGCCTTTGACTGCTATTTTCAGGCAAAAAAAAGCCGCCCATGAAGAGCGGCTTTTTGCGGGCAGGCAGCTTACGCGGCCTTGGCGCCCAGCTTTTCCTTGATACGTGCAGACTTGCCGCTGCGGCTACGCAGGTAGTACAGCTTGGCGCGGCGCACATCACCACGGCGCTTGACTTCAATCTTGGCGATCAGCGGGCTGTAGACCTGGAAGGTACGCTCGACGCCTTCACCATTGGAGATCTTGCGCACGATGAAGCTGGAGTTCAGGCCGCGATTGCGCTTGGCAATCACAACACCTTCGAACGCCTGCACACGCTTGCGGGTACCTTCAACCACGTTGACGCTGACAATGACGGTATCGCCAGGCGCGTAAACGGGAACAGTCTTGTTGAGGCGGGCAATTTCTTCCTGCTCAAGGGTCTGGATCAGATTCATAAAAATTCCAATTTCACTTTTTCGTTCATTCGCGAGCTACGCTAAAGACCGCAAATCCAGGGGTTGCGCTCATCACATGCCGGCTTGGGCTTGTATGGGCAACGTGGTTGCAGTGGCCGCCAGAGGACCGAAAAGCCTTCGATTATAGCAAGTCAGGCGTCTTTTTCCGGGTTTTCGAACAAATCCATCAGAAAAGCCTCGTCACCGGCGGTCAACTGCCCGGCTTCCCTCGCCTTTTGGACGAGCTCCGGGCGCTGCTTTTGCGTCAGCGCCAGCCGCTGGTCGCGGCGCCAGCGCTCAATGTGGCCGTGGTTTCCGGACAACAGGATGGGCGGAACAGTCTGCCCGCGCCAGGATTCCGGCCGGGTGTAATGCGGGCAGTCCAGCAGGCCATCCAGCGCCGGGTTAAAGCTGTCGAGCTGGTGGCTGCCCTCGTCGTTGAGTACGCCGGGCTGCAGCCTGGCGATGGCATCCAGCAGGGCCATAGCTGCAATCTCGCCGCCTGACAACACAAAGTCGCCCAGGCTGATCTGCATGTCCACATGGGCATCAATAAACCGCTGGTCCAGTCCCTCATAGCGGCCACACACCAGCACTGCGCCAGGGCCCGCCGACCAGCTTTCAACGGCTGTGTGGGTAAGCGTTTCACCGACCGGCGAGAAAAGTACAACCGGCGCAGCAGCACAGCCCCCCGAAAGCCGATCTGCCTGTATTTTTTCAAGGCACAGGCTGAGCGGTTCAGCGAGCATGACCATGCCAGGACCACCGCCAAACGGCCTGTCGTCCACGCGGCGGTAGCTGCCATCGGCAAAATTGCGGGGGTTCCAGAACTTCACGTCCACCAGGCCTGATTCATAGGCACGGCGGGTCACGCCGCTCGTCAGGAAGGGAGTGAAAAGCTCGGGAAAAAGAGTGATGACATCAAAGCGCATGGAGAACCCATTTTGCGCGACATTTTCGCCGCAGCAAGTACTTGAGGCGCTCAGTAGTCAGGCTGCCAGTCAACCGTGATGCGTTTGCCGGCGACGTCAACGCTGTCGACGTAAACCGAGACAAAGGGAATCATGCGTTCGGCCGCGGCCTCAGTGCCGTCTTCCAGCTTTGCGGTGTACTCAACGCACAGCACGGAATGCGGGCCAGTGGCCATCAGGTCGCGGACCGATCCCAGCGCCACACCCTCGCGGTTGACGACGTTCAGGCCTATCAGGTCAACCCAGTAGTACTCGTCTTTCGAAGCTGCGGGAAAGGCGCTGCGGGGCAGAAAGATGCGCGCGCCACGCAAAGCCTCTGCAGCGGTACGGTCGTCCAGGCCATTGACCTTGGCGACGACGGAATCAGAATGGGTTTTGGCCTCGTCCACCGCAATGGATACAGTGCCTGAAAAGGCATTGAATCCGGGACGGAATTTGGCGTCGGGCGGTTGCAAAAACCAGGAACTGGCTGCAAACAACGCCTCGGGGTCGGTGCTATGGGGCAGGATCTTTAACCATCCCTTGACGCCCCACGCATCGAGGATGCGCCCGACTTCGACAGCGTCAGCCGGGAGACCGGCTGACTGCAATCCGGGCAACATCTTCGTGACTAGGCTCAGGCTGCCTTGGCAGCGGCCGCAGCGCCTTGCTTGACCAGGCGCTCAACGGTTGGTGATGGCTGTGCGCCAACGCCGATCCAGTGGGTCAGGCGGTCCTGCATGATGCGCAGGCCTTCTTCGCCACCTTTGGCAATCGGGTTGTAAAAACCGATGCGCTCGATGAAACGGCCATCGCGGCGGACGCGCTTGTCAGCCACAACGATGTTGAAAAATGGACGGTGCTTGGAACCGCCGCGTGCAAGTCGGATGACGACCATGATTTATCCTTGGGTGGTGGGGCGCATGGTTAAAAAGCACCCCAAAGTTTCCTGCAGCGATTGAGACACACGACATGACCACCCGGTCAGCGAAATGCTGCAAAGCCTGCGATTATAGCCTGAGGAATCAGTTTGGGGTCAAAAACACCCCCAGCCCGGAATATCAACCCTTGCCTTCAGCCCCCGCCCTACATTCATTCACCCAGTCACGACCAATGACCACAAGCCCGCTGATCCGCCCCAGCCTTGAGAGCGACATTCCGGCGATTACCGCCATCTACGCCCACCATGTGCTGAACAGTACAGGTACCTTCGAGACCGAACCGCCCAGCCTGACCGACATGACCGCCAGGCGCGCCGACGTTCGGGCCAAGGGCCTGCCTTACCTGGTGGCCGAACTGGACGGCCAGGTCGTGGGCTTTGCGTACGGCAACTGGTTCAAGCCGCGTCCCGCCTACCGCTATTCGGTTGAAGATTCGATTTACCTGGCGCCAGGCCTGCAGGGCAAGGGCCTGGGCCGCACGCTTCTGGCCGAACTGCTGCTGCAGTGCGAAGCTGCGGGCATACGCAAGGTGATGGCCATCATCGGCGATTCGGCCAATGCGAGTTCTGTCGGTGTGCACAAGGCGCTCGGGTTTGAAGAGGTCGGCCAGGTCAAGTCATGTGGCTGGAAGTTCGGCGCCTGGCGCGACATCGTCATCATGCAAAAAATGCTCGGGGCCGGTGACAGCACACCACCTGACAGTGCAGCTCCATAATCCCCCATGTCCAAAACTGTTGAAAAAACCACCGCAAAAAACAAAACAGCCACCGCCTGGCTGGCTTTCATCTTCGGCCAGCTGGGTCTGCACCGCTTCTACCTCTTTGGAATGAAGGACCTGTGGGCCTGGGCTCATCCCGTCGTGGCGGCCATTGGCTGGTGGGGCGTTCATCGCGTGCAGCTTTACGGACAAGACGACCAGATCGCGTGGCTACTGATCCCGCTGCTGGGTTTCACACTGGCCGGCACATCCATCACCGCGATTTATTACGGCCTGATGCCAACCGAAAAGTGGAATGCCATTTACAACCCGGCCTTGCCAAAAACCGCCTCAGGCAACACCAACTGGCTGACGATAGGCGCAGTGGTGTTTGCGCTGCTGTTCGGCGCCATCACGCTGATGTCCAGCATCGCGTTCAGCTTCCAGCGCTATTTCGAATATCAGGTTGAAGAGGCGCGCAAGATCAGTCAATGAATGTGGCCCCCACGCTTGCTCACTTCGTGTAGCAGCTGCCCCCCGAGGGGGCTAATTTTTCTAGGGGCGGCCCGTCGAAAAATTGCCGCTTCGCCGTGCGCCTGAAGTTCAACGTCAGAAAATCTGCAGGCTGACCCAGTACGCAATCGCGGCAACAAACGCCGAAGCCGGAATCGTGAAAATCCACGCCCAGACGATATTCCCGGCCACGCCCCAGCGCACGGCAGACGCGCGCTGAGTGGAACCCACCCCGACGATGGCCCCGGTGATGGTGTGGGTGGTCGACACGGGAATACCCAGACCAGTGGCGAGGAACAAGGTCAGTGCACCGCCGGTCTCGGCACAAAAACCGCCAACCGGTTTCAGCTTGGTAATCTTCTGCCCCATGGTCTTCACAATGCGCCATCCACCGAACATGGTGCCGGCTGCAATCGCCAGATAGCAGCTCACGATCGTCCAGGTGGGCGGCAAGGCGTCGCTGGCAGATGCGTAACCTGTGGCAATCAACAGCATCCATATGATGCCTATGGTTTTTTGTGCGTCATTGCCGCCATGGCCCAGGCTGTAAGCGCCTGCAGACACCAGTTGCAGCCTGCGAAACCACCTGTCCACCCGTGAGGGCGTGGCGCGCCTGCAGATCCAGGCCACCAGCACCATCATCATGGAGCCCAGTAAAAAGCCCAGCAACGGCGAAACAAAAATAAAGGCCACGGTTTTCATGATGCCGCCGGAGATCAGTGCATGCGCACCGGACTTGGCCATGACTGCGCCCACAATGCCGCCTATCAGCGCATGCGATGAACTGCTGGGAATGCCGTAGTACCAGGTCAGCAGGTTCCACGTGATGGCGCCCACAAGCGCACCAAAAACAACGTGTGTATCGACCACACCCGGCTGGACTATGCCCTTGCCAACAGTTGCGGCCACGCTGAGGTGAAATATAAAAATCGCCAGCAGGTTGAAAGCCGCCGCGAACACCACGGCCTGCCCCGGCTTGAGCACGCCTGTCGACACCACAGTGGCAATCGAATTCGCCGCATCATGAAACCCATTCATGAAATCGAAGGCAATGGCCAGGAAAACCAGCAGGGCCACGACCCACAGGGCGGTCTGTACGCTTTGCATGAATCAGTTACCCGGATTCAGGAATTCTCGAGGACGATGCCCTCGATGAGGTTGGCGACGTCCTCACATTTGTCGGTGATGGTCTCCAGCAGTTCGTAAACCGCCTTGAGCTTGATGACCTCGCGCACGTCCGGCTCTTCACGAAACAGGCGGCTCATCGCAGAGCGCATCACGCGGTCGGCATCGGATTCGAGTTTGTCGATTTCCTCACAGGTCTTCAGGGCTGCTTCAGCCGTCGCCGGCTCGCTGACCTTGCCGATCAGCGCGACCGCGTCTTTCAGGCGCTCGCAGCATTTCACGCTCAGGTCGGTCAGGCGCACGATGTCGTCGGTCATGTGACGCACGTCGTACAGTGCCATGGTTTCTGCCGAGTCCTGTATCAGGTCGGCGACGTCGTCCATGGTGTTGATGAGCTTGTGGATCTGCTCGCGGTCAATCGGGGTGATGAAGGTTTTGTGGAGGGCCCGGTTCACATCGTGCGTGATGCGGTCAGCCGCACGTTCTGCGTTGTCCACCTCACGGTTGAAAGACTCGCGTTTCTCGACGTCACTGTAATTGGCGACCAGTTTTGAAAACGCATGTGCCGCTTCAACAATGCGCTCCGCATGCTGGTTGAACATTTCGAAAAAATTGCCTTCGCGCGGCAGCAACTTGCCAAACAGCATCTAAGTCCCCGGTGAATATGTCAGAAATATGACACTTTTATGACAGCCGGGAGTTTAACTTAGCCCCCACTGGAGGTTATTGGGGTCAGACACCAATTTCGCCGCAGTGCGCGCACTGCGCTGTGGCTTGCCACAGGTTTGGCGAATTTGGGCTCTGACCCCAAAAACCTCCTCCCCCGAGGGGGCCGCTGCGCCTGCGGCCTGGCAAAGCCAGTTCCGCGGCCCCTGCTTGCGAATACCTCGCTTCGGTGACGGCCTGCTAAATCCAGATTACCCCTGCGGATATGAATCAGGCGAACTTGCCGAGCAGCAGCAACACCAGTGTCAGGCTGACCAGTGCAAGCGCCGTGGACATCACGACGCTGGCAGTGATCAGTTCTTCGGCTACCTTGTAGCGCTGCGAAAACAGAAACACATTGGCGCCAATTGGCAGCGCCGATGCCGTCACCATCACGGCCATGGGCAGGCCGCCCACACCGAGCAGGTGGCAGATGCCAAATACCAGCAGCGGATGCAGCAGGTTCTTGACGCTGGCCAGGGCCAGCGCCGCACGCCAATAGCCGCCGAGCGGCGTATTGGCCAGCGTGACACCCACCAGCACCAGCGCCAGCGGGCCGAAGGCATTGGCCAACAACTCCAGCGGCCTGTCGATCACCTCGGGAATCACCAGCCCGGTTTGCGCAAACAGCAGGCCGATGATGATGGGCAAGGGCACGGGATTAAGCACTGCGTTTTTTACAGCCAGCAACACCGTGGTGACGGGATGCCGGGGCGCAGTGCCCAGTTCAGCGCCCAGGCCCTGCTTCTGCTCACGCGCCACAGCGAGCTCCAGCACCAGAGTTGCCGTCGTGAGCAGCACCAGCGCATGCGTGGACACCAGCGTCAGCAAGATCACCAGCCCGGCAGGCCCGTACATCAGGCCCACCATGGCGATGCCGATCATCACGGTGTTTGAGAAAGTACCGGCCAGTGCCAGCACCGCTGCACGCCGGTTCAGGCCCTTGACCAGCAGGATGCCGCCAAAAAGGATGGCGACGGCGACGAAGTAGGCCGTCACCGGCTTGAAATCGAGCTGCTCTACGCGCACCTTGCTCATGGTGCGAAACAGCAGCGCCGGTGTCAGCAGCAGGAAAATCAGGTTGGACAGATCCTTGACCGCCGTGGGCCTGATCCACTGCAGGCGGCCTGCGGCGAAACCAGCACCAATCAACAAAACGACCGGAAGCAGGGAGACAAGGACAAGCTGGTTCATTGCGCCAATCTTAGCGCCCGGCCTCTCCTGCCATCACGACCGAAGGTGCCGCAGAAATTCGTTTTTTCGGGATGAAGTGCAAGGCGCGGGGCGCACAGCAACCGGAATGTACACAGGTACATGAGGATTGCGAGCACCTCGCAACGCCGCAATTCGCCCGAAAAATGAATTTATGCGGTGCCTTTAGAACGACGCCTGCAAGCCTATTTTCAGGCTGCGCCCCGGCAACGGCGCTTTCGGGAACGCCGTCGTGGTCAGTACTGATGTCGCGCTGTAGGCCAGCTGGTTGGTCAGGTTGTCGATGCGTGCATACAGCAGCGTGTTGACGGACCCCATCTTCAGGGCATAGGTCGCAGCCGTGTTCCACAGCGTGTAGGCAGCCGTCGCACGCTGGCCAGCCGCCACGCGGTTCTGCGCCGCCGAATGGTCAAAGCCCAGATTGGCACCCCAGGGGCCGCTCGCCCACTTCAGCGTGGCGCCCACACGCATGGGCGCAATGCGCGGCAACGGCTGGCCGTTGTTGAGGTTGGTGGCCCTGACCATGTCGCCGCGCAGGCCCAGGTCCAGCGTGCTGGCGCCTTCGACAAGACGCACATTGCCGCTCGCCTCCACCCCCGTGAAGCGCGCACGTACGGCCGTATAGGCAAACTCGCGGCGCACGCGGTTGTCCGGATCAGCATCATCTATGCCGTCACCATCCGCATCGGTCGGGTTCAGCGTGCCGTTGGATTGTCCGTAGGTGTTGCCTGTGGCCAGCAGTGCAATGTAGTTTTTGAAGTGATGCGCATACACGTTGGCGGCAAAAGTATTCGCGCCCGACTTCCAGTTCGCACCCACATCCAGGCTGGTGGATTTTTCCTTGCCCAGATTCGCGTTGCCGGTTTCCCATGCATTGGTCGCCACATGGGTACCGAAGGCGTACAGCTCATACTCTTTCGGTGCGCGTTCGGTGAAGGCCAGGTTGCTGGTGATCTGCCATTGCGGCGCGGCATTCCACAAGGCCCCCAACGCATAGCTTGAAGGATTGAAATCACGCGAGGCGGGCACAAAGCGCGCAAGGCGCGGGTTGCCCAGCGATGCAACCTTGACCGAATCCAGCCGCCCGCCAAAACTCAGGCGGCCCCAGGATGTTGCGTACTCTTCATAGGCAAAAAGGCCGCGTTGGGTGGTTTCGCTGTAAGGGGCGAAGGCCTCGGTGCCGTCCGCAGAAAAGCGCGAGTTCTCGGCTTGCAGACCGAACACACCGCTCAGCCCGCCAAACGGCGCGTGCCTGGCTTCCACACGCACATCACTGCCCTTGTTCCTGAAGACCGTGCCGGGTGTGGGCCCGTCAAACTCGGTATGGGTGTAGTCGGTCTGGCTGTACTGGCCCTTGATGCTTTTGATAAAGCCGCCCAGGTCACGCACTTCGCCCTCCAGGCCGATGCGGTCAGATTTCATGCCTATGGTCACGTTGTCTTCAGCGACCGTGCCATAGGTGTTGCGGTATGTGCTGATCGATGCCCCTAGATAGCCGTGGTCAAACAACAGCGAGCCGCCCAACGCCCCGCCATTGACCTTGCTGGCAGAGTTGCAGATACGGTTGAATGTGCCCACAGCGCCGGGTTTGGTACAGGCCAGGCCGACGGGCACCTTCACATCGCCGGTTTCGCGGCTGAAACCATCTACATGCAGCGCATAGCGGTTGTTGCCGGCCTCAAGTGCCAGGCCACCGCCTTTTTCGCGGTTTCCGGTCGCCAGGCCATAGTCGACCTTGCCGGCCACCCCGCCTTTTTCGTCAAACAGGGCTTCGCGCGGGATGCGGTTGTCAATCACGTTGACCACACCGCCCACCGCACTGCCGCCATACAGCAGCGCGCCCGGGCCGCGCAGCACTTCAATGCGCTGGGTGCTGATCGGGTCTGCGGTCACTGCATGGTCGTAGCTGAGCGACGATGCATCCACCGTCGCGCCGCCATTGCCCAGGATGCGGATGCGGTCGCCGTCAAGCCCGCGAATGATGGGGCGGCTGGCGTTGGGGCCGAAGTAGGTGCTGCTGATTCCGGGCTCGCCATCCAGCGTTTCACCCAGTGTGGTTTTGGATCGCAAAAGCAGGCCGGTGCCGCCGTAACTTGCAGCAGGCGCAATCAGGTCGGTTGCCCCCAGCGGGTTGCCGGTGACCGTGACCTCGTTGAGGTTTGCTGCGGGTGTTGGTGTGGCGGCAGTGCTTGCCGCGTTCTGCGCTTGTGCCATACCGGCCGTGGCGACAAAGGCAAGCACCGCCAGTTGCAGTGCGTTTTTTGAAAATGAGGATGTCATGAGGACTCTTTGAATCAGGATGCAAACCTGCTCATCCGGTGGATGCGCAGGGGCAAGGCCAACCCCGCAGGGTCAGCAAAAGGGATTCAAAGAGTCAGGGGCGGGCCGCGCGCGTCAAAAAGCGCAGCCCATCGGGCGAGTGCCGCGCCCTCAAAAATCGCCACTGCCACCGTGGGCAGCAGCACCGGCAGCACCAGCGAAGCGACATGAAGCGCAGCGCTGCCGTGGCTGGCCTGGTCGTACAGGCGGCAGTCGGCATTGCTGGCGTGGGAAGCAAACAGTGAATCGACCGCGCCATGTTCGGAATGAGCAGTGCCCACCTTGAGATGGACCGCTTTGGCCGACCCCACACCCGGGCCATGCAAGGTACCGTGCATCAGCCCCAGCGTCTGCGCGAACAGAAGCGCCAGCGTCAGGAGCCAGACGATGGTGTGGGTTGATGGGCTTGACCGGCGGGTCATGTGGTGTATCAGGCTATCGGTTGGCTGCAGCAGATGCCGGAAGGCAAAAACCGCAGGACATGTAATGTAAGGCATACAGCAGCCATCCCGAAAATCCGGTGGCAACTTTGCCCTGCTGCTTCAATACGGATATAAACCTTGCATGACTGCCACGCCCCCCACTTCAACACCGCAAGCCACCCACCTTCGTACCCACACCTTCCACGGCCTGGACATCAGCCAGCCAGCCCCGCGCCTCTTGGTGCTGGGCGCCGTGCATGGCAACGAGACCTGCGGCACGCAGGCGATCACCCAGCTTCTGACAGAACTTGACAGCGGCCAGCTGGCGATTCAGCGCGGCACCGTCACGTTTATCCCTGTCACCAACCCGCTGGCCTACCAGCTCAAGCGCCGCATGGGTGACCGCAACCTGAACCGCAACATGACGATCACGGCAGAGCCACAGGATTTCGAGGACAGGATTGCGAATGTGCTCTGCCCCATCCTTGAAGCGCATGACGTGCTGCTGGATTTGCACTCCTTCCACACGGGCGGTGCACCCTTCGTGATGATTGGCCCGCAGAACAACACCGGCACGCTGGAACCCTTCAGCCAGGCCGAAAGCGAGATGCAACTGGCACTGCACACCGGGCCTTACCGCATCGTCGAGGGCTGGCTGGACACCTATGCGCGCGGCGTGAAGCGACGGGCGCAAAAGGGCACAGCGGACGGAAGCGACCGCTCACAAGCACTGGTCACCAGCACCAATTACGGCGTGGGCACGACTGAATACATGCGCTCAAAAGGCGGCTACGGCGTGACGCTGGAGTGCGGCCAGCATGACGATCCCAGGGGCGCAGACGTGGCGCGGCAGGCGATTTTGCAGACGATGGCGCTGCTGGGGCTGGTCGATCCGGCAGCAGTGCCCCTGACGCCAGCTGTGCTCGAACGCGAAATTTTGCGGCTGGTGGACGTGACGGACCGCGACCATGCTGGCGACCGCTTCACGCGCGAATGGCGCAGCTTTGACGCAGTGAAAACCGACGAGGTCATCGGCTGGCGCCACAGTGGCGAAGAAGTGAAGGCACCGCAGGACGGGTTTATCGTCTTCCCGAACCCGCGCGGTGAAGTGGGCCAGGAGTGGTTTTACTTTGCGCTGCGACGTGCCTGAAGGTGCCGACAGCGATTGATACGGAAAACGTAACAATAAATATATTAGAAATTTAATTTCTTTAATTGATACATTCATCGTATCAATCGATGTTTTACAAGCCTAAGCCGGCGGCAAAAGCCCTGGAAAACGCCCAGAAAAGGCATTTTTAACGGCCAAATCGGGCTGCAGCCCTTTAAATGCGAGCGTGAGCAGCTATTGAATTAATAGCAAATTCATTTGCTGGGCGCACACCCAAGGTGCAAGCACAACACTTTCCGGGGGCGGCTCGTTGCCTGCAGGACTGTTTGCCGTCTGCCAGGGCCTCAGTCCCTGACCCGCGACGCAAAGGTTTTGCGGAATTTCTCGACCTTGGGGCCGACCACAAAAGCGCAGTAACCCTGATTGGGGTTGTTCTCGAAGTAATCCTGGTGGTAGGCCTCGGCCGGCCAGTAGTTGGCAAGCGGCAATACCTCGGTGACTATGGGTTTGCTGAAGGTCTTGTCCTGGCTGGCTTCGCGGATGAAGTCGTCTATCACCTGCTTTTGCTCTGGCGAGGTGTAGTAAATGCCGCTGCGGTACTGCGTGCCGGCGTCGTTGCCCTGGCGGTTCAGGCTGGTCGGGTCGTGGATGACGAAGAAGATCTCAAGAATCTCGCGCAGCGTGATCTGCTCAGTGTCGAACTCGAGTTTGACGACCTCGTTGGAGCCGGTGCGGCCGCTGCAGACTTCTTCGTAGCTGGGCCGCGCCGCCTGGCCATTGCTGTAGCCCGATTCGACATCGGTCACGCCGCGCACCTTGACATACACCGCCTCTGTGCACCAGAAGCAGCCGCCTCCCAGGGTGATGGTTTCAGTTGATGCCATGAAAATCTCCGCTCAAAAAGATGATTGATCAGCCTGGTCACGATGAGTCGTGGCCATGGCCTTCATCTTACGCGGGCACCTTCAAAACCGCCCGCTTGCACCGGGTATCCCTCAGGCGAGGCGGCTCAATCGCGCCTGCGCGGGCCTTTTGGCGTGAATTGCGGGCCAACCGCCTTGCGCATCAGCTTGAGCAGCAGCAGGAAGACCACCGCACCCAGGACTGCAAGGCCCAGCGATCCTGCAGCGAAATCCTTGTCGTTGGTCTTGCCACCGCTCAGCATGGCGGCCACAAAGTCGCCACCTATATAAGCGCCGAAGACCGCTACGGCCACAGTTTCAATAATGACGGTTTTTTCGCGGACTTGCGTCAGCAGGCAGGCAAGTGCGCCAAGAACGGCACCCACCAAACACCAGATATACGGGTTGATGCCGTTCTCCTAGATTAATCAGACAGCCCGATACTGACAGCTTTAAGCTGCGGCGTACGATTTATCGCGTAAAGCCCGCTTTTCGCCCTTTTAGAATCAATACAACCAGCTACTTTTTTTATAGCACTGATGGAACCCGGCTCAATCAAACCCCTGCTGACCGCTTTGGCCCTGCCGCCCCTGTCGCTGCTGCTGCTGGCATTGCTGGGGCTGCTGCTGGTGGCGGGCAGGCGCAAACGCACAGGTGCCTCCCTGCTGTGGCTGGCCCTGACTGCGCTCTGGGTCTTGAGTTGCCACGGCGCTGCAGTGTGGCTAGCACAGAACGCCCTGCCCCAATACCCACCGGCATCGGCCGTACAGATCACGGCAGGCAAAGCCCAGGCGATTGTGGTGCTGGGCGGCGGTGTGCTGCCACTGGCGCCTGAGTACGGACAGGCCCAGCCCAGTTCATCGACCGGCGCCCGCCTGCGTTACGGCATCTGGCTGGGCCGCCAGACCGGGCTGCCGCTGGCCTTCACGGGCGGCATGGGGCATGCGGCCAGCAACACGCAGGGCACATCCGAAGCCGCCGTGGCGGCCCGCGTCGCGCAGCAGGAATACGGCGTTCCCATTCGCTGGCTGGAGTCGGCGTCACGCGATACCACTGAAAATGCGCGCCTGCTGGCCCCATTGCTCAAGCGCGACGGCGTGCAGCGCATCGCACTGGTGACCAACGCCGCGCACATGCCGCGCGCCGTCATCGCCTTTGAGCGTGAGGGCTTCGTAGTGCAGGCTGCGCCGACCGGCTACATCGTCCCCAGACGCAGTACCCTGCTGGAGTGGCTGCCTTCCGCATCAGGGCTTCAGGCCACCCAGGAAGTGCTGCATGAATGGCTGGGCATCCTGGCCGGGCGCGTGCTGAAGGTCTGACGACTGCCCCTGGCATCTGCCGATGTTGACGCCCGAAACGGCCCGGGTTACATTACTAACCAGTCAGTCATTAAAAATGCCCATCTCCAAATTTTTTCGTAAACCCGACGCCTGCCCCATCGTCAAGCGCGAGCGGCGCAAAGAGGCACGCCCGGGCGAACTGCTGGCCGCCGCGCTGGACCTGTTTGTCGAAAAAGGCTTTGCGGCAACGAAGTCTGAGGAGGTCGCCGCCAGGGCGGGTGTGTCCAAGGGCACGCTTTTTCTGTACTTTCCCAGCAAGGAAGAACTGCTCAAGGCCGTGGTGCGCGAAAACATCTCTGGCCGCTTCAAGGAATGGAACGAGGAGTTCCTGACTTTTGAAGGCAGCAGCGCCGAAATGATCACCTATTGCATGAACGTCTGGTGGGATCGCGTGGGTGCCACCAAAGCCTCGGGCATCACCAAGCTCATGATGAGCGAGGCGAAAAACTTCCCCGAGATTGCCGAGTTCTACCAGCAGGAAGTCATTGCACCCGGCCAGGCCCTGATACGACGCATCCTGCAGCGCGGCATTGACCGCGGCGAGATCCGCCCGCTGGACCTGGACTACGCAGTCTTCACCATCGTTGCGCCCATGATGTTCCTGATCCTGGCCAAACATTCACCCGGCATCTGCGCGCCCATGACGCTGGCGATGGACCCGAAAAAATACATAGATACGCAACTCGGTGCCATCCTGAACGGGCTGCTTGTTGCGCCTGACAAAAAATAAAAACCGCCACCATGACAACAAACAACAACAGTA
Source organism: Polaromonas sp. (assembly GCA_965228025.1). GTDB lineage: Bacteria > Pseudomonadota > Gammaproteobacteria > Burkholderiales > Burkholderiaceae_C > Polaromonas. The sequence continues at coordinate 284,292 of CBDDGX010000031.1, read as the reverse complement.
AATGGATGAAGTGGGCAGCGGCGGCGCTGGTGGTGGTACTGATTGCCGCAGGTGTCTTTCGCGCGCTGTCGGCACGCAAGGCGCAGCAGCAGGCGCTGGCAGCCAGCACTGCCGTGAAAGAGCAGGGCACGGTCGAGCTGGCGGCCACCGATGTGGTGAAAGCGCAGACACTGCAGGTGACGCAGGGCCTGCCGGTGTCGGGCACGCTCAAGGCTGTGAACTCCGCCGTCATCAAGGCCCGCGTGGCAGGCGAGCTGCAGGGCCTGACGGTGCGTGAAGGCGACTTCGTCAAGGCCGGCCAGGTGCTGGCGCGCATAGAGGCGACTGAATACCAGTCACGCGTGCGCCAGGCGAGCGAACAGGCCGCTTCCGCAAAAGCGCAGGTTGAAGTCGTGCAGCGCCAGTACGACAACAACAAGGCACTGGTAGACCAGGGCTTTATCTCAAAAACGGCACTCGACGCCTCGCTGGCCAACCTCAACGCAGCGCAATCCACCTACCGCACCCGCACAGGCCGCAACCGACGTGGCCAGGAAATCAGTCCGACGACACCATACTCAAATCACCCATCAGCGGGCAGGTATCCCAGCGCCTCGCGCAGCCCGGCGAACGTGTAGGCATAGACACCCGCATTGTTGAAGTGGTTGACCTCAGCAGGCTTGAGCTTGAAGCCACGCTGAGCGCTGCGGACTCGGCACAGATCAGCGTCGGCCAGACGGCAGAATTGCAGATAGAAGGCGGCAGCCAGGTCGCGACGGCGAAGGTGGTACGCATCAACCCGAGCGCGCAGGCAGGCAGCCGCAGCGTGCTGGCCTACCTCAGCATTGACAACGCTCCCGGCGGGCGGGCACTGCCGCTGCGCCAGGGCCTGTTTGCGCAAGGCACGCTGGGCACGGCGAGCTCTTCCTTGCTGGCGGTTCCGCTGGGCAGCGTACGCACCGACAAGCCGGCGCCGTATGTTCAGGCCATTGAAGAGGGCAAGGTCGTGCACAAGACCATAGAAGCCGGCGCGCGTGGCACGGCAGGCAACGAAAACGTGGTGGCCGTCAAGGGCCTGGCCGAAGGCACACAGGTGATACGCGCCAACATCGGCTATCTGCGCGAAGGCACGCAGGTGCGCTTCACGCAGCTGGCCGCGCCGCCCGCAATGGCCGCTTCAACCGCCACAGCGAAAATAAGCCCGGCATGTGGTTCACGCAGGTCAGCCTTAAAAACCCGGTCTTCGCCACCATGGTCATGGTGGCCATCGTGGTGCTGGGTTTGTTCTCCTACCAGCGCATGCAGGTGGACCAGTTCCCGAACATCGACCTGCCGGTGGTAGTCATCACGGCCGAATACCCCGGCGCATCGCCCGAAATTGTCGAGAGCGAAGTCACCAAAAAAAATTGAAGAAGGCGTCAACTCGATTGCCGGCGTCAGTGCCCTCACCTCACGCAGCTACGAAGGCCAGTCGGTTGTCATCATCGAGTTTCCAGCTTTATGTCGATGGCCGCAAGGCCGCTGAAGACGTGCGTGAGAAGATCGCGTCGATAAGGCCCACGCTGCGCGACGAGGTGAAAGAACCACGCGTGCTGCGCTTCGACCCCGCCAGCAAGGCGGTGTGGTCTATTGCCGTGCTTCCTGATGCCAAAGGGAGCATGTCTGCCGTGGAGCTGACAAAACTGGGCCGATCAGGTCTTGAAGAAACGCCTTGAAAACGTACGCGGCGCCGGCTCTGTCACGCTGGTGGGCGGCACCAAGCGCGAGATCAATGTCTACCTGAACCCGCAAGCCATGGAGTCGCTGGGCATCACGGCCGACCAGGTGGTGAACGCCGTGCGCAACGAAAACCAGGACCTGCCTGTAGGCGCCATCCGTTCGCTGGCGCAGGAGCGTGTGGTCAAGATCGATGCCCGCGTCAAACGGCCCGAAGACTTCGGCAAGATCATCATCACCCGCAAAGGCAGCGCAGCAGTCACGGTAGACCAGGTGGCACGCATCGCCGACGGCGCGCAGGAAATCGACAGCCTGGCGCTCTACAACGGCCAGCGCACCCTGCTGATTTCCGTACAAAAGGCACAGGACGAAAAACACCATTGCCGTGGTCGACGGGACTGAACAAGGCGATTGCGGAGATCACCCCGCAACTGCCGCCAGGCGTGCGGCTTGAGCTGATTGCCGACAGTGCGCGGCCCATACGTGTGGCTGTCGAAAACGTGCGCCGTACGCTCATCGAAGGCGCACTGCTGACCGTGCTCATCGTGTTTTTGTTCCTGAACTCCTGGCGCTCGACGGTCATAACCGGCCTCACTCTGCCGATCTCCATCATCGGCACCTTTTTGTTCATGAACCTGTTCGGTTTCACCATCAACATGATCACGCTGATGGCGCTGTCCTTGTGTGTAGGCCTGCTGATTGACGATGCAATTGTGGTGCGCGAGAACATCGTGCGCCACGTGCAGATGGGCAAAACGCCCTATGACGCATCGATGGACGGCACAAAGGAAATCGGCCTGGCCGTGCTGGCCACCACCTTCTCCATCGTGGCGGTGTTTTTGCCCATAGGCTTTATGGGCGGCATCATCGGCAAGTTTCTTCCATGAGTTCGGCGTGACCATCGTCGCGGCCGTGCTGATCTCGATGTTTGTCAGCTTCACGCTGGACCCCATGCTGTCGAGCATCTGGCACGACCCCTCGATTGAAGCGCATGGCAAGCGCGGACCGCCCGTGACCCTCTACGGACAAGACCATTGGCCGCGTCACCGGCTGGTTTGATGACGCTACCGAGTCGCTGAGCAACAGCTACCAGGGCATCCTGCGCTGGTCGCTTGTGCACAAACTGAAAACGCTGCTGCTGGCACTGGTGATATTTGTCATCAGCATATTCATGGTGCCGCTGCTGGGCACGGAGTTTGTGCCAAGGCCGACTTCTCGGAAACATCGCTCAACTTCTACACGCCGGTGGGTTCTTCACTTGAAGCCACAGAAGCAAAGCGCGCCAGGTTGAAGCCATCGTTCGGGAATTTCCAGAGGTCAAGTACACACTGACCACCATCAACACCGGCAATGCTCAGGGCAAGATGTATGCAAGCCTTTATATACGCATGGTGGACCGCAAGGCCCGCACGCGCAGCGTGGATGAAACTCTCCGGCCTGCTGCGCGACCGCCTCAAGCAGGTGCCGGGCATCACGGTCACCCACGTTGGCCTGCTTGACTCGGTGGGCGGCAACAAGCAGGTCGAGTTCTCATTGCAGGGGCCAGACCTGAAGGAACTGGAACGCCTGACAGTCATGGTCAGCAACCGTATTCGCGGCATTCCCGGCCTGGTGGATCTTGATTCCAGCGTGAAGGCCGACAAGCCCGTGATTCAGGTCGATGTACGGCGCGACGCTGCCTCCGACCTGGGCCTGTCGGTATCGCAGATTGCAGTATCGCTGCGTACCCTTGTGGCAGGCCAGACGGTCGGCAACTGGCGCGCGCCTGACGACCAGACCTACGACGTGAACGTGCGGCTGGCACCTGACGCGCGCAACGCCCCGCAAGACCTTGAACGGCTGCCCTTCATGAGCAGTACTGTCGGCAGCAACGCCGATGGGTCTTCACGCATCGTGCGCCTCAGCCAGGTGGCCAGCGTGACAGAAAGCACCGGCCCCAACCAGATCAACCGGCGAGACCTGGCGCGCGAAGTTGCCATCAATGCCAATGTCTACAACCGTTCTGCAGGTGAAATTTCCAGTGACATACGCGCTGCGCTTGACGGCATGAGCTTTCCGCCCGGCTACCGTTACCAGTTCAGCGGTTCAACCAAAAACATGGCCGAGTCCTTCGGTTACGCGATTTCCGCGCTGGTGATGGCAATTTTGTTCATCTACATGATCCTCGCCAGCCAGTTCAAGAGCTTTCTTCAGCCCATGGCACTGATGACATCCTTGCCACTGACCTTGATAGGCGTGGTGCTGGCGCTGCTGATGTTCCGCTCCACACTCTCGATGTTTTCCATCATCGGCATCGTGATGCTCATGGGCCTGGTGACCAAGAACGCAATTTTGCTGGTGGACTTTGCGATACGGATGAGGGAAGAAGGCATGGAACGCAGCGCCGCCCTGCTTGAAGCAGCCAAGGTACGGCTGCGCCCCATCCTGATGACCACACTGGCCATGATCTTTGGCATGATCCCGCTGGCCTTTGCACTGACTGAGGGTTCGGAGCAGCGCGCGCCCATGGGCCAGGCCGTCATTGGCGGCGTGATCACCTCTTCATTGCTGACGCTGGTGGTGGTGCCCGTGACCTACTGCTACCTGGACGACCTGTCGCAGTGGCTGAAGCGCAAATTCGGCCCGAAAACAAGCCATTCAGCCGACATTAATGCCCCGGCCAAAGTACACACGCCGGTTACAGGGCACGACTAAAATTGGCGGCTTTGTCCTGTCATTCCCACCTTTTCCATCAATACACCTACCGCCATGAACTACGAACAAGCCCGTTTCAACATGATTGAGCAGCAAATCCGCCCCTGGGAAGTGCTGGACAGCCAGATACTGTCCCTGCTGGCAGTAGTCAAACGTGAAGACTTTGTGCCACTGGCGCACAAGGCGCTGGCTTTTGTGGATATGGAAATCCCCCTGACCAGCGACCTGCAGAACAATCCGGGCCAGTGCATGCTCGCACCCAAGGTAGAGGCTCGCATCCTGCAGGACCTGGCGGTTCAAAAGCATGAGAAGGTGCTGGAAATCGGCACGGGTTCCGGCTTCATGGCCGCGCTGCTGGGCCACCGTGCACAGCAGGTCATCACCATGGAAATCGACAGCGCGCTGGCCCAGACCGCCCGCGATAACCTGCAAAAAGCCGGCATCTACAACGCTGACGTGCGTACCGGGGACGGTGCTGCAAAGATTGCACAGGCCGTTTCAGGCACCGACCCGCTGCGCGGCCCGTTTGATGTCATCGTGCTGAGCGGTTCGGTGGTCGAGATTCCCCAGGCGCTGCTGGCCATGCTCAAGGTCGGTGGCCGCCTGAGCGCCATCGTCGGCACCGAGCCGGTCATGCGCGCCACGCTGGTCACGCGTGTCGCAGAAGACGCCTGGCGCACCACCCAGGCCTGGGACACCGTAGCGCCGCAGCTACTCAACTTCCCCGAGCCGTCGAAGTTCACGTTCTGAACAAAGTCCCGCAAAAAAGAAACCAAGCCGCAAAACACCAGCAAGAAGCCGAAAGCATCCTGATGATTCCCCAACTCGACCTGTCCAGCTTTAAAGACTGGCGCGACAGCACCGCCGCAGCCACGCCGGCTGCCCTGCCTGTTGTGCTGGATGTCCGAGAGCCATGGGAGTTGCAGACTGCATCGGTCCAAACCCGACGGTTTTCACGCTCCTGCACATTCCCATGCGTGAAGTGCCGGCACGACTGGCCGAGCTGGAAGGACACATATGGTTCTGCACACCCCATAGCCTGCCTGTGCCACCACGGCATGCGCAGCCTGCAGGTCGGCAACTTCCTCGAGCAACGCGGTTTCACGGAAGTCGTCAACCTGCAGGGCGGCATAGATGCCTGGTCACATCAGGTCGACGCCACCGTTGCCCGTTATTAAAAACTGTGTATTTGATCTGATCCGTTTTGCTGACTTCTTTTTGTTCAGGACTTTTATGACAACGCCCCAAAAACCGCAGGCGCTACCGGGCCTGCTGCCTCTTTCAATCGCCCTGGCTTCTGTGCTCATGGCTTTTGCGCCACAGGCCCAGGCCCAAAGCCTGGTGGAACTCTACGAGTCTGCACGCGCCTTCGATGCCAGCTACCAGTCGGCAAAACTCCAGTACGACGCCAACCTTGCAAGAGCTGACCAGGCCAAGGCCGGTATCCTGCCTTCGGCCGGACTGGCTGCAGGCGTGTCGCGCACAGGTTTTGACAACACCAACCCGCTGGTAGACCGCAGCTTCAGTACACAGAATGCGACCCTGACGGCAAGCCAGCCGCTTTATCGGCCCGCCAACTGGGCCACCTACGAGCAAAGTTTCAGACAGGTTGAGCTGGCCAAGGCGCAACTTGATGCGTCGGAGCAGGACCTCATCGTGCGCTCCAGCCAGGCTTACTTTGACGTTCTTGCAGCCCAGGACACACTGACCTTTGTCCGTGCGCAAAAAGAAGCCGTTGCAGAACAGCTGGCCTCGGCCAAGCGCAACTTTGAAGTCGGTACATCGACCATCACCGACACGCGTGAAGCCCAGGCCCGTTACGACCTGGTGACTGCACAGGAGATCGCTGCCGAAAATGACCTGCGCGTCAAAAGGCTGGCACTGGACACACTCGCCGGCAAGACAAATTCGCAACCCAAAGGGCTGGCTGCGCCCATCGCCCTGCCACCCGTGGTACCCGCGGACGTCAATCTCTGGGTAGACCAGGCAAGTCTGGTCCACCCGAGCATTCGCCAGGCGCAAAAAAACTACGAGATCGCAGAGCTTGAGGTGAACAAGGCTGAGGCGGGACACAAGCCCACCGTTGACCTGAATGCCAGCTACAACGTCACGCGCAGCCCTGCGGGTACAGCCGTCAGCGCCCTCAACACGCGCAACAACACGGGCACCATAGGCCTGCTGCTCAATGTGCCGCTATTTGCAGGCTTTGCCACGCAGAACCGGGTGCGCGAGACCCTGTCACTCAAGGACAAGGCGCAAAGCGACCTCGACGGCGCACGCCGCACCGTAGCGTTGAATACCCGCACCGCCTACTTCGGCGTGCAATCGGGCCAGGGCCAGGTCAAGGCGCTTGAGGCGGCCGAGCTTTCCAGCCAGAGCGCACTTGATGCCAACAAGCTCGGCTACCAGGTCGGCGTGCGCATCAACATCGATGTGCTCAACTCCCAGAGCCAGCTGTTCCAGACCAAACGTGACCTTGCACAGGCGCGCTACAACGTATTGCTGGGTGGCCTGCGTTTGCGCCAGGCCAACGGCACGCTGACGCCTGAAGACCTGCTCATCATCAACTCCCTGCTGGTCAAGTAAAAACTGTACCGGAGCCAGGCCATGCTGATGCAGACCAGGGACGCACCGCTGATGATGGGTGATCTTCCCATTGAAGCCGAAGTCGTCATGGCAGCGCCCACGACCATCCCGGTCGGTCCGCTGTTCGAACTGATTGAGGAAACCACATGGGAGGCCCTGCACGCATCAGGCCGGCAATGGCCGTTTGACCAACCCGTGCTGGTCAAGGGCGGCGTGAAGCACTGGCCTTCATTCAGCAAATGGTCTTTTGAGTCACTGGCCGATATCTGCGAGAACGACGCCTCGGAAGCACCGGTGAAATTCACCGATGGCCTGGTCGAGCAGGGCGTGACCAAGGGCAGGCCTTTTCTTCCTGTCGCGCCCTACCTGCGCGAACTCGGCAAGGCTGCCCTCAAGACACCTGACCCGGAAGCCGGCCTGCTGACCATGGCACGCCTTGAGCAGATCAGGCTGGAGCCCGGCGCGCGCTTTCACCTGAACTGGGCGCACATGCAATCGTTCAAACCGACAACGCTGTATCTTGCGCAATGGGACATTCTCGAGAAATTTCCTGCCCTGCGCAGGGACCTGCTCATCAAGAGCCTGTGGCCCGACAAATCGTTTCTGGACCGCAAGCTGACCTGGGAATACATCTTCATGGGCCCGGCCAATACGGTGACCGGCCTGCACAACGACTTTCCGCACAACTGGTTTTGCCAGTTCAAGGGCACCAAGGAGTTCATTCTTTTTCCGCCCGACCAGAGCCTGCACATGTGCCCGGCTGCCAAATACGACTGGGGTGCCACACTGAGCGACATCAACGTGTCTCGCCTGCCGCAGCAGGCCAGGGAACTGGCCTCATTTGAAAAGGCCCGCGGCATCTATGCGCGCGTGGAAGCCGGCGATGCGCTTTTCATTCCGAAACGTACCTGGCATTCAGTGATCTCGCGCGAACCATCCATCAGCCTGGGCATGTTCGGCCTGACGCCATACGAAGTCGCGACAGGCGGCGCCTGGGCAACGCTGCGTGACTGGGCACACCATCTTCATATGTACGCATGGGGCAACTGCACCTGTCATCAAGTTCTGAAGAACTGATGCACCTCCGGGTGACTAGGCCAGATCAAGAAACGGCTTGAGGGCGTTTAAGGTTTTTTCCGTGGCGCCACGGTTACCCGCCGCAAATGCAAGACTGGCCACCACCGCCGCATGATGGGCGTTGGGTCTGGCGAGAAGCGCCAGTGCACTGCGAACCCCCTCAGGCAAATCAGTGACGCGCCGCGCTGCACCGGACGCCTGCGCAAGATCTGCGGCTTCGGTGAAGTTAAAGGTGTGCGGGCCCATCACGACAGGGCAACCGCAGGCAGCAGCTTCAATCAGGTTCTGTCCACCCAGGGCTTCAAAACTTCCCCCCAGCAAGGCGACATCGCTCATGGCGTAATAAACCGCCATCTCGCCGAGTGAATCGCCGAGCCAGATATCGGCAGCCATGGCCTCGGCATCGCCTGCGGGACCGTCAGGACCTGATGACCAGGCTGAACGGCGAGACACCTTGAGGCCCTGGTTCTCAGCAAGCGCCTGCACTTCATCAAATCGCTGGGGGTGGCGGGGTACGACCAGAAATCTCGGCAGAGTCAGGGTTTGTCGCTCCTGCTTGAGTGCAACAACCTGTGCGAAAAAAGTGGCTTCCTCGCCTTCACGTGAGCTGGCAAACATCACGACGGGCTGGGCTGATGCCTCGCGCCATGCCTTGCCGATCGACTGCTGGTCATGGTCCGGCGTTGCGTCGAATTTGAGGTTACCGAAAACGCCATCAATCTTTGCGCCGAGCAGGCGGTAGCGCCTGCCATCATCGTCGGTCTGCGCATACACAGCGGCAAGCGCCGCGTATGCAGGATAAGAAAGTGGTGCCATGCCCAGCGCCTGCTGCAGCGATTTCTCCGACAGCCGGCCATTGACCAGCACCAGCGGCATGGCCCGCTTCCTGGCGATCGCCACCATATTGGGCCAGACCTCTGTTTCCATCAGCAGGCCCAGGCGCGGTTTGAAGTGACTGAAGAACCGTTCAACAGCGCCCTTGCTGTCCCATGGCTGCCAGACCTGTACATCACCAGGATGAAGCAGGCCTGATCCTTCCGCGCGGCCTGTTGCCGTGCCATGCGTGAGCAGGATGCGGATGCCCGGGTACTGCGCACGCAAGGCCCGCAGCAATACAGCAGCGGTGCGGGTTTCACCAAGGGATACCGCATGCACCCACACAAGGTCTGCGGCAGCTTCTGCCGGTTGGCTGTAATGGCCAAAACGCTCTTCAGCAACTTCGCCATAACCTGGCTCCTCTACCCCGCGCCGCGCCAGCTTGCGGCGCAGCAGCGGCTGGCCCAGCCACATCAGGGCTGAATAAAGGCCCAGCATCAGGCTGCTCATGGCGCGCCTTCCGTGCAGGCCAGCCAGGCCTGCCAGACTGAATCAACCGCCGGTTGGGGTTTCGCGAACACACTGATCTGTCGCGGAGCTTTTGCTGCGGCGGGCAAAGGGCCTGTGCGCCATGCGGTGTCGAAGTTGTAGATCTGCACATGCGGCAAATCAAGCGCAACAGCGATATGGCTGACGCCGCTGTCCACACCGATCACACCTGCACATTGCGCCAGTTTGTCGGTCAGCGCATCAAGACCCAATAAAGGCCACACCCCTGCATTGTTGAGACCAGCTGCAATCCGGAGGCTGGTGTCCATTTCTTTCTGGTTGCCATGTGCCAGCACCGGCAGGTAGCCCGCAGCCTGCAAGCGCCTGCCAAGTTCAACCCAGCGATCAAGCGGCCACTCCTTGTCGGCGCGGGAAGTGCCATGGACCAGCGCCACCTGCCTGTTAGCACTCACACCAGCCGGCTGACCTGTCTTCAATCCGAAATCAGGCATGGCCAGCGGGGCATAGCCAAGCGCGCGCGCCGCAAGCTCACGCGAACGCTGCACGGCATGGATGTGTGGCTCCATCGTGATTGCAACGTCCGCCACCCATCGCGTCGGGGCCTCGTAACCGGAGCCGTCGGTCTGGTTGGCCAGCGCATACCGTTTCCCCCCCGGCGACATTTTTGCCAGCCTGGCCACAAACGCCGACTTGGTCAGGCCCTGGAGGTCAATGACGGCGTCATAGCTCTCGTCCTGGAGGTCGGCTTTGAACGCACGCCACTCGCGGCGCGTTGCGGCTGAAAACGCAGACTTGCGCCAGCGCCTGATCTCGCAGTTCACCACGCGGCGCAAACCCGCGTGCCTTGAGAGCAGCGGTGCGAATGATTTCTCAACCACCCAGTCAATCTGCGCATCAGGCATTGCCGCGAGAATATCCTGCACCACAGGCAAGGCGTGGACCACATCGCCCAGGGACGACAGCTTGACCAGAAGGATTCTCATCAGTACTGCAAGGCAGTCTTAATGGGCAGCTGCGGCGAAACTGGCATCCGGCTTGACGCTGCGCAACAGCGCCAGCATGTCGGCCTCGATGCGCTCCAGTGCCGTCTGTGTATGGCCTTCAAACCGCAGCACCAGCACGGGCGTGGTGTTTGAAGCACGGATCAGGCCGAAGCCATCCGGCCAATCAACACGCACGCCATCAATCGTCGAAATTTTTGCAGGCTCCGCAAATTTTGCGGTTTTGATCAGGGTCTCAACCACAGCATGCGGCTCCCCTTCCTTGCAGGGCACGTTCAACTCCGGTGTACTGAAACTGGTCGGCAGGCTGTTGAGCAAGGCGCCGGCATCCGGCACACGGCTGACAATTTCCAGCAGGCGTGCCCCGGCGTAGGTACCGTCGTCGAATCCGTACCAACGCTCCTTGAAGAAGATGTGGCCGCTCATTTCGCCGCCCAGCGGAGAGTTGACCTCTTTCATCTTCGCCTTGATGAGCGAGTGGCCGGTCTTGTACATCAACGGCACACCACCAGCGGCTTCAATCGCGGGAGCAAGGCGCTGCGAGCATTTCACGTCAAACACGATCTGCCCGCCCGGCACGCGCGACAGCACATCCCTTGCAAACAGCATCATCTGGCGGTCGGGGTAAATGTTCTGGCCATCCTTGGTCACAATGCCCAGCCGGTCACCATCGCCGTCGAAGGCAAGGCCCAGTTCAGCATCAGACTCCTGCAGCGCCTGGATGAGGTCACGCAGGTTTTCAGGCTTGCTGGGGTCTGGATGGTGGTTGGGGAAATTGCCGTCCACCTCGCTGAACAATTCAATGACCTCGCAGCCCAGGGCACGAAAAATCGCCGGCGCAGAAGCGCCCGCCACACCATTGCCGCAATCCACCACGATCTTCATGGGGCGCGACAACTTGATGCCCGACACAATGCGGTTGCGGTAATCAGTCTCCACATTCACTTGAGTAACCAGACCCGGCGTGACCGCGGATGTCCAGGTATCAGCTTCAATGATCTTGCGAAGGCCCTGAATGTCATCGCCATAAATGGCACGCCCCGCCAGCACCATCTTGAAGCCGTTGTAGTCTTTGGGGTTGTGGCTGCCCGTAACCTGTATGCCCGAGGTAGCCAGAGTACTGGCCGCAAAGTACAGCATGGGCGTCGTTGCCATACCAATATCGATCACATTCACACCAGTGCTTGCCAGGCCACGTATCAGCGCTGCACTGAGCGAGGGGCCGCTCAGGCGCCCGTCACGGCCGACCGCTACAGTTGTTTCGCCAGCCTTGACAGCCACAGTCCCGAAAGCCTTGCCCAGGGCTTCAGCAAATTCAGCATTGATGGTGGCGGGCACAATGCCGCGAATGTCGTAGGCCTTGAAAATCGAAGCGCTGGCTTGCATTAAACGGTTCCTGGCGATTGCAGATTTGGGGTTGAACTCACGGGCAGTTGCAGGGCATTTGTCACCCGGTCAACAGGGCATTGTAGGTTGCAGGAGGTGCTTCTACTGCCACGAGGGGCATGTCCGGAAACGGCTAGTTGAAAGCGCGGTACGGCGTAACATGGCCAGCATGAGCACACACATCGCCCTTGCCGACGCCGATTGTTACCTCGCCTTGAAGGCGCGGGATGCGCGTTTTGACGGCAGCTTTTTTACAGGGGTGACGTCTACCGGTATTTATTGCCGGCCCGTTTGCAGCGTGAAAACACCCAAGCGCGAAAACTGTCGCTTTTTTCATCATGCGGCGCAAGCGGAAAATGCGGGCTTCAGGCCCTGCCTGCGATGCCGTCCCGAACTCGCACCGCACTCTGTTGTCTGGTCGATACAGGACGCTTCCTACATTCTTGCGCACCAGGCGGCGCGCCTGCTTGATGAGCCTGATGCCTGGGTGGATGCCGCCCCGTCAGTTGAAAAACTGGCCGCAAGACTGGGCGTGAGCGACCGCCACGTACGCAGGATTTTTGACGCCCAATTCGGCGTCTCCCCCATGCAATACCTTCAGACGCGCCGCCTGCACACGGCAAAACAGTTGCTGGCGGACACGTCCCTCCCGATCACGCAGATTGCATTGATGAGCGGCTATGCCAGCGTGCGGCGCTTCAACGCGGCATTTGTTGAACACTACAAGCTGAACCCGACGCAGCTGCGGCGCAAGGGAGTCTCGGCAGGCGATGGGGGCAACCTCATGGAATCAGGGGCGGGAATCACAGTCCGCCTCGGCTATCGCCCACCCTATGACGTGCAGGCCATGCTCTCTTTTTTTGGCAAGCGGCTCATCACCTCTATCGAGCTGATTGACAACGGCGCAAAAGAGCCATCCCTCGCCCGTACATTCCGCGTCGAAGCAGGTGACAAGGTTTACAGCGGCTGGCTCAAGGTAAAGTTAGACGAAGCACGGTCGCAGGCGGTGCTGACGGTCAGCGACCAATTGCGCGATGTGCTTCCACTGGTCATACGCCGCGTGCGGGCCACGTTTGACCTGGACGCAGACCCGAATGCCATCAACAGCGTGTTGCATGATGACTTCCCGGCCGGGGATGGGCTACGCGTTCCCGGCGCGTTTGATGGTTACGAACTGGCAGTACGCGCAGTGCTGGGCCAGCAGATCACGGTAGCCGCAGCACGCACGCTGGCCCAGCGCATGGTCGACACATTTGGTGAGCCCATTTCAAGCCCTTGGCCGCAGCTGACGCGGCTTTTTCCTTCGCCCGCGGCGCTCGCTGCAGCCGGCAGTGACGCACTGGGCCAGTTGGGGATTGTCAGGCAGCGCCAGGCAGCCATCACCGCCATCGCACAGGCTGTCGCTGGCAAAAGCCTGCACCTGCACGGCGGTGCCGATGTCAATGCGACGATTGCGACGCTCAGGCAACTGCCCGGCATAGGCGACTGGACGGCACAGTACATCGCCATGCGCGCACTGCGCTGGCCAGACGCGTTTCCTTCCGGAGATGTGGCGCTGCACAAGGCGCTGGGCACCCAAGGCCAGAAAAACCCGGCGCGAACGGCTGAGGAAGCCTCATGGGCATGGAAGCCGTGGCGCAGTTATGCAGTCATACGCATCTGGAGCGGCGCATGGCGCGGCCCCTCTGCAACACAGAAGACCTGAACAGAAGCCAGTCAAGACTTCCAACTCCAGAAGGACACCCCATGAAATTCGATTCATCCATCGTTCAGACCACTTTCAACAGCCCGCTGGGCAACATCATCATTGCGGCCACGGACAAGGGGCTGGCGGGTCTGTGGTTTGAGGGGCAGCGTCACAGCCCTGCCGAATTGACGGGAGTCCGCCCCGCATGGCCATCAGCTCCGCAGCACCCCCTACTGAAAAATATCAGCATGCAGCTGGACGAATATTTCGCCGGCAAACGCACGCAGTTCGATGTTCCCCTTGACCTGTCGGGCGGCACGACTTTCCAGCAGGCTGTCTGGAAGGTGCTGCTGGCCATCCCCCAGGGCGGCACCAGCAGTTACCGCGAAGTCAGCCAGCGCATTGGCAATCCCGCTGCGGTACGGGCCGTTGGCGCTGCCGTGGGCCGCAATCCGGTTAGCATCGTTGTTCCCTGCCACCGCGTGGTCGGCTCCAGCGGTTCACTGACGGGATATGCAGGTGGCCTTGACAGGAAAACCGCGCTTCTCAAACTGGAAGGCGCGCTTCAGGAAAACATGTTTTGAACTCACCCACCGACAACGCTGCTCCTTCAACGGGCGCCGCACAAGGGCCCAAGCGCTGGCTTCCCGACTTCATAACCCTCGCTGCCATCTGGGGCGGTTCGTTTCTTCTCATGCGTATCAGTGTGGTCGAATTCGGTCCTATACCCACAGCCGCGATGCGGCTGGTGATTGCATCCCTTTTTCTGCTGCCCATGGTCTGGTTTCGCGGCCTTGCGCCGGAACTGACAAAACATTGGGGCAAGATGATTGTGGTCGGGCTGCTCAACTCGGGCATTCCGTTTGCCTGCTTTGCGTTCGCCCTGCTCTCGCTCACAACCGGGCTCTCGTCCATACTCAACGCCACCGTACCCCTGTTCGGCGCTCTGGTGGCCTGGCTCTGGCTCAAGGACAAACCGGATGCCTCACGCACGCTTGGCCTCGTGCTGGGTTTTGCCGGTGTGGCGATGCTGGCCTGGGACAAGGCCACCTTCAAGCCAGATGCTTCCGGCGTGGCGCCGGGTTGGGCCGTGCTCGCCTGCCTGCTGGCCTGCATCTGTTATGCCATAGCCGCCAGCTACACCAAGCGATACCTGATGGGAGTTCCTTCTCTTGTCACCGCAGCCGGCAGCCAGGTCGGGGGAGCGCTGGGCCTGGCACTGCCTGCTGCGTGGCTCTGGCCTGCGCGCATGCCGGGCGTACCGGCGTGGCTTGCACTGCTCGGGGTAGGTATCGTTTGTACGGGCATGGCCTATGTACTCTTCTTCAGGCTGATTGAGAAGGTGGGCCCACCGCGTACCCTGGCTGTGACTTTTGTGATTCCGGTATTCGCGATCTGCTATGGCGTAGTCCTGCTTGGGGAAGTAGTCACACCATGGATGCTCTTTTGCGGTGTGGTCATCATCTGCGGCACTGCACTGTCTACAGGGCTGATAGCGCTCAGGCGAAAACCGGAAGCCTGACAGCACCCCGAAAGCGCGGATGCTATTGAAGCAGCCCCGCCACCACGTTGATGCTGAGCGCCACAATGAGCATGTTGAAAGCAAACGACAACACGCCATGAAATAGCGTCAGGCGGCGCATCTCGCGTGAGGTGACCTGCACATCCGATACCTGAGAGGTCATGCCGACCACGTGCGAGTAATACAGAAAGTCAAAGTAGTCCGGGGCCAGGCCACCAGGAAACTCCAGCCCCGGGCCATCAGGCTCTTTCTGTTTTTCTTCAAAGTAATAAAGGTGGGCGTAGTGAAACGCAAATACCGTCTGGATGAAAAGCCACGACGTGACCAGCGCCACAACAGCCAGCCCCACATGCAGGCCACGCGCCAGACCGTCAAGGTCCCTGCTTTGCTGCATCAAAAGGGTGATGGCAGCGACGCAGGCCATGGTTGCCAGCACCATGAGCATCAACAGCACGGCGCTGGGCTCGTCTTGCGCCTGGGCACGTTCCCTTGTGCGTTTTGAGTCAAACGCGGAGCACACCCACCATGCAAGCACCAGGTAAACCGCAATCCCCACAGACCAGCTCAGCAGGCTGCGGAACTGCCAGCCCACGGGCAACGGCACGGCAGCAACGGTAATGCCGGAAAGCAGGCCGTATACGAGGCGCTGGACACCGGTGGTCTCGGAAAAATGTTTGTGCATGACGGCTATTGTGCGGCGCGGTGTGCAAACGCTCAAGCCAGCCTCAAGGCAGAAAACCCGGGCAACAAAAAAGCCACCCGAAGGTGGCTCTTTGCATAACTGGCGGAGTGGACGGGACTCGAACCCGCGACCCCCGGCGTGACAGGCCGGTATTCTAACCAACTGAACTACCACTCCTGGTAGTGATAACGTTTGCTCTTTCGAGCCAAGCCGCCTGCCCTTTCGGGCCTGCTCGCCTGCTTGCGCGGGCGTCTCGTTATCCGACTTGCGCCTTGTGCATCACCGAAGTGATGAATTCTGGCGACCCCACGGGGATTCGAACCCCGGTACTCACCGTGAAAGGGTGATGTCCTAGGCCTCTAGACGATGGGGTCAAAGCCTTGGAACTTCCGGACAGGCCCTTCGCTTTCGCTCAAGACCTGACTAAAAACTCTCTCTATTCTTCCCGACAATTTATTGGTGGAGGTAAGCGGGATCGAACCGCTGACCTCTTGCATGCCATGCAAGCGCTCTCCCAGCTGAGCTATACCCCCAAAAAAACCAGTTTCCTGATTTCCGTCGAGCCTTGAATTATAGCCCGAAAATCAGGCGCTTTTCAAATTCTCAAACTGGCTTGAGCCGCGCCACCACATCCTCACGCTTCATCAGCTCAAGAATCGCGTCCAGCGAGGGGGTTTGCGGTGTGCCCATCACCAGCACACGCACAGGCATGGCGAGCTGCGGCATCTTCAGGCCTGTCTCTGTCAGAACCTGCTTGATGGCCGCCGAAATAGCAGCTTTATTCCACTCGCAAGTGCCCAAAGCCTCGGCAAGTTTTGCCAGCGCAGGTCGTACAACATCGGTCACATGCGTGGCAAGGTCTTCGGCTTTTGCATCGCCGCCCGACACCAGTACCTGCAGCCAGCCAGCCAATTCAACCAGCGTGCTGCAGCGGTCCTTGAACAGGCCGCAGCCGCGTGTGATGCGTACGGCATCAAGCCCGGTGACGCCTTTTATATCGAGGTAAGGCTGGACCAGCCCGGCCAGGGTTTCATCTGGCAGCGCCTTGAGGTGCTGCGCGTTGACCCACCGCAGCTTGGCTTCATCAAACTGCGCAGCACTCTTGCCGAGGTGGTCGAGGTTGAACCACTCTACAAATTGCGCACGGCTGAAAATTTCATCATCACCATGGCTCCAGCCCAGCCGCGCCAGGTAGTTCACCATCGCGTCGGGCAAATAACCTTCTGCCGCGTACTCGGTGACGGCCTTGGCGCCGTTGCGCTTGCTCATTTTTTCACCCTGCTCATTCAGCACGGTGGGCAGATGCGCATAAACCGGAACATCCTTGCCCAGCGCCTTGAAAATATTGATCTGGCGAGGCGTGTTGTTGACATGGTCATCACCACGAATCACATGCGTGATCGCCATGTCCATGTCATCAACCACCACGCAGAAGTTATACGTCGGGGTGCCGTCAGGGCGCGCAATCACCAGGTCGTCGAGTTCGTCGTTGCTGATCTCGATGCGGCCCTTGACCTTGTCTTCCCAGACGACTGAGCCGCCCTGCGGGTTTTTAAAGCGCAGCACGGGCTGCACGCCTTCGGGAATCGCAGGCAAGGTCTTGCCGGGTTCTGGCCGCCAGGTGCCGTCGTAACGCGGCTTTTCCTTGTCGGCCATCTGCTTCTCACGCAGGGCATCCAGCGCTTCGACGCTCATGTAGCAGGGGTAGACATGGCCAGCTGCTTTCAGGTCGGCCAGCACCTCCTTGTAGCGGTCCATGCGCTGCATCTGGTAGAACGGGCCTTCATCGTGGTCCAGGCCCAGCCAGCGCATGCCCTCAATGATCACATCGACGGACGCCTGGTTGGAACGCTCAAGGTCGGTGTCTTCAATACGCAGGATGAAATCACCGCCGGTAGAGCGCGCAAAAGCCCAGGGGTAAAGCGCAGAACGGATGTTGCCGAGGTGAATGAAGCCGGTGGGTGAAGGCGCGAAGCGGGTGCGTGTCCTGGTGCTCATTGTTTACTGTATGTTGCTCAGGCCGCGCAGCAGGTCGGCCTTGATGTCGTCGGTGTGGTCAAGCCCGATGGCCAGACGGATCAGGCCCTGGCTGATGCCGGCGGCCTGGCGTTGCACTTCGGTCAGGCGGCCATGCGAGGTGGTGCCGGGGTGGCTGATGATGGTTTTGGTGTCACCCAGGTTGGTGGCAATGCTCATGACTTCGGCGCTGTTGATCACCTTGAAGGCATTGGCCTGCGCCGTGGCGGCGTCGTCGCCGCGCACATCAAATGACACCACCGCGCCGCCGTAGCCCGACTGCTGGCGCATTGCAAGCTCATGCTGCGGGTGCGATGCCAGACCCGGGTAATACACCCGCGAAACCGTCGCCTGGGTCTCGAGCCACTTTGCAATTTCAAGCGCGTTGTCGCACTGTGCGCGCATGCGTATGCCCAGGGTTTCAAGGCCCTTGAGCACCACCCACGCATTGAAGGGGGCCAGCGTCATGCCGGCGGTACGTACCATGGGGCCGAACACATCAACAATGATTTTTGAAGGGCCGCAAATCGCGCCAGCCATCACACGGCCCTGGCCATCGAGGTACTTGGTGCCTGAGTGAATGATCAGGTCGGCGCCGAATTCAGCAGGCCGCTGCAGTGCGGGCGAGCAGAAGCAGTTGTCGACGGCCAGCAGCGCGCCCACGCTGTGCGCAAGTTCAGCCAGCGCGGTGATATCGCAAACTTCCGTCAGCGGGTTGGTCGGCGTTTCTGCAAACAGCAGTTTGGTGGTCGGGCGCAACGCGGCCTTCCACTCGGCCACATCGGTCTGCGACACAAAGGTCGTCTCGACACCGAACTTGCCGAACTCTCGGCCAATCAGCGCGATCGTCGAACCAAACATCGAACGCGAGCAGATCACATGGTCACCCGCCTTGAGCAGGCCCATACACATCATGAGGATGGCGCCCATGCCGGTCGATGCGCCTATGCAGGCTTCCGTGCCTTCCAGCGCGGCCAGGCGGCGCTCGAAGCTGGTGACGGTTGGGTTGGACGTGCGGCCATAGGTATAGCCTTCTTCGGTGCCGGCAAACCGGCGTGCGCCAGTTTCGGCATCGGGCTGCACAAAACCGCTGGTCAGGTACAGGGCCTCGGAGTTCTCACCGTACTGGCTGGGGTCGAGCGCCACGCGCACGGCCAGCGTGTCGCGGTGCAGGTTGGGGGGGAGCTGTTTTTCTTTCATGGTGCCAGTACTCACGCTTCCTGCGGGTTGGGCAGCGCCAGGCGCGAGACATCCACATCGCTTTCATCACCGATTTTTTCGGCCGTGTCTGCACGCATGGAGTTCATCGCTGCGATGGTTTCCTTCGTCACATCGCCGGTGACATAGACGCCGTCAAAGCAAGAAGCATCAAAGCCATCGAGTTTTGCATTGAGCGAGCCAATTGCGCGTTTCATGCCATCGACATCCTGGTAAATCAGCGCGTCGCAGCCGATGACCTGACGAATTTCTTCGATGGTGCGGCCATGCGCAACAAGCTCGTCGGGCGTGGGCATGTCGATGCCATACACGTTGGGGTAACGCACAGGCGGCGCAGCACTGGCCAGGTAAACCTTGCGCGCACCGGCGTCGCGCGCCATCTGCACGATCTCTCGGGAGGTGGTGCCGCGCACGATGGAGTCATCGACCAGCAACACGTTGCGGCCCTTGAACTCGCTGGCAATCACGTTGAGTTTCTGGCGCACTGATTTTTTGCGAACACCCTGGCCCGGCATGATGAAGGTGCGGCCTACGTAGCGGTTTTTGACAAAACCTTCGCGGTACGGAATGCCCAGCAAATGTGCGAGTTGTGTGGCGCTCGGGCGGCTGGATTCAGGAATCGGAATGATCACGTCGATCTCACTCGGCGGCACGGTCGAGACCACGCGCTTGGCCAGCGTTTCACCAAGATTCAGGCGCGCCTGGTAAACCGAGATGCCGTCAAGCACCGAATCAGGCCGCGCAAGATACACAAACTCGAAGATGCAAGGGTTGAGTTTTGCATTGGCTGCGCACTGCTCGGCATGCACTTCGCCGTCCATATCGACAAACACGGCTTCGCCCGGCGCGATGTCGCGCTCGAACTGGTGCGAAGTGCCTTCAAGCGCCACCGACTCGCTGGCCACCATCACTGTCTTGCCATGTTCGTTTTCGCCATGGCCTATGCACAGTGGGCGAATGCCGAAGGGGTCACGAAACGCGAGCAGGCCGTGGCCGGCAATCAGCGCCACGACTGAATACGAACCCTTCACGCGCTTGTGCACGCCGCGTACGGCTGCAAACACGTCCACAGGCTTGAGGGGCAAACCGCGCGTGGTTTTTTCGAGTTCATGCGCCAGCACATTGAGCAGCACTTCGGAGTCGCTCTCGGTGTTGATGTGGCGGTGGTCAGTGGTGAAGAGCTCGGCCTTTAGCTCGGCTGCGTTCGTCAGGTTGCCGTTGTGCGACAGCACCAGGCCGAAAGGGGCGTTGACGTAAAACGGCTGCGCTTCGTCTTCACTGAATGCATTGCCGGCCGTCGGGTACCGCACCTGTCCCAGGCCTACATTGCCCGGCAGCGCGCGCATGTTTCGTGTGCGAAACACATCACGCACCATGCCCTTAGCCTTGTGCATGTAGAACTTGCGACCGAGCTGCGTGACGATTCCCGCAGCGTCCTGACCGCGGTGCTGCAAGAGCAGCAGGCCGTCATAAATAAGCTGGTTGACCGGTGCCTTGCTGACAACGCCGACTATTCCGCACATGGTGTTCCGATCATTTTTAACCCGTTCAAAACTAATCTAAATACTTTGCGAACTGCTCCGGCAACACCGGCTTCAGCCCCTTCAGCGCAGCGGTCAATGCGACTGCACCTTTTGATTCCTGCCACCAGTCGCTGTTTTTCAGCGAGGTCATGTTCATCACCACCGTCGCTGCCAGCAACAAAATAATCCCCCGCACGATTCCGAATGCGGCGCCCAGCGTGCGATCCACAGGCCGCAGGCCAATCGCCTCAACCAGCTTCTTGATCAAAAACGCCAGCAAACCGGCCGCGAATATCGCCGCGATAAAAACAATCACAAAAGCAGCTGCGTACCGTACCGGATCAGATGCCGACTTGATGGGCAGCATCACCGACACCTGCGGCGCAAACCATTGCGCTGCGTAAAACGCCACCGCCCAGCCCAGTACCGACAACACCTCGTACACCAGGCCGCGCCAGGCCCCCAGCGCCATTGAAAAAACCAGCACCCCCAGCAAAATCCAGTCAACAGCGGCCACGGCCCGTGCTTACAAGGTCAGGATGGATGCCGGCAAATCAAGGGACTTGATCTTGCTGGCGGCCTTGTCAGCTTCGGCCCTGGTGGCAAATGGCCCCACACGAACACGTATGCGCTTGCCGTCTTTGGTCTCTGCGACCTGGGTATAGGTTTTCAGCCCGGCTTTCTCGAGTTTGAGCCGGGCTTCGCGGGCCTTGGCCACATCGGCAAACGCGCCGACCTGCACCACCATGCGGCCCTCTGCAGCGGCCGCCGGTGCGGAAGACGCAGCGGCGGTCTTGCCTTCAAGAAGCGCCTTTGCGCGCGCACCGTCATCTGACGCTACAACAGCCGGTTTCGGCTCGGGCTTGACTTCAGGTTTCGGTGCCGGTTTGGCCTCAGTCTTGACCTCTGGCTTTGCCACGGCAGCAGCAGATGCCGCGGGCTTTTTGTCTGAAATGATTTCTTCTTTGGCACCCAGGCTGGATGCGGCGGCGACCTTTTCCTGCGCAGGCGTGGGGGCAGGCGCTACGGGTTTTGCCTCTGCAACAGCAGGAGCCGGTGCAACCGGTGCTGCAGCCACCGGGTCCTGCTTGCCGGGCATGACCAGCGGCTTCACGGCGTTCTTGCCGGGGATTTCAATCGGAATATCAACCGCAATCGGCCTGGGCTGCGTGTCGAACAGCAGCGGGAAACCCACCACGCCTGCCAGCACCAGCACTGCAGCGCCTATCAGGCGGTGTTTGGCGCGCCGGCGTATGACATCAACACTTTCAGGTTGCGCATTGGCGGCTGCATTGGCTGCAGAGGAAGATCCGGCCCGGCGAAAGTTGAAAAACGACATGTGCTGATGGGCTTTATGGTTTTTTTGGGCGGTTAAACAGTCGGCTGGGTGTCGGCTGGCGGGACTGGCTGCGGCTGCTTTTTACGGCGCCTCGGGTGGCTCCTGCGGCTTCAGCCTGCAAGGTGTTTGGCCAGAAGTCGGGGGACACCGTCCTTCAGAATGCCGCCCACCGTATAGAAGGAGCCGAACACCACAATTCTATCAGCGGGGTCTGCAGCGGCCACCGCAGCCTGCAGTGCCAGCTCGGGGCTTTTGAAGGTGGCCGACGTGGCATCCGGGCGCGTGTTTTGCGCCTGCCATGCGGCCTGCAAGGCCTCGCCGCCCGCTGCCCGGGGCGTGGGCAGGTCGGTGAAGTACCACTTGTCGATGAGCGGGCCAACCCGGCCCAGCATGGGTGCAAGGTCCTTGTCGGCCATGGCGCCAAACACCGCGTGGGTACAGGCATAAAAGCCCATGGCGTCCAGGTTTTCCGCCAGGGCAGCCACCGAATGCGGGTTGTGCGCCACGTCCAGCACCAGCGTCGGCTGGCCGGGGATGATCTGGAAGCGGCCCGGCAACTCAACCATGGCCAGCCCGTTACGCACGGCCTGCGCCGTCACGGGCAGGCGGTCCCTTACGGCCGTCAACGCCGCCAGCACGCCAGACGCATTGACGAGCTGGTTGGCGCCGCGCAGCGCCGGGTAGGCCAGCCCGGCGTAACGCCGCCCACGCCCGGCCCAGCCCCACTGCTGCTTGTCGCCCGAAAAATTGAAGTCCGTCCCAAAGCGCCACAAGTCAGCGCCCACTGCGGCCGCGTGGTCAACAATGCTCTGCGGCGGCACCGGGTCGCTGACGACTGCCGGTTTGCCGGCGCGCATGATGCCGGCTTTTTCGAAACCAATTGCTTCGCGCGTGTTGCCCAGCAACTCGGTGTGGTCCAGGTCAATGCTGGTGATGACGGCGCAGTCGGTGTCGATGATGTTCACGGCATCCAGACGCCCGCCCAGGCCGACTTCCAGCACCACGACGTCCAGGTTCGCCTCTTTGAGCAGGTTCAGGATGGCCAGCGTGGTGAACTCGAAATAGGTCAGCGAGATTTCATCGCCAGATTCGCCCGCCTTGCGTGCCGCCTCGACTTTTTCAAACGAGCCCACCAGTTGCGCCGCACTGACGATGTCTCCGCGCACCCGGCAGCGCTCTTCAAAGTGCACCAGGTGCGGCGAGGTGAAGACGCCTGTGCGGTAACCCGCCTGCAGCAAAATCGCCTCCAGCATGGCGCAGGTCGAACCCTTGCCGTTGGTGCCAGCCACGGTGATGACGGGGCAGTCAAACACCAGCGTCATGCGGTCGGCCACGGCCTTCACGCGGGCCAGGCCCATGTCTATGCTTTTGGGGTGCAGCCGTTCGCAGTAAGCCAGCCAGTCGTCGAGTGTTTGCGGGTTTGTCATACAGACCGGGATTGTCGCCGCAGCGAAAAGGCATTTACCGCGAAGGGTTTGCAAAGCGGTGAACATGGCAAAATTTCCGCATGATCACCCTCTACGGCATACCCAACTGCGACACCGTCAAAAAAGCCCGCACCTGGCTGACCGAGCACGGCGTGGCTTATGAATTTCATGATTTCAAAAAACAGGGCGTACCTGCTGCGAAACTGCCCGCCTGGGGCAAGGCCGTAGGCTGGGACAGGCTGCTCAACCGCCAGGGCACGACCTGGCGCAAGCTCGATGCGGCTGCGCAGGCCGGTGCAGCCGACCCTGCAGGCGCACAGGCCCTGATGGTGGCCAACCCCAGCGTCATCAAGCGGCCGGTGGTCGAATGGGGTAAAGATGTAACCGTGGGCTTTGATGCTGCCGGCTGGGCGGCCCGGGTCTGAAGGCCCTTTCCACTGTGTAAAGAAGACCGCTGCAGGGCGGCTTTACAGTGATTTACCTGAACTTGGTGTAACAAATCAGCTCTGACTCATTAGACTTGGAAGCGCTGTTCCGGCCATGCCCGGATGCCGCTTTCAGTCAGCTGAAAAGAGGTTTGAAATCATGAAAAACGTATTTGTCTTATCCACCGCGGCCATTGCCGGCCTGATGTCGTTCAACGCATCGGCCACTGACATCCTGGCGCGTGTGATCTCCAGCACCCCTGTGGTGCAACAGGTGGCCGTACCGCGCCAGGTCTGCAACAACCAGCCCATGGTGGTCGAAAGCCCCCGCTCGGGCGGCGGCGCCATTCTGGGCGCGGTGGCCGGCGGTGCAGTCGGCAATGCCATCGGCAACGGCGGCGGCCGTGCACTGGCCACCATGATTGGCCTGGTCGGCGGTGCCATGGTGGGCGACCGCATCGAAGGCGGCAACCAGCAGGTGCAAAACGTGCAGCAGTGCGGCACCCAGACCTTTTATGAAAACCGCGCCAGCCACTACAACGTGGTTTATGAATACCAGGGCACGCAGTACAACACCCAGATGGCGACCGACCCCGGCCAGTACGTGCGCCTGCAGGTGACGCCGGTCGGTGCGATCAACTCCGCACCGCAGCCGGGTTTCCCGTCACAGCCGCAAACCTATGTGCAGCCCGCGCCTCAGGCCGGTTACATCCAGCAGGGCACGACCTATGTGCAACCGGCTGTGCCCGCACCGGTCATTTACCAGTCGGCTCCCGTGTATTACCCGCAGCCCTATTACGCCCGCCCCTATTACGCGCCCTACTACGCGCCCATAGGCCTGTCGCTCAACTTTGGCTACAGCCGGGGTTACGGGCACCGCCACTGGCGCTGAAAACGCCGCAACAAAGCAAAAAGGGTGCAGTCAGCACCCTTTTTTTGTATCCGTTCGACCCGTTGACGTCATGCCAGCCTGCCTGCGGTGAACCGGTAGCGCTCAATTTGCTATATTTTTCATAGCTGCTCACGCTCGTATTTAAAGGGCTGCAGCCGATTTGGTACCCTAAAACAGGCCTTTTTTTGCCTTTTGGGAGGCTTTTTCGCCCGCTCAAGGCGTCAGTTCAGCTGGTGTCGGCACTTTTTTAACGTACACGTTAAAAGTTTAACGTATAAGTGAAAATCTACCTTCTGACAGCTTAAAGCGAGGTTTCCAGCAAGGCACCCTTGAAGAGCACAGGCCCGGTCGGGCCGCTGCCCGCGGGCACGCCGCCTTTGGGCTCCAGGCTGACGGCCAGCACCGGTACTGCGCGCACGTCGTTGCCAGTAGCCGGCAGGCGCATGACCTGATCGGTGCCCAGAACGCCCAGCGACTTCGGCCCGCCGCTTTGCGGAATCGCCCAGAGCTGCAGCGACTTGTCCGGCTGCTCGTGAAAGTCGCCCACGCGTTTGAGCACCATGCGGTTGTTCTTGGGGTCGAAGGTCACCAGCATCGAAGCCGCTGCCTTGTCGTCGGCCAGCACGGCCACGTACTGAATTTGAGGGGCGGCCGAGAGTTTGGCCGTCAGGTCCTGCACCTGGCCACCCAGGCTGGCGACCTGCCCGCCCAGATTGGCATTGCTGCTGTTCAGGTTGACGCCGACCACAACAGCCAGCACGGCCACGGCAGCGCCTGCAAAGCTGGCGCCGCGCCAGAGGTTCAGGCTGGCCCACCAGCCAGTCGCCTGCGATGAAGCTGCGGCAGCGTTCGTACGCGCAGCCTGCATGGCCTTGGCTTCTTTTTCGGCACTGACCAGGTTTTCAATGCGCTTCCACACGGCCGCACTGGGCGCGACCTGCGGCTGCAGTTCGGCCACAGACGCCAGCCGACCCTGCCAGATCAGCGCTGCGGCACGCACAGTGGCGTGTTCACGCGCCAGCGCTTCAAACCGGCGGCGCGCACCGCCGCGCAGCGTACCCAGCGCGTAGCTGGCGGCAAGCTGTTCGGTCAGCGATGGGTTTTGGGTCACATTCATACATTGCCTTCTTCAGAAGTTTCCGGCTTGGTACTCGACAAGCAACTCGACCGGAACAAACAAAAACCTGTCATTTCAATCACCACAGTCACCGGCATCAGGCCAGCTTGGCCATACAGCCGCGCAACTGTTCCAGCCCGCGGCGTATCCAGGTCTTCACCGTCCCCAGCGGCAGCTTCAGCTGCTCTGCCAGCTCGCCGTGGCTCAAATCACGCATATACGCCAGGCTTACGACCTCGCGCTGCTTGTTCTCCAGCTGGCTCAGGCACTGGTGCAGCGCCCACGCCTGCTCGCTGGCCTGCGCCACGTCCATCGGGTTGGGCGAATCGCCCGCCACCGTGTCCGAAATCACATCGTCCAGTTCCTGCATCGAATCCGCACGTTCCGAGGTGCGGCGCCGCAAAAAGTCCAGCCCCCGGCTGCGCACCACCAGCGCCATCCAGGCCATGGGCGGCGACAGGCTTGCCTTGTAGTCACCGGCAATCCGCCAGATGTTGATAAACGCTTCCTGCAGCACGTCTTCGGCCCATTCGCGGTTGGTCACCACCCGCACCGCCACGCCGTACAGCTTGGACGAGGTCATGTCGTACAGCTCCCTCAGGGCCGCTTCATCGGCCAGCGCAACACGGTCAATCAGCGCGATCAATTGGGTATCCGGGCTTTCTGGTTTCATGGACCTTATTGTCAAGCATGAAAGAGATACGGCCAAAGCCCCTCAACGGATTCAGCCCGGAAGGTGTTGCAGATGCGCCGTGGCCTAAAATCCACGGTTTTGCGGCTTTCGTCCGTGAAGTCCAGCCCTCTTTACTTTCCACCCTTCCAGCCATGACCACCGAAAAAATCGACAACATCAGCGTTGCCACCAAAGCCAGCGTGTACTTCGACGGCAAATGCATCAGCCACGGCATCACCTTTGCCGACGGCAGCAAAAAGTCTGTCGGCGTGATCCTGCCAGCCACGCTGACCTTCAGCACGGGCGCCCCGGAAATCATGGAATGCACATCCGGAAGCTGCGAATACAAACTTGCAGGCAGCGATGCCTGGGTCAAATCATCGGCTGGCGAAAAATTCAGCGTGCCTGGCAACTCAAAGTTCGACATCAAGGTCGAAGACGCCGCCGGTTATCACTACATCTGCCATTTCGGCTGATCCGGAAAAAGCACATGGCAACCATCCTCCAGAACCTTCCCATCGGCCAGAAAGTCGGCATCGCGTTTTCAGGCGGCCTCGACACCAGCGCAGCCCTGCACTGGATGAAGCTAAAGGGCGCGACCCCTTATGCCTACACCGCCAACCTCGGCCAGCCCGACGAGCCCGACTACGACGAGATCCCGCGCAAGGCCATGGAGTACGGCGCTGAAAAAGCCCGCCTGATCGACTGCCGCAGCCAGCTCGCCAACGAAGGCATTGCCGCACTGCAGGCCGGTGCCTTCCACATCACGACTGCAGGCGTCACCTACTTCAACACCACGCCGCTGGGCCGCGCCGTGACCGGCACCATGCTGGTCTCGGCCATGAAGGAAGACAACGTCAACATCTGGGGCGACGGCAGCACCTTCAAGGGCAACGACATCGAGCGTTTTTACCGCTACGGCCTGCTGACCAACCCCGAATTGAAGATCTACAAGCCCTGGCTTGACCAGCTCTTCATCGATGAGCTCGGCGGCCGCACAGAAATGTCGGCCTTCATGACCAAGGCCGGCTTCGGCTACAAGATGTCGGCTGAAAAAGCGTACTCAACCGACTCCAACATGCTGGGCGCCACCCACGAAGCCAAAGACCTCGAAAGCCTGGGCACCGGCATGAAGATCGTCAACCCCATCATGGGCGTTGCTTTCTGGAAAGACGAAGTCGAGGTCAAGCGCGAAGAAGTCACCGTGCGCTTTGAAGAAGGCCGGCCGGTTGCGCTGAACGGCGTGCAATACCCCGACCTGGTCACCCTGATTCTGGAAGCCAACAAAATCGGCGGCCGCCACGGCCTGGGCATGAGCGACCAGATCGAAAACCGCATCATCGAAGCCAAGAGCCGCGGCATTTATGAAGCCCCCGGCCTCGCGCTGCTCTTCATCGCCTACGAGCGCCTGATCACCGGCATCCACAACGAAGACACGATTGAGCAGTACCGCGACAACGGCCGCAAGCTGGGCCGCCTGCTCTACCAGGGCCGCTGGTTCGACAGCCAGGCCATCATGCTGCGCGAAACCGCCCAACGCTGGATCGCCAGCGCCATCACCGGCGAAGTCACCGTCGAGCTGCGCCGCGGCAACGACTATTCCATCCTCAACACCGTATCCGACAACCTGACCTACAAGCCAGAGCGCCTGAGCATGGAAAAGGTCGAGGACGCGCCCTTCTCGCCAGCAGACCGCATCGGCCAGCTGACCATGCGCAATCTGGACATTGTGGATACACGTGAGAAGCTGAGTATTTACTCCAATGCCGGGCTGCTGGAGCTGGGTAAGGGGGATGATTTCTTGAAGCTGGGGAAGTAAGCCGGTTCAATCCGCCAACGACAAAGCCCGCCAAGTGAAAGCTTGGCGGGCTTTGTCTTTGGTGCCAACAAGGACAACAAGCAGTTAGAGAATGCGGCTCAGCATGCTACTGATGTACTTCATAGGCCCATCTTCCATGAACAGGACATGTCGGTCCTCCAGATCCTTCTTCTTGGCCGGGTCGCCAACATTGAGCAGGTCTGAGAACTTGGTGGGAGACAGGATGAAGGCGTTCAGCACCAGTTTGGGCTCGCCGACCTTCGCCTGCGCGTTCAAGGTGGCCTCCAGGTTCTTGACTTCTTTGTAGAGCCCCAGCTTCGGGTGCGTCAGATCCATATTGCGCAGCCCTTTGGGGTCCACAAAGGTCAGCCATTGCTCGCCCGTGTTGTCATCGACCAGCCAGAGCAAAAAGTCGGGGTAAAAGTTGCCGGCGAGCGCAAAGCCAAGTCCCTTCGCTTCGGTGTCGGCGTTGCGCAGAAGGTAGAGGCTGCGCTTTCCGATGGCCTCTTTCCCGGGCACGGAGTTGTAAAAGGCTTCGAGGTCGCGCACAAACTCCCACTCACTGGGTGCATCAAACGCCAAGGGCCGCATTTTCAGCGGAACAGCCTCCTTGTCCTCCAGTGACAGCAGCGGGTAGTACAGGTGACGGTCAAAACTGATGGCGACCATGTGCGGCGCGTTCCACTGGCTGGCTTCGCCCAGCTTGCCGTCGGCAACCAGTTTCTTCAGCACCTCCAGCTTCTTCTGGTATTCCAGGCCATCGTCGGTATTGTCAATCTCAAACTGATAGAGCTTGAGCATGGAGCCATGGTCTTCATCCATGCGAACCACGTCATAGAACTGGCCCTCATAGGCCGTCTTTAGCGACTTGTAGAAACGGTCCGTGTAGTCGGTCAGCAGGCGCACAAGAATGTTTTCCTGTTTCTGAATCGCGCTGAAGTCCGTCACAGCCAGCTCCGCCGCAGGCACAAACAGCGTGTACCAATCGGTCGACCATGTACAAAAGTCCATCAGCTTCTGGCGATCCAGACGCAGGTTGCTCCAACTGCGTTGCAACTTGTAGCTTTGCATTGCCAGATAGATGCGATCCCAGTTGAACAGGGGAAATACAGCCGTATTCAACTGCCCCTTGTGGCGGGCTTCACTAAGCGATGCCGTTGATTTGTCTTGCGTGCTTAGCGCATCCACCCGTGGGTACAGGTCGAGCAGAACATGCGGGAGCTTTATCTTGTCCTTGAACTGATCGGGGATTTCGTACAGCGTGGGGAAGTGCGTGCGCTTGAAGCCGAGCTTCTGGTTGTCCTTGTAGCCGTCTTTCAGCGCCAGCGTTTTTAACTTCCCAGCAGGCAGGTTCGCCCGGGTCGGAAAGTCAAGCTCCAGAATTTCGTCGCTTGGCGTGACACCCTCTTCCCGCAGGTATTCCTTGAAGGTGGCCATGTAATTGGCACGCACACCAAAAATGTTCAGCGTTTCCAGCTTGTCCAGGTGCGTGCCCTTGGGTCTCTCATTCGGAGTTGTCCGCTTGAGGGAAAACGCCTTGCCCTTCAGACGAACACCCCGCCCAAACAACTGAATGATTTGTGAGCCTTCGCCCTGGCCCATATTCAACAGGCCCATGGTGGAAACGCGCCAGCTGCTCCAGCCTTCGGTGAATTTGCGCGAACCGATCAACACCTGGAGCTGACTGCCCTTTTGGTTCAGCGTGCCAAATAGCGCGCTGCCAAAATCGTCTGTTTCATTGTCGAACGCGGTTGCCGCATCGGCCAGCTTGAAGAACGTGGCATCGTCGCCAATGTTGATCAACCCAAACGGTTCGGCATCGCCCACACGCAGTGCCAGCTCACCCTTGCTGTTCTTGATGTTGACCAGCTTCAAGCGCTGGCGGGCTGGCGCGTTGAACACCCGTTGCAGGATGTCGTCATACAGCGCGCCCACATTGTCAGAGAAGCCCATCAGCGGCGTGAATCGGCCTTTGAAGATGTTGTTGCCCTTGGCATCGAGCAACTGCGCCCGGTCGGCAATCAAATCGGCCAGCCATGTCTTGATCTGTACGTCGTGGTTCAGGAAATGGGCAAGAAAGCTCACCACTTCCAGGATGTCCGAGTCTTCGCCAGATACCGTGTTGCCCACGAAAACCCAGAGCGGCTTCTCGATATTGAAGTCGGTCAGCTTGTCGCGGTGCGTGCTCCAGAGCCAGAGCTGCTGGTAAAAACCCAGCAAGCAGGCGGTGAAGTATTTGCGAGCGTTGTCTGCCTGCTCGTAGGCGTCTCCGCTCATGTTCAGAATGAGCGATTCCTTGCCGTAGCCGTCTTCGTAGAAAAACTTGTACGAGTAGTCGAACAGGATGCACTTGGCGTAGATCTCGCGCGTGGCGATCACGCGGGCGCGGCGCTTGTCTTCAGTAGTGAGCGCCAACCGGTCCAGCTCAGCATAGGTCAATTTTTTCAGATTGCTGGTTTCAAACAGCATCTTGGCCCGCTTTTTCTGGATGTCTTCTTCGGCCGCTTGCACTGTCAGCCCCTTGGCCACGGCCTGGCCGAAGGTGGCAGAGTATTCAAATGCAAAGCCGCCACGCACCAGCGCATCGCGCCGGCTCATCCACGCGCCCGCTGCGGTGCCCGTACCCCGATGACCTTCGTCCACCAGCACCAGATTGTTGCCCTCAAAGGCTTCGACGGCTACCGTCTTCTCGCCCATCTCATCGCCCAGCTTGTTGATGTCGATGATTTCAATGGTGCCGCGCGGCGGAGTTTGTGCCTTGTTGAATTGCTGCGCAAAACCAAAGCCAGACAAATGCAGCTCATCCAGATGCTGTCGCGACAAGCCTTCGTTCGGCGTGAGCAAAATGATCTTGTCAGGGTAGTGCTCGCCCCTGCCCGCCTGAAAATGATGCAAATATTGATGGATGTTCACATGCAGCAGCAATGTCTTACCGCTGCCGGTGGCATTCCAGAAGGCAACCTTGTTCAGGTCGTCCGCCTCAAACGCGCGAAAGGGCTCTGCGCCTGACTCGGCGCGGTACAGCAGCAGCTCGGCGTTCAACCCATCGAGCAAGGCCTGACGCTTGTTGAAATACCAGTCGAGGTAGATCTCCGTGAACAGCAGCGAGAGGTACTGAAAGTACTTCATCTGCAGCTCATGGCCTTCGAGCTTGTTGCGCTGCACAGTGATGGTCTGCCAGTGGGCAACGATGTTGAGGTCGTAACGGCGGAGGTCTGTTTCAGACACCCTGTCTACCTCGAACAGGTTGCGGGTGAGCTCATTGAAGAACCCGGTCTGGCCGTCTTCGTCTATGCCCTCATGTCGGTCATCTCCCAAGCGCATCTTCAGAGCGCCCAAGGTACCGCCCTTGAAGAAACCCAGCATCCAACGGTTGAGCACCAGCTCCTGGTGAAAGCTGCGCTTCTTGCCGCCTGAGCGCTGGACGCCCGCAGCGCCACCTGCAGTTTTGCGAGGCGGAGCCATCAGATGTCTTCCACCGAGAACATGCGCTCCAGAAACTCGGGCTCAGTCTGCCGGATCTTGCGTGCCCACGCAGTGCCTGCCTCACCGTCAGTAGGCGCGTAAATTGCTGGCATGTTGTGATCGCCATTGACATAAATCACGTCAAACGGATTGTTCTCGCCCTCGAGATCAAATCGGTTGGCATATCGCTTCAGCTTGTCGTAGTCTATTTTTTCGCAATCGCGCCAAATGACCAGCGCAACCTCGCCCGAAGGCAGTACCCCTTCAACTCGCACATAGCCTTCATTCATATTTGCGTCGATATGCTTCACGCGCAAGCCGATCAGGTAGTTGAAGGTTTCCACCAGATCGATCTGGCGAGACTCAAACGCCCCCGCCGAGTCCACCGCCACGTTGAGGGTGTATTCAAACGGCTTTTTGAAGTCGTCCACCGATAGCAGTGAACCCCGGCTTTCCACGTCCAGCATGTAGCGCAGCAAGTAATCGTCTTGCGCCTCCTTGGGCATGCCGTTGAACAAATCACCCGTACCGGATGGTCGGCGCAATTGCAAGTTGTTCAGGGTGTCTTCGTAGCTTTCTATTCTCAGCACCTTAAAAGTATGACTGACGCCGGTTTCTGGAGAGATGGGCTTACCGAGGCGCCATTCGGCTGAGTAAGCAACCTTCTGCATGCGCGGCTTGATGATCGTATTGAAGTAATCCCCCTGCTCGATCGTGACGTATCGGCGCTTGCCGCTGTCAAGACGATTTGCTGTGAACACGGCATGCGCAGTACTACCCGATCCACCGAAGCAATCAAGAACGGTGCTGTCAGGACGGGTTGCGTGAAGCACGAACCTGCTTACGAAATTTGCATGCTTGGGTGCGAGAAACACACCTGATCGATTAAAAAGATCGAATGTTTGTTTTTCTCCATCAGAGTAATCAATGAAAAAACTTTTCCCAACGTTCGTTTCGACCTCGTGAAGCATCCGCTTGATCTGCGGAACCTTCATCTCATCTATACCCCAGGAAATACGACCATCAGCATCTAAAGCCTTGAAGCTACGTTTCCCCGGATTTTCGGGGTCTCGCTCAAGTGCAAACTTCCATCCGCTCTTTGGATGTGGCGTTGGTTTACCGATTACGGGGTGGATCGGCCGATACCAGCGCCAGTTCGGATGTTCAGCATCGTTAACTGTGGGCGATTGTTTAGAAGAGGGCATAGCAACGTTGTCCTCGCGCCAAATCCAAATCTTCGCCTTTCGGTCCGCGGCTTCGGCCTCAGGAACGAGGCGCCCATTGGCATCCCTGTATTCAGCGCCGTTGTAATTGAATAGTCCCTTCCAGGGATCGTTGCCCTTTTCATCCTCCCACTCCATACCTTGCGCCTCAACCTCCTGGCGGTACTCAATCTGATGGTCGCGATAAAGTTTCCGTAATTCAGCTTCGATTTCAGCGATTGGCGGATAGTGAGGATTCAGCCGCGCAACCAGTTCCATAACCTCAGCGAAGCCTGGCTTCGGTTCGCGAAACATGCTTTTGTCCTGCTCGGCAACTTGCCGATTTTTTGCGTAGACCAGGACATATTCGTGGTTTGTCGAATAGTTCGGCGCCTGGCTGTTGTTGGTGTTCATTGCCCAAATCAGTTCTTCGACGTGATTGTCTTCGCCGAAGTTGATGCTCAGAACATGCTCAAGATTTTGACGCTCATGCTTGTCGATACTGACAAAGATCGCACCGTCCTCAGGGATGAGGGGTTTGAGCTTGCTGATTCGGTTGTCCATCATGGTCGCCCAAGCCGAATGCTTGAACGTGTTCTTGTATGGAATTGAGTTGCTGGCGGTGTTGTAGGGTGGGTCGATGTAAACGCACTTGACCTCTTCCCGGTATCGTTCACCCAACAAATTGAGTGCCTGAAAGTTGTCACCATGGACCAACAAGCCATCGAGGCTGGCATCCAGATCGGGAATGGCCTTTAGCAAATCGGCTCGAAACCCCGCATCAAATAGTGCAGTGTCAACCATCAGAAAAGGCGCAGCCCTCAAATCATTGGCCGTCCCCATCTCCGAGCTGTCGCGCATGCCCAAGTCGTGCCACTGCGCCCATTGCTTTTCGTTTGCCGCAATCTTCGGATACAAATCTTCCGGCACCCGATCCAGCGTGATGCAGTAATGGCTAGCCACCACAAATTTCTTCTTGAGCCACAACTTCTTCTGGAAATTTTCCAGCTGTGCAAGAAACTCGATCAATTCCAGGGTAATTGCCCGAAGGCACTGAATCATGCGCAGCGATCTCTCAATGTCCGCAAAGGCACTGGCGTTTTGCAAATCGTCCAGGCGCATGACTTCGTTTTTGACGTAGAAGTCCAGCTCGCGCTTCAGGAAGCCACCGAGATCCTTGTGGATGAAGTAGTCGGCGAGGTTCTTGGTGGTGTAGTCGCTCAGGTGCTTTTCCAGCAAGGTGCGTTGCGGGTTCTTTTCGGTAGGCGCGCGTTGGCCCAAGCCCAGCCAGCGGGCTTTAACAGCAGCATCGGCCAGCACGGCTTCCACAGCCTGCATAGCAAGCGTATCTTGCTTGGTGCCCTTCGGAGCAACCTTATATTCGAAGCGGATGATGAGTTCTTTTGCTACAGGCTTTGTAGTTGCGACCGAGGCGGGGCCGTCTACCTCTTCGACGGGAAGCAGTTCCTCTTCAAACGCTTCGCCCAGCTCGTCGATGCGGGTCAAGGTCTTGCGCTCGACCAGCGCAAAGCGGCGCTCTTTGTCGTTGTCTTTGCGGTTGTCTTTCGCGGTGTCAGCGGCTACCAGCCGAAAATGGACGGTGCGTCCGTCTTCCAACTTGAAGCTGTAGTTGTTGAAGTTCTCACCGCTTTTGGTGTAGTACTGGTCTTTGTTGGCCCAATGCAGCATCACCTCTTCACCGGCGTAAGGGATGGCATAGGTGTCGCCCTTGTAGCGGCGCTGGCTTATGAAGTCTCCGCTGTCAAAGTAGCGCGAGAAGAAAGCCAGCAGGTGTGAGAACACAGCGTTTTCGTGCTCATTGGCGCCAGTGATGTACTGCGCCAACTTCTGGCGCAGCTCTTGCACCTTGGGCACCGTGGCGGGGTCAATACCATCGGCCTGGTATTGGGTTTCTTTGTCTTTTAGCTCCTGGGCCACATGGACTTGCTGCGCAGCGCTGCCCGCGCTGAGCGCCTGCGTCACTTTTTCAGGAAGGCGCTGCTCCAGGTACTGGTTGATCTCGCCCGCGCGGGCATTGAGGATGCGGTAAATACCGAAATCAAGTTCGGGGCGGTCGATCTGGAAAATCTCGCGCAGCTTGGTGACGAGTTCGTTGTATTTGCTCATGTTCGTCTTCTGAAAAGGGATCTCTGGCGTAATGCTGAATTAGTTATTGTCCCGCCCAAGCAAACGTCTGGGGTTCAGTGCGGGCTGGTTGACTGAGTATGACGCGGTTCAACTTGTTTGGAGAACATGTACGGCGCATCGACATATGGCGAAAACGTGTCGCAATTTTCAGGTTTTGGCGACACATCAAACCACGCTCCAGCGCACCACAAACAGGGTTTGGTTGCGGCTGTCACGGTGCAGGCGCTTCTGCAGGGCGGCAATAAGCGCGTCGCGCCTGGCTTCGATTTCGTCTTCAACAGCAAAAATGTCCTGCCGTTGGCGGCGCTGCTCGGTTTCGGTTTTGCGAATGTCTTGCTGGAGGCGCTCGGCTTCTTCCATGCTGAGCGACATCCGGGCCTGACGTTTGAGGCCTTTGAGCTTGAGCTTGGTGTCTTTCAGGGCCTGCTCGGCAGAGGCGATGCGGTCGTCAGCCCAGGCTTCTAGCTTGTCGCGCTCTTGCTGGAAGAACTGGTCATTGAGCTCCAGCGCGCGGCTGAGGGTGGCTTCCAGCTGGCGCTGGGCATTGGCCTGCAGCTCCATGGGCGGGCTGGCTTGCATGTCGGTCGTCGTGGCCAGCAGGTAGAAAAGCTTTTCGCAGCTTTCCTGGTCTAGCACTTCCCCCGTGTCAGTGATGGCAGTGAACACCAGGTGCTCTTCGTGCTGAAAGCTGTCGAGCTCCAGCAAACTGAGCTGCATCCAGCCGCTTTGCCCCACCAGGCGCTCCACCACGCTGATGCGGGGCTTATGGCTGCCGTAGTGAAAGATCAGGCTCTGCAGGGGCGCTCGCAGGTTCCGCCCTGTGTCGAGCACATATTGCCCCAACGGGTGTGTGAGGCGGTAGACGCGGGCGTGCTCCGGTGGTGTCTGGCCTTTGCGGATGAGTTGGTAGGCGCCGGTGGGTGCCTGCACTACAGGGGGCACTTGCAGATCGAAGCCCAGCTTGACCGAGTCGAACCGCGCTTGCCCGGCCAGCACATACTGCGTGAGCCACCAGAAAAACCGGGTGATGCGGTCGAGCTGGCTTTCAGCGCGCTCTTTATGGCTGCGCAGGAGGTCGTGAATGTCAGCGTCGAAGTGCTCCAGCAAGAGCTTTTCGGTCTCTTGCATGCGGGCCTGGATGTCGGCATCCAGTTCGGTGCGGAGTTGCGCAAAGGCGGCGTCAATGTCTGCAGGCGTGCGGCATCGGTCGTAAATCTCGGCGATACGCTTTTCAAAGTCCATGCCGCTCTCGATCTGACCGAGCACCTGGTCAGACGCGCCAAATACGCCGTCGAAGAGATGAAACTTGTCTTGCAGCAGCTCCAGCACCCGCTGATCGGCCGCGTTGCGCTGGTTCAGGAAGTTGATGACCACCACATCGAACCGCTGGCCATAGCGATGGCAGCGGCCAATGCGTTGTTCCACACGCTGAGGGTTCCAGGGCAGGTCGTAGTTGACGACAAGCGAACAGAACTGCAGGTTGACACCCTCGGCTGCGGCTTCGGTGGCGATGAGGATTTCAGACTCTTGGCGGAAATGGTCGATGAGCGCGGTGCGGCGGTCGATGGCGGGCGAACCCGTCACGCGGTCGCTGCCGGTGTATTGCGCCAGCCAGCGCTGGTAGATGCCGGTGGACGCCGGGCCCTGGTTGCCACCGCTGAACATGGTGACCTTGCCCGCATAGCCGTGGGCTTCAAGGTAACGGGCCAGATAGTCTTGCGTACGGCGAGACTCCGTGAAGATCACGGCCTTGCGGGCAGCACCCATGGCACCCATACGCTCGAAGCCCTGCTGCAGCGCCGATAGCAGCGCGTGCGACTTCTGGTCTTCACGGATATTACGGGCCAGGCGCAGGTATTCGTCCAGCTCGGCCAGCTCCTCGCGCACCAGAGCGTAGTCCACCGGCGGCGTGCCGTCTGTGGGAGGTGCTACCGCATCGTCCTCTTCCAGCAAATCTTCGTCGAGGTCTTCGTCTTCAATCAGCTGCTGAATCCACTCTTCGTCGATGGTTTGTTTGTCCAGCAGGCGCTGCAGCCGGGTGCGGATGGCGTCCAGTGTGGCCACCACAGCTTCAGTGGACGAAGCCAGCAGCTTGCGCAAGATGAGAGCCACCAGGTGCTTTTGCCGGCTGGGGAAGCCATAGCTGAAATCCCGCTGCAGGTAGGCAGAAATCAGCTCATAAAACCGGAGTTCCTCTTCAGAAGGGGAAAAAGGCGTGGTGAGCGCGTGGCGCTGGGTGTACGGCACGTACTCCAGCACGTCGCGGCGCAGGGTGCGCTTGATGAAAGGCTGCAGGCGGCGACGCAATGACTGGATGTCACCATCAATGCTGCTGTACTGGGAACGAAAGCTGCGCTCGTCCCCAAAGATTTCTTCGTCAATGAGCGAGGTAAGGCCGTACAGCTCCATCAAGGAGTTCTGCAAGGGTGTTGCCGTCAGCAGCAGCTTCTTGCGCCCTGCCAATGCGCGCTTGAGCGCCTGCCCGGTTTCATGGCTCTTGCGATGCGCATTGCGCAGTTTGTGCGCTTCATCAATGACCACAACATCCCACGGAACGGCTGCCAAACGGGCT
This sequence comes from Polaromonas sp., assembly GCA_965228025.1. Taxonomy (GTDB): domain Bacteria; phylum Pseudomonadota; class Gammaproteobacteria; order Burkholderiales; family Burkholderiaceae_C; genus Polaromonas. The sequence continues at coordinate 246,800 of CBDDGX010000031.1, read as the reverse complement.
TCCATGCGGGCGGCGAAATGGATGGACATGACACTTATGACGTCACGATCCAACGGGTCGTAGACACCGCTTTCCCGAAGCCGGTGCCAAGTGCGCGCATCCAGCACCTCAACCGGAAGATTGAACTTGTCCGAAAGCTCCTGCGCCCATTGCTTGCGCAGCGCTGCCGGGCAAATCACCAGGAGACGGCGCCTGCGCTCGGCCCAGAGCTGACACAGCACCAGCGCGGCTTCAATGGTTTTGCCCAGCCCCACCTCGTCGGCCAGAACTACACCTTTGCTGAGCGGGTTGTTGAGCGCAAAGAGTGCTGCGTCAATTTGATGGGGATTCAGGTCAACACTGGCATCAAAAAGCGACTGCGCCAGGCGGTCGTCTTCCGATGCTGCCCGACGGCGCGTGAGCTCCCATGCAAAATACTTTGCGTGGTGCGCAGTGGTGTGCGCTACCTGGATATTGCTTTCAACAGTGCCTGCCATACCCAGCCTCCCAAATTGCATCCATCACAGCAAACATTGAATTGACGTTTGAACGCATGTACTCACGCAGCCATTCTTTTTGGCGCGTAGCCCGCGTGGGCGACTGCCGCAAATCCTGCAGCAAAGCCAGGCGTTGGGTCTTGTCGTCCGCTGATTTAATGAGCATGAACCCCTCCGCTCCGATTTCCTTGTTCCTGACTGTAGCGCAGGGAGATACCCTCACTCAGGCAGTGCGGGTTTAGGGCGCGTCTGCAGGGCCGCAGGGAGTGAGCAGTCCTTGCGAGCTTGCCCCTCAATCCGTCTGCACCGGAGCGGGGATGGATCCCGGAACAAGTCCGGGATGACACAAGTCCTGACGACGGGACAAATCAATTCACAAAGACAGTATCCCCAGCAGGCTGCGGCGGAATCTTGATCGCGATGGCCTTGACCGGGCCGCTGGTCACCAGCGTACCGCCGTGGGCCGTGCCTTTGGGAATGATGATCAGGCTGCCGGCCTTGAACTCACGGCGCTCGTTGCCCAGCCACATCGCGCCGCTGCCTTCGATGATGTACTGGATCTCGTCGGTTTTTGGGTGCGTGTGCTTGGCGACGTTGCCGGACTGGATGCCCACTGTTGCGTTATCGGTGACGATCAGCGCGCGTGCGTTCATCTCTGCATTTGGCGTGGTCGGCAGATCAGCATGCTTCAGCGCCATCAGGTCGATCACCATGGGGGCCAGCGGCGCTGCCTGCGCGTGCGCGTCGGATACGGCGTGCTGCAGGAAGGGGGAAGCTGCGACTCCGGTTATGAATGCAGCAGCGATTGCGAGGGAAATGCGTGTCGACATGGGGGTCTCCTCCGTTGTAGCGAAAAGTCGCTGTCAGAGTTTGCCAGCCGCTTCAGGTTTGCCATCGCGAACAAACCCTTGAACCCAGCCCCCAAAAGCGCCTAAACCACCACCGGCTCATGCTCCAGCAGGATGCCGAAGCGTTCATACACGCTGGTCTGTATGGCCTTGGCCAGGGTCATCACCTCGCCACCTGTGACCGGGTGCTCACGCCCGCCCCGGTTGACGAGAACCAGCGCATGGCGCTCATGCACCCCGGCGTTGCCGATTGATTTGCCCTTCCAGCCGCAGGCGTCAATCAACCAGCCAGCCGCGAGCTTGATGGAGCCGTCGTCCAGCGGGTAATGAACAATCTTGGGCTCGCGCTGGATGATGTCGGCGCACTGCTCGCTGGACACCGTGGGGTTCTTGAAAAAACTGCCTGCGTTGCCAATCACCTGCGGGTCGGGCAGCTTGGTGCGGCGGATCTCGCAGATCCAGTCGAAGATTTGCTGCGCAGTGGGCGCGCCGCCATCGGGCACAGGCGACTGGGCCATTTTTTTCTCAATATCGGCATACCCCAGCACCGGTTTCCAGTTTTTGGGCAGCGCAAAGCGCACTTTGGTGATCAACGCCTTGTCGGCCAGGCCGAAGCCCGGGTTGCCGGCGCTGGCTGCTGCATCACCCGCCGAGCTTTTGTGTTTGAAGACTGAATCGCGGTAGCCAAAAGCGCACTGGGCGGCATTGAGGGTGAAGCTTTGCCCGGTGGTCAGGTCAATCGCGTCGAGCTCCAGAAAGCGGTCCTGCAGCTCGACGCCATAGGCGCCAATGTTCTGCACCGGGGATGCGCCCACGGTACCAGGTATCAGCGCCAGGTTTTCAAGGCCGGGATAGCCGTTTTGAAGCGTCCAGGCGACCAGCTCATGCCAGTTTTCACCGGCACCGGCCTCGATGATCCAGGCTTTGGCGGTTTCGCTGTGCAGGTGTTTGCCTGAGATGTCGATTTTCAGGACCAGCGGTTTGACATCACCCGTCAGGACGATATTGCTGCCGCCCCCGAGGACGAATTTGGGCGCGCTTTTCAGCGCCGGGTCGGCCAGCACGGCTGCGATATCGGCCTCAGAGGCGATACGCACCATGGACAGGGCTTTGGCCACGATGCCAAAGGTGTTGGAAAACTGGAGCGGGACATTTTTCTCGACTAACATCTGTGGGATTGTCTCATTCACCCACCCCCTGAAAAGCCCCCACACCATGCCTTCTTTTGACACTGTGCTTGAAGCCGACCTGGTCAAGGTCAAGAACGCGGTCGAAAACACCGCAAAAGAGATCGGTACACGATTCGACTTCAAGGGCACCTCAGCCTCCATCGAGCTCAAGGACAAGGAAATCATCCTGATCGGCGACAGCGATTTCCAGCTGGAGCAGATCACCGATGTGCTGCGCAACAAACTGACGAAGGCGGCGGTTGACGTGCGTTTCCTGGATGTCGGCAAGGTCGAGAAAATCGGTGGTGACAAGGTCAAGCAGATTGCCAAGGTGCGCAACGGCATCGAGTCAGAACTGGCCAAGAAGATCCAGACCCTGATCAAGGGCAGCAAGGTCAAGGTGCAGGCTTCCATACAGGAAGAAAAGGTACGCGTCACCGGCGCCAAGCGCGATGACCTGCAATCAGCCATGGCACTGATCCGGGCAGAGAACAACGACTTTCCCCTGAGTTTCAACAACTTCAGGGACTGAGCCTGATGACATCCTGCCTGCACCTGCCGGGTCTGTTTGCCCTGGCGACGGCCATGCTGCTGGCGCAGGGCCCAGCAAGCGCTCAGGCATCCGCTGAATCTGTCGCATTGGCCGGCATGCTGGGCAACCGGGCGCTTCTGGTGGTCAATGGCAGCCCGCCCAAAACGGTGTCTGCAGGCGACACGCACCAAGGCGTGAAGGTGATTTCCACCAGCGGCGACCAGGCCGTTATTGAACAGTCCGGCAAACGCATCACGTTGCGCGTGGGCGATGCGCCTGTGAGCATGGGTGGCAACAGTGGTGGTGGCGCCAAGGGCAACCGCATCGTGTTGCCGGCCGGCCAGGGCGGCCACTTTTTTGCGGCAGGCAGCATCAATGGCAAGGCGGCCCAGTTCATGGTCGACACGGGTGCGACGGCGATTGCCATGAGCATTTCCGATGCCGAACGCGCAGGCATCAATTACAAAAATGGCCAGCAAACACACGTGGGCACAGCCAACGGAACCGTGCCGGCTTACCGGGTCAAGCTTGATTCAGTGCGTATCGGCGATGTGGAAATCTTCGGGGTTGATGCGCTGGTGGTACCGAGCAGCATGCCCTACATGCTGCTGGGCAACAGCTTTTTGTCGCGCTTTCAGATGACGCGTGACAACGACCAGATGACTTTGACGAAGCGGTACTGAGATCCTGGTCTGGCCCTTGGATTGAGGCCGTGCCCTTCACGCAGAAGCCGGGTCTCGCCCCGGCAGGCGAGTTACCTTTCTTTGTCTCGCCAAAGAAACCTAACGGAAAGAAAGGCGACCCGCCGTCTGGGAAGTTTTTGGGGTCAGAGCCCAAATTCACCGAGCCTTTGGCTCGCCCTTCGGGTGCAGTGCTTTGCACTGCAGTGAAATTGGTGTCTGACCCCAATAACTTAACCTGTGGTGCTCGATTACGTCGGCGGTCCGCAGAACTCGCTTCGCTCAAACAGCTGCGGCCCCTTGATGCCGACTCCATCTCCGCTCCTCGGCCCAGCCTCAACGGGGTGGGGAATGAATTCGCGTTCGGGTGCGGATTCGTGGAGCCTCAAGCGCGAAGCGCTTGAGGCGAATCCGGGTTCTGTCTTTTTCTCAGTCTCCCAAACCCTTGGAGAGGAGCCGAGAAGCGCAGGGCCAGACGGATCAGGGCTGAAACTTGTTTGAGCCGTAGGCGAGTTGTTTCAGACCCCGGCTGGACCGAGCATCACAGGGTGCCCGCAGCGAAGCGCAGGGACGACGAACAGGGTAGCCTTTCTTTTGGTTACTTTTCTTTGGCGAAGCAAAGAAAAGTGACTAGCCGCCGGGCTACCCCCGGCTTCTGCGTGAAGGGCACGGCACCCAAACAGAGAAAGCATGGATCCCGGCTCAAGCCCAGGAAGGCACCAAAGGCGCGGCCTGTAACCTACTTCGCACTCTTTCGGCCAAAGCCGAGCTTGGACTCGGTGCCCTCCACCAGCTTGGCAATGTTCGCCCGGTGCTTGACCACCAGCAGCATGGCCATCAAAAAGATCGCCAGCAAAATGCTGCGCTCCACATACCAGGGGCCGCGGTTGCCCAGCAGGTAATACAGCGGCGCCAGGCAGGCTGCAGCCATGGAGGCCGCGGATGAATAGCGCCAGAACCAGGCCACCAGCACCCAGGTCACCAGAGTCAGCAGGCCCAGCAGCCAGTCAATGCCCAGCAGTGCGCCTGCAGCAGTGGCAACGCCCTTGCCGCCCCTGAAGCCAAAAAACACGGGAAACAGGTGACCGATAAACGCCGCAAAGGCCACGGCGGCGACCGTGCCGTCTGACAGTCCGAAATCGGCACCAAACCACTTGACCAGCACGACCGGCAGCCAGCCCTTCAGGCCATCCAGCAGCAGCGTTGCAATGGCCGCCTTCTTGCTGCCCGAGCGCAGCACATTGGTTGCGCCGGGGTTTTTGCTGCCATAGCTGCGCGGGTCCTTCAGGCCCATCACGCGGCTGACGATGACCGCAAACGACAGCGACCCGAGCAGGTAGGCCAGCAGCACCGCAATGCCTGAATACAGATATTCCAAAACCAATCTCCTCTTTTTATGGTCTGCGGGCTGGCTTATTCCGCCAGCGCGCAATGCACCGATTTTGCACCCAGCAATGTGACACAGACCTGTGGGTCTATGCCCACCAGGTAACCACGCCTGCCGCCGTTGATGCAAATTTTAGGCAATGCCAGTATGGTTTCTTCGATGTAGACAGGCATCTCGCGGCGCGTGCCGAAAGGCGAGGTGCCACCGACCAGATAACCGCTGTGCCGGTTGGCGACTTCGGGCTTGCAGGGCTCGACCGATTTGGCGCCTATCTGACGCGCCAGGTTTTTGGTCGACACCTTGCGGTTGCCGTGCATCAGCACCAGCAGCGGTTTGGCATCCTGGTCCTGCATCACCAATGTCTTGACGACGGTGAAAGGGTCAAACCCCAGCACCTCGGCGCTGTGCTGGGCGCCGCCGTGCTCAAGGTATTCGTAGGGATGCTCGGTAAACACCACCTTATTCGCCTTCAACAGGGCCGTGGCGGGTGTCTCTGAAACACGATCCTTTTTGCTCACGACTGAACTTCCGTGCAAGTGCCAGCGCGGAACCGGCTCCGCCGGGCCGCAGATGGCGCCCCCTGGGGGGAGGTGCCGAAGGCACTTCGGGGGGGAACCATTAAATTGCCGGGTCCTTCATCTCCCAGCGGATCTTGTCGATTTCTGCGAGAACTTCGGGCGAGAGTTTCGTGCCCCAGGCATCCAGGTCTTCGTCGAGTTGCGCCACGCTCGTCACGCCGATGATGGTGCTGGCAACCTGCCATTTGGTGTAGCAGAAGGCGAGCGCCAGTTTGGTCGGCGTCATGCCGTTGTCCAGCGCCAGCTTGTTGTAGCGGCGTGCTGCGGCCAGCGCTTCGGCGCGGCCCCAGCGCTGTTTGCGTACCGATTCGAACTTGCCGAGGCGGCCGTCTTTCGGGGCATCAGGGCCATCGGTGCCCGACTTGTCGTATTTGCCGGTCAGCAGGCCAAAGCCCAGCGGCGAGTAGGCCAGCAGCGACACACCCAGGCGGTACATGCTTTCATCAAGGCCGTTTTCATAAGCGCGGTTGACGAGGCAATAGGGGTTCTGCACGGTGGCGATGCGCGGCAGGCCGTGCAGTTCCGCGAGGCGTACAAATTCATGTACGCCGTAAGGCGACTCATTGGACAGGCCAATGGCGCGCACCTTGCCGGCCTTGACCAGCTTGCCCAGCGCCTCAAGCTGCGCGTGGATGGGCGTGACGTCCTTGTTGTCTTTGGCGGGGTCGAAGTACACGGCGCCGAACGAGGGCACATGGCGCACCGGCCAGTGGATCTGGTAGAGGTCGATCACATCGGTCTTCAGGCGCTTGAGGCTGTCGTTGCAGGCGGCCTCAAAGTCCGCCGGGGTGACGTTGGCGCTGCCGCCGCGCACCCAGTTCATGCCGCGGGACGGGCCGGCAATCTTGGTGGCCAGCACGAGCTTGCTTCTGGCCGACGGGTTTTTGGCAAACCAGTTGCCGATGATGGTTTCGGTGGCGCCGAAGGTTTCAGCACGCGTGGGCACCGAATACATCTCGGCCGTGTCCATGAAGTTGACGCCGCGCTCAAGCGAGCGGTCAAGAATGGCGTGCGCGGCCTGTTCGTTGACCTGTTCGCCGAAGGTCATGGTGCCGAGGCAGATGGGTGTGACCTGCAGGTCGCTCTGGCCGAGCTGGACTTTGTTCATGGGTGTCATGGGAGGGGTATGAAGGTAAGAGTGTGGAGTGAGGCTGCCATTTGAAGGCGCGAAGCTGACAAGTTTATCGGCTGAATGCCATCGCTGCAGGGGTGTGGGCGTTCAGGCAAATCAGCGATTACCTTACATACACATTTACGGCCCACAATTAATCTTGCGAAGTTCGATAACAAGAGTGGCTGCCAAATATGAACAGTCACATAAACCCCAACTTCCCAGGAGTAAACACATGAAAACAATCACCACCACCCTCACCTGCGTTGCACTGTCAATCGGCATCCTGTCCGGCTGCGCCAACATGAGCGAAACCCAGCGCGGCACCGCACAGGGCGCCGGCATTGGCGCTGTTGCAGGCACCGTCCTGGGCGCAGCAGTCGGCGGGCGCAATGGCGCAGTCGCTGGCGCGGTTCTCGGTGGCGCTGCAGGCGCAGTGGGCGGCAATATCTGGTCGCAGCGCATGCAAAACCAGAAGCTCGCCATGGAACAGGCCACCGCCGGTACCGGCGTTGCAGTGACCCAGACCACCGACAACCGCCTGAAGCTGGACATCCCCAGCGACATCTCGTTTGACACCGGCCGCTCGGGCATCAAGACCAACTTTGCGCCCATCCTGAACCAGTTCGCCACCAGCCTGAACCAGAACCCGGCTTCAACCGTGACCATCATTGGCCACACCGACAACACCGGCTCTGACGCCATCAACAACCCGCTGTCGGTCGAGCGTGCGAACGCCACGCGTGACTACCTGATCAGCCGCGGTGTGGCTGGCCAGCGCATTGGCACCGATGGCCGCGGTTCACGTGAACCGATTGCCGACAACGCGACGCAAGCCGGCCGCGACAAGAATCGCCGCGTGGAAATCTACGTTGCGGAGCAAGTGGCAGCCCGATAACTCGGCACACCCCTGCCGGCGCTCACTGCGTGTAGCGCCACCTCCCCTTGCAGGGGACCGCACCAGCGGCCTGGCAAAGCCAGTTCCGCGGTGCGCCTTGCATCCGATCCCCGTCCGCCGGACCCGCATTGAAGTGTGGCTCCGACCCAGCGGGGATTTTTAACGTATACGGCAATTTTTTGCTGTATACGTTAAAAATAGCTAAAATGTTAATATGGAACTTAACATTTGATCTGTCTTGACCCGTAGAAGACCGATTTTCGGTTCAAAAACACCAAAAACAAGCCTTTTTAGGGCATTAAATCGGCTGCAGCCCTTTAAATACGGGCGTGAGCAGCTACTTTATTTGTAGCAAACCCGCTTACGCGGGTGACTGCGAATCCTTGAAGCGCTGCTCCTCCTGCAGCCGCAGCACCCGCCTCTGCACCTTTCCGGTCGTGGTCATCGGCAGCGCATCAATAAATTCAATCTCCTTGGGGTACTCGTACGGCGCCAGCATGGTTTTGACGTGGATTTGCAGCCTTTCCACAAGGTCACGGTCAAACTGGTCCCTTGAGCCCATCCAGCGTTCACGTGCGGCCAGCACATCGGGCGCCAGCACCACATAGGCCTTGACCACCGCGCCGCGCTCGCTGTCGGGCTTGGGCACCACGGCGGCGTTGGCCACGGCTTCGTGCTTGACCAGGCAGTTTTCGATCTCGCCCGGGCCTATGCGATAGCCGGCCGCCTTGAAGACATCGTCGGCCCGGCCTTCGTACCAAAGGTAGCCGTCGGCATCACGTTTGGCCAGGTCACCGGTGCGGCACCAGTCACCGGTAAATTTGCCGTCGGTGGCGGCGATGTTCTTCCAGTAGCCCAGAAAGAAAATCGGGTCGGCATCGCCATGAATGTCGAATCGGTTGACCGCCACATCGCCGGGCACACCCACCGCGCACTCATTGCCCTCATCGTCAATCACCGCAACTCTATGACCCGGGTAGCCCTTGCCCATGCTGCCTGGGCGGGCTGGCCACATGGCCGAACAGTTGCCAACGACGTAATTGATCTCGGTCTGGCCGAACATCTCGTTGACCGTCACATCGAGCCGCTTGCGGCAGTAGTCAAACACCGCATCGCCCACCGCCTCACCGGCACTCATGATGCCCTGCAGTTTCAGTTTGAAATGTTTGCCGGGCTGCGGGTAGGCCTTCATCATGGCCTTGAGCGCCGTCGGGAACAAAAAGGTGTGCGTCACGCCATGCTCTTGCATCAGGCCAAAGGCCAGCTCAGGGCTGAAGCGGCCGTTGAAGGCGACGATGGGCCGGCCGAAATACAGCGTGGGCAGCAAGGCATCCATCAGCCCCCCGGTCCAGGCCCAGTCTGCTGGGGACCAGAACACTGCATTTGTTTTCTTGTTCGCTTTGCCATCAAACCCGAACCAGTTCTGGCTGCAGACAAAACCCGGCAGGTTGCCGATCAGCGCGCGGTGCGGAATCAAGGCGCCCTTGGGCGGGCCTGTGGTGCCGCTGGTGTAAATCAGCACGGCGGCCTCTTCGGCCTTGGTCACCGCAGCTGTGAAGGCGCGGTGGTATTCAAGGTTGAGGTCAAGGTCGCCCTGCCCCCACGCGCTGCCGGCTGCCAGCACACGCCTGAGCATGGGGCAGTCGCCACGCACGGCCTTGATGCTGGCAATGCTGCTTTCATCGCAGATGGCCACCACTGCCCCGCTGTCGTGCAGGCGAAACTGCAGCGCCTCCGGCCCGAACAGCATGGACAGCGGCATCGCCACTGCGCCCATCTGCAGCACGGCCATGTAGGCCACAGCCGTTTCAAAACGCTGCGGCATGACGATGGCGACCCGGTCTCCCCTCTGCACGTCCAGGCCCTGCAGCGTGTGGCTGAGGGCATCAGCCGCCTGTTTGAGCGCGAGATAGCTGTAGCTGGCAGGGCCAGTGCCGGGCTGGTGAACACGTATCGCCACTTTGCGTGCAGCATCGCCAGCACGTGCCCAGCGGCTGCAGCAGACTTCTGCGATGTTGAAGTTTTCATCAACCTGCCAGCGAAAGTTGCTGTGCACCGTGGTGTAAGGGTCGGATTGCATCTTGTCGCTGCCTTGACTGCGATTGCTGGCTTGTCTCTTTATCATTGGACCAATGTACAAAGAAAAACGGCCCCATCGCAGCGAGTTTGTCCCTATACGCGGGCTCGATTACCACGTCCGCATCTGGGAGGGCGCTGATGCGAAGGCCCGGCAACTCCCTCCACTCGTTCTGGCCCACGGCTGGATGGATGTGGGCGCGTCTTACCAGTTCATGGTCGATGCGCTGTCTGACGATTTTGCAGATGGCAGGACCATCATTGCCCACGACTGGCGCGGTTTTGGCCTGACCAAGGGCGCAAAGGAAGGTGCCCAACCGGACAATTATTGGTACGCGGATTACTTTGCCGACCTCGACTTTTTGCTCGACCACTACTCGCCCGGCCAGCCGGTTGACCTGCTGGGCCACAGCATGGGCGGTAACGCGGTCATGAGCTATGCGGGCATCAGGCCAACGCGCATTCGCAAGCTGATCAACCTCGAAGGTTTTGGCCAGCCGCCTGCAAAACCCTCCGAGGCCCCCGCACGCTACGCCAAGTGGATTGACGAGATCAAGGCGCAGCAACGGGGCGAGATCAGCCTCAAGACCTATGAAGGCCTGGAAGGTGTCGCCAAACGCCTGATGAAGACCAACCCGCGCCTTTCGGCGGACAAGGCCAGCTGGCTGGCCAGCCACTGGTCCCAGCCCGCGAGCGACGGCCAATGGGCCATCCTGGGTGACCCGGCCCACAAGATAGTGAGCGCAAACCTCTACCGGGTTGAGGAAACGCTGGCGCTTTATGCCCGCATCACCGCACCGCTGCTGGCCGTTGAGGCGTCAGACGATTCGCTGGGCAAGTGGTTTAAAGGCGTTTACTCGCTGGCCGACTACCACGAGCGCCTGAAACACGTACCGCAAGCCACGGTGGCTGTGGTGCAGGACGCAGGCCACATGTTGCACCACGACCAGCCGGAGCAACTGGCGCGGCTGATTGAGGACTTTCTGCGGTCAAATCTGTAAGCTTTCGCCTACACGGCGGCGCGACCCTTTCGGGCACACTTGGAGGTTTTTGTACCTGCAAGAGCGAAAGCGGAGACCACATGACCGGGCCAGCCTCGATAGACCAGGAAAACTTCAAGAGAATACTGACCCGCAATGTCAGCCTGCCGCTGGGCATAGGCGGCCTGAGCGCCGCCATCTTTGTCGGCCTCATCCTGTATCTGCTGTCTACCCTCAACTGGGTTGACCACAGCCAGCGCGTCATCAGCAACGCCAACGAGGTTGCCAAGCTGACTTCGGACATGGAAACCGGCATGCGCGGCTTCCTGATCACCGGCGACGAGACCTTTCTTCAGCCCTATGACATTGCCAAGTCGCGCATCCAGCGCGAAGTAGCCGGCGTCATTGAACTGGTCGACGACAACCGGCCACAGTCTGAGCGCATGAAGCGTGTGGCCGGCCTGCAGGTCCAATGGATGGAATTCGCGCAGGAAGTCATACAGCTGCGGCGCAACAAGCTGCCCTACGAAGAGGTGATCCGCAACGCACGCGGCAAGTCCATCACCGATGAAATTCGGCGCGAGATGACATCGTTCATCGCCGTCGAGCAGCGGCTGCTCAGCGAACGTACACAGGAGGCCAGGAGCACCACGCTCTGGAGCGTCGTCGCCTACCTCGTGTTCACGCTGGGCGTGAGCGGCCTGCTGGCCTTCTTCGGCAGGCGCGAACTGGTCAAGCTGTCGAACACCTACGGCGAAGCACTGCAAAAGCAGGCCGAAGACGCGATGGTGCTGGAAGAGCAGGGATGGCTGCGCACCGGCCAGACCCAGCTGGCTGAACACATGATCGGCCAGCAGCTGCTGGGCGCGCTGGGCCGCAGTGTGCTGGGCTTCCTGGCACAGTACCTCAAGGTCGATGTCGCTGCCGCCTATGTGCGTGAGGACAATGGCACCTTGAACCGCGTAGCGACCTGGGGCTTCGGCCGGGATATTGAAAACTCGGCCCAGTCCCTGACGAACGGCGAAAGCCTGGTCGGGCAGGCAGTACTTGAGAACCGCATCCTGCAACTTGACGACTTGCCTGCCGGCTACCTGACGGTCAACTCCGGCCTGGGCCAGGCAGCACCCCGCCACGTGATCATCGTGCCCGTCATGCACGAAGGCCTGGTCAATGGCGCTGTGGAGATGGGCTTCCTGCGCCAGCTCGACAAACGCGATACGGAGTTCGTCAAACTCATTGCCGGCAGCATAGGCACCTCCATCCACAGCGCGCTCTACCGCCAGCGCCTGCAGGACCTGCTGGCTGAAACCCAGCAGCTCAATGAAGAACTGCAGGTACAGCAGGAAGAACTGCGCACCGCCAATGAAGAACTTGAAGAGCAGTCCCGCGTGCTCAAGGAATCACAGGCCAACCTCGAAAACCAGCAGGCCGAACTTGAGCAGACCAATGTGCAGCTGGGCGAGCAGGCCCTGGCGCTGGACCAGAAAAACACGGCATTGAGCCAGGCACAGACGCAGCTTGAACTGCGTGCCGACGAACTCACGCGCGCCAGCCGCTACAAATCGGAGTTTCTGGCCAACATGTCGCACGAGTTGCGCACGCCGCTCAACAGCTCCCTCATCCTGGCCAAACTGCTGGCTGACAACAGCAAGGGCAACCTCAACGAAGAGCAGATCAAGTTTGCGCAGTCGATCTACTCCGCAGGCAATGACCTGCTCAACCTGATCAACGACATCCTCGACATCTCCAAGGTCGAGGCAGGCAAACTGGAACTCTCACCCGAAAACATCACCGTCGGCAAACTCGTCGATTCGCTGAAAAACACCTTCGAGCCGCTGGCAGGCCAGAAAAAGCTGAACTTCGAGGTGCATGTCGATGCGGCAACGCCGGCGTCGATCTACACAGACCGCCAGCGTGTGGAGCAGATCCTCAAGAACCTGCTGTCGAACGCCATCAAGTTCACCGAGTCCGGCACGGTCAGCCTGTCGGTGGCCGAACAGGCCGGTGGTTATGTCTCTTTCAAGGTCAGGGATTCGGGCATAGGCATACGCGAAGACCAGCAGCAGATTATTTTTGATGCCTTCCGCCAGGCCGATGGCACCACCAGCCGGCGTTACGGCGGCACCGGCCTGGGCCTGTCGATCTCGCGTGACCTCACCACCCTGCTGGGTGGCTCCATCACGGTTGAAAGCGCAGAAGGCAAAGGCAGCACCTTCACCCTGCTGCTGCCCTACAACTGGAGCAAGCCACAGGCGCAGGTGCCCCCAACACTGGCTGCGCCACCTGCCATGCCGGCATCAGTCGCGGCACCTGCTATCAGCAAACCGCTGCCCGTATCCTTGCCCGCCTTTGCGGACGACAGGCACCTGCCGCTTAAACGCCGCCTGGTGCTGGTGATCGAAGATGACAGTACCTTTGCGCAAATCCTCTACGACCTGGCGCATGAGTTGCAGTTCAGCTGCCTGGTCGCGCACAGCGCAGAAGACGGCTTTGCGCTGGCCAGCCAGTTCGTGCCGCAGGCCATTCTTCTCGACATGGGCCTGCCCGACCAGTCCGGCCTTTCGGTGCTGCAGCGCCTTAAGGAAAACGCACAGACCCGGCACATCCCCGTGCACGTCATCTCCGGGCAGGACAGGAGCGCGGCCGCCCTGCAGATGGGCGCCATCGGTTACGCCACCAAACCCACGACCCGCGAGCAGCTCAAGGAGGTCTTCAAAAAGCTGGAAGACAAGCTCACGCAAAAGGTCAAGAAGGTGCTGCTGGTGGAAGACGACGACCTGCAGCGCCAGAGCGTGACGCACCTGATCTCTGACGACGACGTCGAGATCACAGCGGTCGCCACAGGCACAGAAGCACTGGCGTTACTCAGCAACACCATCTTCGACTGCATGATCATCGACCTCAAGCTGCCTGACATCCAGGGCAGCGAGCTGCTCCAGCGCATGTCGACCGAAGACATTTGCTCGTTCCCGCCCGTCATCGTCTACACCGGCCGCAACCTCACGCGCGATGAAGAAGCCGACCTGCTGAAATACTCACGCTCCATCATCATCAAGGGCGCACGCTCGCCGGAGCGCCTGCTTGATGAGGTCACGCTGTTCTTGCACAAGGTTGAATCAGAGCTGTCGGCGGAACGGCAAACCATGCTGAAAACCGCCCGCAGCCGTGACCGCGTGTTTGAAGGCCGCAAGATTTTGCTGGTCGATGACGACGTGCGCAACATCTTTGCCCTCACCAGCGCACTGGAGCAAAAGGGCGTGCAGGTCGAGATTGGCCGCAACGGCTTCGAAGCCATCAGCAAGCTTGATGAGGTGAGCGATATCGACCTGGTGCTGATGGACGTCATGATGCCGGGCATGGACGGGCTGGAGGCCACACGCCGCATCCGCAAGGACCCGCGCTTCCAGAAGCTGCCCATCATTGCCGTCACGGCCAAGGCCATGAAGGACGACCAGGAGCAATGCCTGAAAGCCGGCACCAACGACTATCTGGCAAAACCCATAGACCTTGACAGGCTGTTCTCGCTGCTGCGCGTGTGGATGCCCAGCCTGGAACGTCTGTAAATCGTCTTTGACGGCCTTTGAACATGCCCACTGAAAAACCACTGTCGGTACCCACGCACGCGGGCGATGCACAGGCCTCCAGCGTGGCCATAGAGCTGCGCCTGCTGATGGAGGCCATTTACCTGCGTTACAGCTATGACTTCCGCGACTACGCAGGCGCCTCGCAGAAACGCCGCGTGCTGCATGCGCTGTCGCAATTCGACTGCCCCACTATTTCAGAACTGCAGTCGCGCATCCTGCATGACCCGGCGATGTTCACGCAGCTGCTGCAGTACCTGACCATACCGGTCAGCGAGATGTTTCGCGACCCGACCTTCTTCCTCGCACTGCGCGAGCAGGTGATCCCCCGCCTGGCCACTTACCCCTCCATCAAGATCTGGATAGCCGGCTGCAGCACGGGCGAAGAGGTCTATTCGCTGGCGATACTGCTCAGGGAAGAAGGCCTGCTCGACCGCTCGCTGATCTACGCGACCGACATCAACCCGACCTCGCTTGACAAGGCCAGACAGGGCATTTTTTCGCTGAACAGCATCAAGGGCCATACGCTGAACTACCAGAAGGCAGGTGGCAAAAAGGCGTTCTCCGACTACTACACGGCGGCCTACAACGCAGCGGTTTTTGACAAGACCCTGCGCGAGAACATCACCTTTGCCGACCACAGCCTGGCGACCGACAGTGTCTTCTCTGAAACCCAGCTGGTGCTGTGCCGAAATGTGCTGATCTACTTCAACAAGGCACTGCAGGACCGCGCCTTCGGGCTGTTTCATGAATCCCTGAGCCACCGCGGATTTCTGGGGCTGGGCAGCAAGGAAAGCCTGGATTTTTCGTCATACGCCACACGCTTTGAGGCACTCGACAAGCCCGAGCGCATCTTCCGCAAGAGATAAATGATGAGCGTTAGCGCAGACAGTCTGGACAGCATCATGGCCGCCACGGCAGAGCGGCGGTTTGAGGCCATTGTCATTGGCGCATCCGCTGGCGGCGTGAACGCCCTGCTGGGCCTGCTGTCTGCCTTGCCCGACAACTTCCGGTTGCCGATAGTGGCAGTGCTTCACTTGCCGGATGACCGCGAAAGCCGGCTTGCGGAAATATTCCAGACCCGCTCGCCGATTGCCGTGCGTGAGGCTGCGGACAAGGCGAGTGTGGAGCCGGCAACCATTTATTTTGCCGGCGCGGGCTATCACCTGTCGATTGAGCATGACCGCAGCTTCTCCCTAAGCGGTGAGGAGCCGGTTAATTTCTCCCGCCCATCGATAGACATCCTGATGGAATCGGCGGCTGATGTGTATGGCGAGTCACTTGCGGGGATCCTGCTGACCGGTGCCAACTATGACGGCGCAAACGGGTTGGCCAAAATCCGCGAAAAAGGCGGGCTGACCGTGGTCCAGGACCCGGTAGAAGCCGAGGTCGCCACCATGCCCGAGGCCGCCATTAAAAAACTGCAACCTGACCTGATCCTCAGGCTCGACGCCATCCGCAACCTGATCATCCAACTGGACGAAATCTCATGCTGAGTGATAACAGCGCCAACATCCTGATCGTTGACGATTTGCCCGAGAACCTGCTCGCGCTGAATGCCCTGATACGGCAGGACGACCGCACCATCTACCAGGCAACATCCGGCGAAGAGGCGCTGGCGCTTCTGCTGGACAACGAATTCGCCATGGCGATTCTGGATGTGCAAATGCCGGGCATGAACGGTTTTGAGCTGGCAGAACTCATGCGCGGCACTGAAAAAACGCGCCACATCCCCATCGTGTTTGTGAGCGCTGCAGGCAAGGAGCTCAACTACGCCTTCAAGGGCTATGAAACCGGTGCGGTCGACTTTCTTTACAAGCCGCTGGACATTGATGCGGTCAGGAGCAAGGTCAATGTGTTTGTCGAGCTGTACAAACAGCGTATTGAAACCCGCAGGCAGGTCGAAGCCCTTGAAAAAAGCCGCCAGGAGCAGGAAGTGCTGCTGCGTGAGCTGCAGGTGACACAGGGCGAGCTGCAAAATGCAGTGCGCATGCGTGACGACTTCATGTCCATGGTGGCGCACGAGCTGCGCACGCCTCTGAACACACTGTTTCTGGAAGCCCAGCTGCGCAAGATGCAGCTCGATCGCGGCAACACGGCAATATTTGACGCTGCCTACCTGCAGAAGATGGTCGCCCGCGACCAGCGGCAGATACAAAGCATGGTGCGCCTGATTGACGACATGCTGGATGTCTCGCGCATACGCAGCAACCGCCTGTCGATCCGCCCCAGCCAGGTCGACCTGCAGGCCCTGCTGGCCCGGGTGGTGAACAACCTGTCAAACCAGGCCAGTGCAGCGGGCAGCACCATCACGCTGGAGCCCGGCGAGCCGGCCACCGGTGTGTGGGATGAGTTTCGCATCGAGCAGGTGGTGATCAACCTGCTGACCAACGCACTGCGCTATGGCAAGGGGAAACCCGTCACCGTGAGCACCGTCGGCGTGCCCGGAGGGGTACGCATCCTGGTTCGCGACCAGGGCATGGGCATCTCGGAAGAAGACCAGAAACGCATTTTTGAGCAGTTTGAACGCGCCAACGGCAACGACGGCACGGGTGGCCTGGGCCTGGGGCTGTTCATCACACGCCAGCTGGTCGAGGCCCACGGCGGAAAGATTGGTGTTGAAAGCCGCGAGGGTGAAGGCGCCACCTTCATGATCACCCTGCCGTTCACGACCCCGGAAGCCCCTGCGGCCCAATAGGCTACCCCGGGAAACCGGACCTGCAGACGTGAGAAAATAACGGGTTACCCCAGATAGCGGGTTACCCACAGAATTCACAGGACACCTTTCTCATGGACGCAGAACACATCAACACCATTGGCAACCAGCTCGCGGACCTGAGCAACCGCGTCCATGAACTTCGGGGGTATCTTTGACTACCCTGCCAAAGAACGAAAACTGAACGAAGTCAACGCAGCGCTTGAAGACCCCAAGGTCTGGGACAACCCGAAGCGCGCGCAGGAACTCGGCAAGGAAAAAAAGTCCCTTGAAGACGTGGTTCACGTCATCGACCGCCTGACCACGGAGCTGGCTGACAACACCGAGCTCTTCGAGATGTCGAAAGACGAGGGCGACGAAGCCGGCATGCAGGCCATTGAAGGCGAAGCAGCGCAGGTGGCGACTGAAGTCGAAAAAATGGAATTCCGCCGGATGTTCAACAACCCGGCCGACCCCCTGCCCTGCTTCCTGGACATACAGGCTGGTGCAGGCGGTACCGAAGCCTGCGACTGGGCCAGCATGCTGCTGCGCCAGTACCTCAAATACGCGGAACGCAAGGGCTTCAAGACCACGATTGAAGACGAAACGCCGGGCGACACCGCCGGCATCAAGGGCGCGACCATCAAGATCGAGGGCGAGTACGCCTTTGGCCTGCTGCGCACCGAAACCGGCGTGCACCGCCTGGTGCGCAAGTCACCGTTTGACTCTTCGGGCGGCCGCCACACGTCGTTCGCGTCGGTGTTTGTTTACCCCGAGATTGACGATTCCATCGAGATCGAGATCAACCCGGCCGACGTGCGCACCGACACCTTCCGCGCCAGTGGCGCAGGCGGCCAGCACATCAACAAGACCGATTCGGCCGTGCGCCTGACCCACATCCCCACGGGCATCGTGGTGCAGTGCCAGGACGGTCGCAGCCAGCACAGCAACCGCGATGTGGCGTGGAAGCGCCTGCGCTCGCGCCTGTATGACTTCGAACTGCGCAAGCAGCAGGAAGCCCAGCAAAAGCTCGAAGACACCAAGACCGATGTGGGCTGGGGCCACCAGATCCGCAGCTATGTGCTGGACAACAGCCGCATCAAGGATTTGCGCACCAACTACGAAACTTCTGCCACGCAGAAGGTGCTTGATGGCGACCTTGACCAGTTTATTGAAGCGTCCCTGAAGCAGGGCGTGTAAGCGGCATTTCGCCACAGCAGTTACCAGCAGCACCCGCCGCGAAAACAGATATTCAGGAAATCACCATGTTGCAAAAGATAGATGCCAGTGGCGCCGGGCAGACCCCGTCGGTCACCATCAACCGCGCCGACTACAGCGCGCCGGCTTACTGGATAGACACGGTAGAACTGTGTTTTGACCTGGACGCCACCAAGACCCGCGTGCTCAACAAGATGAAGCTGCGCCGCAACGCAGACCTGCCTGTGCAGCCACTCAAACTTGATGGCGATGAACTGAACCTGGCGCGTGTGCTGGTCAATGGCCAGGGCACGTCTTTCCGCATGGAAGGCAGCCAGCTGGTGCTGGACAACCTGCCTGACGAATTCGAGCTGGAAATTTTCACCACCACCAACCCGTCGAAGAACACCAAGCTGATGGGCCTGTACGTCAGCAATGACTCCTTCTTCACGCAGTGCGAGGCAGAAGGTTTCAGGCGCATCACCTACTTCCTCGACAGGCCTGATGTGATGGCCATGTACACCGTCACCCTGCGGGCCGACAAGGCCAAATACCCGGTGCTGCTGTCCAACGGCAACCTGGTTGACAGCGGCGACCTTGAAGACGGCCGCCACTTTGCCAAATGGGTTGACCCGCACAAAAAGCCCAGCTACCTGTTTGCCCTTGTCGCCGGCCAGCTGGTGTGCCGCGAGCAACGCATCACCTCGCGTGCTGGCAACGAGCACACGCTGCAGGTCTATGTGCGCCCCGGCGACCTCGACAAGACAGAGCACGCCATGGTGTCGCTGATGCATTCCGTCGCATGGGACGAAGCACGTTTCGGCCTGAGCCTGGATCTTGAGCGTTTCATGATCGTCGCCACCAGCGACTTCAACATGGGCGCGATGGAAAACAAGGGCCTGAACATCTTCAACACCAAGTACGTGCTGGCCAACCAGGCGACTGCCACCGACGCCGATTTCTCGAACATCGAAAGTGTGGTCGGCCATGAGTACTTTCATAACTGGACGGGCGACCGCGTCACCTGCCGCGACTGGTTTCAGCTGTCACTCAAAGAAGGCCTGACCGTCTTCCGTGACCAGGAGTTCTCGCAAGACCTCTGCGGCGAAGCTTCTGCCCGCGCCGTCAAACGCATTGAAGACGTTCGTGTCTTGCGTACCGCGCAGTTCCCCGAAGACGCAGGCCCGATGTCGCACCCGGTGCGGCCTGACAGCTATGTGGAGATCAGCAACTTCTACACCGTCACGATTTACGAAAAGGGCGCCGAAGTCGTTCGCATGATGCAGACCCTCGTGGGCCGTGACGGCTTTGCAAAGGGCATGACGCTCTACTTCGAACGTCACGACGGCCACGCCGTCACCTGCGACGATTTTGCACAGGCGATTGCCGATGCCAACCCGGCCTCCGAACTGGCTCGCCTGCTGCCGCAGTTCAAGCGCTGGTACAGCCAGGCCGGTACGCCCCGCGTACACGCCAAAGGCGTTTACGACGCAGCCGCTGCGACCTACACCCTGACCCTGGAGCAAAGCTGCGCCCCGACGACGGGCCAGCCGACCAAGGAAGCATTTGTGATTCCCGTCGGCGTGGGCCTGATAGGCGCTGATGGCAAAGACCTGCCGCTGCAATTGCAGGGCGAGGCACAGGCTTCGGGTTCAGGTACGCGCACGCTGGTGCTCACGCAGGCCAGCGAAAGTTTTGTCTTTACAGGCGTCAATGCAGAACCCGTACCTTCGATACTGCGCGGCTTCACGGCGCCCGTGGTGCTTGAGTTTGATTACACCGATGCGCAGCTGCTGCACATACTTGAACACGACAGCGACCCCTTCAACCGCTGGGAAGCCGGCCAGCGCCTGGCCGTGCAACGTGCCATTACCGCCATCAAGGGCATGGCCTCTGGTGCGGGCGCGCCCCAGGCAGTGCTTGACGAGGCCTACATTGGTGCGATGCGCCAGGTGCTGGCACACCCCAGGCTCGATTCAGCCTTCAAGGAACTCGTCCTTACCCTGCCGTCTGAAACCTATCTGGCCGAACAGCTGGATGTCGTCGACCCGCAGCACATTCACGCGGTGCGCGAAGCCATGCGCCAGCAGCTGGCCACCGCACTGCAGGGCGAATGGGAAACCGTCTACAACGCCAACCAGGACACAGGTGCCTACACGCCGGATGCAGTGTCATCAGGCAAGCGCGCACTGGCAGGCATGGCGCTGACGCACCTGTGCCTTGCAGCCAATGCCAGCGGCGATCCCGTGTGGCCAGGCAAGACGCTGCAGCGTTTCAAGGACGCCGGCAACATGACGGACCGCTTCAATGCACTGGCGGCGCTCGTTTCAAGTGGCCACCCATTGGCTGCAAAGGCCCTGCCCCTCTTTCACGCCATGTTCAAGGACGAAGCACTCGTCATCGACAAATGGTTCAGCCTGCAGGCCGGCGCGCCAGACCGCAATGGCAACATCCTGCCGGCTGTGAAGCAGTTGATGAAGCACAGCGACTTCAGCCTGAAGAACCCGAATCGCGCGCGTAGCGTGATCAGCACCTTCGCCGGCAACGCGGCGGCGTTCCACAGGCCCGATGCCGCAGGTTATGTGTTCTGGAGCGAGCGGGTCATTGAACTCGACGCCATGAACCCGCAGGTCGCCGCACGCCTGGCACGCGCGCTTGACCGCTGGAAAAAACTGGCAGAGCCTTACCGCAGTGCCGCGCGTGAAGCCATCAGCCGTGTGGCTGCAAAAAGCGACCTGAGCAAGGACACGCACGAGGTTGTCACACGCGCACTGGCTGACTAAACAGGAAACAATCATGACCCAGAAAATATCCCTGACCCGTTACCTCGTCGAGCAGCAACGCCAGGACGGTCACATCCCGTCGCAGCTGCGCCTGCTGCTTGAAGTCGTCGCGCGTGCCTGCAAAAGCATCAGCCAGGCCGTCAACAAAGGCGCGCTCGGCGGCGTGCTCGGCACGGCCACCAGCGAAAACGTGCAGGGCGAGGTGCAGAAGAAGCTCGACATCATCGCCAATGAAGTGCTGGTCGAAGCCAACGAATGGGGCGGCCACCTGGCGGCCATGGCTTCGGAAGAAATGGAAGGCATCTACGTGGTGCCCAACCGTTACCCCCAAGGCGAATACCTGCTGCTGTTCGACCCACTCGATGGCTCCAGCAACATCGATGTGAATGTCAGCATTGGCACCATCTTCAGCGTGCTCAAAATGCCCGAAGGCGACCGCGGCGTTGATGAAAGCGACTTTCTGCAGGCTGGCAGCAAGCAGGTGGCAGCCGGTTATTGCGTCTACGGCCCGCAGACCACGCTGGTGCTCACCGTGGGTGACGGCGTGGCCATGTTCACGCTCGACCGCGAGCAGGGCTCATTTGTGCTGACCGAAGAGAACGTCCAGATCCCCGAAGACACCAAAGAGTTCGCCATCAACATGAGCAACATGCGCCACTGGGACGAACCGGTCAAGCGCTACATCGACGAATGCCTGCAAGGCAAGGAAGGCCCGCGCGGCAAGGACTTCAACATGCGCTGGATCGCATCGATGGTGGCCGATGTCCACCGCATCCTGACCCGCGGCGGCGTCTTCATGTACCCCTGGGACAAACGCGAGCCCGAAAAGCCAGGCAAGCTGCGCCTGATGTACGAAGCCAACCCCATGAGCTGGCTCGTCGAGCAGGCCGGCGGCGCATCCACCAACGGCCGGCAGCGCATCCTGGATATACAGCCTGGCAAGCTGCACGAGCGTGTGAGCGTGGTGCTGGGCTCGAAGAATGAGGTGGAGCGGATTACCAGTTACCACCTCGACGCCAAGCCCGGGCTATAATCCAAGGCTGTTTTTCAAAACAACGCCGGTGTAGCTCAGTCGGTAGAGCAGCTCATTCGTAATGAGAAGGTCGGGTGTTCGATTCATCTCTCCGGCACCAACTACAGCAAAGCCTTGTTGCTATTTAAGATATAGCAACAAGGCTTTTCTTTTGCTCGATGTAACGGCGAATGTAAGCGCATTTTGCTGCATGGCCCTATTTCATTAACCCCTTCCGCCAATGTAACGCAACCATAAGTGAGTCTAAGGCGCGACTAGTAAATAAGAACGAATTCCGGCTGCAAACGCTTGCTATCCGAGTGAGCACGCTCGTGCAAGCATCGAAAATTATTTCGAGCAATTAAAGTCGTAATCACAGCCCTACTATTCCCACGGATTTGCGGCGTGAAAAATTTGCAGAAGTCGAAGCTGAAGTCGTAAACATATTCACAAACATCCATCTGGCTGGTCTTCAAATCAGCCTCTTTTTTAGTATGAGAGGCCTCGACCGACTAGAAGAAGCCTCAGGCGCCTCCGATCGCAATTCCACCCTAAACCATAATGATGCCGCCATTGGCGCGGCGACAGAGATCTGACGAGCGCCTCGCTTATTGCAGGGCTGAACAGCATTACGAAATTCGACCTGTGTGGCATGCGCATCTGCTTTGGCAACGGCAACCGCCTAGGTGGCATTTTTGTTGACGTCGGCATCATGAGGGCCTACGACCACCTGCTGATCTGAGAACCTATCTACTGACTAGGCAAGGTATTGCTGTTCAACCACGCAACGGCCCCCACGTACGAGAGAACGGTCAGGCCCCGTTCATCCGCTCGAACAAGGTCTCGCCCATCTTGCGCGCGCCCCCAGCCAGGCCGACCAGCACTTCGTCCTGATCGTTCTCCAACTGCGCAAGCGCTTCCGTAGCGAAGTCGTCCGGGGACATCATGCGCTGGCTGGCCGTGCCTCCGATCCGGGGTCTCCTCGTTTTCAGTGCAATAAGTGACGGTACGCAAAGCTAGCACTGGCGCGGGGGTGGTCTGGGTAGACCGTTGATTTCATTGACTTTCCTGTTCGCTTTGTAAACGGGTATGGTGGCCTCCCACTTTTGAGGTTCACGATGCAGGGTTGGCACACAACGTTTTTGGGGATGCGTGGGCTCCCCCGCGATATCAGCGACTTCGAGATGAAGGCATTTTTCACCTTCGATGGTGCCGAGCGCGACGCAATCAATGCACGCCGAGGTGATTCCCACAAGCTTGGTCTGGCGCTCCATATTGGTTTCCTGCGCATGAGTGGGCGTTTGCTCGGTGCCTTTCGGGTAATTCCAGTAGCCTTGTGGCGCCACCTTGGCAACGAGCTTGGCATTGCAGCACCAGAAGTCGCCTCGCTGAGAGCCATGTATGAACGCGGGCGCACGCTATTCGATCACCAACAAGTAGCCTGCACGGTCCTTGGATTCCAGTGGATGAGCGAGCACCAGCGCCGCTCACTGGTACGTGAACTGCGCGACGAAGTGGCGCGCTGCGCCGACCGCGATCAGCTACTCGTGCGGGCGCGTCAATGGCTGTACAAGAACAAGCTGGTGATCGTGCACGAGCGGGCAATTCGGACACTGATTGCGGCGGCACTTGCCCAGCTTGAAGTTGAAACAGGCACCGCCATCGCCGCCAGCGTTGATCCAGCAACACTTGATCGCTGGCGAGCCTCAGTTTCAGAGCTGCGCCCAGATGGACAAACCCAGCAGAGTTGGCTATGGGCTGCACCGGCGAAACACTCAACCCGCCAAATCAGCGAGGTACTGGAGCGCATCGACCTGCTTTACACGCTGGACGTTCATAAGCACCTGGCAGACATCCCCGATCTCATCTTGCGCCGCTACGCGCGCCGACTTGTCTCCAGGCCGCCCTCAGCCGGAGCCAAGATCAAAGAGCCAGCGCGCACCGTGGAGGTCGCATGCTTTCTTCGGTATTGCCTGTTCACCACCACAGACCAGTTGATCCTTATGGTGCAGCGCCGGATCGCCGATCTGTGGCGTCAGGCTGCCGCCGATGTCCCCGCTACCGTCAATTGGGCCGCAATGTACAAAACGCTGCTCGGCGAACTTGTTGCCTTGAGCGCGCAAGGTGCGGTGCCAGATGCTGAGTTGCGTGCCCGTCTTGAAGCCTTGATCACCGAAACCCAGAAACGCAAACCACCGAGCAGGGCCTCCCTGGTCCGCGAGGGATTGATTGATGGAATTCGCCCCGTGCGGTCGTTGCTCGTCGCCATTGCAAAGCTGCCCTGGCAGGCCACCGGCGAGCATCCTGCCATCGAGTACCTTGCCAAGCTGCAAGCTTTATATCTCAAAGGATCCAGAAAGCTGCCAGTTGAAGTGGTGGCACCAAGTCTGGGAATGATCTGGCAGGTTTCGATCTCCAGCCCAGACCGGGAACGGGCGTTTCAGGCGTTGGAGGTGGCCACCCTGTTTGCCCTGCGCCGCGCGGTGCGCAATGGCTCGGTCTGGATTGAGCACAGCCTGAGCTTTCGGGGTCGTGCGCGCTTGTTCTTCACGGACGAGCGTTGGCAGGCAGAGTCCAAGAAACACTATGCCCGTCTATCGTTACCCAGCAAGGCTGCCACTTTCTTGAAGCCTTTGCTGGCCAGAGTAACTGCCGGTGTCGATGCGGTGGCCGCTGCAGCCCGCAGTGGCGTACTGCGCGTGGATGATGAACTCCATTTGTCGCCATTGCCCGCAGAGGACGAAGACCCAGAAGTGACCAAGCTGCGCGCGGCTTTGGATCACCGCATCGGTGAGGTTCAATTGCCGGAAGTGATTCTGGCCGTTGACGCCCAGGTGCGCTTTAGCTGGATCATGCTCGGACGTGAGCCGCGCTCTACCGACGAGCTGCTGATGGTCTATGCCGGCATCATGGCCCACGGCACCAGTCTGACTGCGGTCGAATGCGCGCGCATGATTCCGCAATTGTCTGCCACCAGCATTCGCCAGGCCATGCGCTGGGCGCGGGACGAACGGCGTCTGAGCCAGGCCTGCCAGGCTGTGCTGGAATTCATGCAGCGACACCCGATTGCCGCCACCTGGGGGCGGTCCGATTTGGCATCTTCTGACATGATGAGCATGGAGACCACCAAACGGGTGTGGCAAGCCCGGCTTGATCCTCGGCGCAACACACCTTCCATTGGAATCTACTCCCATGTAAAAGACCGGTGGGGCATCTTCCATGCGCAGCCCTTTGTGCTCAATGAGCGCCAGGCGGGCGTGGCCATTGAAGGTGTCATCCGCCAAGAAAAGCTGGAGACCAGCCAGCTTGCTGTGGATACCCATGGCTACACCGACTTTGCCATGTCACATGCCCGTTTGCTTGGTTTTGATCTTTGCCCGCGGTTGAAGGAACTCAAACAGCGCCACCTCTTTGTGCCACGCGGCACCAAAGTGCCCGCAGAAATCGCTGCGGTGTGCGAAGCCAATGTCGACGTCGCTTTGATCGAAAAGCATTGGGATAGTCTGGTGCACCTGGCAGCCTCGGTCATGAGCGGACATGCCAGTGCGGTGGCAGCTCTTGCGCGGTTCGGTTCTGCCGCCCAGGGCGATCCAATCTATGAGGCTGGCGTGCAATTGGGGCGGTTGCTGCGTACGGCGTTTTTGGCTGACTACTTTGTCAAGGACGCTTTCAGGAACGAGTTGCGCCGGGTGCTCAATCGGGGCGAGGCTGTTAACGCCCTCAAGCGCGCCATTTATACCGGCCGGATCAGCCCGGCGCAGGCCAAACGTGTCGATGAAATGCAGGCTGTGGCCGATGCGTTGAGCCTGATGGCCAACATCGTGATGGCGTGGAATACCTCACAGATGCAGGCGGTCCTGGATCGCTGGTCGAACCGCCGCCAGGTCATTCCACCGGAACTGATCGGGAAGATTGCGCCCACCAGGCTGGAGAGCATCAACTTGCGGGGTGTGTTTCGCTTCCCGGTTGACCGCTATGCTGACCAAATCCTGCCTTCGCGGCCAAATGCATCGATAACTGGCACCAATGGATGAAACCGACCACGGTTTGACGCCACGAATCGCAGATTTGAAAGTGAACAGGAAAGTCAATGAAATCAACGATCTACCAACACCACCTCCGCGCCAGTGCTAGCTTTTCGTACCGTCACTTATTGCACTGAAAACGAGGAGACCCCTAATACCTCTGCCTATGTCGCGTTGCGGACCTCGGAAAGCATGGCGATGAGGGTATCGGACGGTGGCCGGAACCTCCCCGGTTTGACTGACGGGGGCACGTGAGCAGCCAGTACTGCAAGCTTCTCCGCCGGATCGGCGCGCAGGTAGGTTTCGGTTGTCGTGATGTTGGCGTGTCCGAGCCACAATGCGACCTTGCGGATGTCGCCGGTGGCCGCGAGTGTGTGCATGGCGCAGCTATGCCGCAGAACGTGAGGCGTGATGCGCTTGTGCAGCAACGAGGTTTGTTTCTGAGCGGCAACTGAAACGTGCTGGGCGAGTCGATGGGCGAAGCCGTCGCGGGTCATGGGTTCACCGTTGCGGTTGAGGAACAACTCCGGTGCCAGTACTTTGGGGCGAACAGCGAGCCAAGCCCGCAGCGCTATCTGCGTCTCGCGCCACAGCGGCAGGACACGCTCCCGGCGACCCTTGCCAACAATCCGGACCGTCGCCAGTAAGTTGCTAGGAAAGCTGTCCAGACGCAACGCCAGCAGCTCGGCGACCCGCAGGCCCGCCGCGTAGCTCAGGTGCATCATGGCTCGATCACGCATGCCACTGGCCGTGTGGGTGGGGGCCGCCAACAGCGCCTGAATCTCCTCGCGCGTCATATAGTCGATCAGGGCGGTGTCGGTGCGCTTCTGCGGCAGCGCACGAATGCGCATGGCCTGGTCAAGGCAAGCCGGAACCTGGTATTCAAGGTAGCGGAAGAAGGCTCGAATAGCCGCAAGCCTGGCATTGCGTGTGCGAGCACAATTGCCGCGGCCAGCTTCTATGTCGTCGAGGAACTTGAGCACCAGGTCCGGACTGAGGTCTTCGACGCAAAGGTCGCAGGGTCTGCGGCTGAGCCTCTTGGCGGCGAACCGGATCAACAGAGAAAAGCAGTGGGCATAGGTCGCGACGGTATGAGGACTGGCGTTGCGGTCGCGCGGCAGATGCTCTCGCAGGAACGCAGTCAGATGCGGGGCAAGATCTGTCATGCCATCTCTCCCCGGAAGAGTTGCTCACCCGCCAGGGCGATGTCGCGCATCAAGACCGGCGTCGCTTCGAGATACCAGTACGTCTTCGTGACGTCTACATGCCCGAGATAGGTGCTGAGCGCCAGCATGTGGTTGGCGACCACTTGCCGATCGTGGGAGCAGGACTCCAGTGAGCGCACAGCGAAGGTGTGCCGCAGGTCGTGCAGCCGCGGGCCTGGTATTGAACCCGACGCACGCAATCCCAGTTGCCGCAGGAGCTGAGTGAATACTTGTTGTGCGCAGCGCTGATGCGGAGCATGGCCAGTGGTCACCACGAACAGGTCATCGCCATGGGAACCAAGCTTCGCGCGGACCGCGAGGTAGCGGTCCAGCGCCTGCCGCGTGGTCGGATGAAGCGGCAAGAGCCGACTCTTGCCGAACTTGGCATTGCGGATGATGAGTCCGTCCTCGGTGAGATCTCCGCGCTTGAGCGCCAAAGCCTCGGATATGCGCAGGCCAGCCGCGGCCAGCAGGCCGAAGAGATGATGGTACGTATGCGGCCTGATCGACCCTTCGGGTCCCAACTTGAGCGCGGCGTCCATGATGGAGCGGACGTGGTGAGGGTCCAGTAGATGCGGCGTCGGCCGTGGCAACTGCCGCCCAAAGGCTCCGGCTGGCGGCAACTCGTGGCGTACATCCTCCGCATGGAGAAAGACACAGAAGAGTCTGATGGCGTTGTAGAAGGTTCGTGCCCGGTTCGGCGTGGAAGCCTTGCGGCACCACTCGAAGATGCGGTGAGACAGAAGGTGCTGATCTCCACGCTCCTCTGCATAGCGGGCGAACTGCCGCAAGATGCGCTCTGGCGCGTCGAACTGGAGTCCGAAACCACGCCGCATTGCGACATAGCGGATGACGTCGTCGCTCAGCATGGTGCACCTCCCGGCCAGGGCTGGGCGACACGGGCCAGCATGGTCACGTCGACCTTGGCATAGATGGCCGTCGTCTCAGGCGATTGGTGACGAAGGATGGCACCAACGGCTTCCAGGCTGGCACCGGCCCTAACCATCGAGGTCGCCAGCGAATGGCGGAACACATGCGATCCTGTTGGTCCACCCTCAATACCGGCGCGAGCGCGGGCCTTTGCGACGAGGCAAGCGATGGCCGACGACTTCAAAGGTCCCTGCGGTGCCTGAAGGCGCAGAAAGACGTGGTCTTCCCGTACGCTCGGGCGAGCTTGCTCGATATAGGCCAACAACGCATCCCCGGCATCTTGCGGCAACGGCAACTGCATCGCCCTTCGGCTCTTGCCAGCTACGCGCAACCGCGCAGTCGTCCAGTCAATGTCTGACAGCCCAAGCTGGCAGATGTCGCCGGCCCGCATCCCGAGCCGGGCCAGCAGCAGGATGATCGCTCGATCACGCAGTCCTGCTGGTGTACTGGCGTCACATGATGCAATGATCTGCTCGATCGTTGCCGGGCTCAGAAACCGTGGCAAGCCGGCGTTGCGAGGACCTCGAGCGAAGGGGACGGCGTGTATGAGTTCGGGACGGCAC
This sequence comes from Polaromonas sp., assembly GCA_965228025.1. Lineage (GTDB taxonomy): Bacteria > Pseudomonadota > Gammaproteobacteria > Burkholderiales > Burkholderiaceae_C > Polaromonas. Next base: position 218,074 of record CBDDGX010000031.1, on the reverse strand, counting down.
GCATCGTTGGCCGCGAGATACCTGAGATAGGACCGCAGCACGATCGCGGTCAGTTGCACGGACTTGTGGGATCGGTTCGCGGGCTGGTCCAGCACGACATTGCGAATCGTGATGGCGTCATACGTACCCGGGTCAGCATCCAGCGACGGTAGCCAGCGCGTGGCCTCGGCAAGATAACGCACGACCGTCTGCTTGGTGACTCCGCATCGATGGACAAGCCACGCCCGGAAATCGGTCAGGCGCGAATCCTCTGCTGTGACGCTGAGCGGAGGCACCAGGCCACCGTCACGCAGGAATTGAAGAAATGCGGACGCTCCGCGCCGCCGTTCAGCCACTCCCCACGCGGTTACGGTCCCATGCTTGCGACAAAGAAAGCACCTGCAATCGTGTTGCGAGAAGCGTTCGGCATCGCGGTCATCCACATCCTGTGCTGGAATCCGCGACAGACGAAGCCAGTGGACGAAATGCTCAGCAGCGGAGGTGAGCATGCGCCGGGTTCCTCGGCTGTATCGTTGCAAGATGAGATGGTTGCCATAGGCCGGAAGCTGAGCGGCAACTGGAGCGAGGTCCTCGGGAACAGGTATGGCGCCGCGACCTTCGAGATAGTCAACGAACCGGCGGACATTGGTGATGTAGCCCGGCCGCTGTGCCTCCTGAGGGCTGTAGCCCTGTCCGTGAAAGCCCTGGCATCGGCATTGATGGCGTGCAAAGCGCTCGACGACAGTGGCCCCTACCTGAGCAATGGAAATGCGCCGCGACCGCAGCCAGTACAGGAAATGACGGGCCGCGCTGGCACGGGTCGCAAAGGAAGGAAAGCCGCGCTGGGTGTCGAGGTACTCGGCAAGCAAGGCGTCGGCCTGGGCTGCCTTGCTATGCCTGGATGACGTATGAAACGTCGGGTTCGGACTGGCGATCATGTTGATCCTTCTTCTGGTTGGGAAGAAAGGATCATGGTTATGCCGAGCGACTCCAGAGGTTGCCCCCGTGGATCAACGTCTTGGAGACCATCCTCGGCATAATCTTCTGCTCCACATAAGCGGCGTTCTATGATGCGCCGAATTGGCAGCGCACCCCGAGCGCATTGCGCGAACGGCTGACCGAACGGGAAATCGACGCCCATCGTCATCCGCTAGTGCGCTTTGTAGGGCTGGACGCCTACGAGGCCGCAGGCGGTGGCATTCGGCGCGACCTGTTCGCCGAGGGTGACAACGGCGTGTATTTGACCGATGCGGCATTGCTCGACCGGCTGGCGCAGGACAAACTGGCAAGCATTGCCGACGAGGTACGCCGCGAAGGGTGGGCGTGGGTGGAAGCCGTGCCCGCTGCCACCTATGCCGACCTGCAAGCCTTCCAACGCGCACCGAAGGAACGGCGCAAGCCCAATGCCCGCGAAACCAAGCGCATCGCCAAGCTTCAAGCCAAAGAGCAGGAAATCGGGGAAGCCTTGAATGCCGCCCTTGATGCCGAGGATGAAGAAAAGGCCGAAGCGCTCGACGACGAAGGCCGCCGCGTGGGGGAACAACTGGAGGCGCTGGAAGCCGAATTGCTGGCCTATGGCCCGACCGTTCGCGCCGCTGCGGGTGTTGTCGCCACGCTCGACCGCCAAGGCTCACCTGTCATTCATCGCGGCCTGCTGCGCGATGCCGAAGCCAAGGCATTGCGCACGCTGGCGAGGGTACAAAGCGGCATAGCCCGGGAAGACGCCGAGGACGAGGACAGCCCGGAGCCGAAGAAGGCCGGAATCTCCGAGAAACTGGCGCGCCGTTTGAGCGCCCACCGCACGGCGGCACTGCAAATCGAACTGGCGCGCAATCCGCAGGCATCGCTGGCCGCGCTGGTGCATGGCATGGTGCAGCGGGTCTTGCAGGAAGGCTATGCAGTGGAATTGCCGATCGGCATCACCGTGCGCCCGCAGGACAGGCTGGAAGGCTACGCCCCCGACTGGCCGCAATCGCCTGCCGCCGTCGCCCTGCGGGAATTGCAGCAGGCATGGGGCGAGAAGCTGCCGGAGGACGATGCCGAACTGTTCGCCGTGCTGCTGACAATGCCGCAGGATGAACTGGTGCGACTGCTGGCGGTGTGCGTGGCTTCGACGGTGGATGTGGTTTCTTCGCGGGAACACGATGCACCGGGCGAAGTGCTGGCGCAGGCGGTCGGGCTGGATATGGCGGCATGGTGGAAGCCGACTGCCGAGGGGTATTTCTCCCACGTTTCCAAGGCGGTGATTCTGGAAGCAGTGCAGCAGTTCGCGCCGCAACACGTCACGCGATTGGCGAAGCTCAAGAAGGCCGACATTGCCAGCGAGGCCGAGCGGTTGGCCGAGGGAGCGGGCTGGATGCCTGCCATGTTCAAGTGCGAGGACAGCACCAGCGCGACGCAGGACGACACGCTAGAGGAAGCCCCGCAGGATGCTGCCGTCGAGGTAGAGGAAGTGGCCGAAGCACTGGCCGCGTGATGTAGCAATGACAAATGACCCCGGCGCAGCAATGCGCCGGGGTATCGTTTTTTAAAAAATCGGGCGCGGCAAGTTTGCCGCGCCCGGTCTAACAGCCGACGAACCACCCCAAAAACGCGCCCCGCTTCGTGGCGGGGCGTCGAATCGGCAGACACTTCCGGCCCTTGTCGGGCCTGCGCGTGCGATGCACTTGCCCAGATAGAGCCCCCGCCACGGCGGGCGGGTGCTGGGGTGCGCTGCACCTTGCTGCGGCAGGTTGTGCAAGTGTGTGCCACCCACGATGCTGACGGTTGGCCGTCTTCACATCAGAAGGACGGTTCACCGACACGCCGCACCGCCTTGCCATGAAAATTCCACTCCACGCTTCAACCCGCTTGCCGTTTGGTGCCGGGAACGTTCCCGCCAGTCGTTCCGGGCCAGACCTTGTCAGCATCAAGGTGCATGTCGGCGCTGCCTGCTTGCGGGGATGCCGAGTTGAGCATCGTTCCATTCGGGCCAGTTCGCCCACTGCGTCCTTGACTTGTCGTGAATCCTGGCGAGGGCACGGCTTGCGCCTTGGGCTTCATGGCTGCAACCGTCCGGCCCAAACAATTTCCCCGGCGCTGTGCGCCTTCCTCGCGCAGCAAATTCTTTGGGCCTCCCGGTCCTCCACGCTGTTGCGGCCGCTGCGCGGTGCGGCCAGCCCGTCCCGCGCCGGGTGGATCACCGACAAGGACGCGATGGGCGCGATCTTGCAACCCCGAAAGGCACTACATCATGGCTAACATCGGCACCTTCGCCGCAGACAAAGACGGCTTCACCGGCACACTGCGCACCCTGACGCTCAACGTCAAGGTCAAATTCATCCAGAACGACAAGACCAGCGAGAACGCTCCTGACTACCGCATCCAGGCCGCCAACGGGCTGGAAGTCGGTGCAGCGTGGAAAAAAATCAGCCAGGCCGAGCGGCCTTACCTGTCGGCAAGCCTGGACGATCCTTCGTTCCCGGCTACCGTCTACTCCCGCCTGATCGAAGGCGAGGACGGCACGCACAACCTGATCTGGTCGCGCAGCAAGGGTGACTGATCGCCGCCCAATGCCCCGCCCGTTGTGGCGGGGCATTCCCCGATGGTCAGTGCTCTGGCTCGGAAGCCGCGAGCCGGCTTTCCGTCGCCGTCATCAAATCGGCCGCACTGCAACCCAACGCCCGCGCGATCTTGAAGATGATCGCCAGCGTGGGCATGTGCTCGCCGCGCTCGATCTTGCCCATGTGCGAGCGTTCGATGCCGGCCAGGTTGGCCAGCGTCTCCTGGGCGACCCCTTGCTCAGTTCTCAGCGCGCGCACCGCCGCGCCGAAGGCTTGTGCCGGTTCGGCCTCGAAAGTGGTGGCGCCGGCCGGTCGGCCGCGCTGGATTGATCGCTTCTGCATGCACAGAAGCGTCAATTAACAGCACAATTAAAACCACGTTATCTTTAACTCATTAGCTATTTAGAGCTACCATATTGAGCGACGGTATCTCGCTCTTGTTGTGTTTTTACGCTTCTGCGTAAAGCCAGGTTCGTGCTTCTGTGCTTTCGTGGATTCTTTGACTTCCGTCTGTACGTTTTTACGATCTTCCGTACATCCTTAATGGCGTATCCGAGGCTTTCCGTGCATCCAGCAATACTGTTTCGTGCATCGTCGGCTTTGTGGGCATCCTGGCCGCCACCGCTGTTCCCAGGCTCACCCCACAGCGGACAAGTGCGCGAGACTGGCGCACGCCGCTTGCCGTCAACCCCGGCCCGCACCGGACCGTGTTGGGGTATGACAGCTGCGCTTGGCATGTGCGCCCCAGTCGCCTCGCTCCGCCGTGGAGCGAATCCTTTAAAGGAAGCGACCATGAACCAAGCCCTCATCACCGACGAACAACGCGCCCAACTGCTCGCCAATGGCCGAGCCAGTGCCGAAGGCCAGGACATTGACCCGCCGCCGGTCGTCAAGCTGTTCACCCCGGACGCGCACGCGACCTGGCTGCTGACCGAACTCGATCCCGAGGATGGCGATACGGCCTTTGGCTTGTGCGATGTCGGCATCGGCATGCCCGAGCTGGGCAACGTGCGGATTTCCGATCTGGCATCCATTGTCGGGCCGCTAAAGCTGCCCATCGAGCGCGACCTGTATTTCGTTGCGCAACGCACCTTGTCAGACTATGCGCGGCTGGCCCGGATCAACGGTTCGATCATCGACTGATCGAACAATGGCCCGCTGCGGTGGACCATCCAGACGCAACCGCTTGCAGCGTACCGTGTCTATTGGGGTCTCAGCTCAGACCCTGCGCGCATCAATCCGCACTCTGCCCCAGGGCGGTGCAATGGCGACTCAAACAGTCACGATCTCCGGCGCTGTTTGCGGCATCGTCTCCGATGCTGCGCACCATTATCGGCTGCGCTGCCGTCGCATTCGGACGATCCCAGCAACGCTTCGGAATTTATCGGTCTTGACACTGCCAAATTATCGAACATCTACGATGTTTTGGCGATGACTCCTTAGCTTCGTCGTGCCGGCGCCCCTGGCGACTGTTCCTGCTATCTGACAGGAGGTTGCGCCATGGCAGAGCTGAGTTCCGATCATTGGTATCCGAGCGCCGCGTATCTCTACGTCCTGCATCTGGACGGGCCAGCCTTGGCCTGGGAATACCTGCGACGCGACCCCGACTACCGGCGCGACTGGCTGCGCCGTCACCGCCATCCAGACACGGCGCAATGCTGGGGCCTACGCCTACTGGAAGATCCCGACCAGGATGCGCGAGATGCGCACCCGGCCTGGTTTCCCGACCACGATACCGTGGTGCAGCTCTATCCCGATGCCGATCCGCCACCGAATGCCGGCCTCTTCGAGTTTTGGCGCATTCCCGGCTACAAACAACTGATCCATGACGGCCGACGCCTGGTACTGGTTGTCCGGCAACCGGGCTGTTGCCTGCGTTTGGCGCTCGCACCCGCGCTGGAAGACGGCATGGCCTACGCCTACGCCATCCGCGCCTGCCAAGCTCCCTGCGTCCGCTATCGCGCGCTGGCGGGCGAACTGGACAAGTTGCAGGCGGCCAGCGATTCCGCACCTGCGGCGGTGGTCAAGCCGCGTCCATCCCCATCGTCACTGCTGGAACTGCACACCCTACAGGCGCTCGACGGCACCCTGGCGGGTGCGTCCTTGCGCACGGTAGCCGACGTGCTGTTCGGCCCGGATGCCGTGGCCGCGGGCTGGCACGCCGATGGCGATCTGCGCGCCCGCGTGCGCCGCCTGGTGCAGCGCGGAAAAAAGCTGATGCGCGGCGGCTATCGCCGCCTGGCACAGCTTCCGCCGCTTGAAGAGGGACGTTCGGCATCCGACGCAGAACGTCCCTGAGCAGAACGCCGCGCTTTCTTGAGACTGCCTCCATCCGGTCGCACTATTGCGGCCGGCGACCCTGACCGATGGAGGATCACACCATGAGACCAGTTCCCTTGCGGCCCGCTACCGCACCCACAGCTACTGCCACGCAGCCAGCCCGCTACCTCACCAATGACGAGGCCGCCGAGTTTCTGCGGCTGTCGCCGCGCACGCTGGAGAAGCAACGCGTAATCGGCGGCGGGCCGCGGTTCCGCAAGTTCGGCCGGCGTGTCATGTACGCGGTGGCCGACCTCGAAACCTGGGCGGACGCCCGCAGCTTTGAGGCCACCTCCGACCCTGAATACGCCGAGCACCACTCTGGCGACAGCCGCGATGGTCAACATGGCCGCCGCTGAGGTTAGGCAGACTAGGCGCGCCGGTGGCCCTCGCCATGTCCAGCCCATCGCTGCCGCCAGCGCAGACTATGCAGCAGCACGAACAGCTCGACCTGTTCCGTGCGCTGCCGGGCGACATGGCGCCGCGCGACGCCCAGGACCTGATGGCCTATCCGTTCTTCTCATTGGCCAAGTCGCGGCGTATCGCGCCGATCGACTTTCGTTCTGGCGGTGTGACCGTGCGCGTGGAGGGAACACAGGAGCATGGTATCGCCACGATCTGGGATGCCGACATCCTGATCTGGGCGGCCAGCCAGATCGTGGAAGCGCGGGATGCGGGCATCCGCAGCTCGCGCCGGATGCAGGCCACACCCTACGAGATCCTGCGCTTCATCGGACGTGGTACGTCGCTGCACGACTACCAGCGCCTCAAGGCGGCGCTGGACCGCTTGCAGTCCACCAGCGTGGCGACCTCGATCCGCGAGACCACCGGCAGGCGTCTGCACCGCTTCTCGTGGATCAACGAATGGAAGGAGCGAGCCGACAGCATGGGGTTTCCGCTGGGCCTCGAATTGATCCTGCCGGACTGGTTCTATGCCGGCGTGCTGGACGAAGCCCTGGTACTGACCATCGACCCTGCGTATTTCAAGCTCACGGGCGGGATCGAACGCTGGTTGTACCGGCTGGTGCGCAAACACGCGGGCAAACAGCCCGGTGGCTGGCAATTCGACTTCCCGCACCTGCACCGCAAATCGGGCAGCTCCGCACGCTTCTCGGACTTCGCCTTCGACCTGCGTGCCTTGGTGGCACGGCAGTCGTTGCCGGGCTACACCCTGAGCATCGAGCGATTGCTGGGAGAACCGGAAATCCTGGCTTTTCGGCCCGTGCCGCAAACGGCACGGGGATAAGTAGTGGACAACTTGTGAATGGCCTCGTGCTATCAGGCGCAAGGTGGCTCGTGCTATCGGGAGTACGACTCTCGTGCTATCAGGAGTACGGATCGGCCACAAAGCCAGTAACGGTGCGGGTTCCCGCCTCCCTTAACTTACCTAACTTAAAACCTCTAACTTTTAATAAGAGCGCGCCGGTTCGGTGGACAAGTGCCGAACCCTGTTTTCAAAACCGTTTACCAGCAGGAGCAAGGCCATGATCATCGCCTTGCTCAACCAAAAAGGCGGGGTCGGCAAAACCACGCTTGCCACCCACATCGCAGGCGAACTGGCGATGCAGGGCAAGCAAGTCATCCTGCTGGATGCCGATCCGCAGGGCTCATCGCTGGATTGGACACAACGGCGCAGCCAGCAAGGGCTGCCCAGATTGTTCAGCGCAGTCGGTTTGGCAAGGGAAACCCTGCACCAGGAAGCGCCAGAACTCGCCAGGCGCTGCGATCACATCGTGATTGATGGTCCGCCCAGAATCGCCGCACTCGCGCGCTCCGCGCTGCTGGCGGCCGACTGCGTGCTGATCCCGGTGCAACCCAGCCCTTACGACGTTTGGGCCAGCGCCGAAATGGTGGCACTGATCCGCGAGGCCCAAGTCTTCAGGCCCACGCTGCGCGCGGCCTTCGTCATCAACCGGCGTGTCAGCACCACGGTCATCGGACGCGAAGCGCGCAACTCGCTTGCCGATCAACCGCTGCCCGCACTGCGTGCGGAGATTCGCCAGCGTATCGTCTTTGCCGACAGCGTGGCCGCTGGTCGGCTCGCACGCGAGCTGGTGCCGGAGAGCGCTGCCGCGCGTGAGATCACCGCGTTGGTTGATGAACTGCTGCGGTGGTCACCATGAGCAGCGGACACGGCAAGCGCATCGCCATCGGCGCACGTCCGCCAGCGAATCCGCAAGCCGAAGCCTGGATTCGCCAAGGAGAAGGTGCGGACATCAACAAGGGCGACCTCTACACCGCACGACTGACCCTCGACGTGACGCCCGCGCTGCGCGCTCGCATCAAGGTTTCGGCCTTTACCCAAAACACTACGGTGGCCGAACTGCTGCGCGCTTTGCTTGAACGTGAGTTCCCGGAGAAGACACCATGAATACAAACGAGCAGGTCCAACCAACAACAAGCGCGGCTGCGCCGCCGCCATCGCTGCACACACTTGCCAGCCAAGGCGGCAATGTGCCGCTGACCCGCGTGGCGCTCGCTTACGTGAACAAGTGCATCAACCTCTATCTGCGCTTCGGCAACCCGGCGCGCACCATCCAGATCGACCGATGGCGGCGTAGCGCGGTGTTCCTGCCCGCATCCATCTTCTGCCGTATCCGCTGGGAGTTCAACGACTACGGTACGACACGCTGGCAGCTCATGGTGATGCAGGCCTGCACGCCGCTAGACGCGGTGCAGCGCATTCCCGGCATACAACCTGGCGCGCGCATCTTGCTGCACGCCGAAGGTGAACGACAGGTGCAGGCCGTGCTGCTGTTGATCGACGCCATCGAGGCACTGGGTATCGCCTCCATCGACGTATCACCCGCGTATTGGCGCACGCTGGGCAACCGTCTGGCTGCACGCCTTCCGCTGCCCGCATACACCGCCGAGCGGCATGCCGCCTGGCTTGCCGGGAGGACACTGCTATGACTGCGGCAACGATCAAACCTCGCTCGCGCAGGCGCGCTCACCTCATGCTGGCAGCGTTGTCCACCTGCGGCCTCGCTGCGCTGGCCTGGGTATCTTTCGTGACGCCTTCGGCACACGTCGTCTACAACCCGTCCAACAGCGTGCCGGTCGGCTGGTATCGCATCGAGCCAATCAATCCGCCAGCAGACCCGCTGCATGTTGGCAGCATCGTGCTGGCCCGGCTTCCGGCAGAACCCGCCGCATTGGCTGCGCAGCGTGGCTACCTGCCGTCACACATTCCGCTGCTCAAACGTATCGGTGCGGTTGCACCTCAACACGTCTGCATCGCCAATGGTGTCGTGCGCATCGACGGTGTGCTGGTAGCCGCCGTATTGCGCGCCGACCGGTTGGGCCGTCCGCTGCCGTTCTGGTCGGAGTGTCGGGCACTTGCCGAAGGTGAACTGTTTCTGCTCAGTGTCACCAATCCGGCGTCGTTCGACAGCCGGTATTTCGGGCCGATTGCTGCATCCAGCGTGATCGGTACGGCGCAGCCGATCTACCTGGGGAAGCAACCATGAGATATGCATTCGCGCGGCGCTTTGCTTTGCATCCGTCGCTGCGCTTGAGGGGGAGATTTTGGGATTTTCTTGCGCGCGTTTGCGTGCGCTCCAACGTGCAGATGGATTGCTCCGAGCGCGACATGCCACAGGCATGGCTGGCGCTCGTCGGCCGGCAGACTGCGTGGGACGCAGCGCCGCCGGGGCACCGCAGACCCGTGCCGTCAGGCCGGGGAAAGGTACAGGGCAAGATTGAAGGGTCCGGCACGCTGCCGACCCATAAGCGAGTCTGCACGTGGTGGTGGCGCGGCACGCGCTATTTGGCGGCACCGTGCCGCAATGTTTGCCAAAGCCTTGTAGGCATTGGCGAAACCGCGTGCATGGCACGCCCTGGTCGGATGACCTTGGCTGGAGTATCCGCATGAGTAGGCGCGGCAACTCGGACGGTGAAGACCGTTTTCGCATCCGCCCAAGTGCGCCGAAGCAGCGCGGCCAGGCCTTCGTCTCACAGGTACTGCGCCAGGCCAGCAAGGCCGCCAATTCGACTGGACGCAAGCCAGGGAAGACACCCGGATCGCGCCTGGGGCGCGGCCATGTGGCGGCGCGCTTCACCGGGCAGTCGTTATCTGCGACCTCCCGGCGTGCCACCGTCAAGGTGCGGCTGGTCTACCTCAAGCAGGCCGGTGCGCGTTCAACCATCACCCACCTGCGCTATATCGAACGCGAAGGCGTTGACCGTGAGCAGGACACCGGTAAGGCCTATGGGCCAATGACTGACGACGCGGACTTGCCAGCTTTCGAGGAACGCGGCCGGGATGATCGGCATCAGTTCCGCTTGATCGTCTCGCCCGAGGATGCCGAACAGCTCGACGACCTGCGCACCTACACGCGCCACCTGATGGGCCGCATGGAAGCCGACCTGGGAAGCCGCCTGGACTGGGTGGCTGTGAACCACTGGAACACCGACAACCCGCACACACATATCGTATTGCGCGGCAAGGACGACACGGGTAAAGACCTCATCATTTCGCAGGCCTACATCACCAGAGGCATGCGCGAGCGCGCCGCCGAGCTATCCACCGAATGGCTGGGGCCGCGTACGGAACTGGAAATCCAGCGCACCTTGTTGCGCGAGGTCGATCAGGAGCGGTGGACCAGCCTGGACCGCACGCTGCAACGCGAAGCACGGGATGGGCTGAACCATGTAAATCAACCAGCCGGCGACCCGAAGCTGCGGCAGCAGCGCGTGTTACTGGTGGGCCGCTTGCAGCGGCTGCAACGTATGGGGTTGGCCACCGAGGAACGCCCCAGCGTTTGGGCGGTCCACGCCGATGCTGAATCCGTGTTACGGGCGATGGGCGAACGCGGCGACATCATCCGCACCATGCAGCGGGCCATGGGTGCTGCACAGCGCGATCTGACCGTGTTTCAGCCAGGAGAAGAAAGCCGTTCCGTCATCGGCCGGGTAGCCGGTAAAGGGCTTGCGGACGAGCTGTACGACAAGGGCTATCTGGTGGTCGATGGCATCGACGGCAAGGCGCACTACGTGACGTTGCCAGCCAAGACGGAACTGGCGCAGTACCCGGTCGGCACCATAGTCGAAGCACGCGGTTCAGCCGAAGTCCGGGCGGCCGACAAGAACATCGACGCGCTGGCGGTCGATGGCCTCTACCGCACCGATCATCACCTTACCGTTGCCAAGGCGCAGGCCCAATCCCCGCCAACAGCCGAACGCGATCCGCACGAGGTGGTCAATGCCCATGTCCGGCGGCTGGAGGCACTGCGCCGGGCGGGCCTCGTGGAACGTGTTGCCGAGGGCGTCTGGCGCGTGCCAGCGAACCTGCCTGAGCAAGGTCGGCAATACGACAGGCAGCGGCTGGGTGGCGTGTCGGTGGAGCTGCGTTCGCACTTGCCTATTGAGCGCCAGACTCGTGTGATCGGCGCGACCTGGTTGGATCAGCAATTGATCGGCGGCGCCAGCGGTATCGCCGACAACGGCTTCGGCGGTGAGGTGCGCGAAGCACTGCGGCAGCGCTCGGATTTCCTGATCGAACAGGGGTTGGGTAAGCGACGCGGACAGCGTGTGATCCTGGCGCGCAATCTGTTGGGGACGCTGCGCGGACGCGACATAGACGCTGCTGCCAAAACCATCGCTACGGAAACTGGATTGGCGCATCGACCGGTAGCCGACGGTATGCGCGTGACGGGAATCTATCGTCGCAATGTGCAGCTCGCCAGCGGGCGCTTTGCAATGCTTGACGACGGCATGGGTTTCAGCTTGGTGCCGTGGAAGCCGGTGATCGAGCCGCAGCTTGGGCAGAACATGACCGCCTTGGTTCGGGGTGGCGGCGTGTCATGGCAATTCGGGCGGTCGCGTGGTCTTGCAGTTGGATAGGAACACAGCGATTGCGGCATCCATTTAGTTCTAGGGCACTCACACATAATACATTGATGGACAATATATGGTGTTGTACTATGCATTTGTCATCAATGTTTTTGACAAAATCAAGTGATAACCCCGCCTTGCTGTTTATGCACCATCCACCAGCATCGGTCGGGATTCCTCCCTTGGATAATCTAAGACTGAATGATGGTGATGAAATGTTGTCTGCGATCCTGCATCGTCACCAACATCGGGGAGTTCATCTTTTCTGCGGCCATCTGCATAGAAGCCTGTCAGGAGTATGGCGCGGAATCCCATATGCCGCGATGACCACTCCGCATGTGGGATTTGCGCTGGACATGCATAACCAGAAGCTCATACCGGCATGGAGTAATCCTCACGACCGATGATGGCATTGTCGTACACACCCAAGTTCTTGGCGCGTTCCATTGAGTAAAAGGCCCTTTCTTGGATGATGTCGGTCTGCAAAATGCATGATCAGCCACAGTAGCTTGACACATTGATGGTCTAGGTATAGAATTCGACGCATGGCTAAACAAACACAACAATTGAAAGCGATAGAGCGACCTGCGATGGACTACACCGATCGGGTGTACTGGAATGGGATCATCAAGATGAGCCTGTCCAAGTTCTTCATCCTGAGCGTGCTACGGCAGCGGCCCATGCATGGTTACGAGATAGCTCGCGAGGTCGAGTGCTCGACCAAGGGTTGCTGTGCTCCCACCGAAGGAACAATCTATCCCGTACTCCGCGAGTTCGAACAAGGCGGTTACGTGACTGTTCATACCGAAACGGTTTCAGGCCGGGGCCGCAAGGTCTACACGCTCACCGATAGAGGCCGACAGGCGTTTGCGGTGGCTGTCGAGGCTTGGATGGAGGTGGTTGAGCACATCGACCGCCATCAATGAGTTTTTTTGCCCGAAGGCATTGACCATCTATGCATTTCTGAAGAATGCATAGATGGTCGCCAATTTAATCATCAACGAAAAGGAAACTGCCATGCCTACCATTGAAATCTTCGAACCTGCTGGCTGCTGCGCCACCAGCAGTGCAGTGATCGACCAAGACGCCATTCGCTTCAACGCGGACATGGACTGGTGCAAGCACAACGGTGTTTCCGTCAAGCGCTATAGCCTGTCGAAGACCCCCCAGAGCTTTCTGACCAACCCGCGCGTCAAAGCATTCCTCGACCTATCGGGCACCCAATCACTGCCACTCACCTTGGTTAATGGCGACGTGGCGCTGGCCGGTCGTCTGCCCAACCGCACTGAGTTGGCACGCTGGGCCGGTGTCGAGCAGGCCCCAGCCGCTGCGCCTTGCTGTAGCCCCGCCACCCCGTCCGAACCGTCCTGCTGCAACCCTATTGCTCGGGCTTGAGCATCCATTTTTATTGAAAATTAGGAGTGAAAAATGCTGTTGAAATTTCTGCAAGACACGCCGCCGTTCCTGTTCTTCACCGGCAAAGGTGGTGTGGGCAAGACCTCACTAGCCTGCGCCACCGCCGTTCACTTGGCCGATAGCGGCAAACGTGTGCTGCTCGTGAGCACCGATCCCGCCTCCAATGTCGGTCAGGTCTTCAGCCAGACGGTCGGGCACCAGATCGTCGCGGTCACTCAGGTGCCGGGCCTCTCCGCTTTGGAAGTGGACCCGATGGCGGCCGCTCAAGCCTATCGAGATCGTGTGCTAGATCCTGTCCGGGATGCAATGCCTGCGGACGTTGTGCAAAGCATTGAAGAACAATTGTCGGGATCATGCACGACCGAAATCGCCGCCTTTGACGAGTTCACCGGCCTGCTGACCAATGAAGCCCTGCGCGGTGACTTTGACTACATTGTGTTCGACACCGCCCCGACTGGACATACTATCCGCATGCTGGAATTGCCTGGTGCTTGGTCGGGTTACCTCAAGCAAAACCCGGATGCCGCAGCCAATCTCGGCCCGCTGGCGGGACTAGAGAAAAAGCAAAGCCAGTACGCGGATGCCGTGAAAGCCTTGGCCGATCCAAAACAGACCCGGCTGGTACTAGTGGCTCGCGCGCAAACGTCCACGCTCAAAGAAGTCGCCCACACCAGCGACGAACTTAACGCCATCGGCATTTCGAACCAGTTTCTAGCGATCAATGGCGTGCTACCGAGTAATGCCGCTGAGGGCGATCCGCTTGCGACGACCATCGTCAAGCGTGAACAGGAAGCGCTGAAGACAATACCCGCCAACCTGATGACCTTGCCGCAAGACCAATTGCCACTCAAGCCTTTTAACATGATGGGGGTTGAAGCCTTACGCCTGCTATTTACCGATGAAAGCAAAGCGGCGTTAGAGGTCAACCGCGAGGGCGTTGACGTTGAATTCCCTCCGTTGTCGGCGTTGATCGATGTCTTGAGCGCCCAAGGGCACGGCCTGATCATGACCATGGGTAAGGGGGGCGTAGGTAAGACGACCCTGGCGGCGGCAGTTGCCGTGACATTGGCCCGACGTGGGCACCAAGTGCATTTGTCCACCTCAGACCCAGCCGCCCATCTCTCCTACACACTGGACGGCAGCCTGGACAATCTGACTGTCAGCCGCATCGACCCCAAAGCCGAGACCGAGCGTTATCGCCAGTATGTTATGGAGCACCAAGGCAAGGGGCTGGATGCTGAGGGACTGGCGGTGCTGAAGGAAGATTTGCGCTCTCCCTGCACCGAAGAAATCGCCGTCTTCCAAGCATTTTCACGCATTGTGCGGGAAGCCGACCAGCACTTTGTGGTCATGGATACTGCGCCGACGGGGCACACACTACTGCTACTTGATGCTACCGGTGCCTACCACCGAGAGATGGTGCGGCAGATGGGCAAACCCGGCGAACAAGTGGTCACGCCGCTGACTCAATTGCAAGACGCCGAGAAGACCAAGATCATCATCGTGACCTTGGCCGAGACGACACCTGTCCTAGAGGCTGTGAATCTGCAGAACGACCTGAAACGAGCAAACATTGAGCCTTGGGCCTGGGTGGTTAATAGCAGTCTTGCTGCGGCTCACCCGGCATCACCGTTTTTGGTCACCCGCGCCAACAAGGAGCTCCCGCTTATCGAGGACGTGCGCGACCATCACGCCAAACGTTTCGCGGTTGTTCCGCTGGAGGAGAAAGAGCCAGTCGGAATCGAACTTCTGGAAAAAATGGGCAGTCGCTGAGACGGCTCAATGATGCAAACGATTCGGCCTTAGGTAGACAGTCCTTGTACTAGCTGTCCTGTCTATAGGCCGTATCCATTTCACCTTAGCTTCGAGAACTCATTTGTACATTGCGGGTGGGTCGCATCTAGCTAAGCACCAAGGAATATTGATCGAGAGGAGAAGCATTGGCATGGAGCTACGTCATCTTCGTTACTTCATCGCCGTAGCTGAAGAACTCCATTTCGCACGGGCGGCAGAGCGACTGCATATCGAGCAGTCGCCGCTGTCGCGCGCGATCAAGGATCTGGAGTATGACCTCCCCGATGGCCAGGTCAAATTCCCCCACCCTTGGCCACCCCAAATTCCCCCAGGCAGGACGGTCGGATTATGACGACTCGGGTGTGATGGCGATGCGTGCAGCGGCCTCCTTGAGGCGGTAGCTCTTGCCCTCGAACTCCAGCATCGCGCAGCGGTGCATGAGGCGATCCAGGATGGTGCTGGCCATGGTGGCGTCGCCGAGGTATTTGCCCCAGTCCTGCACCACGCGGTTGGACGTGATGAGAACAGCGCGGCGCAGCTTGTAGCGCTGGTGCACGATGGCCTGTAGGACTTCAGCGGCATGCTCGCTGATGCGTCTGGCCAGGAACAGGTCATCGAGGACGAGCAGGTCCGGCGCGACCCAGTCCTTGAGCAGCTCGGTGCGCTCTGCCGTAGTGGCCAGCGCGTAACGGGCGAACTCGGTGTCGGCTTCCAGGTAACGCACGTCATAGCCCTGCAGCGTGGCCTGGTAGGCCACGGCCTTGGCCACATGGCTCTTGCCGGTGCCCGGCTTGCCGATGATCAGCGCGTTGGCCCCCTCGCCGATGAACTTCAGGGTGTGCAACTCGAAGCAGGCGCTGCGCGGCAGCTTCGGGTTGAAACGCCAGTCGAAGTCAGCCAGCGAGGGGCGCTCATCCAGACCCGAGCGCTTGAAGCGGCGCTCGGTCAGGCGAGAGCGCCGGCGGTCCAGCTCGTCTTGCAGCATGGCGGCGAAGGTCTCCAGGAAAGGCTGCTGGGCGGCCTGGGCCTGCATCACGCGGGTGGACAGGGTCTCGGCGATGCCGGACAGGCGCAGCTCGCGCAGCGCGCGTTCGATCTCGATCATGTTCATGGCTGAACTCCCGGTGCGTTGGTGGTGTTGTTGTTGGTGGTGGTGGTGGTGGTGGTGTTTGCCGTGGCGGCGGCGAGCGCGAAGAGATCGCTGTACTCCTCAGCGTCTCGGATGAGCTCATGCTGCTGCGTCAGCGCGTGGGCACCGGCGGCGGGTGCTTCGCCGCAGGTAGCCTCGATGGCCGCCATCGCCTGGGCAAAGAGGGCTTCGGTCAGCGCCAGCACGCGCTTGTAGCTGTAGACCCCTTGCTCCAGGGCCTGGGCGCAGGCGGCATTGATGCAGTGCGCCGGGTAACGGCGCATGAGTCCCACAATGCCCCAGAGCTTGCGCTGCCCGACACGACCCTCGATGGCAAAGAGCAGCTCACACAGCCGGCTGGCGTGCTCACCAATCTCGCCGGCCTGACGCAGGATCAGGCGGGTCTCGCGAGACGGATTGAACACCCGCTCCTCCATGGGCAGAATCACCGTGCCGGGACGCTCGGCCTTGGCGTGGGTGCGCAGCAAGGCACGGGTGTGCATGTCACGAATCTCGATGCGCTGGGCGTAGATGCGCACCAACACCTTGGAGCCGATGTTCGCCGGGCGAGCGGCGTAGCTGCTGTGATCCACCCGCACACAGCTGTCGTCGCAGACGGTGCGCACCGCCTCGTCGAAATACTGCATTCCCAGCACTGGCAGGGGTTTGAGGTGGCTGCGCTCTTCCTCGAACATGGCCTGCACCTGGCGTCGCTCGGTGCCGTGGATGCGCTTGGATGCCCAGCTCTTCTCCCAGTGCGCCAGGAACTCGTTCTGGGCCTCGATGGACTCAAAGCGCCGGCCCTTCAAGGCCGTGGCCTGGGTATGGCCGATGGCATGCTCCACCGTGCCCTTGCGGTTGGGGTCTCGCACCCGCGCCGGGTCGGCCACCACGCCGTAGTGCGCCAGGGCGGCGGCGTACACCGGGTTGAGATCGGGCTCGTACAGGTCGGGCTTGAGGACGCCTTCCTTCAGATTGTCCAGCACCACGTACTGGGGGCAGCCCCCGAAGTACCGCAGGGCCCGCTCGTGCAGCTCGGCCCAGATCTGCTGGCTGGACTTCCAGACCACGCACCGGAAACTGGCACGGGAATACCGCAAGGTGGCCACGAACAGGCGGGGCTTGCGGTACCGGTCGCTGCCGGGCACGCGGGTGGGCGCGCCCTCGCCGTAGTCCACCTGCATCTCCTCGCCGGGCAGGAAGGACAGGCGATCGAACTGCTCGGGCTCCTTGTGCCGCAACTTTGCACAGAAGCGTTTGACCGAGTTGTACTGGCCATCAAAGCCGTGCTGGTCGACCAGGTCCTGGTAGATGGCCGTGGCGTTTCGCTTCAGCCGCAGCTGGGCTTCGATGAACTCGCGCCAGGGTTCGCACAGGGAGGTGGCCACCGGCCCAGGAGCCGGTGGCCAGGGTGGGGGAATTTGACCTGCCGAGCCGGTGGCCACCCCGGGGGAATTTGACTGCAGTTGCTCCAGCCAGCGCTGGTGGTAGCTCCTGACCGTCTTGCGGTCGATGCCCGTGATGCGGGCGATCTCGCGTTGCGATGTGTTGCGCTCCAGCAGTGTCTCTATGGTGGCGCGTTGGTTGGACTTCAAGACATTCACTCCTTGGCCTTCCCTCGGGGAAGACTGGATCAATGTCCTGCCAACAGGTGCCGACGACGCCGGCGTTAAACCCCTATCCCCGATCAGTTCAGGTGGGGGAGTTTGAGGTGGCCATAGACGGGGGAATTTGGGTGGCCATCAGGGCCGAACACCTGGGCCACGAGCGCAACGAAGCGGTTTCCAACCCCGGTGGCAACACCCGCAACGGCAAGAGCAAGAAGACCCTCAAGGGCGATTTCGGCGAATTGCCCATCCAGGTGCCCCGCGACCGCCATGGCAGCTTCAAGCCCCAGCTCATCCCCAAGCACCAGACCCGTTGGGCGGGCTTCGACGACAAAATCATCTCGCTGTATGCCCGCGGCATGACGGTGCGCGAGATTCAAAGCCATCTCGAAGAGATGTATGGCACCGAGGTCTCGCCCAGCCTGATTTCCTCTGTGACCGATGCGGTCAGCGACGAGGTCAAAGCCTGGCAGGCACGGCCGCTGGAAGCCCTCTATGCCATCGTCTACCTGGACTGCATCCATGTGAAGGTGCGCGAGGGCGCGGTGCGGGTCAAGGCGGTGTACCTGGCCATCGGCATCACCATGCAAGGCAACAAGGAGGTGCTGGGACTGTGGCTGGCCCAGACCGAGGGCGCCAAGTTCTGGCTGCAGGTGGTCACGGAGCTGCGCAACCGGGGCGTGCAGGACATCTTCATCGCCTGTGTCGATGGGCTCAAGGGCTTCCCCGAGGCCATCGAGGCGGTGTTCCCCAAGACGGTGGTGCAGCTGTGCATCGTGCACATGGTGCGCCACAGCCTGAACTACGTGTCGTGGAAACGCAGGAAAGAGGTGGCCGCTGACCTGCGCCGCATTTACGCCGCCGCCACCCTGGAGGAGGCCGAACTGATGCTCGGGGAGTTTGAAGAAAAATGGGACCAGGAGTACCTGCCCATTGGCCAGTCTTGGCGCAGGAACTGGGGTCGGTTGACCCCGTTCTTTGATTACCCGCCCGACATCCGCAAGGTCATCTACACCACCAATGCCATCGAGTCGGTGAACATGGGGCTGAGGAAGCTGACCAAGAACCGGGGCTCATTCCCCAGCGATGAGGCGCTGACCAAGTTGTTCTACCTGGCCCTGCGCAACATCAGTCAGAAGTGGACTATGCCCATCCGGGATTGGAAGGCCGCGCTGACCCGCTTTACCATTCAGTTCGGAGACCGCATCTCCGTCAACTGAAGTCCGAACCGTTTACACAAAAATTCGGACATACCCCAAGGGATCGCGCGCTGGGCGCCCGCACGCGCCACTGGCATTACCCCGAGCGCGATACAAATAAAACCCGGCACAACCGGCTCACCGTGTACTCGTCGCGATGGTTCTCGATCCAGGCGTACTTCATCGCGGCCCTCTGGCAAAGTACGCCGTCGCTTTTCGAAGGATTTCCACGTCCAGTCGCTCATCGGAAAGCTCCCGGCGTAGCCGGCTGTTCTCGGCCTCCAACTCGCTCACGGGCCGGCGCGTGGGCACGGCACCTGAGTTCAGCGCGACTTCAGGTGCGCCTGTGCCTGCTGCAGCTGAGCGCCGCTTCCAGTTGCCCAACGTGGCCACCGGAACACCCAATCGGCGCGCCGCTTCGTGGCCTCCGACCGATTCGGCCAGCCGGGTCGCCTCGACTTTGAATTCATCCGTGTATTGCCGCTTGGGCAGTTTGCCATCTCGCATCTCGATTCTCCATACAGCTGAAGTTTCCAACTTCTTGCTGTACGCGAAATCAAGGCAGAGTCAGTTTCTTGACAGGGTGCTTTCCGCACCTGTTCCAGACGCGACCATATGGTCGCCCGGAATGCGACAAGTAAGCAGATTTACCCTTGATTGGGACGAATACCATGCGCAAGAAAACCGATGAAAATGTCGGCCACTTCGTCGCTGCCAAGGCTACCATCGATATGCAGCCATTGGGTAATCGAGCTGACAGCGCCCATGAACCAGAACACAGCCAACTTCACGTTGCACGGGGCAATAGAGCCATCCTGAACCCCCCCCTCGAGCACTTTACGCAGCTCCTGATCGAACTTGCGTCGCCGCAAAGTGATTTTTTTCTGATCCGCCACCGACATACCAGTGAAATCCTGAAGGATCGCAGGTGCGCCCATTTCATCTGTCAACAAAGAGATGTAGTTCTTGATAAATGCCGTGATGCGACCATAACCAGTGCTCTCGGAAGCGATCGCGTCTTGCAAGACGCGATCGCCCAATTGCATGGCAAGCTCGTGACATTCGTAGACAAGTTCCTGCTTGTTCTTAAAGTAGTAGTAAAGGGCAGGTTTGGTGACATTGAGCGTTTTTGCAATCTCGTCCAGTGACACATTCTTGTAACCAAGGCGACCGAACGCGCGCGAAGCTTCGGCAATGGCGGCCTGTTTTTTGAGCTGGTACTGCTCATCCGCGCCGCTGACCACATTGTTCCATTTCGCGCCCTTGCCCGATCTCTTTGCAGGATCGCGTGGCCGTGACTTGGGTTTTGCCTCAATTTGCGTACTCATTGGTGTTGTATTCCTTGCGGGCATCCGCATCTCTAACTGGGCCAGATGATATCGGACGACTTTCGTCGGTAGGGATCTGGCGAAAGGCTGTTCCCATCAGCCAGCTAGGATGCTGCGCGCAATGATCAACTTTTGGATGTGACTCGTACCTTCGTAGATCTTGGTCACGCGCACATCACGATAGTAGCGCTCGACCGGAAAATCATTGACATACCCGTAGCCGCCATGCACTTGCAGCGCCGCAGAGCAAACCTTTTCAGCCATTTCGCTGGCATAGAGTTTAGCAACGGAGGCCTCCTTACTGGTTGGCAGGCCCGCATCCGTAAGACGAGCTGCATACAGCATGTACTGGTGCGCCACCTCAACCTGCATGGCCATTTCCGCCAAATCAAAGCTAATGGCCTGCAGTTCGGTGAGTGGCTTGCCATAGGCCTCGCGCTCTTTGGCGTAGCGGATGGCTGCCTCCAGCGCTGCACGGGCAATGCCGATGGCCAGGGCGGCGATTGCGATGCGCCCATCGGACAACAGCGATAGTGCTTTGCCATACCCGCGCCCTTCCTCACCGATCATGTTCTGAACTGGAACACGCATGTTGTCCAGCTGAATCTGAGCCGTGTGGGCCGTGTGCTGGCCCAGCTTCCTTTCGATACGCAAGCATTGGTAGCCTGGATCTTCGGGGTCCGCGATGAACAGGCTGAAGCGGTGACGGGCACCTGGTTCCGCAGTTGCTGCCACGACGAGCGCAAAGCCCGCTTCACTGCCATTGGAAATCCATTGTTTGCTGCCATTGATCACATAAACGTCGCCGTCCCGCTTAGCCGTGGTCCGGATGGCTGCGGTATCCGAGCCTGCATGGGGCTCTGACAATAAAAAGGCACCAATGCGCTTGCCACTGGCCAGATCCGGCAGATGGCGGGCCATCTGTTGTTCGGTTCCAAAACTACGTAACACGTGCGCAGCTGAGTTGTGGACGTGCATCATGGTGGCGAAGCCACCATCGGCCGCTGCGAATTCTTCAATAGCCAGGCAATACTCCACGAATGAAAGCCCGGAACCGCCGTATGCTGGCGGGGCGAGCATGCCCATGAAGCCTACGTCGGCAACTGCCTTGATTTCGTCGTGTGGCCAAGCCCCCGTGCGATCACGTTCGGCGGCCGTGCTACCCACCACTTCAGTCGCGACACGCCGGGCAGACTCCCGAATAATGACTTCTTGTTCGCTCAGCAATGCATTGGAAACGATGCTCATAAACCCATCCTTGAAAACTTGGAAAACGACTGACCCAATGCGGTCAACCCAGCCAGCGCTTGCGGCGGCGGTAATGTTTCATGTCGCGGAAACTCTTGCGCTCCCCATCGACCGTCAGGCCGAGGTAGAACTCTCGAACGTCCTCGTTGGTCTTTAAGCTGTTGGAGGGGCCCTCTAACACGATCCGTCCGCTCTCCATCACATAGCCGTAGTCGGCTAAATCCAGAGCGACGCGGGTGTTTTGCTCCACGATCAGCAGAGTCAGACCGCTGGTCTTGAGGTCACTCAGCAAACCATAGACCTCATCGACCATCAGCGGAGCCAAGCCGAGCGAAGGCTCGTCGATCATCACCAACTTAGGCTTGGCCATCAGGGCCCGTCCAATTACCAGCAATTGCTGCTCGCCGCCCGACAGGTAACCTGCTGTGCGAGTACGCAAGGCTTTCAGACGCTTGATGCGGCTATACACCTCATCAAGCATTTCCTTGGCATCGCCAGCGCTGCCCATATGACCGCCCACCACCAGGTTCTGCTCCACTGTCATGTGGCGGAGAACCTTGCGCCCTTCCATGACATGTACCAACCCCTTGCGAACGACATCGACGGGGTTGGCACCGGTGATGTCCGCACCATCAAATTGAATACTCCCCGCCGTCACACGACCATCCTCTGTCCTGACCAGGTTGGAGATGGCCTTGAGCGTGGTGCTCTTGCCAGCGCCATTGGCGCCCAGCAAGGTCACGCACTGTCCAGCGGGGACTTTGGCGGTAATGCCTTTGACAGCAAGAATGACGTCGCTGTAGAGGACTTCAACGTTGTTCAGTTCAAGCACGGGTAGCTCCAGATGATGTGGCCTGGGTCTCGGTGGCCCGAGACCCAGGCCGATTTGCAATTACCACTTGTTCAACACAGGAACCGGAACGTTCTGCTCGAGAAGTTTGTACTTTCCCTTTTCGACGGTGCCGATGTTGACGGCTGTGCCCGAGGTCGGGAACGGCGCATCATTGTTGAACTTGATATTGGGCAACAAGCCAAAACTGCGCTCGGTAGGCATGGGGGTGGACAGCAGTGCAGCGCGAACCTCTTCGCCCGTCACACCGCCAGCACCTTTGACCTTGACAACATTTTCAACGGCACGAACCGTCAACATCGCTTGGCTCATGCCCATAATGCAGGCAGAGTTATAGGCGGCTTGCAACTTGTATTGGCTGCGCAGTTTCTCGAAGAAGTCCCGTGCCGGTGTTGCGCCTTCGGCGGCCATGGCCATGCCATAGACCTCATAGTTTCCATCCATTTGGCTCAGGTCACCCAGCGCTTTCCCCGACGAAAGCAACCCGTTATGAGCGCTAACCACTATCGGAATATTGGTTTTTCCAAGGCTTTGCAGGGCGCGCCGTGTCGCCACTACCGATGCTGTATTGTTGAACACCTGCAGTACCGTGGCCCCCTTGCGGACCAGGCGGCTGACCTGCTGGGTAAGGTCGGTCGGCTGTGCTTCGGTATAAATCGTTTCAACGACTTCAATGATCTTCGGATTGTCCTTAGCGAACTTCTCGACACCTTTGTGGATGTCCACGTAGGCCGGCGATACTTCCGATGAAATCACCCCCACCTTGAGAGGAGCAGACGAACCCGACTTCTTCTGCATCCACACATAAAACGCAGCCGCTTCGTGCGGGTAAGTGGCACGGGCATTGAACACCCAGTTATCACCCTTCCAAGCAAATCCATATCCTGCTGTCGACTGGACAAGAGGCACCTTGTCACTAGGCAAGCGCTGCTGCAGCGCATTGGTATCTGCACCGCCCACACCCAGAACAGCCACCGGGTTGAGCTCGGACTTGATGCCTGGCCAGAGGCTGGCCACTTGGGCGACGTCATAGCGGGTGTCGAAATCCTTGATTCGCAATGCGACGCCCTGCGCTTTACCGACCTCTTCGCTCCACCAGTCGAGCACCGCACGGCGGCATCCCGTCATATCTTTCATGATGTCTGCGAAAGGTCCGGTGAAGTCAGCCAGGCCAGCCACGTTGTAAGTAGTCTGAGCTTGTGCCATGCCGCCAAGGCACAAGGCTGACGCCAGTAAAGCGCCGCGTTGCCCCAGTTTGACCATTGCCGACAACTTTGCTCGATTCGTTTTCATAAAAAAAGTCTCCTTTTGTAGTAGCGCTTTGCATTGGAGCAGCCCTTCCCAGCGCCTAAGGTGGCTGCAGAAAACAGGATTGCGGTCAATATGGGTAAGGCCACATGCGATAAGACCGCTTGACGATGTTCCACCGGTGCATCAGACCGCGTGGCTCAAAGATCAGAAAGGCCGCGATGACTCCACCCAGGAAAATATTCATCACTGCGAAAACAACATCTCCGCTCAGGAAGGAAAAGTTCTCGACCAGTGAAGGGCCCACGATGGTGATCGTCTCCTGGGCAGTACGGATAACAAACACGCCGATCAGCGCGCCCGTCACCGACCCCATGCCACCCACAATGATCATCGCGATGAACCATATCGAGTGGATCAGGGTGAACTGGTCAATCGCCACGAACCTGACGTAGTAAGCCCAGAGCCCTCCACCGATGCCCGCGTAAAACGCACCCAGCAAGAAGGCAAGTACCTTGGTGCGCACGACATTGATGCCCATCATTCCTGAGGCCACGTCGTCATCGCGCACTGCCGCAAAAATTCGACCATGGCGGCTGCGTGCGACGCCGTAGGCGCCCGCAATCATGATGAAGGCCACTACCAGACACAGGTAGTAAATGCGGGTATCGGTGTTGAAAACGAAACCAAGGAGCTGTGCTGGTTCCAGAGTGATGCCGTTAGATCCCCCCAGCCACTTGGCAGGCAGGTTGAGCACAAAGAAGTGGAACAAAATCTGCGCAGCAATCGTGGTCAAGGCAAGGTAAAAACCCTTTATGCGCATTGCGGTTAATCCAAACACCAGCCCAAAAAGCGCCGCGCACAGCCCGCCGATGGGCAAAGCCAGCCAGAAAGGCAGGTGGCCTTTCGTCGCTAGGAGCGCTGTTGCATACGCACCAACCCCCATGAACGCAGCTTGACCCAAATTGATCTGACCCGCTAGACCAGTATTGATCTGCAGCCCCATGACCACCACTGCAGTAATCAGCATAGAGGTCATGATCGCCACCCAGCGGACCTCGCTGATCAGGGGCAGCGCAAACAACGCTATAACAAACAGGCCCAATGCCACCGCCTGGCTGCGCGTGCGAATTAGTGCTTGGTCTTTGGCGAAAGAAGTCGCGAATACACCTGCGGGATCCATGCTCATACCCTCTCAATGGTTTTCCACCCGAACATGCCGGTGGGACGAATTAACAACACCACCAGCATGATGATGAAAGGAAAGACGGAGCCCAGCGCTCCCCCCACCAGGGGATCGAGATAGGCCGAAGCCAAACCCTGAATCACACCCACCAAAACACCGGCGATCAGCAAACCTGCGAGGGACTCCAACCCAGCCAGCAAGGCCACCGGCAAGGCAGCCAGGCCGATGTCGGAGCTCATCATGTTGATGGAGCGGCCACTCAAATGCACTATCGCCCCCAGTGTGGAAAGCACGGATCCCAGCACCCACGCAAAGGCAATGGAACGCTGCACCGAGATGCCCATGGACATGGCCACCTGGTGGTCTTCCGCCACGGCCGTCATGGTCAAGCCAGCCCTTGTCCGGTTGAAAAACCAGGAGAGGCCAACGCCGATGAAGATGGTCATAATTCCACCGTAGAGCATCGAACGGGAGACGATGAGATCGCCAACGATGATCGGATCCAGAGGAAAGATGATCGGAAAAGCACGCACCTGTGGACCAAAAAGCACCAACACAACGCCTCGGATCAGAATCAAGAGACCGATCGTCACCATGACCATCGAGAAGACGGATTCCCCAACCAGACGGGCAAAAAATATCCGCTCAATCATGAAACCAAAAATTGCAGCACTAACGAATGCCACGGGCAATCCGACCCACAGCGGTAGACCCATCTGAATAATCGTCCACCACACCATGTAGCCGCCAAAGACCACCAACTCACCTTGTGCAAAGTTGAACACCTTTGACGCGCGATAGATCACGACGAAACCCATGGCGATCAACGCATACAGAAGCCCTGACAGCGCACCGTTTATCAGGTAGTTAATAAAATCGATCATTTCCGTCCTCTGCTTCGGGCTGCGCCCAGGTGGTCTGACCCTGCGGCGTCCGTGTCATGGATGGACACCAGAGCCTCGAAATTGCCGCGCCGACCGTCCTGGTAGGTCACAGGAATATCGATACGCACGGCGTGCAAGCCGTCATATAAACCGTTGATCAGCGTGGCGTATCGCACCTCCAGGAATTCGCGCCGCAGCTTTCTCGAACGTGTTAGTTCGCCCTCGTCCGGATCAAGCTCTTTTGGAAAATTGGCGAATCGCTTGACCCGCGCATGCGCCGGCAAAAACTGATTCACACGGGTAATTTCCTGACTGATCAACTCTGCGACCTCTGGCCGCTGTGACAAATCGGTAAAGGTTGAAAATCCGATCCGCTTGTCTTCTGCCCACCGCGACAG
The DNA here is from genome assembly GCA_965228025.1 of Polaromonas sp. Taxonomy (GTDB): domain Bacteria; phylum Pseudomonadota; class Gammaproteobacteria; order Burkholderiales; family Burkholderiaceae_C; genus Polaromonas. The sequence goes on along the minus strand of CBDDGX010000031.1, from coordinate 192,112 downwards.
AACAGCCATGTCGATATTGATGAGAGCGGCCACGAAGTCCCTCGTCTCGTCTCCCACCGTCATGATGTCCTTGATGAAGGGACTGAACCGAAGGCGGGTCTCGACGAACTGCGGCGGGAAGGTTTCTCCGCTGCGCAAACGCTTGAGGTCCGACAACCGCTCCAGGAACACGAGCTCGCCTAGCTCAGTTTTCGTTACGGCATCGCCCGTGTAGAACCAGCCATCTTTCACCTTCGACTCTACGGAACCCTCTCTGCGGTAGTAGCCCAGAAACGGGCTTCCGCCACGAATCTGCAGCTCTCCGTCCGCACTCAAGCGCCATTCCAATGGTGGGCCCGCCTCTGGATGCGCCTTCATCCAGTGCCCTACGGTCTCCAGATCAAATCGGTCACCCTGGTGGCATGTCAGCAACCCGGTTTCGGTGGAGCCATAGATGTTGCGCAGAGGTATACCCATGGCATGGAACATGCGAAACACATCCGGTGCCATGGTGGCACCACCGCAGCTGGCACAGCGCAGCCGGGTCAGGCCGAGCAGATCTCGCAACGGGCGCAGAACCAGTGCATTGGCGATAGGAAACAGCAACCGGTCCAGCAGGCCAACGGGTTTTCCATCCAAGCGCCCCACATTAACGGTGTGACCGATCTTCATGCCCCACTCGTAGACACCTCGTCGAATGGGTCCTGCGTCGAGCATGTGCGCCTGCACAGAGGACGCCATGCTTTCCCACTGGCGCGGAGCAAATGTCATACCTTCCACCGCCAATTCCCGAATGTTGGACAACACCTGCTCCGGGCCCTCGGGGAAGTTCACTACCATGGGCAATCCCAATCCCATGGTGATGCCATATATTTGTTCAGTGGCCCAGGATGGCGCGATGTAACTCAGGTATTCCATACCCGGCTTCACATCCATGGAATCGATCAAGCGCTGGGCGTTGTCGATCAAAAAGCGATGCGTGAGGATGACGCCCTTGGGCTGCCCCGTCGTGCCGGAAGTGTAAGAAAGAACCGCTATGTCATCGGGGGCTCCCGCATCCACTAGCGCGTCGTACATCTTTCCGTTACGTTGATGGATTTCACGCCCTTGCCGCTGCATGCCATCGAAGGTTTGCAGGATGGGGTCGTTATACGACCACATACCCGTTTCATCCCAATACACAATGTGGCGCATCTTCAACGTCTTGTTCCGGACATCCAGGCCCTTGTCAACCTGCTCTTGGTCCTGCGCGAACAAGATGACTGCTTCGCTGTCGTCCAAAAGATAGGCCACCTCCTCCGAAGTGAGGTCCGGGTACATGGATACAACTTTGCATCCCAGTGCATGCGCGGCATACTCGGCCCAGTAATGCTGCGGCTCATTCTCACCAATGATGGCAATGGTCTCACCCGCTTTGACGCCTGCTTGGTGCATGCCCAGCGCAATCTCTCGAACGTTGCGCTGCACATCCGCAAAGCTGTACTCCCGCCAAATGCCGCGCTGCTTATGGCGCTGGGAAAGACGGTTGGGGTTAGCATGCGCATGCTTGCGCAGCAACTGGGGAAGGGTCGCGATTTCGAGTTTCATTGGACGCCCTCCCCAAGATAGGCTTTAAGCACTGCGGGATTAGCCTGGATCTCCTTGGGCGTTCCATCGGCGATCTTGCGTCCAAAGTCCAGCACAGCGATGCGGTCAGCCAGGTCCATCACCACACCCATGTCGTGCTCCACCAAAACAATAGGAATGCGCTTTGCCTCGCGCACATCCAGAATGAAACGTGCCAAGTCTTCTTTCTCTTCAGTATTCATACCGGCCATAGGCTCATCCATCAACAGAATCTTCGGGTCTTGGGCCAGTGCGCGCCCCAAGTCCACGCGCTTGCGAAGCCCATAACCGAGGCTGCCCACCGGCGCATGCCGGATGGATTCAATTTCAAGAAATTCAATGATTTCTTCCACCACCTCCCGATGCAAAACTTCTTCCCGTTTTGCCGGGCCGAAATGGAAAAATGACTGCACGAGATTGGCCCGCATGTGCATGTGGCGCCCCACCATCAGGTTCTCGATAACGGTCATGCCCGAAAAAATGTGCGTACCTTGAAAGGTGCGCGCTAGGCCCTGTGCCGCCACGTCGTGAACCGCCATGTCGCGCACGTTGTGCCCGGCCAGGGATATCTCACCTTTCTTGGGGCGGTAGAACCCGCTCAGGCAGTTCATCAGAGAAGACTTTCCCGCTCCGTTCGGCCCGATGATTGCCAGCAGCTCGTCCTTGCGCACATCAATCGAAACATCATTCAGCGCCACAACTCCACCGAACTGCAGCAGCAGATTCTGGGCTGTCAGCACCACGCCTTCCCGCTGGCTTTGAATGGCTGCATTCATTGGCACCTCCACTCTGAATTCTTGGCTTTGTCCATCGAATTTCCTTCATAAGACCTTTGCAGGGTCTACGCATCCATTTGCGGGAATGCTCGCAGCGATCAATGGACCACGACTAACAACGGACACCCGCATCCAGGCTGATCGTGGTGGCATTCAAATAGGCGTTTTCCACAACGTGCCGAACCAGTCCACCGAACTCTTGTGCCTGCCCCATGCGATGAGGAAAGAGGATGACGTTGTCAATAATGTTTTGCGACACCTTCGTTGGCATGCCTGCAGACATGGCGGTCTCAAACAGACCAGGCGCCACGGCCACCACTCGGATTCCGTGTTGCGCAAGATCCCGCGCCACCGGAAGCGTCATTCCAATGACCGCCGCTTTGCTGGCGCTATATGCGGCCTGGCCCACTTGACCCTGCCACGCAGCACCAGATGACGTGTTCACGATGACCCCCCGTTCACCGTCGACATTGGGCTCGTTCTGCGACATGGCCAACGACGCATAGCGCACCACGTTGAATGTCCCGGTCAGGTTGATGGCGATCACCCGGTTCCAAAGATCCATCGGGAATAACTCGCCCTTTGAAAGCGTCTTGCAGGGACCCAGAATTCCCGCGCAATTTACCGCCACATGCAGCGCACCAAATTCCGCCACTGCCGCGTCTACGCCAGCCTTCACACTGGCCTCGTCCGAAACATCAACCTTCTGGATTCGCACGCGCTCGCCCATCGGCAGCACCTCGCTCGCAAGGCGCTCTTCGTCCAGATCAACCGCCATGACGCTCGCTCCGGCCGCAAGCAATGCCTTGCAAGTGGCGAGCCCCAGGCCCGACGCGGCCCCCGTGACGAAGGCAACGGTGTTCTTGATATCCATGTTGTGTCTCTTGTTGAATGCAGCGCTCAGCGCGCCAGGATGGTGATGCAGGCAACCGCTTCTTCGATGCCTTCAAGTCCGCCACCGTTTTCCGCCAGCGCAATCCGCGCATCCGTCACCTGCCGCGCTCCGGCCTCCCCGCGAAGCTGGGTGACCAACTCATGGACCTGGGCAATACCGGTCGCCCCCACGGGGTGCCCTTTGGACTCAAGGCCGCCAGACGGGTTGACGGGAATGCGGCCACCAATCCGGGTGTCACCTCGTTCGGCAATCACACCACCCATGCCGAATTCACAGAAGCCAAGGTTTTCCGTTTGAATGATTTCGCCCATGGCCGTGGCGTCATGCACTTCGGCCACGGAAATATCGGCAGGGCCAATACCCGCCAGCTCATACGCCTTGCGCGAAGCCAAGGCAGTGCAGTGGTTGGTGTAGTCGTCCTCGCTCCGGTCGGAACCACTTTGCACCACTGCCGCCAACACCTTGATGGCACGCTTTTCGTCGATGTTCAGACGCTTGAGAGCCGAGCGTGTGCACAGGATTGCTGCGGCTGCGCCGTCAGACACAGGGGAGCACATGGGCAAAGTCAAGGGATAAGTGATCGGCGGCGCAGCAAGCACTTCCTCGATGCTGTAGGCCATCTGATACTGCGACAGCGGGTTGTGCATGGAGTGCGCGTGGTTCTTGGACGAAACGGCGGCCAGCTGGCGCTGCGTCGTCCCGAAGGTACGCATGTGCGATCGTGCAAACGCCGCATACACGTCCATGAAAACGCTGTACGGCCTGGGTGAGGTACTCCCCTCGGGCACCGCCACGTCGCGCCCCATCTTCATCAACTCCCCACGAATCTCTTCTGCACGCGAGAGATCCCAGGCACTGTCAAACACCGAGAACATCTTGAGCTTGTCGGATGAGAACATCTTCTCTGCACCAACAGCCAAAGCGACATCGCCAGCACCCGACTTGAGGTGATTGCAGGCTAGAACGAACGCCGACGAGCCGCTTGCACAAGCGTTTTCGACGTTCACCACCGGAATGCGCCCAATCCCCATGGCCCGCAGCGCAATTTGCCCACGAATCATGTGCTGGCCATCCATATGCCCCTGGGAAGTGTTCCCAAAAAAGGCCGCTTCCAAGTCTTCTTTTTCCAATCCCGCGTCCGCCAAAGCAGCCGCCGTGGCCTCGCGTGTGAGCGCCTTGATGTCTTTGTCCAGATGCCGTCCGAATGGCGTCATCCCCACACCAACCACATAGATATCTTCCATCGCATTTCTCCGTGGCGGATCTTCTTGATCCATGAAAGTCAAATAAATTACTTTGCGTAAGATGTTTTTACTGTACAGTAAAATTCTCAACTGCTTGCCAGTGATTACCCTTGGTATCACATTCGCGGCTCAGCAAAGCGGCAGGAATCGCATGCCCCGCGCAGTCTCAATATCGCCCTGCTCAGTCACGCTGTACAAACCACGAGCCACGTTGTGGGGATGAGCGGCGGCTTCGGCCATGGTGAGCACCGGCGCAAAGCAACTGTCAGTGCCTTCCATCAGTGCATTCCAGTACGTACTAGGTTGGGAAGCAAAGCGCTGCGCAATCCGCGCCTTGAGAGACGGCCACAAAGTCTTGTCCATTTGCCGTGCGGGGTCGACATCCGTCAGCTGCAATTGCGTCAACAGCAATGCATAGAACTGTGGCTCGATTGCACCGACCGTGATGTATCGCCCATCGCTGCACAGATAGCGGTCGTAGAAGGGTGAGTCATGGAAGACACTGGGTTCGCTGCCTTCCAATCCGCCACCTTGACGAATCAGTTGCACGAGCGGCGACAGCATTGCCAACACATCAATGATGGCGCCGTCAACCACGCAGCCCTGGCCCTTATCCCGCGCGCCTAGCAACGCCGACACCATGCCAAATGCAAACCCGAGGGCGCCGGCAGCATCCCCAACCACTGTGGGTGGAAGCATGGGAGGGTGTCCCGGTTGCTCGGTGATCGACATGAGCCCAGTGAGAGCGACATAGTTCATGTCGTGCCCGGCGGCCTGAGCCAGCGGCCCATCCTGCCCCCAGCCCGTCATGCGCCCATACACAAGCCGCGGGTTGTATTCACCACATACATCGGGACCCAAACCCAGGCGCTCCATCACACCCGGGCGGTTGCCCTCAATCAACCCGTCGCTTTGCGCGACCATGTCCAGCGCCCGCGCCTTGTCCTCGTCGTTCTTGAGATTCAATGTGACGCGTCGTTTGCCGCGCGACAAGAGCGCCCCGTCCTTCGGCGTTAGCTCATCAGGCAATGCGCTCGCACCTGGCCGCCCGACCACAGTAACGTCAGCGCCCATCTGCATCAACATGAACCCAGCTAAGGGCCCTGGGCCGATCCCCTCGAACTCGACGATCTTGATACCCGATAGCGGGAACATGAGCGGGCTGCTCTTACTTCGCATGAAGAACTCCATTTGTTTAATTGTTTTACTTTAGGGTAGAATTTTTAACTTATGGGTAATGGAAAACCCCATGTCCCTCAAAACAGAGGCAAAAGCAGAATCGATCCATGAACACGCAAGCCAGCAAGGAACCCCTGATGTCGACACCGGTTGTGATTACAGACGTACGAAAAGGCAGCATGTGGATTCGCCTGAACCGACCTGATGCAATGAACTCGCTGACCCCGGCGGTGCTTCGGGGAATAGACCACGCACTCAACGAAGCACAGAGCCGCGGAGACGTGATATCCGTCGTATTGACGGGCACTGGACGGGCCTTCTGCGCGGGCGCCGACCTCAAGTACGTCAAGACGCAAGCGGGCGAAAGTGGCACCAGTGGCTTTCTGGACAGCGTACTGTCCACCATGAACCGGATTGACCGCTTTCCAAAACCCGTGATCGCCGCCCTGAACGGCATAACTCTGGCGGGCGGGCTCGAACTGGTGCTGTGCTGTGATCTAGTGCTGGCGGCAAGGAGCGCCAAAATTGGCGACGCACATGCCAACTACGGCCTGATCCCCGGAGGGGGGGGGTCGGTGCGCCTGCCGCGGGTCATTGGCCCCACACGCGCCAAGTACCTTCTCTTCACGGGTGACTTCGTGGACGCGGCAGATCTTGTGGAAGCGGGCCTCGTCAACCAAGTGGTGGACGACGACCAGCTCGAAAGCGTTGCACAAGCCGTGGCCGACAAAATTGCCACGAAGAGCCCCCTTGGCCTGCGCCGCATGAAAACGCTGGTCGACGATGGTTTGCAACAGCCTCTAGACACCGCCCTGCGATTGGAGCTTCTGGCCTCTGAAGTGCATTCCCACAGCGCCGATCTCCACGAAGGCCTGGCCGCATTCAACGAAAAACGCACCCCGCGCTTCACGGGCCACTAGGACGGCAACGCCATGCATACGTTACCCACCACCGATCGATTCAGACTACTGCGTGCTTCGCAGCAATTCGCCTACGACCGCGCCCCGGCCATCCGCGCGGTCTATCAGCTTGCAATGATGACGCCGCAGGATCTCCAAGGCCCTGCCGACCTTGCACGGCTCGCCGTCACAAGTAAGGATTCACTGCTTGATAAGCAGCGCCAGTCACCGCCATTCGGTGGGTTTCTTGCTGCCGACGACGCATCTATCCGCCGCATTTATGTCTCCCCAGGCCCCGTCTATGAACCCCAGTTTTTCGACGAGGACCCTGGTAAGGGCTTCTCGCATGTGTTCAGGCAGGCGGGAATCGGCCCCGGTGACCGCGTACTCAACACCTGGTCCTACCATCTTGTTCCAGCCGGCCTATTGCTAGATGCGGGCATTGCTGCCACCGGGGCGACGCTCATCCCCTGCGGGCCCGGCGGCGCCGAGCAACAAGCACAGCTCATCATGGAACTGGGCATCACCTGCATTTGCTCCTCCACCTCCTTCTTCGTGACATTAGTCGAAACGCTGGAGCGCCTGGGCCACGATCTTCCTGCTCAATGGAAGGTCCGCTCCGCAATGCTGGGCGGCGAACTCGGTGACTGGATGGGCAAGCGCCGCGCATTGGAGCAGAAATACGCAATCTGCACGTTCTCGGCTTATGCCACTGGCGACTTCGGGCTGATTGCTTACGAGGAACCAGGACAACTGGGCTACACCGTCCAGCCTGACCGCCTCGTCCAGATCTGCGACCCGCACACCGGCGCCCCCCTTCCGCTGGGCGAACCCGGCCAGATAGTGGTCACCACGCTGGACCACGGTTGGCCTCTGGTCCGCTTTGGCACAGGTGATGTAGCGCAGGCACTGGCCCATTCACCAGACGGCCTTGTCGAACGCATCGGCCTTCTGCAAGGTCGAGTGGGGCAAGGGGTTAAGGTGCGCGAAATCTTTATCTATCCACGCAACGTGGAAGAACTAGTCATCCGGAGCCCTGCTATTCAACGTGCCCAGATCATCATTGGTAAACAGCAGCATCGGGAAACCGCAACCCTGCGCGCAGTGCTGAAGCCAGGGGCGTCCTTGGACGCCACACAAAGCGATGTGATGGAACGATTCAGGCAACTCACTCGCTTGAAGCTCGACTCAGTCGAGTGGTTGAGCCAAGAGGATATGCCGCTTGACGCCCCCTTGCTGGTTAACAATAAGCATTGAACGTCATAACAAGAGCTTGATTTTCCACCGGAGGTGGTTACACCGGCACCCACCCGATGAAACGAGAGTAATGATGGATTCCGCAGCCAACGCACTGAGCTACCCATTCAAGTCGCCATTGCCACGCCACTGGGTCGAGGTCGCCCCTGGCGTCCGATGGATCCGGCTGTCCATGCCGTTCCGGCTCGATCACATCAATGTCTGGGCGATAGACACCCACGACGGCTGGGCGCAGGTGGACACGGGTCTGAACGACCCCGACACCGTGGCCGACTGGCTGGCCCTAATGGCGCAGGGTCCGCTGGCGCGGCCGCTGCAGGGCGTTTACGCCACGCACATGCACCCGGACCACATTGGCTTGGCCGGCTGGTTCACGCGCCGCGCCGGCGTGCCGCTGCACATGAGCCGGCAGGAGTACCTGACCTGCCGGGTGATGCATGCCGACACGAACCGGGAGGCCCCCGCCGATGGCGTGAACTTTCACCGCCGCGCCGGCTGGTCGGATGCCGCCATTGAAGGCTACCGCAGCCGCTTTGGCAGCTTTGGCAAGCATATTCACGCGCTGCCGGACAGTTACCGGCGACTGCAGGACGGCGATCAGGTGCAGCTCGGCAAAAACGGCTGGCGGATCATCACCACCGGCGGCCACTCGCCCGAGCATGCCTGCCTGTACTGCCCCGAGCTGAAGCTGCTGATCTCCGGCGACCAGGTGCTGCCGAAGATTTCGTCGAATGTGTCAGTGTTCGCCAGCGAGCCACAGGCCAATCCGCTCAAGGAGTGGTACGCGTCGCTCGACAAACTGGCGAGAGAGGTGCCCAACGACGTACTGGTTCTGCCGTCCCACAACGAACCCTTTTATGGACTGCACGAACGACTAGACTCCCTCCGATCCGGACAGAACCGTGCACTGGATCGACTGCGCGAGGCGATGGCCGCCGGGCACAAGCGCATCGTCGATGCGTTTCCCGCGCTCTTCAAGCGTCCCATTGGCGAGCAGGACCCGCAGCAACTCAGTCTTGCGACTGGCGAAGCGGTGGCCTGCATGAACTTTCTCATGTCACAGGGCGCCGTGGAGTGCACGGTGGATGAGCACAACGTAGCGTGGTATTCAGTAAAAGCTTGAATGGAATGTCATTGCAGCGCTGATCTTGTAAATTTTCGGGGAGTGCAGGCGCTTGACATCGCTTGTTCGCGAGATTGGCCATCACAACTTTTACGGGGATGCGGACAAAAACATGGACTACCAGGAGGAAGTTCATGTATTCGTACGAAGACCGGATTCGAGCGGTCGGGCTCTACATCAAGCGCGGCAAACTCATCAGGGCAACCGTTCGTCAGCTGGGTTACCCGACCAATAATGCCCTGAAGGGCTGAACCGCGAATACGAGCAACGTAAGCAATGGGATGAACGCCCCCACCCGTAACGGCATCGACGTGCCAAAGTGGAGACGTTAGTCAACCACTTGAACCGAGAAGGGGCGTCCACCATGAAGCTTACGACTGTTGGCATCGACCTGGCGAAGAACGTGTTCCAGGTCCACGGAATCGACGAGCATGGCAAGGTGCTCGTGAAGAAACAACTGCGCCGGGACCAGATGGCGACATTCTTCGTCAACCTGTCTCCGTGTTTGCTGGGCATGGAGGCTTGCGGCAGCGCTCACCACTGGGCGCGCAAGCTGCAGGCAATGGGACACACCGTGCGCCTAATGGCCCCGCAGTTCGTCAAGCCCTATGTCAAGAGCAACAAGAATGATGCAGCCGACGCCGAGGCAATCTGCGAGGCTGTCGGTCGACCGAACATGCGTTTCGTGCCGATCAAGAATGTTGAGCAGCAGGCGGTGTTGGCGTTGCACCGGGTGCGCCAGGGCTTCGTTAAGGCGCGCACAGCGCAGGCCAATCAGATCCGTGGTCTCCTCGGCGAGTTCGGTCTCATCGTTCGCCAGGGCATCGGCTACATCGCCTCGCGGGTCCCGGAACTCATCGAAGACGCCGACAACGAGCTCCCCGGCTCCTTCCGCATGCTCATCCAACGACTGCTCGACCACCTCAACGTACTTGACGGGCAAGTCGAGGAGTTGGAGGCCCAGATTCAGGCATGGCATCGCGCCAGTGATCTCAGCACCAGGCTTGCTCAGGTGCCCGGCATCGGCCCCATTACGGCGAGCGCGCTGGTTGCCTCCATCGGGGATGCGAAGAACTTCGACGGCGGCCGTCAACTGGCCGCGTGGCTAGGCCTGGTGCCCCGGCAGCACTCTTCTGGAGGAAAGTCGAATCTGCTTGGCATGAGCAAGCGCGGCGACAGCTACCTGCGCACCTTGCTGATACACGGTGCGCGATCGGTCATCTATCGCGCGGGACAGAAGGCAGATCCGTGCAGTTGGGTCAACGCAGTGGTACAGCGGCGCAACAAGAATGTGGCGGCGGTCGCACTCGCCAACAAGAATGCTCGAATCGTCTGGGCGTTGCTGGCCCATGACCGGCGTTACGTGACGGGTTACAGGAAGGCGGCCGAGGTCGTGTGATCGAAGGCCAACCGCGGACGAGGTAAAACAACTTCAGGGAGAAATACCACCGGTTGCTCAGGCGATCATGAAGTGATGGCAAGACAGGTAAGACCGTGGTTGACCAAGCCCGCGCCGCGCGAGGCACCCAGAGTGCGTGTAAGCGATTGAGGCGTCAACCAGCAAATCCCATCAGGGACCGCAGCCAAAAGCTGCACTCACAGTCCGAATGTACGGGAGCAATCTTCACCTTCGCGTTGTCACGAATTGAGAGGCTGGCATAGGGGGCGTTCATGTACGCGCGGCGAACCCATCTTGAAGGCAGCGCTTGAAGCGGGCATCGTCCCCACGATGGAGGATCGTGGAGACGATGGAACAATCTTTGAACCAAGACCGCCCACGGCGGCGTGAGTACAGCAAACAATTCAAGGCAGAGGTACTGGCCCGCTGCGCCCAGCCTGGTGCCAGCGTCGGTGGCGTCGCCCTGGCGCAGGGGCTGCACTCAAACATGGTGCACCGCTGGATCCGCGAGCAGCGAGAACGGCAAGCATCGGGGTCTCCTCGTTTTCAGTGCAATAAGTGACGGTACGCAAAGCTAGCACTGGCGCGGGGGTGGTCTGGGTAGACCGTTGATTTCATTGACTTTCCTGTTCGCTTTGTAAACGGGTATGGTGGCCTCCCACTTTTGAGGTTCACGATGCAGGGTTGGCACACAACGTTTTTGGGGATGCGTGGGCTCCCCCGCGATATCAGCGACTTCGAGATGAAGGCATTTTTCACCTTCGATGGTGCCGAGCGCGACGCAATCAATGCACGCCGAGGTGATTCCCACAAGCTTGGTCTGGCGCTCCATATTGGTTTCCTGCGCATGAGTGGGCGTTTGCTCGGTGCCTTTCGGGTAATTCCAGTAGCCTTGTGGCGCCACCTTGGCAACGAGCTTGGCATTGCAGCACCAGAAGTCGCCTCGCTGAGAGCCATGTATGAACGCGGGCGCACGCTATTCGATCACCAACAAGTAGCCTGCACGGTCCTTGGATTCCAGTGGATGAGCGAGCACCAGCGCCGCTCACTGGTACGTGAACTGCGCGACGAAGTGGCGCGCTGCGCCGACCGCGATCAGCTACTCGTGCGGGCGCGTCAATGGCTGTACAAGAACAAGCTGGTGATCGTGCACGAGCGGGCAATTCGGACACTGATTGCGGCGGCACTTGCCCAGCTTGAAGTTGAAACAGGCACCGCCATCGCCGCCAGCGTTGATCCAGCAACACTTGATCGCTGGCGAGCCTCAGTTTCAGAGCTGCGCCCAGATGGACAAACCCAGCAGAGTTGGCTATGGGCTGCACCGGCGAAACACTCAACCCGCCAAATCAGCGAGGTACTGGAGCGCATCGACCTGCTTTACACGCTGGACGTTCATAAGCACCTGGCAGACATCCCCGATCTCATCTTGCGCCGCTACGCGCGCCGACTTGTCTCCAGGCCGCCCTCAGCCGGAGCCAAGATCAAAGAGCCAGCGCGCACCGTGGAGGTCGCATGCTTTCTTCGGTATTGCCTGTTCACCACCACAGACCAGTTGATCCTTATGGTGCAGCGCCGGATCGCCGATCTGTGGCGTCAGGCTGCCGCCGATGTCCCCGCTACCGTCAATTGGGCCGCAATGTACAAAACGCTGCTCGGCGAACTTGTTGCCTTGAGCGCGCAAGGTGCGGTGCCAGATGCTGAGTTGCGTGCCCGTCTTGAAGCCTTGATCACCGAAACCCAGAAACGCAAACCACCGAGCAGGGCCTCCCTGGTCCGCGAGGGATTGATTGATGGAATTCGCCCCGTGCGGTCGTTGCTCGTCGCCATTGCAAAGCTGCCCTGGCAGGCCACCGGCGAGCATCCTGCCATCGAGTACCTTGCCAAGCTGCAAGCTTTATATCTCAAAGGATCCAGAAAGCTGCCAGTTGAAGTGGTGGCACCAAGTCTGGGAATGATCTGGCAGGTTTCGATCTCCAGCCCAGACCGGGAACGGGCGTTTCAGGCGTTGGAGGTGGCCACCCTGTTTGCCCTGCGCCGCGCGGTGCGCAATGGCTCGGTCTGGATTGAGCACAGCCTGAGCTTTCGGGGTCGTGCGCGCTTGTTCTTCACGGACGAGCGTTGGCAGGCAGAGTCCAAGAAACACTATGCCCGTCTATCGTTACCCAGCAAGGCTGCCACTTTCTTGAAGCCTTTGCTGGCCAGAGTAACTGCCGGTGTCGATGCGGTGGCCGCTGCAGCCCGCAGTGGCGTACTGCGCGTGGATGATGAACTCCATTTGTCGCCATTGCCCGCAGAGGACGAAGACCCAGAAGTGACCAAGCTGCGCGCGGCTTTGGATCACCGCATCGGTGAGGTTCAATTGCCGGAAGTGATTCTGGCCGTTGACGCCCAGGTGCGCTTTAGCTGGATCATGCTCGGACGTGAGCCGCGCTCTACCGACGAGCTGCTGATGGTCTATGCCGGCATCATGGCCCACGGCACCAGTCTGACTGCGGTCGAATGCGCGCGCATGATTCCGCAATTGTCTGCCACCAGCATTCGCCAGGCCATGCGCTGGGCGCGGGACGAACGGCGTCTGAGCCAGGCCTGCCAGGCTGTGCTGGAATTCATGCAGCGACACCCGATTGCCGCCACCTGGGGGCGGTCCGATTTGGCATCTTCTGACATGATGAGCATGGAGACCACCAAACGGGTGTGGCAAGCCCGGCTTGATCCTCGGCGCAACACACCTTCCATTGGAATCTACTCCCATGTAAAAGACCGGTGGGGCATCTTCCATGCGCAGCCCTTTGTGCTCAATGAGCGCCAGGCGGGCGTGGCCATTGAAGGTGTCATCCGCCAAGAAAAGCTGGAGACCAGCCAGCTTGCTGTGGATACCCATGGCTACACCGACTTTGCCATGTCACATGCCCGTTTGCTTGGTTTTGATCTTTGCCCGCGGTTGAAGGAACTCAAACAGCGCCACCTCTTTGTGCCACGCGGCACCAAAGTGCCCGCAGAAATCGCTGCGGTGTGCGAAGCCAATGTCGACGTCGCTTTGATCGAAAAGCATTGGGATAGTCTGGTGCACCTGGCAGCCTCGGTCATGAGCGGACATGCCAGTGCGGTGGCAGCTCTTGCGCGGTTCGGTTCTGCCGCCCAGGGCGATCCAATCTATGAGGCTGGCGTGCAATTGGGGCGGTTGCTGCGTACGGCGTTTTTGGCTGACTACTTTGTCAAGGACGCTTTCAGGAACGAGTTGCGCCGGGTGCTCAATCGGGGCGAGGCTGTTAACGCCCTCAAGCGCGCCATTTATACCGGCCGGATCAGCCCGGCGCAGGCCAAACGTGTCGATGAAATGCAGGCTGTGGCCGATGCGTTGAGCCTGATGGCCAACATCGTGATGGCGTGGAATACCTCACAGATGCAGGCGGTCCTGGATCGCTGGTCGAACCGCCGCCAGGTCATTCCACCGGAACTGATCGGGAAGATTGCGCCCACCAGGCTGGAGAGCATCAACTTGCGGGGTGTGTTTCGCTTCCCGGTTGACCGCTATGCTGACCAAATCCTGCCTTCGCGGCCAAATGCATCGATAACTGGCACCAATGGATGAAACCGACCACGGTTTGACGCCACGAATCGCAGATTTGAAAGTGAACAGGAAAGTCAATGAAATCAACGATCTACCAACACCACCTCCGCGCCAGTGCTAGCTTTTCGTACCGTCACTTATTGCACTGAAAACGAGGAGACCCCGACGAAGGCGTCACCAAGCTGCTGTTCGACGACAGCCCCGAAGCAGGATCAGGAGACGGCCATGCTGGCCGGGGCCACGGCAAGATCCTGGGCGGCGGCATGGTCGGCACGCATGCGGGCGACATGATCGGCGAGATCGCCCTGGCCATCGAGATGGGTGCGGACGCTGTCGACATCGGCAAGACCATCCACCCGCATCCGACGCTGGGCGAGAGCATCGGCATGGCGGCGGAAGTGGCGCATGGCAGCTGCACGGATGTGCCGCCTGCGCGCAAGTAAGTCCGCAGCCAAGCTACCCTGACAAGGCCCGAACTGGCGACGGTTCGGGCCTTGTGCTTTGCGTACCCAAACAATCGCCGCAGAATACTGTGCATTTGTACAGTATTCATGTCAGCCACTTCCAAGCCCAAGCTCTACAACCCACGCCACCCCGAACGCACGCTGCTCTACCAAATGGTAGCCGAGCACTACGAGACCTGGCTAGAGTTGGCCAGCGCGGGTCAGTTCGACGGCCAGGGCGACCACCACACCCCCAAGCCCTTCGTGCGCAAAGCGTTTGCCAAGTATCTTGAGTGCGGCATCTTTGCCCATGGCTTTGCCCGCGCTCGCTGCGGCGACTGTGGGCACGACTACTTTGTAGCCTTCTCCTGCAAAGGCCGGGGAGTCTGCCCCTCGTGCACCACGCGGCGGATGGTGGAGACGGCGGCACACCTGAGCGACCACGTTTTCCCCCGCCTGCCGGTGCGCCAGTGGGTGCTCTCCGTGCCCAAGAGGTTGCGGTACTTCATGCAACGCGACGGAGCGGTGCTGAGCATGGTGCTGCGCATCTTTCTGCGGGTGATCGCACAAACTCTGCAGACCCACAGCCCCGGTGCGGCCCATATGGACAAGGCAGGCCTGCACATCGGTGCCATCGCCTTCATTCACCGATTCGGCTCCAGCCTCAATGAACACGTCCACTTCCACGTTTGTGTGGTGGACGGGGTGTTTGAGGAAGTGGAGGGCGAGGGCGATGCTGATGCGACCCCTCGAATCTCATCGCCGGGTGTCATCTTTCACGCGGCCACCGGCATCGATGCGGCTACCGTGGCCCCAGTGCAGACCACACTGCAAAAACGCATCCTGCGCGCCTTCGTTGCTCGGGGCCTGCTGGAGAACTGTGACGCCAAAGACATGCTGGGCTACAAACACAGCGGCTTCTCGGTGGACGCCGGTGTCTGCATCGAAGCCCACGACCGCGCTGCGCTGGAGCGGCTGCTGCGCTATTGCGCGCGTCCACCGTTTTCCATGGAGCGCCTACGCAAAGAGGGAAGCAAACTGGTGTACCGCTGTGCCAAACAGCGCAGCGAGCCCACCAGTGACAAGCGTGGTGCCAAGGCAGATGAGCTGCACCTCACACCGCTGGAACTGATCGACCGCATCGCCGCGCTGGTGCCACCGCCACGCACCCACCGGCACCGCTACTTTGGTGTGCTGGCACCAAACTCGCCGCTGAGAGCGGCGGTAACGGCGCTGGCTCAGCCTGCTGCGTCGCAACCAGCCACGGTGGAGACTGCACAACCTGGCGCGGGCGTACCTGGGGTGGCGGCGCCGGGCAACGCGGCCACACCCACACCCGAACCTGAAGCACGCCCGAAGCGAGCGGCGCATTACTTGTGGGCGGTGCTGATTGCCCGCATCTACGAGGCATTTCCGCTGCTGTGCCCCATGTGCGGTGGGCAGATGCGCATCATTGCCTTCATCACCCACAGCGCCGAAATCCGCCACATCCTGAACCACATCGGGGTGGAGTCTGCCCCCCCGCACATCACCCCGGCACGCGGGCCACCGCTGTGGGAGGGCTGCGACGCGCCGGTGGATGATGGTGCGCAAGGCGAGCCGGATTGGGATCTGGCAGCTCAACCCGACGAGGTAGACCAGCGCGTCAATTGGTGACCCAGTGAAGCGGCGGTATCCATCGCTGCGGGGAAGCAGCTGCGCGCGCGCCAGGCCCAAATGCATACTGCCTCCCAAGCTCTTGCCATTGAGCGGCAAGCGAGCGCTCAACCTTCCTTGGCCGAACGTGTTTCGAGGCCCAAAACTCGTGCCATACTTGGCCTCATGCGGTTGAATTTCCTATCCGTCCAACCTCTGGGAAGTCTGTTCGAACACGAGCCGATTCACCGGCAATACCCCGTCAACATCTCCTGCAATGAGCTCAGTCATGGTTGCTCTTCGCTGGAGAGGTAGGCGTCATCGCCTCATTCTGCGGGACAGTGAAAGGTTCGGAATCCTTTGGAGTGACAAGCCCAACCATTTTTTCTGGGGCGCTCGGTTCTTGAGCGCGACCAGCTAAAAGAGCCTGGCGCTCCCGGGACTTTTTCTGACGCGCGGCAGCTTGCGGCGTGGTGGAGCCGGCGTAGGCGCCAATAACGGATATGCGGCCATGACCCATGGCTTCGGTCGTTGCTTTGTAGGCCTGACGGTGTTTCACAGGATCTGCGTGTTGGCCGTCACCGCCCCTGACCGTGGGCGTGATGTCGTAGCCTTCCAGCATGGTGATGGCGAACCCTGCGCGCAGGCCGTGGCCGGTGATACCGAGGTCTTTTTGCGTGATGCCGCAATGTTGCAAGACGCGGTCATACCTACTTGCGTTCTGCTTGAGAGTGAAATGTGGTGGGCCGAAGCTATCCCGGTCACCGAAATTGCGCATCTCTTGGAGAATCGTGTACGCGGCCTGTTTGGCTACGTCATTGTCAGCAGCAATATTCACCACACGCGGACGCTTGCCCTTGGTGCCGCGGACGATGGCGATGTCGACCCCGGCAACCCACTCGCTCCAATGCAATTCGGTCATGTCACGTTTGACCAGCCGGCCCTTTTTGTCGTATTGAGCTGGGTCTGCAGGAACGTGTACAGGCCTGATGTCGTCGAGCGGCCGGAACATCAGCGCCTCGTTCTTGCGATGCCCGAAGTTGTGTTGACACCATAAGGCAAGTCCAACCCAGCGTTCGATTTTCGCGACTTCGATGATCTTTTTGTCGATGTCGACCTTTGCGGCCTCCCACGACTTGTCCCGTTCAGCAATGAGCGTACGCTTGCAGACGTCCTTGCCTAGGGCCTCATTGAAAACAAGCACCAGATGCGCTTTCCCAATCCATCGCGCCAGATGGCGGGTGTAGGTGGCGTAACCAGCTGCCATTTCCGGGCCAATCTCCCCGGCCTCCTTTTTGGCACGAATGTGCCCTGCGATCGCTACAAAGTGACGTTCATCCAGCGCATGAGGGTTGGACAGGCCGCTGAACCCGAGCTTTTGTCGGAGCCAGCCGAAAATCCGCTGCACGTTCTGGTTGGCCTCGACTTGGGTTCGGTTTGACGTTGCGCGAGAAGGATCCCGTGCCTTCGAGCCGCTTTTCTCTGCAACCAGGCTGGCGACCCGTGCACGCCAGTTGCCGGTCTGGTCACCCGTGAAGCTGCTGCGCCCGTTGAAGTTGAGCTGCTTCATGCTTCACCGCCTTCTTTGTGCTGTGGCGTTGCGACCGTCTCCTTGGGGAAGATCGTGCGGTTGACATATGCCATGCGCAGGGCGTACTTCTGGATGGCGGCGTCGAGATCAAGCCCGCTCCAGGCGAGGGTCTTGCGGTTGCGCGCCTGCATGAAGTCACGCACCTCGATCATCAACTCGCGGTGATCCTGGATATGCGGGATGTTTTTCTGCTGGTTACCCAAACCGACGCGAAGGCTGGTGTTTCCACATTCGACGACGCCCTGGACCGCATCGAACGCAAACTGGAAGGCAATTTCGCGCGTGACCTTGATTTCGCGGGTTATCCTGTCAACCAGGTAGTGAGTCAGGTCCGGTTTTGCACGGAGAAAGTCACTACGAGTCGCCACTTCATCAACATCGAGGGTACGGTACCCTTGCAGCGTTTGTGCATTCCTATCAAAACCGGGCTCGTAGTCTGTCAGTGGTCCTAGCATCTCTTGCTTTTTCAATACCCGCGACCATGTGCGGAGGACCGACCAGCGCACGTAGACCGTGTTGGCTGCACAACCCTTTGCATTCCAGATGTCCAGCAGCGCCTTGGCGTGGCGCAAGCTGAATTTGGTGACGTCCTGGATTTCAAACCCGGCGGCCTTCAGGTCCTTGTAGAAGGACGCAAGCACCACGACCCGGTTTTTGACGCTAGCGCGCGATGGCGTGCTGCCGATAAAGCGGTGATGGTTGGCCAGGGCTGTGCGAATCTGCTCGTCGTATGGGACAGACGCCGCAAAAGAAGGTTTCTCTAGCTCTTTTGTGTTGCGTGGTAGAGCATCGCTACTCGTGCGATATGGATGAGGGCGTGTGTCTGCCTTGTCGGGCGATTGAACGGTGTAGGCGGTGCCGCGTGGGCTCGATCCCCGCGACGAATCAAGAAAATTATCAACTTCGGACATATCTGCTCCTGCCAAATCAGGGGGAACGCCCCCTTATCGGCCATCGCAGCTTTTTCTTTCGCACGAATTGAGGTGTGTACGCCACCTGGCCGGAGCTCATGCATCAGGGAGGCCACCCTGATACCTGCCAAGTTGAACGGACCTGGGCCGTGGACGGTAACTTCACTTCGAGGATTCTTGCACCAGCGTCCTCACGCCCCACTCACGTGGCCATCTATCCGGGTGTGTCACTCCGAATAGACGTGGACCGTATCGCCGGTTAACGCGTTCCCTTACCACTTAGCTCCCAACCCCTGTTTAGATACAACAGGGGCGCACGTACGGCTGAAGCTGCAGGTGGCGGCTTCGTGAGCAGGTGGCTCGACGTAGGTGTATGGATGCATCACTGAGCAGGTGGCTCGGCGATGTAAGTGGTCTCGGGAATCCTCCTGTACGGAGGTAGCTTGACTTGTCGTTCTCGCTTTGTCCAAGCAAGGGCCCTTCATCCCCCGACACAGCGCGGCGGCGGGGGGGTCGCAGTTCGCTTCAGAGTCCTTGGTAGGCGACCATCTGGTGCGCTTGGAAGGTGATTCTGAACCGCTGCAACGGGCTCGACTTTTGCACGGTGATATGTGCATTATCAGGCTTTATTGTTTCAATATCACCGCTAACGCACTTCTACACTGTGTTTTACAACACTCTCCAATTTGAAAAGTATTAAAAATCAGAATTTTCTAAAGAATCACATGCAGTGATTCTTTAGGTGAAGGACAAAGGTCCTTGGGGTAACCGTGGAGTGAACCACCAGGCGCCACTTGAACGTGAGCACAGACGTTTGCTGCGATAGCGAATTTAGTCTAGCAAAGAGAATATTTTTTTGCAAGCACCAATTTCGTTTATGCAGTCACCCAATCTAACTAAGTCGTGACTTGGAGGAGGACATGCTGGGGACAAGACGGGGACACGACGGGGACAAATTTCGATGGACGATAAAAAAATGTGCGGTCTTTTCGCGGTTTTGGCCATCTAAAAAAAATATCTCCCCAATGGGTCCCCTTTCCATCCTCTTTGATACTTGTTTATCAATGAAGTCATTCAATGATTGGCTCCTACCAATTTTTCAATGGAGTTTCAAATGAGCAATGTTCTGGCGATCGATGTGGGTTACGGCCACGTTAAGTGGGTCGCAATAAGTGGCAATGGCGATGTCAAAAAAGGGATGTTCCCTTCCGTCGCAGCGTTGGCAGCCTCAGGAAGGTCTGGAGAAGGTAACGGAATGTCGACACTCCGGACTGTTATTGTCAATGTCGGTGAATACAATTATGTGGTCGGACGTGACGCATACCTCGAAACCGATGCGAACTTCTCTCGCACCCGGCTTGGGGACTACTCGCAGACCGACGGCTACAAAGCACTGATGCTCGGTGCAATGGCAATCTCAGGAATGAGGGAGGTCAACCAGCTTGTGATTGGCTTGCCAATGAGCACCATATCGAACTATCACGCGATTCTTCAGGAAACCTACAAGGGCGAACACTTCATCGGCGCGGCGAACGCAAAACGTAAAAACGTAGTAACCGTGGACCATGTCACCGTGACTTCGCAGCCTGCCGGGGCACTTGTTCATGCCGCAAAAATCCACGAGACGCTCAGGAAAAAAACCAGCCTTTTAATCGACGTTGGATACTTCACTGTCGATTTCTTGATGTGCCAGGGAATGCGCCCGTACTATGCCAGGTCGGGGGCAGTCGAGGGCGGAATGAGCAGCTACTACGACCTCTTGGGCGAAGCAGTAGCCGGACAGCTGGAAGAGTCGGGATTTGGTAAGAAATCCAGAATTCATCATTTCTTGCTAGAGAAGGCCCTGACGGAAGGTACCGTTGCGGAAAACGGGACGTCCAAATACACGTTGATGATTGGCAACCAGCACTTCGACATAAGCGAGAGCGTGATGAAGACCAAAGTCAAGCTTCACAGTTACCTCGACCAAGTTATAACGGGAATAGGTAGCAATTCAGTCAACATCATCAACAGCTTCGTCCTCGCAGGTGGGGGCGGTAGCTTCCTGAAAGAAGAGTTGCAAACTCGTTTTGGGCGCAACCATGAAATCGTAGAACTGCAAAATGCCCAGTTTGCAATTGCAATGGGCTACGCTGCGATCGGAACGGCGGCCGCCAAGAAATTGCTGGCCGCCGCTTGATGGGGGGCTAGACGGTGGAAATAAACCGGGAACAAGCCCCGAGGCTTCAGATTCGAGGAAAAATCGATTTCCGAAGCCCGATGTATACGGTCTGCAAAAACGCCGACACTTCGGCATTTCAAACTTTCTCAGCACTTGCAGAGGAAGCACTTGCCGTACGATCCCAAATTCAGCAGCTGTCACAAGGTGATCATCCACTGATACCGATACTTCAAGGGATGAAAAGCTCAGAAGCAGTTGCGTGTTTGCTTGGATATACTTTGAAAACCAGTTCTGGCGGTGAGCAACTTCCAAGTGAGCAACGGGTATACGCTTCAATCAACCGAACCCCTTCCCAATCATCGACGATTGAAATCCAAAGGGAAATTCATGTACCGCCCCCCACCCAAACGGCGCAAGCTGAAGATGACCCGGATTGGGACAATGACATTGGCGATGCGCTGGAAGCTATCTCGGGATTGCCGAACTTCACAACGAAGAGTTCTAGTGACAAGCCTTCCTTGTCAGTCACACCTCAAAAATGAAATTTGCTAAATTCGTTAGCAACAACTGGAACGCAAGCCATGAAAATTCTTCTTCAAAGAAGCATATATTTCAGCGTGAAAGATTCAAGCTGACGAAAATTTCCGCTGCTATTGATGACATTTTTTTATCAATAGTTGAAACTGATTGTCAGCAATCGACGACATTGCCGACGTTACCCAATTTGGTCGACTGACTGCTTTGCAGCATATGGGGACTTCCGCCTAAACGAGCTGATTAGGCCGCTAACGGCTAAGGACTGGTCAGCGTTTTGCCGGATGCGTACGACCATCACGGCGACATGGAGACTCTTACCAAAGGAGAACTTGTGACTTAAGAGGCATGCTGAGTGGGGGCTTCAGCCTGAAACTGACCGGCACTTGACTTCACTGCGTCGGGCCTCAAGCGGCTATGTTGGCTTTCGGACAAACAACAGGAGCTTGGCCGGGTTCAGTCCAGACGGCCAGTCACAACCGCTTTGCTTGAACCCCAGTTTACGTAAAGTGCTGTGCATTGGACGGTTGTCCACGCGCGAGGTTGCGAACACACCGACGCTGCGAACGCGTTCGAGCAATGGAGTACAGAGCGACATCGATCTTCCACCTCGTTGCTCAGGGCGCACGTAGACCCATCCGATCTCGATAGGAAATTCGGCCGCATCCAACTCCTCCCCTGACCCGGTCTCCACCTCTACCCGGTGATTAACTGATGGGTGTTTTAACCCCGCGACCCCAACGAGATCTCCGCTATGCCAAAGGAAGCACAGCAGCGCGGAGCCGCGTACGCGGCCTTCTAGGCCCTGCGGCGTTACCTCGCCGGCCGAAACTATGAGGGCGCAGAACGCCTCGATCTCTTCATCGGAACACTCGCTGGGCGGTTTCACTTCTACGGAGGTGGGGGTCGGACGCGTCAGTTGCGTGAGGCCGGAGGTGCCCATCTCATACACGGGCAAGCCGGGGAAGGCATCGAATACGACTCCCAGAGGAACGCTCACCCAAGCAATCGTCTGCTCTGGCCCGATCGGACAATCGAAACTCAGACGCTTCTTTACCGCCACATGATCGACGCGTGATACGAAGATACCTACCACTTTCGCGCCGAACACGCGCCACTCGTTATAAGAATGCAGCCCAGGATCCAAACTCTTCAGGACAGCTTCTCTTGATGGCCGTTGCCCGCCTGAGAGTTCCGAGCCATCAGGCAGTGTGGACGCTCCCGCGTCACCGTTGTTCACCGATAGCACATTCGACAACTCTGGACGGAGCACGATGCCTACTTCGCCCGGGAGCTGTATGCGCCGTCCAGGCGTCAGTGCGCAACACGACAAGGTCCAAACGTTGGTGTTGGAGATGGCTCGCAACATGTCGTCCGGAAAGCTCAGGCCCCGTCCCATATCCGCGAAGTGAGAAAAGTGAACCACGGCAATGCGTTCCTCATCGACTAGCCTCGCGAATTCGTCTTCAGTCATTTCGTTTAACTTCCTTCTGAGGCACACTATAAACATCTGAGGCTACCTTGTTGAGGCCATAAAGATGGGCAAGCCCCTCAGGCCTAAATCCAGATTAGGGACGGAGTTTCCACATGCCCCACGATGAAGGCCTACCAAAGACAGGCGACTCGCAAGAGATCGGCCAGGATGCGTATGACTGTTTGCGCGCTAAGCGGCCGAAGAACTGGCAGATCACAGAGCTGGCGGGTCCAAACGACTTCGGCTTCGACCTGCAGGTCCAGATCAGCGTGCATCAACAGGTCGTCCACCCGTTTCGAGTGCAGCTCAAAGGAACACGCTCGCCAGAACGGAACGCTGACGGCTCGTTCCTGTCGATCGACCTCTCTACGTCGACGTTACGCTACTTCGATAACACCGATGAGCCCGTGCTGCTGGTTCTCTGCGACCTGAGCGTCAACCCGGACGAGCCCCGGGACTGCAAGCTCTATTACGTGTGGATGCGCGAGGAGCTCGAGCGCATCGAGATCGCTTCGCTGCCGCCGAACCAGAAAGAAGCGGCTGTCCGAGTGCCGACGGCCAACGTACTCGACCGCTCTACTGATTTAGTTCACGAGGTTCGCAAACGCCATCGTTTGTCCAGGGTGGGGCACGAATTGGACAAGAGCGTCGCTGACATGGACCCATCGCTAGGGTCCGCGGAGCGAGTCGGAATGGTGGAGGCTATCACCCGGAACATCGGCACCCGAAACATTACCTTCGCCCAAGCGCTGGCTGAGCCAGTTACCGATGTTTGGATAGATCCGCCGCGCGGCAGCCTCGCCTGGCAACTGACGGAGGCAAAGGGTGCACTCGCGACAGGTAACGTCGAAAAGTGCATACAGCTTCTTGGCCAAGCTTGTGAACATCTTGACGGTTCCACGAACTTAGAGCTAGCCGAGTACTGGTATCTGACCGGGCGCTCTCATCTCGTCCTGTGCGACGACGATGCTGCTACCAAGGCGTTTCGAACCGCCGCGGCAACGCGTCCCCAAGCTAAGTATTGGGCGGCGTGGGCGGAGAGTGAACTGCGAAGGCGATTCAGAGCCGACCAGCGCGGAGATTATTTCGACGTCATCGACGCGCTGCCGGAAGAGCCAGATCCGGCGCTGCTCGGCATCACGGCGCGCCTGCTCGCTGCAAGCCACAAGTATGACGAGGCCATCGCGCTCCTCGACACTTTCGACGGGCCTGAGAGCTTGGCGGCCCGAGCCGTAATCCAGACGATGTTTTCGAAGTCCAATGAAGCCTTGCAAGCCTGCGTCAAGGGCTTGGCTATCGAAGAGAAGAAGGACAACACCAGGCTTTTGTTTTTGATTCTGCGCGCACGCGCCCGGTTCAACCTCGCACTACACGGCGTCCGAACCAATCTCGCGGGCGACGACGATTCCGAGGACGAGTTGCTTCCCCCTTCGGGTCCGATCGGTGTGGACTCCGTTGGCCTGCGTTTGGCGTGGGTTGACATTGAGGAAGCAGTCTCAGCGCTGGAAGACATTAGGTGGATGTCAAACGCCGAGTTCATCATCGACCTCTGGATCGCCTCGGCTAGTATGCTCGGCAAGCAAGAGCAGATCCTGCCGCGCGTGCTGGCGGCGGCGCGAATGCGACCGGGGCAATTCGCGGTTCAGGTGGCCGCAGAGACAATCGCGGCGCAGTGCGGAAATTTCGAGGCTGCGCTCGAAGCTAACACCAGACTACCCGACGGCCAAATGAAGGTCCTCCGGCGCATCGCTTTCTTGCATGAGCTAGGCAAGCATCGCGATTGCGTGGAGTTGGCTGCTGCCAACGTGGATGTCATGAGGAGTTCGCACCAACTGTCCGGGCCGTCTACGGTTCTCGCAGCGCTCTCTGCAGATGTTTTGGCGCGAGTCGACTTAATTGAGAGTTGGCGCGAAATTCTGAGCGGTGGAGATCACGAGAAGCAGGCTCACGCTGCTACGCTCGACTACCTCCTCGCGCGTCGGAAAAACCAGCTCGGTGGTGCCGAAGCGCTCGCCGACCTCTCGCGAGTCGACGCGCAGCTAGGTCACCCAAAGTCAACCACTCACTTATTGTTCCAGGAACTTGACGCCGGAAAAGAGAGAGAGGCCGAACAGTTCTTGTCGGTCACTGCCCGCCTGCGCTCGACCATGCGACTGTCGCCAATGGTGGCCATGAAGACGGCTGTGGCGCTAGCGACTTTGCGACGGTGGAGCGAGCTGCTTGCTTTGTGCGAGGAGGCGGAACTGGAATTCGACCTCACGGGGAGGATTAAGGCCTTTTACGCCCTAGCGCTCGACCAGCTTGGCCGATCCGATGAGGCGCGTGCCCGGATCGAGACCATGCTGGAAGAAGGTATGGACGACGGGCTTGCGCTTAACACCTACGTGAACATCATGGTGCGGTGCGGGTTCGCCGAGAAGGCCAAGTCGACGGCCGAGTTGATCTTGGAACGCGCACAGTCGCGAGAGAAGCGGATCGAATGCTTCAAAATGCTTTTCAGCCTCGAGCAGCAAGCGAATCCGGAGAGCCCTCGGCTTGTCGACTTGGCGTTACGCATGGGGGATCTCGCCAACCAAGAAGACGAGGTTGAGGAGGGTGTGTTCCTCGGCATGGTCACCACAGCCACGATGGTCGGTGCAACGCCCATCAGCGTCGCGCGGAAAGACGAGATCAACAGCCGTGCGAACGCTTTCTTTGTACGATTTCCCCAATCAAAGGTCCTGCGACGCATTGAGTTCCCCGTAGATGCCAAACCAGAGGAAATGCTTGACGCTCTGAAAGCCGCCGCAGGTATCTCCGACGAGGGCGAGCAACAGCGCTCCGAACTCGAGGCCAAATTGCAAAGCGGCGAATTGCCTTTGCCCTACGCATGGCGCCCGAAGTTCGCGCTTGGGAACGTGCAGGACGTCGTGCACCTATGGGAACTTGCGAAGCGATCGAATCCCGAGGACAAGAAATTCCACCTGAACATGATCGGAGAGAAATGGCAGCAGCGACCTGTGGAATCCTTTCGATCTCGAACGCCGTTATTCGACCTACTTACGCTATTTGTGCTTAAGGATCTAGGCATTCTCGACAAGGTGTTCGAGTTTTTCCCGCGAGTCGCGATCTCACAAGGGACTTTAGGCGAGTTGATGAAGCTATCCCAAGTCTTTTCAGGAAGCATTTTCCGCGACCGCTGCCTTGAATTGCAGGAGAGCCTCAAACCGCGTCTCGCCCAAATCTTGCAGCCGCAGGTGGGGCTTGGCGACGAGGAAGGAAACCTTCCTGCGTCTTCGCGTGAGTTGAGAGCTCTCGCTGTCTCGGGCGATTACGTTATCTATTCCGACGACGCATTGGGTCGGATGTGGGCGCTTCGCGAGAAGTTCGAGTCGGATGGCATGTGCACTCTGGACCTGCTCTGCGCCCTCGAGCAGATCGGGATCCTCACGACCGAGGACGTCGCCACGAAGCTGGCGCAGCTTTGCGACTGGCACGTCGGCATCCAGATCGAGCTCAAGTACCAGCTTGTACTTATTCCCCAGCCGGTTCGCGAGGCGCTGAGCGTCGCGCAAGCGGCGAGCCTTCTCCGAATGGCCGGCGGATTCAAGTCGATCGCCGACGGCATGTGGGGGCCACGCACCGACTTCATGGGCAGCCTTAACCATATCGGAGCTGTGGTGCGGCTCTTAGTGCAGGACCCGGCCATCACGGACTCCACGATTGGCGCTTTTGTGGCGATGTGGTTAGACCGCGCGACCGCTCGCCCGGACATGCCGCTGCCCGCCTTGCGACTTGCGGTTCAAATCACGTTGTATGCGGTGGCTCCACAGAAGCTGCCCATCACCGCCGCGCGGCGGCTCTGGAGCGTCTACTTCGGTGTCGTCGAATCCATACATGGGAGACGCGATCCGGTCGCAGCTGGCATCGCGCTCGCGAGAGTCGCGCACGAAGCCGGCTCTTTGGATAGAAAGATGGCCAAAGAACTGGCGGGTCCCCCCGCAAATTTCGGGGAGCGTCTCATGATGGGGCTAGATATCGGTTCGAAGGCGTGGGTGACTTTCTCGGCCGTCTACGTTCGCGGACCTGGCTGAGAGGGACGGCCCATGGACGTGGGCTTCGTTGGATATCGCCCTTACATCTCAAAGTCGGCGTTTTTGCGGAGAGTCCCAATGTCTCTGACCAGCCTGAAGCAGCCGTTTGGGAAGCCCCCATGAACGTCCGCTTCTGGCCCATACCTGCCGCTCAAGCGCCAGACGACACTACCGTTTGGGCCATCAACCGGGCGATTTGGTTCACTATTTTTGTCCGGGCTCGACTTTGTACGCCATAGTTGGTGCCTACACACCATCAATCTCCGACCTCAAATTTATGGCGCAGGCGAAGCCATATCCGCGCGTGTACTAGCCGCCCTCACTCCATACAAAGTAGACGACGCAAGTCAGCTGTTTTCCAGGCAAGCCTCCCACCAACTCGAATTGGAATGACTGGTCCATTTTCATATGTCGCCCAGCACCTGAGCGTCTGTTGCTTTCTGTTCAGGTAGTAAGCTGCGGACGCTGTGTCTACTGCAGGGCGAGTAACCGATTCAAGTGGCGGATAAATCTGCAGCTGTGCTGCGTAAGGGTGCGAATTTGTTTCTTCATCTGACATAGGAAAGCTCCGTTGTCATTCACGGTTCGTCCGGATCCGACTGTCGTATGCTTTGTTCCCCTTTTTCGGGAGGGCACCCGTGGCAAAGCTTTAGACAGAGAGGCCAACTCTCCACCCACCAGACTGAAACGGCCCTGGCCCCGTGAACTTACAAATTTCGTCGAAGATTCTTGTTGCCTGAGTCCCCACTCTTACTGCGGAGCTTCGGCAACCAGATTGAATCTTTTCCTACTGTGGCTATAACGCCGTTGAACGCGACTCTGCCCCAACCCTTTCCCGACCTTTGCCTAATGAGGAGCAAGAGACCCCAGAGCACTACGAGGGGTAGTTGCATCCGGTGAGGGAATCAACGGCATCGCACTCTGATGCTCTGGTTGATGTGGTTGTTTAAAGAACTGCTTTGATAGGCAGTGGTTTGACCTGTCGTTTTCCCCCTTTGCGGAGGCTACGCTTTATGTCTCGCATTAGCCTAGACAAATGTAGTGACCGCAGGTCACCATCACCCACGGCCACCTAGCCTTGCATGGTGACGGTCTTTTTGGGTGCGGTGACGGGATCAAAGAACTCACAGTATTTGCAACGCCAACATCCCAAAGAAAACTGATACTTCCAAAGGAGACGCTGCTGAAGACTGGGAACAAGAACACTTTGGCCTATTGCAAAGTGTTGAATACAGGATTTTCAACAAAGAATTTGAAAAGAAAATTCTTCGCGAAAGGCTTACGCCTATTTGATTAGGAGATGCTAGATCTCTAGGCTCACTTGAAGTGTGAACAGACTTTGCTACGACAGCGATAAGAATTTACCACACCACTTCTCTTGGTTGCAAGATTTTTCTTTAGGGCTAATCGTTGGAACACTTTCCGAATTTGAAAATCCACAGGTTCTGTGGCTAGTGTCACGCCGTGAATTAAGAGGCTAAGCGACATCGGCTCGAAAATCAGCTGACTAATCGGTTAGGCCGTCCTGCGCGGGGACCGCACTCGTAACCCCGTCTTGGACCAGCGAAGTTAAGGGTACTGAATTTCAGCTGGAAGGCACTTCACCCACAGAGCTATTCGTGGCCTTGGGAGTAAATACCACGCCGGCGTGTTCCAGGATGTGTACCTCGATCAGCTCGAGGAACGGCCGCAGTGCATCCACACTTCGCGGCCTATAGCCCTCAGCGGTTGCACTCGGTTTGTGCCCCATCACTTGAGCGATCGCGCCAGCGGGTGCGCCAGCTGCTTCTCCCAGCAGCGAAAAAGAACGACGTAACCCATGGATGGTCAGGCTTTCAATGCCGGCGCTCTTCAGTACCTTTACGTGACTTGCACGGGTGTCAGTAATCCGCCCCGACTTACCTTTGCTTGCGAACACATATTCATTCAACCGGGGCAGACTGGCAAGGTGTTGCGCCAAATATGGCGTTAACGGGATGACGCGCGTAGCTTCAACCTTGTCGGCAAGGGTTAATTCCCGCCACTGAAAATCTATATCGACCCACTTCAACGCCGCCAATTCTTCGCGACGGGCGCCAGTTAGCAGCAAGGCGTGAAGGTACACGCTGGCAGAGCGGTTACCCAACTGCTCCACGGCGTCCCACCAGCCTGGTAACTGTGCCGTCTGAAGGGCATCTGTGCGGCGCGTGTTGGCCGGTAGGCTCTCCACAATAGAAGCAGCCTTACCAGCATCTCTTTCAATAAGGGAACGGTACGCCTTGCGTGCGGAGCACCACCGCATAAATCCCTTAAACATCATGAAGGCGCGGGCCGCTTGATGTTTACTGACCAAGGACTCTGAGTCGAACCAGGACTTCAGCGTGTCCTCGTTAACTTCTTTCATCTTTAGCGCCAGAAGCGGATAGATCGGACCTTGGCGTGTCAGACCCTTCCCCCGCTTCTTCTTCAAGCCACCAGGCGCAGACATCAATTCGAGGTCAGCGCGATACCCCGGTTTCCAAGCGTCCCGGCGCTTAGGTTTGCCTTCAAACAAGTAGATCTTCCAAACTTCGTCCACACTCAAAGCAGCCTGCTTATCGTCACGCTCTTTTGCAATGATGGCGGCGTTCTTTTCAGCCTCAGCGGCAACGGCGTCACGCTTCAAGCTTCGCGGGTCGCGGCCCTCATCGATCAAGCGCTGTAGCGCTCGGGCCTTTTCCTGAGCATGGGAGATGCTCCATGCATCAGGGCTTCCAATAGTCACACGGATCGTTTTGTCCTGATAGCGCCCCTGGAACACATAGGACGGCTTTCCCGCTGCAGTCGTTCTTAGACCAAGCCCTGGAGTGGCCGCGTCCCACAGAAAGACTTGTGACTTTTCACTAGGGCACTTGAAGCCAGCAACTCGTGCTGCAGTGAATGTGATCCTCGCCATACTCAACCTTCTCATTGAGATTTACATCGCGACGATGTAACGGCGGATGTAAGCAAAATTTCCGAATAATGATCAAATTTGATCAACACTTGAACTGATCGAACGATCAGTGCAAAGTTTTAATTCATTGATTTATAAGGATTTTACAACGAAGATCAACAGTGCCGAATGATGCCATTCTATTTTTCGTAATGAGAAGGTCGGGTGTTCGATTCATCTCTCCGGCACCAAATGGAAGCCCCTGTTTCGCAAGGAACAGGGGCTTTTTTCATGTAACTACCGCGTAACCCCGCGTATTATTCACTTCACGGGCTCCTATTTAAAACTGTCTTTGAGCCTCATTCGACATGAGAACTAAATGACAGGTCCACTTACTTCGCACTCACCAGCTGTACCTCTCGACGCTCTTCAAAAAGGGCTAGAAATTGAAGCGGTCAAGGAAATTTCTAAAACTGAACACCAACTTTTTCTCATTTCTTTAAAAGGAATGCGTGAAGGTGCGCCGCAGGTCGATAAGTTTGTTGGATGGTGTCTCACTGGGACTGGTGCCGCCTTTGGCTTATTGATCACAAACATCGACAAAATAGTTGCACTGATCGGATCCGCAACTCTCAGGTCTGTACTGTTGCTTCTAGCTATATCTTTTTTATGTGGCACTGCATCCAAATTTAGGGGGATGCTTATAAAAATGAATGTTTCCGTGGACTCGCATCTAGAGCGCATGGAAGCAAAAAAAGTTGAGCACTTGACTCGAACCAAGGAGCTAGAAAATATCGCGACAGCATACAAGTTGCCACTCAAAACCGGTATAGATCCAATCCGAGTAGTGAGTACTCTCTTTAGCGTTTTCCCCCGGTTTGCTCGATGGCAACTTAACAGACTACTAGTCAAGATGACTAGCGATCCTTTGTACCAGTACAAAGTGCTAGCAGGAAATATCGTGGCCCAATCTCTTTGGGCGGGCGCTGAAGTTGCAGCTATAGTCCTAGCGATGGTTTGTGTTGCAGTCTCAGTTTGAGCGAGTCGCGTCTTAGACCACTCGCTTGCCAAGCACTGAGCAGTTATACAACCTCATAACGCTATGCAGCTCTGCAGCTGCGACCTGCAATCCCTCCGGAGCTACGTGCGCAGAACGCTCTACCTTTGATTGTTTTTTCCTCCGCGCAGCCGCTACAGCTCACCCCTCGTCCGGTTATCAGTACACCAGCAGCTCAAGCAAAAGCCCTCGATTAAGGGCTTTTATTCTGTCGCATCTTTTGTCATCGAAAGATCTGGCGCCGCTTCCACACGTAGCTAAAAGCCTTCAACGAGAATAAAAACAGACCGCCTGCAACACAGACCCACAACAGTCCGACAAAGTAAGGCCCTCCCGCTTGTAGGACTTCATTGATGAGCTGGCATAGCCCTGGCCGACGCCCGGAACATTTATCGGGAACGTAGTGGGTATTGCCGAAAAAGTAGTCGAGGCCGGAGTGAAAACACATTGCTCCGAGCGATAGCCCGCCCACAAGATGTACCACTGACTCCCAGAACCTGTTCTCGACAAAGAGTGCGCATGCAGCGCATAGAAGCACGATGCAAATGAGCACGCCCTTCCAGCCGCCGCTAAGGGCAAACAAGACTGCCATCAAACCCAATATGAGAGCGCAGAAGACCTTAAAACTGAATCTCATGTGATCACTCCAATTTAGCTTCTAGTTCTGTCGTCATGATCGTGTGAAGGGTAGGTGTCATCGTATCAGCGGGTGTACTGACTTAGGTTGCCCCGACTGACCGCAGGTACCTTTCCCTGTATTGCACGCCAAGCCAGGAGAGAGTTTTACGCAACAAAAGCTTTGCGGCACAATTCCCATGTTTGCCTCCGTCCTAACCCTCAAGGTAAAAAATGAACTACACAAAAATCGCTCTGGCCTTGTCAATCACGCTCTCGCTTTTCGGTTGCGCCAATATGGCTGGCGGTGCCGGCAGCGACAGCACGGTGACCGAAGCGACTGCCAAACAGCTGACGGGTGATGTGCCCTTGCCGCCGGGCGCGGTGATCAGGCAGCAGGACACCCTGGTGATGGGTACCGGCAACAGCTGGACGGGGCGTGTGAACCTGACGGTTTCTGGCGAGCCGCAGCAGGTGTTCACTTACTTCCGTGACAGCATGCCCGCAGCGGGATGGACCATGACTTCGAGCTCGTTTTCAAAACTCAGCCTGCTGACCTTCTCCAAAGGCGAACGCGTGGCCAATGTGCAGATGCAGGCGACGAACTTTGGCGGCAATGAGGTGCTGATCACCGTGTCGCCCGTAACCCGCGCCCAGCCGGCACGTTAAGCAGCGACCAGCGTCAAGGGAGACGGGCATGCAATGGGTCACGCGCCAGTACCTTCACCTTGACCGCGTGGCCACGCCCTGGCTGATCACGCGCTTTGTCGATGCCGAAGCGACGTTTGTGTACGTGCCGTGGAAGGAAGAGCACCTGGCGCCAGCGGGTGCGATTGCGTTTTCAATGCCGGGCGCCGAGCTTGGCCCCCATGACCACAGCGGCAGCACCTTTGACAAGGTGATGCGCAAATACAGCATCAGCGCACCGGGGCTGGAGCAGCTTGCGGCCGTGGTTCGCGCAGGCATCGCTTACGTGCTGGAAGACTTTCGCCCTGCCCCGGACGACCAGATCGGGCAGACCGCTGTCGGATTGCTGGCTTTTGCCGAAGGCGTGTTTTTGACAAACCAGAGCGACGACGCGATTCTGGCTGCGAGCTTTCCGGTGTACGACGCCTTGTATGCCAACTTCAGGGTGCTGGAACTCCTGAAAACACAGGGCCTGGCGATGCCTGACCACAACGATGGCCGCGGGCCGAGCAAGAAGTTTGAAGGCCTGCGCAAGATCTACAACGACACCGGCAAGCCCACACCGTATGGGCCGTTTCACAAGAAAGCCGGCGCCTGAGCAGCCCTCTTCCACCCGGCCCTACCTTCTAGCCTTCTTTTTTTCCCGCAACCTGGTTCTGCTCGCTCTCGGACATGATGAACGAGTCCTCCCACTGCGAAGGCACTTGCTGACCCGAACCTGCATGCGCAGCCACGGACCCGGTGCTCTGGGGGTCAAAGTTGGTGAAGCGGATTTTGCGGCCGCGATCGAGCTTGGCTCGCAGCCTGCTGCGCGCCTCTGCTACGGCCAGCATGTCGACCTGCACCGATGTGTCGGCTGATGTCTGAATGGGCATGTCGTCAAGCGGCGCGGGCTCAGTGGCCGCTGCTTCCAGCACGGGCTCCTGGACCGCCACCTGAACCGGAACGGGCTCGGCCTGCACCACCGCCGGTTCGTCTTCAGGCACATCCACTTCGCCCAGAAAAGCCGCACGCACCGCTTCAAGCGATGGCAGGTTGCCTGCGCGCACCACGGCATAGGCCAGGTGGCATTCGGCAAAAAGGGTTTGTTTGAGGTTGCGGTTACTGGTTTTGAGGCCTCTTGAGCCCGGTACGTCAATGCAACCGATGACGGTGCCGTCCACGGCGCAAATCGTGAAGCTGCAATACAGGTCCTTGATGAGCTCATGCGAACGCTTGCCCTCTGCTGCAGAGCGCGGCGCCATAAAACGTATCAGCGGTATCTTGACGAGCACGTCGTACTCGAAAAATGCGTGCTGCAGCCAGTGCCATACCTCAAGCTCGGTAGACGACAGCAGCAGGCGCGTCTGCAAGTGCCACTGCTGGGGCAGCTTGCGCCTTTTTCTTGCCCTGCTGGCTTGCCACCCCGAGTGGCCTGCCACCCCTAACACCATGCCGCATACCGCCGTCAGCAGCATGCTCCCCGCCAAATAGTCGACCATGAAAAACGCCTTGTTTGACCTGAGTAAAACACAGCGCCCTTCAAGTTACAACTGTTTACATGAAGCTGGTGAAGCAGTGTCTCTTGTATGAGACGCTGCGAAAAAGTCAGGGTGTGACTGTCTCGCCGATGAAACTGGCAAGCACCTTGTCTATGCGTTTGCCGTCAAGGTCAACGACTTCAAAAACCCAGCCGGCGCATTCGACTTTTTCGCCGGTCATGAGCAGGCGGCCCGACACGCTTTGCAGCAGGCCGGCTACTGTGTTGTAGCGCCCGCGGCTTTCTTCGGGCAGGTCCTTGATGTCCAGACGTGCTTTCAGTTCTGCCACGGGCATGACGCCGTCTATCAGCCAGCTGCCGTCATCGCGGCGCGTAGCCCAGGCGTCTACCTGTGCGCCGGGCTGCAGTTCGCCCGTGATGGCCTCCAGCATGTCCATGGGGGTCATCAGGCCCTGCACCACACCGTATTCATCGACCACAAACACAATGCGCGTGGACCTTGCGCGAAACTGCTCAAGCAGCTCCATGCCGGTGAGCGTCTCCGGCACAAAGGCGGCGGGCATGGCATGGGCGCCGAGCCGGTCGTTGAAGGCCGGTGTTGCGGCGGCAGGTTCAGCCGTCAGGGCCTGGCCGCGCAGCGCGAGCAATTTTGACACGCTCACCACGCCGACCACATCATCAAGACTGCCCCGGCACACCGGGTACCAGGAATGCCCCGTGACACCGGCCTTGTCGATGGCTTGGGCAATAGTGTCAGACGCATCAAGCCACTCGATGTCGGAACGCGGCAGCATCAGCGAGGTGAGCAGTCGGTCATCCAGCAGAAACACGTTCTGCACCATCTGGTGTTCGTGTTCCTCGATCAGGCCGGCATCAACGCCTTCTTCAAGGCTGGCGGCAATCTCTTCTTCCGTCACCGCACGGCCGGCAGATGTGTCAACGCGAAGCAGTTTGAGTGTGGCCTGCGTGCTGACGGACAGCAGCCTGACAAAAGGCTTGGCCCCCGTGGCCACCCACATCATGGGGCGCGACACAAGACGCGCCACGGTTTCGGGGTAGAGCTGGCCAATGCGTTTGGGCACCAGCTCGCCAAACACGATGGTGATGAAGGTGATGACCGCGACGACCAGGGCGGTGGCACTGATCTCGGACGCGCGTGGCGTGATGCCGAACTCGCGCAGCCAGACGGCCAGGTTGCCGCTGAACGCGGCCTCGCCGATGATGCCGTTGAGCATGCCGATGGAGGTGATGCCGACCTGCACCGACGAGAGGAACTGCGTGGGGTTGTCCATCAACCCGAGGGCTGCGCGTGCGCCCTTGTCACCTGCTTCGGCCATGGCTGTCAGCCTGGCCCGCCTGCTGGAAGCCATGGCCATTTCGGACATGGCGAAGATGCCATTAAGCAGGGTTAAAAACGCGATGAGCAAAAAATCCATGGACGACCGGGCAGAATGAACACATGCCAATGTACATGATTGGGGATCTTCAGGGCTGCCACCAGCCCCTGCTGCGCCTGCTGGAAAAAGTTGATTTTTCGCCTAGCCGCGACACGCTGTATCTGCTGGGCGACCTGGTCAACCGCGGGCCTGAATCACTGGCCGTGCTGCGCCACCTGTCGTCGCTGGGCGATGCTGCGAAATGCCTGCTGGGCAACCACGACCTGCACCTGATCGCCATGTGGCAAGGCGTGCGCAAGCCTGGGCGCAGCGACACCTCACAGGAAATCATGGCTGCGCCCGACGGCCCTGCACTGCTCGACTGGCTTAGGCACCGGCCGATGGCCATGCAGGCGAAAGGCTGGCTGATGGTGCATGCCGGGGTGGTGCCCCAATGGACGCCCGCGCAGACGATGGCGCTGGCAGCGGAAGTTGAAAGCGCCTTGCGCGGGCCAGACCTGGCCGGGTTTGCGCGCGCAATGTACGGCAACCAGCCAGACCGCTGGCACGACGGCCTGCAGGGCACCGAACGCCTGCGCGTCATCGTCAACGCGCTGACGCGGATGCGCTTTTGCAGCGCGGATGGTGTGATGGAGTTCGAATCAACCGGCAGCCTGGACGATGCGCCCAAGGGCTACATACCCTGGTTTGAAGTGCCGGGCCGCAAGACCGAAGGCCAGCGCATGGCCTTTGGGCACTGGTCAACACTGGGGGCAGAAGCCCTCAAATCCCAGGCCGGGTTGCTGCATGGCACCTTGCCGCTGGATACAGGCTGTGTCTGGGGCGGCTGCCTGACGGCGGCCCGGCTGGATGACAGCAAAGATGGCGGGTACGAGCTGGTTTCGGTTCAGTGCGAGCAGGCCAGGAAACCGGGCTGAGGCTGAAACCGCCTCCGTTACATAAATCACAACAATCCGACTCGTAACGAGAAAAAT
Source organism: Polaromonas sp. (assembly GCA_965228025.1). Taxonomy (GTDB): domain Bacteria; phylum Pseudomonadota; class Gammaproteobacteria; order Burkholderiales; family Burkholderiaceae_C; genus Polaromonas. The sequence goes on along the minus strand of CBDDGX010000031.1, from coordinate 156,260 downwards.
AAAGTCAATTAATACATTTAACGTATTAATCAGGCCTTTAAGCAGCCTGCCACGCACTCAAACGGCCTGCAATACCTGAAAAAGAGCCGTTTTCAGGTGCCAAATTGGCCTCCAGACCAATAAACACGTGCGTGAGCAGCTATAAAAACAATAGCATCCGGCAGTCCACTCAAACAACCGGGGGCTGGGTGTTGCCTGGCCGCAGCGCTCCGGATGGGGTCAAGGCCGCATCAGACCTGGTCTGTGGCGATTTTGCTTCTGCCTGCGCCATGCGTGCCAGCGCACGGGCGTGGGCGTCCTCGGCCAGCACGCGTGCGCAACTGGCTGAAAACAGCAGCACCGCCGAAGAGAAATAAATCCACATGAGGATCACGACCAGCGAACCGGCCGCGCCATAGGCCGACACTACGGCGGCTGTCGAGAGATACACCGCCATCACGTGCTTGCCGACGGCAAACAGCACGGCACCGATGGCCGCGCCTCGCACCAGGTAACGCAGCGGTGGCTTGGGCCCGGCGCTCATGCGCATCAGCGCGACGAATAGCGCCGTGCAGAAAGCAACCGTCACCAGCTCATTGAGGACAAGCGCGATCTTCTCGACCGGCACATAGTTGCCAGCCCAGCCCGAGAGCAGGCTGAGGAAGGTTGAAATCGCAAGCGACACCAGCAGCAGGAAGCCGAAAGCGAGGATGTAGGCCACACCGCGCAGCCGCAGCGATGCGCTGTACCACCACTTTTGCTGCGCCACTACGCCGGAGTCGGTGCGCCAGAGCCGCTCGAAGGCATCCTGCAGCTCGGCAAACACGCCCGTTGCACCCACCAGCAAAAAACCGAAAGCAAACAGCGAGGCGATGATGCCGTCGGACGGCTCTTTTGCGCTGGTCAGGGCCTGCTGCACGACCAGCGCGCCCTGCGTGCCCACGACGGACTGGATCTGCTGCACCAGGCTGGTTTCGATATACGTGCGGTCCAGCCACCAGCCGAGGACGGCAACCATGAGGACCAGCAGGGGCGCCAGGCTGAGGATGCCGTAGAACGACATGGCCGCGCCCATGCGCAGGCCGTCGGCGTCCATCCAGAGATTGACGGCGCGGACAACAGAACGGGCGGGTTTGAGCAAAACCCCGGGGATGTGCGCGCTCAGGCGATCAATGAAACTGGCCATGGCTGCCAGTGTGCGGTCTGCAGTGTGCCCAGACCATCAGAGCGCAGCGCCCGGCTCCGTAGGCGGGGTCCGATTCATGCGCGAAGCCGACGCGGGTGCAGGCAGCCGTGGCCTGCCCGAACAGGCCTCAGGCGTCCGAGGTGTCGGTGGTTTTGGCTTCGACTATCTTGAACAGGGCCGGGACTTTTTTGCGCGGCTTGATATTGGCCGACACGCGTGCGGTGGCGGTGGCAGATTTGGCAGATTCCCAGGCCGGTTTGGCTTCTGCGGGCAGGGTTGATTCGTAAGGCTGGTCAAAGAAGGGGTCACGCGGCGCCTGGCGCTGGGGTGCGTATTCGCGGCGCTCGCGCGGCTCACGGACCTCACGCCCTTCACGTGGAGCGCGGGCTTCACGGCCGCTGTCTTCGCCTTCGCGGTACATGCGGCGGCCGTCGTTGATTCGGCCTTCGCTGATGCGCGGCTTGTCTTCATCAAACTCCATCGGCTCAAGCTCGATTTTGGTCTTGATGAGTTTTTCAATATCGGCCACCAGGCGCTGGTCGCTGCTGGCCACAAAACTCACGGCCAGGCCGGAAGCACCTGCACGGCCGGTGCGGCCGATGCGGTGAACGTAATCTTCTGCATTGAAGGGCACGTCGAAATTGAACACGGCGGGTACATCCTTGATGTCCAGGCCTCGAGCGGCGACATCGGTACACACCAGCAAGTCGACTTCGCCCTTCTTGAAGGCATCAAGGGCTTTCAGGCGCTCGTCCTGGCTCTTGTCACCATGCAGTGCGGTTGTCTTCAGGCCCTCACGCTCCAGCGAGCGTGCAAGGCGTGCGCAGCCGAGCTTGCTGTTCACAAACACAAAGGCCTGCTTCATGCCGCGTGTCTTGAGCACCTGGTGCAGTGCGCGGCGCTTGTCATCGGCACCCACGCTGTAGAAGTGCTGCTCGACCGTCGACGCGGTGGCGTTGGAACGCGCGACTTCAATCGTCACCGGGTTCTGCAGATAGCTGGACGCCAGGCGTTTGATTTCCGGCGAGAAGGTGGCCGAGAACAAAAGCGTAATGCGCTGCTTGGGCAGGTAGCTCAGGATGCGCTGCAGGTCCGGCAAAAAGCCGATGTCGAGCATGCGGTCGGCCTCATCGAGCACCACGTATTCAACCTGGTTGAGCACGGCGTTTTTGGCTTCAATATGGTCCAGCAGCCGGCCCGGTGTGGCGACCAGCACCTCGACGCCTTTTTTGAGTTCCAGCGTCTGCGGTTTCATGTCCATGCCGCCAAACACCACGGTGCTGCGCAGGTTGGTGTACTTGGCGTACAGCTTGACCTGCTCGGCCACCTGGTCGGCCAGTTCGCGCGTCGGCAAAAGCACCAGGGCGCGCACAGGGTGGCGGGCTGGCGAGGTCGAAGCGTTTTCGTGCTTCATCATGCGCTGCAGCAGCGGCAACGCAAAAGCAGCCGTCTTGCCGGTGCCGGTCTGGGCGGCGCCCATGACATCCTTGCCTTCCAGAACGACAGGAATTGCCTGTTCCTGGATGGGGGTCATGGTTTCGTAGCCCATTTCGGCTACGGCGCGGGCCAGCGGTTCGGCCAGCGAAAGATTGGAAAAAGATGAAGTCATAAGGAAGCTCTGCGTAACACTCAACACTGGCGGTTTGTGGCGCACGGATCGAAATTCGATGGCCAGGGCGCTGGATGCAGCCAACAGCACGGCCCCAGGCCAGCTCTTGACAAAAAGGCAACGCCGCAGACCGCCAGAGGGGATGCGTGCTTCCTTAGCCCCCTATTGTCGCACTTTGGGCCCTGAATGGGGCTCCGGGCGACCATGAGGGCTACCGGGGATATTCCGCGCCCTCAGGTAATTCGTATTCCGGTCAGATTTGCTACAGAATTAATAGCAAATAGCCCTTTAATTCATTGGGTTTCAGAGAGCTTTCTTACAGGTTCCGGGCGCTGAAGGTATCGCAGGCCTTGACGCTTCCTGTCGTCACGCCAGTATTGAACCAGCGCTGTCGCTGGGCGCTGGTACCGTGGGTAAAGCTCTCCGGCATCACCGCGCCGCCGCTGGACTTCTGCAGGGCATCGTCGCCAATTTTGGCTGCGGCGTTCATGGCAGCGGCAATATCGCCGCCTTCAAGGATTTGCCGCGCATTGTTGGCGTGGTAGGCCCAGACCCCGGCAAAGCAGTCGGCCTGCAGTTCCAGCTTGACGCTGAGCGCGTTGTACTCGACCTTGCTGACGCGGCCACGCATCTGGTCCATCTTGCCGCTGATGCCGAGCAGGTTCTGCACGTGGTGGCCCACTTCATGCGCAATCACATAGGCCTGGGCAAACTCACCGGGCGCACCCAGGCGGTTTTTCAGCGTCTCGTAAAAATCAAGGTCTATGTAAACCTTCTGGTCGCCAGGGCAGTAGAACGGGCCCATGGCCGACTGGCCCTGGCCGCAAGCGGTTTGTGTGGCGCCGCGAAACAGCACCAGCCGCGGTTTGACATAACTGGCACCGCCCTTGGTAAAGACGTCGGTCCAGACATCTTCAGTGTCGGCCAGCACCGTCGATACAAATTTGGCCATGCGGTCATCGGCCGGCGGACGGTGAGCGGGCGCCTGCGGCTGTTGCACCTGTGCAGGCGAGCCGCCGCTGAGCAGGTTGAGTATGGTCAGCGGGTTGACGCCAAACACCATGCCGCCCACCAGGGCGATGACGATGGTGCCTATGCCAATGCTGCGCCCGCCAAACCCGAAGCCGCCGCCACCCCCGCCGCCGTCGTCGCGACGGTCTTCAACATTGTCGGATTCCCGATTGCCTTCCCACTTCATGATGGCCCCTGTTGTATGAATTTACGCGCCATTGTCCGCTGTTCTGGCAGTGAACCCTGTCAGACAGAAACACGTGTACGCCGACTTTACCCGCGAGAGATAAACGCCGGGTGCCAGCGGAACAAAATGACCATGAAGGTTATCCATCTGCCATGACACCATCGCTTCTTGCCACCCGAATTGCCCATAGCTGCCGACTGGGCCTGGCCCTCACAGCGGCCGCCCTGCTGACCGCCTGCGCCAGCCCGATCACGGCCAAGGTCACCAGCTTCAACCAGTGGCCCGGCAACGTCGCAGGGTCAACCTTCAGTTACATCCGGCCTACCGATGGCATCAATGACCTGGAACAACAGGCCTATGAAGGCTATGTGCAGGCAGAGCTTGAGCGCCTGGGCCTCAAGCGCGCACCACCAGGACAGGTAGGCCGTATTGAGGTGGACATAGTGACCGGCAACGGCACGCGTGACCGCAAGGTGCGCGAAGCCGTCTACCAGGACAACTACATTTTTCACCCGCCCTACCGCAATGCCGCCGGCAATGTGTTCCCTGGTTACTGGGGACCTGACGCTTTCGGGTCACGCTATGTGGGCGACCGCGAAGTGATCCGGACAATGCAGGTCAGCAACCTGCGCATCCGCCTGCTGGACACGCAAGGCAACCCGGCAGGCAAACCGCGCGCTGTATTTGAGTCGCGCGCCGTCTACGAAGGCGACAACGAAGACCTGCCCGATCTGGTGCCCTATCTTGTTCGAGCCGTCTTTGCCGGTTTCCCCGGCCAGAACGGGAAGGTCAGGCTGGTGAAGTTCGACGGCAAGGCCGACAACAGCATCAAGCTGAAGTCGCCTTCCTGAGGGCCGCGTTTTCACAGCTGCATCGCTGCTGAATATTGGTGAATCACCCAAGGCGTTGCAAAATCAGGCCATGAGCACTGCACAGTCCACGGTACTTTTGACAGGCTTTGACGCCTTTGGCGGCGCGAGTGTCAACCCGAGCTCGCTGGCAGTACAGGCGTTGAATGGCGAAGTGCTGGCTGGCCACAAGCTCATCGCTGCACAGATACCCACAACTTTTGCCGGTTCGCTCAGGGAGCTTGCACGCCTGGTTAGCGTTCACAAACCTGCGCTGGTCATCTGTGTCGGCCAGGCCGGCGGCCGCAGCGCCATATCGCTGGAACGCATAGCCATCAACATTGCCGACGCCAGCATTGCTGACAACGAAGGCGCGCAGCCCGTCGATATTCCGGTAAATCCCAAAGGTCCCGCAGCATATTTCAGTACCCTGCCCATCAAGGCCATGCTGGTGGCTTTGCAAAAGGCCGGACTCCCGGCTGAGGTCTCACAGACCGCAGGAACGTTTGTCTGCAACCATGTTTTTTATGCGCTGATGAACATCATCGCGAAACGCGGCAAGGTCGAGAAGATACGGGGGGGCTTTATCCATGTTCCCTGGCTACCAGAGCAAGGCAAGCCCTGCATGGAGCTTGCGGAGATGGTGAAGGGGTTGAGAGTTGCCACAGAGTGTGCGCTGCGCACGAGTGAAGACACCGCTCTGGAGGCAGGACGGATCAGCTAATCCGTCACATGCATGTTTAAAGCAGTTTAACGTGACGCGAAGGACACGCCCATCACGCCAACCTGCATCGAAGCCGATGGGCCACGTGTGAAATCGGTGTAGCTGGCCAGTTCCCTTGGCGAGCTGTCTGGCGTGTTTACACTCGCAGCGATCTGGGTCATACCCAGCGATTCGTTTCTGGCTTGCAGCATGCACTCCTGGCGCGCTGCACGGGTAGTGCCCTCAAAACACTTCGCAATTGCCGCACGCTGCTGCGAATGCTGGGCGTCACGTAACTCAGCTTTTTTAACCTGTTCACCTGCCACCAGCACCATGGCTGCCAGCTGGCAAACGATGACGAGGCCTCCAGCCATCAGGAACAGGCTGCGGCCACTGACACGGTCAATCTTGGGCAGGTGATCTGAAAACATGGCGGGGACTCCTCAAGCACGGTGGTTGTTTGTTGACTTGATGCTAGAAGACCCGCCTCGGGCCACCATTCGGCCGCCAACGCTTCAGGATGTAGGATAAAAGCCTCACACCTGCAATCGCATGACGCCTTCAAACACCTTCCTCGACCCTATGCAGACCGCAGGGCGCTTGCCATGGACATCGCTGGTGGACGAGATCGGCCTGCTTCTGGCAGACGATGCCGTGCAGGTTCCGCCCCGGCTGGTACAGGCGCTGCCGGGTGGCGGCAGCCTGTTTGTCATGCCGGCGCTGGATGGTCGCATTGCGATCACCAAACTCATCACTTACACGCCGGCCAACGCGACCCGGGGGTTGCCCGCAATTCAGGGTGATGTGGTGGTCTTTGACGTTGCCACCGGCCAGCGCAGGCTGGTGCTTGATGGCCCCACGGTCACAGCACGCAGGACGGCAGCGGTCTCTGCATTTGCCGCGCAACGCCTGGCGATGAATTCACGGGGACCCATGCTCATCGTGGGTGCCGGTGTGCAAGGCAAGGCGCACATGGAAGCGTTTGCCGAAGTTCTGGGTGTCAGTGAGTTCTGCATCGCCTCACGCAGCCCCGAAAGCGCCGCGCGCCTGATCGCTCACGGCCAGGCCATGGGATTGAATACCCGGCTGGTTCCTGATGCCAACGCTGCGCTTGCCGACTGCCCCCTGGCCGTCACCTGTACGCCCGCCAGTAGGGTCGTGCTTGACGCCCTTCCGCGCGGAGACGCGTTCATCAGTGCAGTTGGCGCATTCACACCAAAAATGATGGAGTTGTCGCCGCGGCTGTGCAGGCATTTTGTGGAGCGGGGGCACATCTTTGTAGATACCGCTGACGCACTGCATGAGGCAGGCGACCTGCTTCAGGCCGGGTTGAACGTGAGCAGCTTTGCAACGCTGGCCGATGTGGTGAGGCAGGGCATGAAAAAACCCGACGGGCGGGTGCTTTTCAAAAGCTGCGGCTGGGCGGGCTGGGATCTGGCTGCGGCGCGGGTGGCGCACCGGAGCGAGCCGATTGCCTAATGGTGCAGCGTTTGGGCAACCAGTTGGCTGACCGCGTGGCAAGGTTCATCGTCAAAGTATGAAAACATCTGCACGGCCAGCGAGCGGAGTACGTCGTCATTGAGCGTGTGCGCGTAGCTCAGTTTTTCGATGGCGTAATCATGACTGCCGAGCATCATGGATTCGTTGACGCTGCAGCCCCTGGCTGCCATCTGCAGCATGAAGGCTGAAAGAAGTTCACAGGGCCAGTAGCGGCAAGGCCGCGCGATGGAATCCCAGGAGGCTGGTTGAGCTGAATAGCCGCCAGGAAGTGCGGCTTCAAATCCGGTAGAACCAGCAACAGCAGCCATGATGAACTCCTTCGTGGTGATGTCTGAAGCTGCCATATCCACCTGCGGATACTGCCCTCCAGTCATGAACCAATATTAGAAAATCTGCTGTCCGGGCGCCATTCGGCGAAGCAGCCACAAATCCGTAGGAATTACCCCCGGCAGCTTGCCAGCAAAGCAGAGGTCAACCTGCGTGTGCGCCCCAAGAGAAGGTGGGAGGGAACCGCAAAATCCCGTGTTTGAGTCGGGTGCTAGCATGTTGGCCTGCACCTGAGTTTCACCACTGATATCCATTGAACACCATATGAGCGACAAGAGTAACTTGAGGCCCCACGCATTGATTGGCTGGCATTCGATGTTCATGGGCGTAGCACTGCTGGCATCCGCACGTTCAAAAGACCATCGGGCAAGAAATGGTGCATGCATCGTCACACCCGATCACAGAATAGTCGGCGTGGGATACAACGGCCTGCCCCGCGGCTGCGACGACAGCGACCCTATTTACTGGTCTGACGACGACAACGATCCGTTTCACTCGCGGCACAGCTACGTGGTGCATGCGGAAATAAATGCGACCCTCAACTGTGTCGTTCTGCCGCTGACCAACGCAACCATTTACACGACCCAGTTTCCCTGCCCTCGCTGCGCCCAGGCGATCATTCAAGCGGGCATCAGAAAGGTCGTGTATCTTCGCGAGAAAAAACATCACGTTAAAGAAAATGCCGCATCCAACAAGATGTTCTCCAGCAGTGGCGTTACATGCGAGCAGCTTGAAATGCTTGACCATGAGGCCCACGACTGGTCTTCAAAACTGGGCAACTTTGTCGCATCAAAGACATCAAGCCCGGACGACGGCGACATCTAGAAGGTTTTGTTTTATCAGGCCGGCCGAACAACGGACCGCCTGAACATCAGGTGCCGGAGATCACTGTTTTCTCGATCAGGCGATCATCCCCAAGAACAATCAGCGCAAAGAGCAACTCGTCCAGGCTGGCAGACTGGCTTGTCTTGCGGGCCAGCAGCGGTGTGGCCTTGGGGTTGAGGACCACAAAGTCGGCCTCGCAGCCGGGCAACAGGTTGCCGACAACGCCCTCCAGCCCCAGCGCCCTTGCAGCGCCTGCGGTGTGCTGCCACCACAATTGCCCGGGTTTGAGCGACACGCCGGGTTTGGTCTGCCCTTCGCGGCCGACGTAATAGGCGGCCAGCATGGTACTGAAGGGGCTGAAGCTGGTACCCCCGCCTACGTCGCTGGCCAGGCCATACAAAAAGCCTGTGCGCTCTGCAGCCACATAGTCAAAAAAGCCGCTGCCCAGAAAAAGGTTGCTGGTAGGGCTGACGGCTGCTGCCGTACCTGTGTCATGCATGAGGGCACGGTCCTCATCGTCAATATGGATGCAGTGTGCATACACGGCACGCGGCCTGAGCAGGCCGAACTGGCCATACACATCAAGATAGCTGCGCGCCTTGGGGTAAAGCTGTTTCACCCAGGCGACCTCATCCAGGTTCTCGGCCACATGCGACTGCACCCAGACATCGGCGTACTTCGCCGCCAGTTCGCCCGCGCCGCGCAACTGCGCTTCGCTGCAGCTGGGCACAAAGCGCGGCGTGATGGAGTAACCCAGGCGGTCAACGCCATGCCATTTATTGATGAGGGCTTCAGTGTCCAGAAGGCTTTGTGCGGTCTGGTCGCGCACCCCATCGGGCGAGTTCTGGTCCTGCAGCACCTTTCCGGCGATCATGCGCATTTTTCTTTTCTGCGCTTCGCCCAGCAAAGCATCAACCGAGGCCGGATGCGACGTGGCGAACGTCAGCGCGGTGGTCACGCCATTGCGCAGCAATTCGTCAATAAAAAAAGTGGCCGACTCTGCACCGTAGCCCGCATCGGAAAAACGAGACTCATGCGGGAAGGTGTAGTTCTCAAGCCAGGGCAGCAGGCCTTCAGCTGGTGAACCGATGACATCCAGCTGGGGGTAGTGGATATGCATATCCACAAAACCCGGCGCAATGATGCGGCCGGGCAAATGCTCCACATCAAGGCTGGACCAATCCTTCCACAGGCTCTGGTAACTGCCAATGGCCTGCACCACCTGCCGTCCTTCTGCGTCGGGTCCGACGACCAGCAGGCCGTCCTCTTCGAAAACGGCTTGTGCCGAATTCGCTGCAAAGTACAAAAGGGAGGCCCGATACGCTTTCATGCCACAAGCGTAGCGCAGAAAACGCCCCCGCTCATATCCGGTCGCGAATAGGGCCTGCTCACAATATTTTCAGGAGTGCGAACGCGGTGAAAACAGTGCCAATCAAGGCGCGCGACGACGGCAAGGATCCTGCCTTGCCCAGGAGTGCAACACAGAGTGGCGCTGTTTTCACCCCGTTCCCTGCGGGTTGTGATCAAAAAGGCCGTACGCGGCGTTGCAAAGCCTTGATGGGGTCTACCCCATCTGCGTTTTGCGCCTTGCGCACAGCCTTTTTGACTCACAACGCATCTCCTGACAATAGTGTGAGCAGGCCCATGACTATGCGCGCAGGGTGCAGCTGTCACCCACAGACTCGCGCCACACGCGCACTGCGGAAAGGCCAGGTACGGACGGCAACAAATCGCGCCAGATAAAGGCACACAGGTTTTCAAGCGTCGCCGGTCCGAGGCCAGTCACATCATCGAGCAGGTGGTGGTCCAGTCTGGGACGCAACTGCTCAATGGCGATTCTCACCAGGCCAAGGTCAACCACCATGCCGGTCACAGTATCAGGCTGGCCGGACAGCATGACCTCGGCATTGTAGGTATGGCCGTGGATGCGGCGGCTGCTGTCGGCTTCAACCTCGCGCTTGAGCGTGTGCGCGGCATCGAAAAAGAATTTCTGGGAGATCTCGTAGTTCATCGAATACCCGTTATTTTGTGCGTCTGCAAACTCAGTCGCCATGCAGGGCGCTGCATACAAAGCTTGATGCAGGCCTCGGTGTTGTCCGCGCGCAGCACGTTGTCCATGGGCTGCAGGTAGCGGTGTTCAAACTGCGCCGCTTCAAGCTCGGCGAGGTCAAAAAAAGGCTGGGGCCAAACCAGCTTGAGCTCGTGGCCTCCGCGCTGCACCCAGGGCGCGCCGGCCTTGGGGCTGACACAAATCCAGTCTATGCCTGCTGGCGCGGCGATTGAGCCGTTGGTCTCGACCGCAATCTGGAAACCCCGCGCATGCAGGGCCGCTATCAATGCGTCATCAACCTGCAGCAGCGGTTCACCGCCGGTCATCACCACAAAGCGGTTGGCGGTATCGCCCTGCGGCCACTGCGCCTCAATGCGGCCTGCAAGTTCGTCTGCATTGCTGAACTTGCCGCCCAGCGTGCCGTCGGTGCCCACAAAGTCGGTATCGCAAAACTGGCACACCGCCGTTGCACGGTCCTGCTCGCGGCCTGTCCATAAGTTGCAGCCTGCAAAACGGCAGAACACGGCAGGCCTGCCCGCATTGGCACCTTCGCCCTGCAGTGTGTAGAAAATTTCCTTGACCTGGTATGTCATGGCGCGGCCCGCCTGAATGACGGGGGCAAAAGATATGAAGAAAAGCTGGCAGCGCCACACGCGGACGTGCCGGGGGCTGCGAGGTTTTTATACATGGTGGTCCTCTACATGGCCCCGGGTGAATGAATTCCAGCGCGCCGGGGCGGCGCGTTGCTGACTGCTTATTTTAACCGGCGCTGCTCATCGCCGTTTATGCGCCCCTGCGCGCATCCTGAATACACACCACGGCTGCCGCCAGAGCCAACACCACACCGAGTACACAAACCCCCGCCCAGCCGCCGCGCACCCATGCGATGGAGCCCATTGCCGAGCCAGCGGCAGCACCTACAAAAAAACTCGTCATGTAGACCGCATTGATGCGCGACCTGGCTTCAGGCGCCAGCTTGTAGACAATATTCTGGTTGCTGATGTGCACACCCTGGACGGCCAGGTCAACCAGCAGCATGCCGGCCACAAACCACGCCAGGCTGCTGCCGCCCAGCCAGAGCACGGCCCAGCTGAGGACTGTCAACAGGGCGCAAACACCTGAGGTCCACTGAACCCAGCCGCGGTCCGCCAGTCGGCCCGCAACATTGGCCATCAATGCGCCGGCAACGCCGGCCAGGCCCACCAGGCCAATCTGCGCGTCGTTCAGGCCATGGGCGGGCCCGGCCAGCATCAGGGCCATGGTGGAAAACAGCGCGCTGCACGAGGCAAAAGACAGCGCGCCCAGCAGGGCCCGGGTGCGCAGGCGCGGGTATTGCAGTACCAGTGTGCCCAGGGACGCGAGGATGGCTCCATAGCTTGACCTGGCTGGATTTCTTGAGGGCGGCAGTGCGCGCCACAGCGCCAGCGCTACCAGCAGCATCACCACGCCCGCGCAGCGGTACACCAGCGTCCACCCGCCTAAAGCTGACAGCAGGCCCGCCACGCTGCGCGCTGCAAGAATGCCGGTCAGCATGCCGCTCATGACCAGCCCCACGGCGCGCCCGCTTCGCTGGGGATCCGACAGCGTGGCCGCCATTGGCACCAATATCTGCGCACATACCGAAAAAAGCCCCGCCATGATGGTGCCGGCTGCCAGCATGGCAATGTTGCCCGCGAAGCCGCTGATGAACTGGCCCAGCGCCGCCAGCACCATCAGGCTGATGACCAGACCCCGACGCTCCAACATGTCGCCGAGCGGCACCAGCAGCAGCAGGCCGATGGCATAAGACACCTGCCCTGTCGTGACCATCAGGGAGGCAGTGGCCTCGCTGACCTGCAGGCTCACGGCGATGGAGTGCAGGAGGGGCTGGTTGAAATAATTGGCCCCGACGCACAGGCCGCAGGCCACGGCCATTAACAGCAGAGTACCGGTGCCAAGCGGTCGCAAAGCCGCAGGAGTTGAAGTCATGGCCATGTTCAGTTATTTTCAAAAGAGGCAAACACCGCATCAAGCGCATCAATGTAACGGCGCTTGCTGAGGGCATCTGTAAAACTGGCTTCAAAGCTGTTGCTGGCGAGTTGCCAGGCATGCTGCGCATTCAGGCCTGTGGCAGCAAAGGTCTGTGTGAAGTTGTCATTCATGTACCCGCCAAAATAGGCCGGGTCGTCAGAGTTGACGGTGGCGGCGATGCCCGCGTCCAGCAGCGCGCGCAGGTTGTGGCTGGCCAGATCGGGAAAGACGCAGAGCTTGAGGTTGGACAGCGGGCACACCGTGAGCGCAATGCGGTCCTTGGCCAGGCGCTGCATCAGTGCGGCGTCTTTCACTGACTGCACGCCATGGTCAATGCGTTCGACCTTGAGCACATCCAGCGCAGTCCAGACATAGACGGGCGGCCCCTCTTCTCCCGCATGGGCCACAAGGTGAAAGCCGAGTTCACGGCAACGGGCAAACACGCGCGCAAACTTTTCTGGCGGGTTGCCCACTTCGCCCGAGTCCAGACCTATGCCAATGATTTTTTCGCGGTAAGGCAGGGCCTGCTCCAGCGTTTCAAAGGCGTCTTCTTCACTCAAATGGCGCAGGAAACACATGATGAGAGAGGCGTTGATGCCCATCGCCTTGGCATCCACGCAGGCGCGATGCAAACCGTTGATGACTGTCTCCATCGCCACGCCGCGCGCGGTATGCGTCTGCGGGTCAAAAAACAGCTCTGCGTGGATGACGTTGTCAGCAGCAGCCTTCACAAAGTAGGCTTGCGCCATGTCGTAGAAGTCCTGCTCCTTCAGCAGCACACTCGCCCCTGCGTAGTAGATGTCGAGAAAGCTTTGCAGGTTGGTGAAGGCGTAAGCCTGGCGAAGTTCTTCAACGCTGCGGTAGGGGATCGCCACACCGTTACGCGCAGCAAGCGCGAAAATCAGTTCGGGCTCCAGCGAACCCTCGATGTGGATGTGCAACTCGGCCTTGGGCATCTGACGAAGCAGATCGGGCAGGCGCTCTGGGGCAATGTTGAAAACGGCGCTCATGGCCCCTCCTTGGGATGCTGGCGGAAATGAAAAAGCTGCCCGCAGGCAGCTTTCATCATCCCATTAAATGTATGTCACAGCCCGGATATCAGTTACCCGGCACCTTGCCTTCAACACCCTTGACGTAGGTTTTCAGGCCACCGAGGAATTTGTCATCGGCCACCACATCCTTGGCAATCAGTTCCTTGCCGGTGTTGTCCATGATGGGGCCCTTCCAGATAGAGAACGTACCGTCCTTCAGGCCGGCCTTGACTTCATCAATCTTCTTTTTAGTGTCGTCAGGTACATCGGCGGCGATGGAAACAAGGTCTATCGCGCCTTCCTTCACACCCCACCAGACGCCGGCGTTGCCCGTCCATTTGCCTTCGAGTACATCACCCACAGTCTTCACGTAGTAAGGACCCCAGTTGATGATGGCCGAAGCCAGGTGGGCCTTGGGACCGTAAGAGGTCATGTCCGAATCCCAGCCGAAGGCGCGCTTGCCCATTTTTTCAGCGGTCTGAAGCACAGCCGATGAATCGGTATTCTGGAACAGCACGTCGGCGCCACCGTTGATCAGCGCGGTGGCGGCTTCGGTTTCTTTTGGCGGGTTGAACCACTCGTTGACCCAGACCACCTTGGTCTTGATCTTGGGGTTCACCGACTGTGCACCCAGCGTGAAGCTGTTGATGTTGCGCACCACTTCAGGAATCGGCACCGAACCCACCACGCCCAGCGTGCCGGATTTGGTCATCTTGCCCGCCACCACGCCGGCCATGTAGGCGCCTTCGTAGGTGCGGCTGTCATAGGTACGCATGTTGTCGGCCGTCTTGTAGCCGGTGGCGTGCTCGAACTTCACGTCTTTCTTGTCGGCGGCAACCTTGAGCATGGGCTCCATGTAGCCGAAGGTGGTGCCGAAAATCAGCTTGTTGCCCTGGTCTGCCATGTCGCGGATCACGCGTTCTGCGTCGGCCGACTCTGGGACCTTCTCGACAAAGCTGGTGACGACCTTGTCGCCAAAGGCTTTTTCAATGGCTTTTTTGCCGTTGTCATGCGCAAACGTCCAGCCGCCGTCGCCGACAGGGCCGACATAGGCGAAGGCGATCTTGAGCGGCTCAACCTTGGCTGGCGCTGAAGCAACCGGTGCGGGCGCAGGCGCCGGTGCGGGCTCTTCCTTTTTGCCGCAGCCCATCAGCGCGGCAGAAGCCACGGCAGACAGCGCCGCGAGCTTGAGCAGGGAACGTTTTTGCAGGTCAGTCATGTCGTCTCGCTTTCGTTCAGGAATAAGAAAAAAGGAAATCAGGTTTCAGAACAACGGTTAATTATGGGCCGAAATCATCACGCGCCAGGGTAAAACGGCTTGCCAATCGATGTCGGCATGTTCACGCGTATCCACAGCGGGTTGCGCGATATCAGCACCAGAACCACGATGGTCGACAGGTAAGGCAGCATGGTTAAAAACTGGCTGGGCACATTCACACCCAGGCCCTGAAGATGAAACTGCAGCATGGTCACGCCGCCGAACAGGTAGGCACCAAGCAACACCCGTGCCGGGCGCCAGGTGGCAAAGGTGGTCAGTGCCAGGGCTATCCAGCCCTTGCCGGCGATCATGCCTTCCACCCACAGCGGGGTATAGACCACCGACACGTAGGCACCGGCCAGGCCACACAACGCGCCACCGACAATGACGGCCATAAGGCGGATGCGCCGCACCGGGTAGCCGAGCGCGTGCGCCGACTCCGGACTCTCGCCGACGGAGCGCAGAACCAGCCCGGCGCGGGTTCGGTACAAAAACCAGATCAGCCCCGCCGTCAGCGCCATGGCGATGTAGACCATGGGGTGATGGCGGAACAGCGCGGGGCCGAAGAAAGGAATGTCGCCCAGCAACGGTATTGGGAACTGCGACTGCTCTGGCAGTTTCTCCTGCACGTATTTGATGCCGGCAAACGCCGAGAAGCCTGCGCCGAACAGGCTGAGTGCCAGCCCGGTCGCGTACTGGTTGGTGTTGAGCCAGATCACCAGCACACCAAAGACGGAAGCCAGCAAGGCACCCGCCGCCATGCCGGCCGCAAACCCCAGCCAGGTATTGCCGGTGTGCACTACGGTGGCGAACCCGGCAATGGCAGCGCACAGCATCATGCCCTCTGCGCCAAGGTTAACAATGCCGGCTTTTTCGTTGATCAGCAGGCCCAGCGCAGCAATCGCCAGGATGGTACCGGCGCTGAGTGTGGCCGCGATCAGCAATGCGGTCGATTCCATCAGTCGGCTCCTTTCAGCACTTCGGTCGAGGGCGGGTTGGCCACCGGCATGGTGATGGGTCTGGCCAGCCTCAGTCGATAGGCGATCAGCGTGTCGCAGGCCAGCAGGCTGAACAGCAAAAGGCCCTGGAACACGCCAGTGATGGACTTGGGCATGCCAAGGCGCGACTGGGCAAGCTCACCGCCTATGTAGAACATGCTCATCAGGATGGCCGAGAACACCACACCCACCGGATGCAGGCGGCCGACAAAGGCCACGATGATGGCGGCGAACCCGTAACCCGCAGGCACATAAGGCGTGAGCTGGCCGATGGGCCCGGCGACTTCCAGCGCACCTGCCAGGCCCGCCGCGCCGCCCGACGTCAACAGCGCCAGCCACAAGGCGCGGCGTGACGAGAAGCCCGCGTAGCGGGCAGCCGCAGGCGCCAGCCCGCTGACCTCATGGCGGAAGCCCGCAAAGGTGCGAAACAGAAACAGCCACAGGCCAACCACACCTATCAGCGCCAGGATGATGCCGATGTTGACGCGTGAACCCTGCATCAAGCGCGGAATCTGCGTCACCGCCTCGAAGGTCTTGGTCTGCGGAAAGTTGTAGCCGTTGGGGTCTTTCCAGGGGCCAAAGACCAGGTAGTTAAGCACCATGTCGGCCACATAGACCAGCATCAGGCTGACCAAGATTTCATTGGCGTTGAAGCGGTCGCGCAGCAGCGCCGTGATGCCCGCCCACGCCATGCCGCCCGCAATGCCTGCCAGCAGGATGGCCGGAACAATCCACGGCCCTGTCGTCTTTTCAGCCAGCAGCGCGACGCCGCCAGCAGCTACTGCACCAATGACAAACTGGCCCTCTGCGCCAATATTCCAGACGTTGGAGCGAAAGCAGACGGCGAGCCCCAGCGCAATGATGAGCAGCGGCGTGGCCTTGACCATCAGTTCGCTGATGGCCCGCACCGAACGTATAGGCTCCCAGAAAAACACCTGCAGGCCGCGCACCGGGTCCTTGCCCAACGCAATAAACAGCAGCACACCGATCACCACGGTAATCAGCAGCGCCAGCAGCGGCGAGGCATAACTCCAGAACGACGACGGCTGCGGGCGGACTTCAAGTTTCATGTTCATGCTGCTGCCCCTTGCGGTGCCTGGCCCCACAAACCGCTCATCCACTGGCCGACCAGTTCCACCGTGGCTTCGGCGCGCGGCAGCGAAGGTGAAACCTGCCCTTTGGCCATCACATACAGGCGGTCGCAGATCTCGAACAACTCTTCAAGCTCCTCGCTCACCACCAGCACGGCACAGCCGGCATCGCGCAGCTTGAGCAACTCGCCGCGAATCTGGGATGCCGCACCCACGTCCACACCCCAGGTCGGCTGCGAAACGATAAGCAGCGTGGGCTTCGCATCAATCTCGCGGCCCATGATGAACTTCTGCAGGTTGCCACCCGAGAGTGACTTGGCCATCGCCTGCGGCCCACCGGCCTTGACCTTGAAGGCTGCAATGATGCGCGCAGCCTGCGCCTGCAACACACTGCGATGCAACCAGCCGCTTTTGCCAATCGCTTCCTTACGGGTCAGCATCAGATTGCGGGCCAGCGACAGCGACGGCACGGCGCCGCGGCCAAGGCGTTCTTCAGGCACAAAGTGCAGGCCCAGCTCACGACGTTTGCGCGGGCTGAGTTTGCCCGCAGGTTTGCCCCTGACCACCACAGCATCTGCAGCAGCGCGGGTGTCTTCCCCCGACAGCGCATACAGCAGCTCTTTCTGTCCATTACCCGAGACACCGGCAATGCCGACCACCTCACCGGCACGCACATTAAGCGCGATCTGCTGCAGGTTGACGCCAAACTGGCCATCACCCGGCAAATCCATCTGCCGCACGTCGAGCACGATGTCGCCCGCCTTTGATGCGCGGTGTTCAAGTGCAGGCGGCTCGGCGCCAATCATCAGGCGGCTCAGTGAGGCATTTGATTCCTGGCGCGGGTCACACACGCCCGTCACCTGGCCGCCTCGCAACACGGTGCAGGCCGTGCACAGCGCGCGTATCTCATGCAGCTTGTGGCTGATGTAAAGAATGCTGCAGCCCTGCACCGCAAGCTTGCGCAGGGTGACAAACAGGTTTTCAACCGCCTGCGGCGTCAATACCGAGGTCGGCTCATCAAGAATCAGAAGACGCGGGTTGGTCAGCAGTGCGCGCACGATCTCGACCCGCTGGCGCTCACCGACGCCCAGCGTATGCACAGGCCGCGCCGGGTCAAGCTGCAGGCCATAGGCCTCGGTGGTTTCACGAATGCGCTGCGACACATCGGCCAGGCTCAGTTTTTTATCCAGCCCCAGCCAGACGTTCTCGGCCACCGTCAGCGTGTCGAACAGGCTGAAGTGCTGGAACACCATGCTGATGCCCAGCGCGCGGGCCTCATTGGGATTGCGCACCTCTACCTTCTTGCCATCGACGGTGATGCTGCCGGCATCGGGCTTGACCGCGCCATAAATAATCTTCATCAGCGTGGATTTTCCGGCGCCGTTTTCACCGAGCACGGCATGAATTTCGCCAGGCTGCACGGTCAGCGAAATATTGCTGTTGGCGACCACGCCGGGGTAGGCCTTGGTGATGCCCGCCAGTTGCAGGCGCGCCGTCATGGATGTGGAAGTGGAAGTGGAAGCTGGGGGATTCATCGTCACTGCTTGTTCATTGTTTGCGCAATGCATTGGCCACCGACTTGACCCGCTCACGCAGCCACTTCGCCGCCGCAGATGCATGGGTGCGTTCATGCCAAAGCTGGTAGTACATCAGGCGGGGGAATTCAATCGGGCACGGCAGTATCTTCACCGGCAGCAGGCCTGCAAAACGCTCGCAATACTGGCGGCCGGTGGTCATCACCAGCAGGCTGGACGCCACCATGGACGGCATCAGCCCGAAGTGCGGGCAGCGCACGGTGATGTTTCGAGTCAGGCCCAATTTGGACAGGTGCTCGTCAATGATGCCCTTGGCGCCGGGGTGGGTGGCAGTGGGGGCGATGTGTTCGGCTTCGAGCCAGCTGGCGGGGTTGGCCGCATCCCATTTTTTACGTACGGCCGGGTGGTCTTTGGCGACCAGGCAGACTACTTCATCGCCGAACAGGCGACCCATGTGCAGATCATCGGGTGGCGACGACCAGTTGCCGATCACGATATCAACCTGCCCCTGCGCCAGGTGGCTGCGGTAATCGGATTCGGGCGATAGTGGCTGGATGTCGATATGGCAGCGCGGCGCCTGGGTCTTGATCTGCGCCACGAGCTGGGGCAGAAACAGCGGGTCGAGGTAATCACTGGCGGCGATGCGAAAGGTGGCGTCGGCGGTGGCGGGGTCAAAACCTCTGGCATCACTGAACAGCATGCCCGCCGCACGCAGGATGCTGGCCGAAGGCTCAATCATGCGCAGGCCGGCGTCGGTGGGCACCATGCCGGCGCCGGAACGCACAAGAATGGGGTCGCCCGCCAGCTCTCGCAGGCGCTTCAGGGATGCGCTGACGGCAGGCTGGTACATACCCAGGCGGATGGCGGCGCGCGAGACGCTGCGTTCTGTAAGCACGGTGTTCAGGACCCTGATGAGGTGCAGATCGATCTTGTCGAACATCATCTGGTTTTTGGCCTGTTCGGTCATACCCCGCCGCCCATGCGCCTGATATGGGCTTTTATATGATGGTGCTGATGCAGCTGCGCTACCCTGACGCGCATGACGTTTCGAACTGAAGTGCAAAAACCCGTGGCAACCATTCGCAAAACCATCAATTTTGTCCGGCGTGGTGAAGTTGTTTCCCTCAGCAATGTACCACCCGACCGCACCCTTTTAGAGGTGTTGCGTGAGGACCTGGGCTGCACCGGTACCAAGGAAGGCTGCGGCGAAGGCGACTGCGGTGCCTGCACGGTTGTGCTGGGTGAGGCAGAAGGCCATGGCGTACGTTACCGGGCCATCAACAGCTGCATTCGGCTGGCGCATTCGGTGGACGGCATGGCGCTGTGGACGGTTGAGGATATTGCGGGCGACAGCGGCACCCTTCACCCCGCTCAGGAAGCCCTTGTTCAGTGTCACGGCAGCCAGTGCGGGTTTTGTACGCCAGGCTTCGTCATGAGCCTGTTTGGCATGTATCAGAACCACATCTGCAAGGGTGACCCGATCACACGTGAACTGGCTCAGGAAGAGCTCTCAGGCAACCTCTGCCGCTGCACAGGTTACCGGCCCATACTCGACGCGGCGCAGGCGATGGAAACGCTGCCCTCCGCAAAAGTCGATGAAACCGCGCTGCTGAAGGCCCTGAAACAGATTCAGCCAACACGTCAACCAGGGTCCTACGACTCGCCCCGCACGCTCAAGGCGCTGCTGGGGGCCCGCGCCGCGCACCCTGAAGCGCAAATCGTCGCCGGCTGCACCGATGTCGGCCTCTGGGTCACCAAGATGTACATGCAGTTCGAGCGCGTGCTGGATGTCACGCAGGTGGCCGAACTGCGCCGGGTCGAGCATTACCCGCATCACATTGCCATTGGCGCGGCTGTCAGCCTGACCGACGCGTTTGCCGCGCTGGTGGCCGACAGGCCGCAGCTCAAGACTTTTGCCAACCGTTTTGCCGGCCTGCCGGTGCGCAACTCCGGAACCCTGGGCGGCAACGTGGCCAACGGTTCGCCGATTGGCGATTCGATGCCGCTCTTGATTGCGCTGGGCGCGAACGTCGTGCTGATGAGCGTGAGAGGCCACCGCGAGCTGCCGCTTGAAAAGCTGTACACCGGTTACCGCAAGAACGTGATGGCGTCAGATGAGGTGCTGGCCTGGATCAAGGTTCCCAAAGCAGTGCCTGGTGAAAACCTTAAAGCGTACAAAATCTCCAAGCGTTACGACGACGATATTTCGGCCGTCTGCCTGGCCATCAACCTGCGGGTGGACAAAGGCACGGTCTGCCACGCGTCGATAGGCGCCGGTGGCGTCGCCGCCACGCCAGTGCGCGCGGTCAAAACCCAGGCAGCCCTAATAGGCCAACCCTGGACACAAACCACCGTTCAGCAGGCCATGGCCGCGCTGCGCGCAGAGTTCACACCCATCTCGGACATGCGCGCATCCGGTGCCTACCGCTCGCAGGTGCTGGGCAACCTGCTGCAGCGCTACTGGCTGGAGAGCCAAGGCATGCAGCAGATCAACCTCGAATCCTTCCGGCCCGATTCCTTGCAGGAGGCCGCATGAGCACGGACGCCGACAACCTCGTCAGCCGCGACGCCGAGGCTGACCCACAGGTCAACGCGGCCAACCGCCGCGCTGCGCAAGAACCTGCACATGTCGCCGCATCCCACAGGGCAAGTCGCCAGGCCGCCGGCCAGTCGCGCTTCCACGAAAGCGCACGCGCGCAGGTGGCAGGCGCTGCCACCTATGTCGATGACATTCCCGAGATCAAGGGCACGCTGTTTGCCGCGCCCATTCTTTCAACCGTCGCACACGGCAAACTGCTGGGCGTTGACAGCACGTCGGCGCTCGCCATGCCGGGTGTGCGCGGCGTGATCCTGGCGACAGACATCCCCGGCGACACAACGCTCGCCAGCTTTGCGCAGGATGAACCGGTGTTCGCCAAAGACACCGTGCAGCACATCGGCCAGGTCATTGGCCTGGTGGTGGCTGATACGGTCATGCAGGCGCGGCGTGCAGCGCGCAAGGTGGCGTGCAATATAGAGCCGCTCAAGGCCATCCTCAACGTGCACGACGCGATGGCGGCCCAAAGTTATGTGTTGCCGCCGGTGTTCGTCAACCGTGGCGATGCCGATCAGGCGCTCAAGGCGGCCCAGCACACGCTCACCGGCACGCTTGAAGTCGGCGGGCAGGAGCACTTCTACCTCGAAGGCCAGGTTGCCTACGCCGTGCCGCAGGAGCAGAACCAGTGGCTGGTGTATTCAAGCACCCAGCACCCCGGCGAAGTGCAGCACTGGGTCTCGCACGCGCTGGGCCTGGACAACCACGCCGTGCGTGTCGAATGCAGGCGCATGGGCGGTGGTTTCGGCGGCAAGGAGACGCAGGCCGGCCATCTCGCCGTCTGGGCAGCACTCGCAGCCAACAAGCTCAAATGCCCGGTCAAGCTGCGTTTTGACCGCGACGACGACTTCATGGTCACCGGCAAGCGCCACCCCTTTGCCTATGACTACACGGTGGGCTTTGACGACAGCGGCCGACTGACGGGGCTCAAGCTCACCATGCTGGCCAACTGCGGCTTCAGCGCCGACCTCTCCGGCCCGGTTGCCGACCGCGCCGTCTTTCATGCCGACAACGCCTACTTTCTGAAAGACGTGGCGATTGCCTCCTACCGCCTGAAAACCAACACCCAAAGCCACACAGCCTTTCGCGGCTTCGGCGGGCCGCAGGGCGTGATCGTGATTGAAAAAATCATGGGCGACATCGCCCGCACCCTGGGCCTGGACCCGCTGGATGTGCGCGGTCGCAACCTCTACGGCGTGGAAGAACGCAACGTCACGCACTACCAGATGACCGTCGAGGACAACATCCTTGCGCCGCTGCTGGCCACGATCGAATACACTTCAAACTACCGCGAGCGCCGCGAAGCCATCGCCACATGGAACGCCGCCAGCCCCGTCATCAAGCGCGGCATCGCCATCACGCCGGTCAAGTTCGGCATCTCGTTCACGGCCACGCTGTTCAACCAGGCAGGCGCGCTCGTGCATGTCTACACCGACGGCAGTGTGCAGGTGAACCATGGCGGCACCGAGATGGGCCAGGGCCTGAATACCAAGGTCTGCCAGATCGTGGCCGACGAGCTGGGCGTGCCGTTTGAAGCCGTACTGGCGACGGCCAGCGACACCAGCAAGATTCCGAACGCCTCGGCCACCGCCGCATCTGCAGGCACAGACCTCAACGCGCGCGCCGCGCAGTACGCCGCCCGCAATGTGCGTGACAACCTGGCTGCTTTTGTTGCCGGGCTGGACCGCTGCGGCGCCGGGGCTGTGCAGTTCAGCTGCGGCGAGGTCATCACGCCCGCGGGCAAGCGGCCGTTCACCGAGGTCGTCAAGCTGGCCTACGCCAACCGCATTCAGCTCTGGAGCGACGGGTTTTACCGTACGCCCAAGATCCACTACGACAAAACCACCCTCACCGGCCGGCCGTTTTATTACTTTGCCTATGGCGCGGCATGTACCGAGGTCGCCATCGACACCCTGACCGGCGAGAGCCGGGTGCTGAAGGTCGACATCCTGCACGACGTGGGGACCAGCATCAACCCGGCCATAGACATCGGCCAGATAGAGGGCGGGTTCGTGCAGGGCATGGGCTGGCTGACAACCGAGCAGCTGGTGTGGAACGACAAGGGTTACCTCAGCACCCATGCCCCGAGCACCTACAAGATTCCCGCGACCGGCGACATCCCCGAGCACTTCAAGGTTGATTTGTGGCCGGAGCCGAACCGTGAGGACAACGTCTTCGGCAGCAAGGCGGTCGGCGAACCGCCCTTCATGCTGGCCATCAGCGTGTATGAGGCGTTGCGCGATGCGGTCGGCAATGCGGCACCGGGCAATCAACCAGTCAGCCTGGCCGCGCCTGCAACGGCAGAGAACGTGCTGAAGAGCCTGGGCGGCTGAGGTATGCGCATCGGCGGTGTGGCCGCCAGTAGTTCCACTGCTATTAATTCAGTAGCTGCTCACGCACGTATCTATTGGCCTGCAGCCTGATTTGGCACTCAAAATGAGGCATTTTCGGCCCCAAAATGGCACAACGGGGCTGACTGGCGACCCGAAACTGCCAAAATGTAAAGTCGACTTTACATTTGCATCTACCCGGCTGCCACCCCGACTCACCTCAAAAACTCAGACCGGCTCGGCAATCACCACGTTTTCAATGTGACCGATGCCGTCGATCTCGACGCGCATCACGTCGCCGATCTTCACCCACTGCGGCGGCGTCATGGCCACGCCGACGCCTGATGGCGTGCCGGTGGCCAGCAGGTCGCCCGGCTCCAGCGTCATCACGGTCGAGAGGTAGGCGATCTGCTCATAGATGTTGTGCACCATCTCGCCGGTGTTGACTTCCTGCTTGACCTGGCCGTTGAGCAGCATGCGCATGTTCAGGTTGTGCGGGTCGGCGACATCGTCGTCGGTCACCAGCCAGGGGCCGATGGGGCCGGTGGTGTTGAAGGACTTGCCCAGCGTCATGGTGGCCGAGCGTTTTTGCCAGTCGCGCACCGAGACGTCGTTGGTCACCATGTAGCCGGCAATCACCGAACGCGCATCGGCAGCCGACACATGGCGGCAACGCTTGCCGATGACCACGCAGAGTTCGGCTTCGTAATCGAGGTTGTCGGAGACCCTGGGCATGTGCACCGGGTCGAACGGGCCGTTGACGCACGACACCTGCTTGTTGAACCACACCTGGGTGTCAGGCACCTGCACGCCCAGCTGGCGCGCCTCGGCAGCGTGTTTCGCGTAGTTCATGCCGATGGCCAGGAACTTGCTCGGGTTGGGCACAGTCGCCTCCAGCCGCACATCAGCCAGCGGATATGTCACGGCTTTGCCCGCGTCCACGTCACGGGCGCGCTGCATCATGGCTGCGCCGCCAGCGAGCAGCTCACGCATGGTGGCAGGCAGGCTGGCATCCGAAGCGGGCAGGTCGACGACCTGGTCGCCGATGATCTTGCCGATGGAGAGGTGCCCGCGGCACGAGAAGGTTACGAGTTTCATAAATCGCTGTCGTTAAATGTTGGAATGGTTGAGGCGTGTGATCAGGCCGTTGCGGCTCCGGCGGCCGGGACGGTCAGCCCCTGCATCTGCGCAAAAACGGCTGGCGGCTGGTGGCCCCAGATGCTGATGCGGTTGTACTCGCGCACGTCGTTCCAATTGTCGGTGATCTGCCGGCCTGTGGCGCCCACCTCGACCTGCCAGCCGTCAGGGCCGACGCTGTAAAAACTCACCATGCCGTCGTTCTCATGCTGCCCCAGCATATTGGCCAGCGGTGTGCCTGTCGCGAGGGCTCGCTCATACGCAGCGCCCACATCGGCTACCTGCTTCACTTCAAAGTTGATGTGGTGCAGTTTTTGCGGCACTTGAGGTGCGGGGATACTCGCAATCGCCAGCGAGTGGTGGCGCGCATTGCAGTGGAAGAAGGACACATTCAGTTCGACCGGCCCCATGGGCAGGCGCAAATAGTCAGACAACTTCAGGCCCAGGCCTTCCAGCGCAAACTTGCGCGACGCTTCGTAATTGCCCTCGCCCGCCACACCAAACACAAAATGGCCGAAACCCTGGCTGCCGGTGACAAAACCGCTGGGGTAAACCTTGCTGGCAAACGGCGTGGCAGCTTCTTCAAGCCCCAGCACCAGCTCGACCTGCACGCCCCAGGGCGAGGGCACGCTGACCATCTCTTTCACGCGACGCTCCTGCTTCTGGGCGGCTGTGCCCGGCACCGGATCCAGGCCCAGCTTGCGCAGGCGGGCGACAGCGGCATCCAGCGCGTCGCTGCTTTCGAGTTCAAAGCCAATCGCCGTTGCATCGTTGGCCTGGCCTTGGGCCAGCACCACACGCTGCGACTTGCCGTCGGCGCGCCATGTCGAAGCACCGGCTGGCGTGGACGCGCCTGGCATCAGGCCAATCACTTCGCCAAGGTATTTGTTGACGGCCGCAGGGTTGCGGCTTTCGAGGACGATGTATGCGGATTCGATATCGGTTTTCATGGGGCTTGTTCCTGTTTTTCGGCGTCGACTGTCTGGCTTGCTCGCCGGCCTACTGCGGCTTCGCACCGACGTCCTGCAACACCTTTTCCCAGCGCGTACGGTCGTCGCTCCAGTACTTGCCAAACTGGGCAGGCGTCATGCTTTTGGCATATACGCCAAGGGCGTCAAAGCGCTCGAGCAATTCAGGCGTCTTCACGGCCACAGCGATGTCGCGGTTGACACGGTCAATCGCCCTGTCGCTGGTGCCCTTGGGCGCAATCACGCCAAACCAGCCGTTGATCACCATGCCGGGAAAGCTTTCACCAACCACCGGGGTCTGCGCACGGTTGGGCAGGCGGGCTTCCGAGAACACGGCAATCGCCTTCAGCTTGCCGCCCTTGACCATGGGCTCAATGGGCGGGATACCGTCAATGATGACCTGTGCATCGTTGTTCATCACGGCTGCGATGGCGGCGCCGCTGTTGGCATAAGGCACAGCCCGCATGGGCACGCCTGCGGCCTTGGACAGAACTTCACCTGCGAGATGCGGTACGGAATAAATGAAGGGTGAAGTCACCACGAAATTGGCCGGGTCTTTCTTCGCGAGGGCGACCACATCGGCCAGCGAATTGGCGGGCGAGGACGCGCTGACGGCCAGCATCATCGGGCTTTCGCCCACCAACGCCACAGGCACGAAATCGCGGGTCACGTCGCCCTGTGA
Organism: Polaromonas sp.; assembly: GCA_965228025.1. Classification (GTDB taxonomy): domain Bacteria; phylum Pseudomonadota; class Gammaproteobacteria; order Burkholderiales; family Burkholderiaceae_C; genus Polaromonas. The sequence continues at coordinate 130,402 of CBDDGX010000031.1, read as the reverse complement.
GGTCTTGAACATATAGGGTGAAAGCGTCAGCACCGAAGCGGCGACAAATGCAAAGGTATGGTCATCCTGTGGGCCGTTCTTGATGGCGCCCAGGCCGATCATGCCGCCCGCTCCGGGACGGTTTTCGACAATGACCGGTTGGCCCCAGGTTTTGGATAACCTGTCGCCGATAACGCGGGCCATGATGTCAGGTGCGGTGCCTGCTGGCGACGGCACCCAGATGCGTACCGGCTTGGTAGGCCAGGCCGCAGGTGCCTGGGCCATGGCGGTGCTGCCCATCAGGGCGGTGATGCAGGCAGCGGCGAGGGCTGCACGGCGGTTGAAAGCTTTCATGAGATGTCTCCTTTTATTAATCGAAATCAAAAAATCAAAACCGGAATCAGGGATAGGCGGGGTGGAAGCAGGGGTGTCAGGCCACCGCCTCCAGCGACTTGCCCGTCACGCGGGCCAGCAGGTCGAAGGCGTCAGCGATGCTGTTGCCGCACCAGGCGATGTACTGGTCGGGCCTGACAAGCGCGTAGTCGCAGCCATACAAATCGCGCAATGCAGGCAGGTCGGGCGACAGCAACTTCAGGGGAACGCCCTGCCCTGCAGCCGCATCAACAAGGGCATCGGCAGCTGGCGCGGCTTCCTTGCGCGTGACCAGCAGCGTGAAACCGCGCGGCTCGAAGTGGTCATACAGCGAGGCGCCCATCGAACGGTCTTCGGTGTTGTCGCTCAGCCAGGCATGCGGTGCCAGGCAGCCGGCTCTCGCCAGAGGGATGTAATTGGTCGAATCCGGTGGATCGCCCGCAGCAGAGGTCTCGCCCGCCAGCACCGGTGATTCACGGTAGCGGCTGCCCAAGGTCACGCCCAGGGTATAGAACTCGCGGTGCTTGGTATCGGCCAGCATTTGCGACAGTTCGGCGCGTATCGCGTCACCGGCAGCACTGTCTTCTTCCATGCCGGGCACCACCAGCCTGCGCGAGGTGTGCTCGTGGTTGGCGACCGACTCTGCTATGACACGTTCATGCACCTGGCGGCGTTCTATCTCGTAACTGGACAGCAGCTGCTCGCCACCCCAGCCCGACAGCACGGCCGATAGCTTCCAGCCCAAATCAAGCGCATCGCCTATGCCCATGTTCATTCCGTAACCGCCGTAGGGCGGGTGCAGGTGGCAGGCGTCGCCGACCAGGAAGGTACGGCCTGCGGAATATTTGTCGGCAATCAGCTGGTGCGCCGTCCACTCGTCGCGGCTGAGGATTTCAATGTCGATATCACCGTCAAGACCCAGCGCCAGGCGGATCAGCGTGGCCGGGTCAGACGATGCATCCAGCAGCTTGGGGCAGCCAAAGGTCCAGCGGTCGCCGGTGTCCAGCGGCGAAATAACCGAGGGCACTTCTTCATTGACCAGCCAGTACATGACCGCAGGGCCGAGTTTGTGCCGCTCTGCAAGTCCGGGCGCACGAAAGACGATGTTGTGGTTGTGTGACAGCGGCGAGGTGCCGCTCATCTTGATGCCAAGCTTGTCGCGCACGGTGCTGCGTGCGCCGTCTGCGCCCACCAGGTATGCCGCATTGACCGTTGTTTCTGCTCCGCTGGCCACGTTGCGCAATGTCGCAGTGACATGGTCGCCGTGATCCGTGAATTCCTTCAGTTCGGTGCCGAAGCGGATATCTACAGAAGGCATCTCGGAAGCGCGGCTTTTCAGCACCGCCTCGACCTTGTACTGCGGAATCCACTGCGCATGTTCCGAATACCTGTCGTCGCGCGCAGGGTTGCAATTAAAGCCGTTGGGAAAGCGCTGCAGTTCGCGGCCGTTCATGCGGGTGGCAAACACCACGTTCGACGGGTAATCGACACCAAACGGCGATTCAGCCGCCAGTCGCCCGGCAATGCCCCAGCGCCGCATCAACTCACGCGTACGCACATTGGTGGTTTTTGCGCGCGGTGCATAACCCACGCGGTCATGGCGCTCGACGACGATGCACTTGTGGCCCTGGCCGCCCAGTTCGACGGCCAGCGAGAGGCCTGCAGGCCCCGCACCGATGATGAGTACAGCCGCGTCTTCCACGGCCTGATGGTGTGTTGTTGTCATTGTCTCCGTCCCGGCGCAAGCCGATGGGCGCGCCGTTTTTAGTCTTGTGGAAGGCCGAACTGTAAGCAAGCGGGACATAATTGGACAGATCATTAGCTGAATACAGGTTATGAATAAATTTGATGACCCGCAGCCGGAGCTGGCTGACCTCAAGGCCGTGCTGGCGCTGATGGAGCACGGCACGGTGACGCGCGCCGCGCCTGTCCTGGGCACCACGCAGTCAGCGCTGAGCTACCACCTGGACCGCATGCGCAAGCGTTTTGGCGACCCGCTGTTTGTGCGCATAGGCAACCGCATGGCGGCCACGCCGTTTACCCAGCGCCTGGCCGAACCGGCCGCGCGCGTGCTGCGCATCATGGAAACCGAAATCGGCGGGCTGCAGAGTTTTGACCCGGCCACCACAACGCGTGAGTTCCGCATCGGCATGAACGAGCTCGGCGCCATCACACTGGTGCCCAAGCTGGTCAGGCGGCTGTATGAACTGGCACCCAACGCCGTGCTGTCACCGATACAGACCAACTCCGACAACCTCAGCAGCGCGCTGGAATCAGGCGAGCTCGACATCGCCGCAGGGTTTTTTGCGACATCAGACACCCGCCTGTTCCAGCAGCGGCTGTACCAGCGCGACTACGTGTGCATTGCCCGCAAGGACCACCCGACTGTCGGGCAAACCATGTCATGGAAGGAATTCAGCCTGGCGCGCAAGGTGCATACGGGCTCCATCCCGGTGACGACCGGCTGGCTGGAAACGCAGTTGCGAAAGGCCAGTTTCATGCCCAGCGTGACCATGAGCACGCAGCACATTGCAGCCATTCCCTTCATCGTCGCAGCGAGTGACATGGTGGCGGTGATTCCACGCGAGCTGCATGACCTGCTGTCGCCCATCGTGGCGCTGAAGATCGTTCGCCTGCCAAAAACCATACCGGCCATCACCATACGCCAGTACTGGCATCCGCGCATCGCGAGTGACCCGTCAGTGAAGTTTTTGCGTGAGCTGGTTTACGAGGTGGCGAGGGAGCCCGAACACGGACGCACCTGAAGCCAGGCCTTACGCCGACGCCATCCGGTAGTTGCGCCAGAGGCGCCAGCAACACCATGCCATGGGCAGGGCGAGTGCCAGGTAGCCGGCGCGGTAGGTACCTGCGGTGCTGGCCAGCAGCGCAAAAACCGGAGGCCCCACGACCACGCCGAAAAATGTGAATGCCGACACACCGCCTGTCGCCATGCTTGCAAATCCCGTAGGAGCCTGCCGAGCCACTTCAGCAAGAAAGACACCGTTCCAGCCAATGGCCGTTGCGCCGAACGCCGCGAGGAGGATGAGCACCACAGGGAGCGGCGTGGTGGAACTGAGCAAAGAGATACCCACACAGCACAGAACAATGATCAGCGTGAGCAGGGCCAGCGTGCGCATGGCGCCCAGGCCGCTGTCGGCGATGTGGCCCCACACCACACGGCCTATGACCCCAGCCATCTGCGACACCGACAGCGCCAGGCCGGCAGCGATCAGGCCAAAGCCGAGTTCAGAGTGCAGGTAGATGACGGCATAGGTCGTCAGGCACAGCTGTGACGCCGACAGGAAAAACGAGCAGATCGCCAGCGCCCGCAGATTGGCATGGCCGGACACCATGCGTGCGGGCTCGGCCAGCTTGCCAAGACCCAGTGTTGTAGACGCATCCCTCTGCGCATCAAGCCGTGTGCGCAAGGGCTGGGCCAGCAGGGCGCAGGCCATGCAGGCCATGGACACAAAGGCCAGGCCCCAGCGCCAGCCGATGGCCAGCATCAGCCCCGGCACGATGGCGCCAGCCAGAATACCGCCCAGGGGAACGCCGGTCTGCTTGATTGAAAAAATAAGCGACATGCGGTGTGCGGGGGTGCTGCGCGCCAAGAGGTGTGAACTGGCAGGTGTGATGGGCCCATAACCAAAACCCATGACGAGCGCGCCAACAGCCATCAGAGGGACCCAGCCGCTGCAAAACATGGCCAGGCCCAGGCCGCCCAGAACAAGGCCAGCCTGGCTGACACGCACCGGCCCCCAGCGCTGTACCGCCGCGCCTGCAGCAAGGCTGCCTGTCATGGCGCCCACGTAGACCACGCCAATATAGATGCCGGCGAACACGGGCGAGATGCCCAGCGATGCGGCAATGACAGGCGCGATCACGGGTGGGCTCAGCACGGCCATGGATGCGATGGCCTGGATGGCGAGCGTGATAAGGAGTTCTGTCCAGCCGCCGGAGATGGGGCTGGCTGATGTTTGTGGGGGCTGGGTCATGGGATCGGTTTTATTGTCGCCTGACTGGATACCTTCAATTTTGAAGGCGTATCGAGCTGTAGATGCTGTGCCGTTCACTGCCAGGCCGGGGGTTGCCCGGCGGCAACTCACTTTCTTTTGCTTCGCCAAAAGAAAAGTAAGCAAAGAAAAGGCGACCCTGTTCGTCGTCCCCTGCGGGGCACCCTGCGATGCTCGGTCCAGCCGGGGTCTGAAACAACTCGCTGCGCTCAGACAAGTTTCAGCCCTGATCCGTCTGGCCCTGCGCTTCTCGGCTCCTCTCCAAGGGTTTGGGGAGTAAGGCAAATACAAAGACCAAGTCCGAAGACTCGCCTCGAGCGCTTCGCGCTTGAGGCTCCCCGAATCCGAATTCATTTCCCCAAACCCCTGCTGGCCGCGCCGAGGAGCGGAGATGGAGTCGGCATAAAGGGGCCGCAGCTGTTTGAGCGTAGCGAGTTCTGCGGACCGCCGACGTAATCGAGCACCACAGGCTGCCCGTAACGAAGTGAAGGGACGCGGACTGGGGGTCGCCTTTTCTTTTGGTTACTTTGCTTTTGGCGAAACAAAAGAAAAGTGACTAGCCGCCGGGCTACCCCCGGCTTCTATGTGAAGGGCACAACCCTCACCCACCAAACAGCGCTCCAAAAACATCCTTAAACATCATAAGAACCGCCACCCCCATAACCCCAACCCCACCCCATCCAAACAGGGTAGTTTTCCGCCCCGAAGTAAAACTCCCCATCACCTCCCGGCGACTCGCCAGCAGCATCATGCCGGCCATGATGGGCACCGCCACCACGCCGTTGATGACGGCGCTCCAGTACAGCGCTTTCATGGGGTCTATGGGTGTGAAGTCCAGCCCCGTACCGACGATGGTGGCGATGGCGATGATGGCGTAGAAACGTTTGGCTTCGAACCAGTGGCGCTCCAGCCCTTCAGGCCAGCCGAATGCCTCAGCCACGGCATAAGCGGCAGAAGAGGCCAGCACCGGCACGGCAAGCAGGCCGGTGGCGATGATGCCGCCGGCAAACAGTGCAAATGCAAAGTCCCCGGCCAGCGGGCGCAGCGCCTGGGCCGCCTGGGCGGCCGAAGTCACATCGCGAATACCTGCCGTATACAAGACAACACCGCCCAGCACCATGATGAAAAACGCAATCGCGTTGGAGAAAAACATGCCCATATAGGTGTCGCGCTTGACACGTTTGAGGTCTTCACGCACCTCGGCATCCGTGCCCCGTGCACCGCCCTTTTGCCGCAACTCTTCGACCTCCTGCGAGGCCTGCCAGAAGAACAGGTAGGGTGAGATCGTGGTGCCCAGCAGCGCCACAATCATCATCCAGTAACCGGATGTCCATTGCAATTTGGGAATCACCAGGTCATGCAGCACCTGCGCCCAGGGCACATTCACCAGAAAAACCGCAATCACATAGGCAAACAGAAAAAGCGTCAGCCATTTGAGGATGGGTGCCAGCTTGCGGTAGGGCACAAAGACCTGAAGCAGCACCGTGACCAGGCCGAACGCCACCGCATGAAAGTGCTGGCCACCGCCCACCACCAGTTGCAGCGCCTCTCCCATGGCCGCAATGTCTGCCGCAATGTTGATGGTGTTGGCCACCACCAGCAGCACAACCATGCTCATCAAAAAGGCTTTGGGCGTGTGCTCACGCAGGTTGGCCGCCACACCCTTGCCGGTGACGCGCCCAATGCGCGCGCTGACCAGCTGGATCGCGATCATGAAAGGCAGCGAGAGGAAGACCGTCCACAACAGGCCGGTACCGAACTGCGCACCCGCCTGCGTATAGGTTGCAATGCCGGACGGGTCGTCATCGGCAGCACCGGTAACCACGCCGGGGCCGACATGGCGCAGGAAGGACGGTAAACGTTTGAACATGCGGCCAGCCTAACAGGGCCGACCTGACGCGAAGCCGACCCGCCTCGAAACTACAGGATCAGCATGGCCCTGAAATCATTCACATTGGTATGCGTGGGGCCGGTGATGACCAGACCGCCCAGCGGCTCGAAGTAGCCATAGGCGTCGTTGCGGTCCAGGTACTGCTCCAGCTTCATGCCTTTCGCGATGGCGCGCTGCACGGTATCTGGCGCGACGTACGCGCCGGCATTGTCTTCAACACCATCAATGCCGTCAGTGTCGGCAGCCAATGCATGCACGCCAGGCTGGCCTTGCAGGGCGAGCGCCAGGCCCATGCAGAACTCGCCTGCGCGCCCGCCCCTGCCCTTGCTGGCGCCCAGGGGCAATGGCCTGACAGTGACTGTCGTCTCGCCACCGCTCAGGATCACGCATGGCCTTGCAAAAGGCTGGCCCCTGTGCGCCACCGCACGTGCCAGCGCTGCATGCACCTTGCCGACCTCGCGCGACTCACCTTCGATTTCGTCACTGAGGATGTGCGCCTCGACGCCTGCCGCGCGCGCCGCCGCTGCTGCAGCTTCAAGGCTTTGCTGCGGCGTGGCAATCATGTGGACTTCATGGCCGTTGAACACGGCATCGCCGGGTTTGGGGGTTTCGAGTTCGCCCTTGTCGAGTTGCGCCAGCAGGGCGGCAGGCACCTCGATGTTGTAGCGCTTGAGTACGGCCAGCGCGTCTGCGCAGCTTGTCGCATCGGGCACGGTGGGCCCGCTGGCGATGATGGACGGGTCGTCGCCCGGCACATCGCTGATGGTGAGCGTGACCACGCGTGCCGGTGCGCAGGCCGCAGCCAGCCGCCCGCCCTTGATGCGCGAAAGGTGCTTGCGCACGCAGTTCATCTCTGAAATATTGGCGCCGCTATTGAGCAGTGCCTTGTTGATGCGCTGTTTTTCTTCAAGGCTCAAACCCTCGGCAGGCAAGGTCAGCAGGGCCGAGCCACCGCCCGAGATCAGGCACAGCACGAGGTCGTTTTTGTTCAGCCCCTGCACCATGGCCAAAATGCGCTGCGCAGCCCCAAGCCCAGCGGCATCGGGTACGGGGTGGGCGGCTTCGACAATCTCTATGCGCTGCTTGAGGCCGGCGGGGCGCGGCGGTATATGGTGGTAACGCGTGACGACCAGCCCTTCAAGCGGCGCATCTGCGGGCCAGAGTGCCTCGACGGCCTGCGCCATCGAGCCACCGGCCTTGCCTGCGCCTATGACGATGGTGCGGCCACCGCTTTCACGCGTAGGTGGGGCGGGAAGAAATGCCGCCGTGTTTTCCAGCGGCAAGGCGCGGGTCACAGCGGCCTGGTACAGGTATTCAAGAAAGGCGCGTGGCTCTTGTGCTGCCACGGGAATTGTCTGGCTTGTCTGGTTCTTGTTCATAAGGTCTCCAGCCTTCAATTGTGCCGCTGTAACCGGGCAGTAACCCGCCACCCCGCAGGTCTTTTGAAGCGCACAAGCGGGGGCCATCCCTAGAATCTCCGCACATTTCACAGGAACCCGAATGAACTCTTACCTTGCCCTGGGCATCGCCATCGTTGCAGAAGTCATCGCCACCACGGCGCTCAAGTCCAGTGACAGCTTCACGAAGCTGGTGCCCTCCATCATCACGGTCATAGGCTACGGCACGGCGCTTTATTTCCTGACGGTGACCATGAAATCAATCCCGACAGGTGTGACCTATGCCATCTGGTCCGGCCTGGGCATCGTGCTCATCAGCATCACCAGTTATTTCTTTCATCACCAGAAAATCGACCTGGCCGGAATGATTGGCATGGCGCTCATCATTGCCGGCGTTGTGGTGCTCAATCTGTTCTCTAAATCGACCATGCATTGAGCTCGCCCGGCCGACGTATTACATCGTTTGGGGTATATCGGTAACACGCGGAAACAATTGAATGTCTCGCAGCCCGGAACAGACGCGTTTTACCCGTACTTTCCTCAGGTAAACCCGCTGCTTCGCGCCGCTATGATGTGCAGCGAACCGCCTGGCGGCGAGCCGGCGTCCTAAAAACAATTCGAGGAGATGAGCTTGAAACTGATAAACCGGATTTTTTCTGCTGGCGCAATTGCGCTGGCGGCATTGGCGGCACCCACTGCGCATGCCATACAGATAGTGGTGGGCGAGGTCTGCCCCCTGTCAGGACTGGAGGCCAACCAGGGCCGTGCCTACGGGGCCGGCATGCAGCTTTATTTCGACACCGTCAACAAGGCCGGTGGCGCCAACGGCCATACCTTCTCGCTGGTCCGCAAGGATGACCGGGGCCTTCCGGAAGAGACGGTGGCAGCCACAAAGAAAATGCTGGAAGAAGAAAAGCCCATGGTGCTGGCAGGCTATTTCGGCAACAGCAACATTGAGGACCTCGTGGCCTCAGGCCTGCTTGAAAAAGCCCAGATTCCGCTGATTGGTTATCGCGTCACGCAAATCCGCGCAGAAACCCCCTACCTTTATACGGTACGCGCCGGCCTGCAGGACGAGCTGGACAAATTCACCGAGCACATCTCAACCGTCGGCATCAAGCGCATCGGCCTTTTTTATGAAGACGGCCCGGGCGCACCGGCGCTGATTGCAGCTGCCGAAGCGGCTGCGAAAAAAGCCAACCTCACCATCGTGGCGAAAGCCAGCTACCCGGCGCGCACGGTGCAGGTCGCCAAGGCCGTGGCAGCCATGACGACAGCCGCACCGCAGGCCATCTTCATGGTGGCCACGGGCGCAGCGGCAGCAGGCTTTATCGAGAACTACGGCCGCGGCGGCGCACAGCTGTTTGCCCATTCCGGCGTTGACATCGAGCAGCTGACCAAACGCCTGGCCGAAGAGCAGATGCAAGGCGTGTCCATCGCGCAGGTCACGCCCAACCCGTACAAGATCTCCAACCGGCTGAGCAAGGAGTTCCAGGATGCCGTGGCGGCCAAAAAAGACCTGGAAGTGCCGGTCAGCTACGCCATGATGGAAGGTTTCATCACCGCCAAGGTCATCGTTGAAGCGGTGCGCCGCCAGGGCAGCAGGCCCAGCCGTGAAGGCATGGTGACCGCACTGGGCGCCATGGACCGCTTTGACATGGGCGGCTATTCCGTCGGCTACAAACCCAACAGCCGCATGGGCTCGAAGTTTGTGGAGCTCAGCATCATCAGCGGCACCGGCAAGATTCGCCAATAAGCTGCGGAAGACACCACATAAAACAAAAAAGGCCCGTCACAGGGCCTTTTTTTATTCGATCGCCCGTGCGAATGATGGCCTAGTTCGTCGGCGCACCTGCCTCGAACCATTGTTTGACCAGCAGCCGCTCGGCATCCGTGATGCCCGTGGTGTTATTCATTGGCATGATCTTGGTGAGAACGACCTGCTGGTTTATCGCCTGAGCATGCTGTTTGACCATGGCCGCGGAATCCAGCCTGATGTTTTTCATTTGCACCTGCGCGCCGTGACACAGGTAGCAGCGCTGCTCAAACACTTTCTGTACGGCGGCGTAATTCACCTGAGCAGTTGCAACAGCATTGCTCGCAGTGGCAGCGCCCGAGCCTGCCGCAACAGGCACAGGCTTGAGCCAGACAATGACGCCGATGATCACCGCCACACCCACCAGCGCATAAGCGATGGGGTGGCGGTTGCGCCCCAGCTTGTAACCATGCCTGAGCACAAAAAACTGCCGGATCGCGGCGCCGGCCAGCATCATCAGAATCAGTACCAGCCAGTTCTGCGGGTGGCTCCAGGTGAAGCTGTAGTGGTTGCTGAGCATGGCAAACAGCGCCGGCAAGGTGAAATAGGTGTTGTGTACGCTGCGCTGCTTGCCGCGTATGCCGTAGATGGGGTCGACCGGTTCGCCGGCCTTGATGGCGGCCACCACCTTGTGCTGGCCGGGAATGATCCAGAAAAAGACGTTCGCGCTCATGGCCGTGGCCAGCATGGCCCCAACCAGCAAAAAGGCCGCACGCCCGGCGAACCAGTGGCAGGCCAGCCAGGACGCCAGACATACCAGTACCGCGACCAGTGCACCGACGATGGCATCACCGTTCTTGCGTTGGCCGAAGATCTGGCAGATGGCGTCGTACAGCATCCAGAACACGACAAAGAACGACAGCGCCACAGCTGCCGCCGCGCCTGGCGACCAGTCCATCAGCGATTTGTCGACGAGGTAGGTGCCGGCGTTCCAGAGGTAAGACACCGTGAAGAGTGCAAAACCCGACAGCCAGGTGCTGTAGCTTTCCCAGTAAAACCAGTGCACATGGGCGGGCAGCTCGGGTGGGCGGATTGCAAACTTGACCGGGTGATAGAAACCGCCACCATGCAGGGCCCAGAGTTCGCCGCTGACGCCCTGCTTTTTCAGGTCTTCATCGACCGGCGGCGTCAGGCTGGAATCGAGAAAGACGAAATAAAAGGATGAACCGACCCAGGCGATGGCGGTAATGACGTGGACCCAGCGCAGCAGCAGGTTGGCCCAGTCGAGAAGATAGCTTTCCATAACTCTCAACCTATGCAGTTCATGGAACTGCGTGATGCAACCTGCTCACCACTGCGGGCGCTGTGAACAGTAACAAGGCCGCGAACAAAAGAAATGGCACTGTGCGACATTTCCCGGCTCCGCTGCGGCCTGACCCCGGAGTTTACCGAACTGCGGCCAACCCCGGTCAGCATCAAGCAAGAGGCTTGCCAGTGCCGCCCGGCCTCAGGCCTGCCCGAGCGTCTGCAATAGCTGGGCGGCCACGGCGACCGCAATCACCTCCGGCTCCTTGCCGTGGATGCCAGGAATGCCTATGGGGCTGGTCACATGCGCCAGCTCGGCCGCCGTGAAACCCCGCGCCTCCAGCCGCTGGCGAAAGGTCGCCCACTTGGTGCGGCTGCCTATGAGGCCGACGAAAGGCAGGTCGGCCCTGTCACGTTGCCGCTGCAGGCAGGCAGACACGACATCGAGGTCTTCGGCATGGCTGAAGCTCATGATAAGCACACGCGAGCCCGGCGCCAGCGTGCGCACGGCGTCCTGCACCGGCTCTGAATGTTCGCAGGCCACACCCGCAGGCGCAGGGTCGGGAAAGACGCCGTCGCGGCTGTCTATCCAGGTCAGCGCAAACGGCAGGCTGGCCAGCACTTTCGCCAGTGCATGCCCGACATGCCCGCCACCGAACAGCGCGACTGGCGTGTGCGCCGGGCGCAGGCGTTCTGCCAGTTCAGCGCCCATGCCCGATGTGACTTTCTCAAGCTGCAGCTCAACCACACCGCCGCAGCACTGGCCCAGCGAAGGGCCCAGGGCGACGCGCAAAGGCAGCACATCCACCCCGTCACCGGGTTGGCGCAGCATCACGCGCGCCCGCTCCATGGCGTCGTGCTCCAGGTGGCCGCCGCCTATGGTGCCGATGGCGCCGTCAGCGAAGACGGCCATCCAGGCGCCAGCCTCGCGCGGTACCGAGCCCTGTGTGGCCCTGACCGTCACCAGCACGGCAGGGCCGGAGGTGAGCCGGGCCAGCAGTGACTGAAGGTGGGTAGCGTTGCCGGAATGGGACATGGTGGTTGAAGCAGGACTGAAACAGGGATCAGGCGGTTGAAAAAGGGCAAAATGCGCCAAAGGTGATTCGTGAAGTATGCCGTTCGGGCTACATCGCCACAGGCTCGAACCCTACTTTCCCACAATTGCGGGCGGGGGTGAAATAAGGCCTCGGTTGCGGCCAGCCGCCGGGTCTTTATCAAGCGCAGTCAAGCCAAACACTAATGAAGAACAGGCCAGTGATGAGACAAGACAAAACCCTTGAACCGAGTGTTGAACCAGTCAAGCGCTTCTGGCTGCTGGCCTTGCTGAGCAGCGCTGCCGCCGCCATCGTCAGCGCCTGCAAAAGCGCCCCCGATGCCGGGCCAGCCCAACCTGCACCGACACCCGCACCTGCAGTCATCGGTCCGGTGCCGGCGGCGCAGGGCTCGGCACGAAGCTCAGGCGCGACGACGCCGCGCGCCTACCGCCAGGACGGTGCCAGCCATATCTACGGCCTCAATTCCAGCCGTATTTTCAAGGGCCGCATGCCGCCGCTGCTCTATGCCATTGGCGTGCTGAATGTCGAAATCGACCGGGTCGGACGCGTCACCAAACTGGACTGGATGCGCGCGCCCCGGCACGCACCGGAAGTCATCGCGGAAATCGAGCGCACCATCTACGCCGCCTCACCATTTCCGGCCCCTGCACGGCTGGGCAGGGTCGTCTACACCGACACCTGGTTGTGGCACAAGAGCGGCCAGTTCCAGCTCGACACGCTTACCGAAGGCCAGAACTAGGCCGCGGTCAGGTTCGGGAAGCCGGGCCAGCGTAGGGGTAGATCGTGGCGATACTACGTCTTTGCTACATATTCAATAGCTGCTCACGCTCATATCTATTGGTCTGCAGCCTGTTTTAACTCCTAAAAACGGCCAAAAAAGCGGTTTCAGGCGTCTTCAGGGATCCGAAAACTGCCACACAGCACCAAAATGTAAAGTCGACTTTACATCTTGATTGGGCATGCCGGTCAGGCGTCAGCCGGCATCGGGTACTCATCGGCGTTGCGCACCACGCCCGGCTGCAGCGAAAAGTCCATGCGCGGCGGGCCAAAAATATCGATCAGCCAGGCCACGCCTTCACCCACATCGCGCGTCGTATGTATGAGGTTGGCCGGAATCACCAGCGTGGAGGGGCTGTCGACATGCACGTGCTCGTCGTCGCGCCAGGTGGTCGAGTCCGCCGTCCATGGCGTGCGCAGGTAATGAACGAAGCTGCCTTCAAGCGTGAGCGATATCTGCTCAAAGTCGGGGTGCGAGTGCGGCGACATCTTTCGCGGGTCGCGCCTGTCGGTCTTGCGTTCAAACACATTGATCATCAGGTTGCTGCTGCGGAACAGACGCCCGAAGATTTTGGGATCTGTGTATTCCGCCAGGGTGTAGTTGCGCAGCTTGAAGCCACCCACCGGCGTTGGCCAGTCCTTCAGCGGCGCTACGCCTGCCGCTCCGTTCGCATAGACGGCGGCATTTTCAGCCCTGGCGGCAAGGTCGGTGGCACGCACCGTGAAAACGCGTGTGACGACACCGCTGTCCAGAACCGTGATGGTGCTTTGCCCGGGCGGCAGAATGGTGAGTGTTTCTCCTTCTGCACGCATTGACTCACTGCCGGCCGAGATGTCGGCGCGCACACCGGGCGGAAGCAGCAGCATGTATTCGTCGGGGTTCTCGCTTCGTACAAGCTCAGTCCCCGCGCTCACCTGGCTGACCACCACCACCACATTGGCGCTGCGCGTGATCCAGGTCTTTTGCCCGTCATCTTTTAATTGCGGTTCAGACGCGTAATACAAACCGCGGCTTGCTTCAGTGTGGACGGCAGACATGATGTTCCTTGAAATATCGTGATTAAGCGGGTAAGCGGCCCAGCAGGCTAAAGGGCCTTGAACTTCGCCAGTTCGGCACTTGCCGCCAGACGCAGCAAACCCTGCTCTGAAGAAATGATGAAGGTGTTGATGCCCAGGGCGCGAAGCGCAGGGATCTCAACAGAGCTGTTCACAAACGCGCACAGCGGTTTTTTTGCGGCACTGACGGCGCTGACGAAACGCGCAATCGCCGCCTTGACAGGCGCGGCATCTGTCGCCGACTCGCCCAGTGCAACCGTCAGGTCGCCGCGGCCCAGGAAGAAGGCGTCAATGCCGTCCACAGCCACGATGTCCTCGATGTGGTCCAGTGCCTCCGGGTCTTCCAGCATGGCGATGATGGTGGTCCGCGCATCGTTCTCCTCTATGTGCGCCGTCAGGCCCAGGCGGCCGTAGGTGCCGGCGCGGGACGAGTTGGTGAAGCCTCGCCGGCCCGGCCGGTAGCGGCAGGCGTCCACCACCTCCTGCGCAATTCTGGCGGTCGAGACGTGGGGCACCATCACCCCTGTCGCACCGCAATCCAGCGCCGTCAATATGGTGGCGGTGCTCTCCACCCGCACAAAGGCATCAATGCCTGAAGCCCGGGCCGCCAGCAAGGCCAGGTCAATGGCGCTGCGGTCCCAGGGCGCGTGCTCTGCGTCAATCACGACGAAGTCAAGGCCGACATCGCCCAGCACTTCAATGGCCTGCACGCCGGGCGTCTTGACGAAGGTGCCGAGCAGGTTCTCGCGGGCGGCCAGCCGTTCACGAAAGGCTTTTTTGTTTTCTGACATGGGGTGATGTATTCCAGTAGTTCAAGGCGCGGGGGCAGGCCCCGCGCGCAGCATCATCAGTCCAGCTTGACGCCGGCTTCCTTGATCTTCTTTTCCGCCGCAGCACGGTCTTTCACGAGGAAAGCCGCAAACTGCTCGGGCGTTTCACCGAGAGGATCAAAACCGTAAGGGTCCAGAGTCTTTTCAACAAAGGACGGGTCGGCCAGCACCTTGCGGGTTGAACTGGCGATCTCGTCAATGATGGGCTTGGGCACGCCCTTGGGTACGGTCAGGCCGAGGAAGAAATACATCTCCGTGTTGGGAAAACCGGCTTCGGCAAAGGTCGGCACATTGGGCAGGGACCTGGCCCGTTTGCTGCCATTGATGGCGAGCACCTTGAGCTTGCCTGACGCGACATAAGGTGTGGCTGCCGAGCTGCCCGCCACCATGATCTGCACCTGCCCACCGAGCAGATCCTGCACGGCTGGCGCAATACCCTTATAGGCGACATGCGTGATCTCAAAACCTTCACGGCGCGCAAAGGCATCCACCGGCAGATGGGTCGGCCCGCCCGCTCCGGCAGAGCCGTAGTTGTATTTGCCCGGGTTGGCCTTCATCAGCGCCACAAACTCCTTGAGGTTGTTGACGGGCAGGTTGCCATTGACGATGAACACCTCATTCACGAAGGTAACGCGGGTCACCGGTACCAGGTCGGTCAGCGGGTTGAAGGGCAATTTGCTGAACAGGAAACGGTTGCCTGAAAAGGTCGGGTCCGTTGCCAGAAGAATCGTGTGGCCGTCTGGCGCCGATTTGGCCGTCATGTCGGCCGCGATGATTTCATTGGCGCCGCCGCGGTTGTCGACCAGCACGGGCTGGTTCCATATCTTTGAAAGCCGGTCTGCAAGGCTGCGCGCAACGCCATCAATCGGGCCACCTGCTGGATAAGGCACGATCAGCTTGACGGGTTTGGTCGGCCATGGGTCGGCAGCCATGGATGGCGCTGCGATAGCCAGGCAGGCTGCTGCGAGCAGCGC
Organism: Polaromonas sp.; assembly: GCA_965228025.1. Lineage (GTDB taxonomy): Bacteria > Pseudomonadota > Gammaproteobacteria > Burkholderiales > Burkholderiaceae_C > Polaromonas. Next base: position 114,997 of record CBDDGX010000031.1, on the reverse strand, counting down.
GCGGCGAACGGTGAGGGAAGGCTTGAGGGTCATTGTTGTCTCCTGGTTCAAGTTAAAAATCACCTGTTCAGCGCCGGCTTTTCCGGGCGGCCTTGAGGCTTGTGGGTACTAACTCTTTTTTGAACCGGCAGACGCAATGACCCGGGCGGGTCTATCGCGCCCTGCCGGGTCTGAAACCTATGCTTTCGGAAATGCTGGCGCCGGCATTGACCAGCGTCTCGACCTGCAGCTTCGTCACTTTGCCGGGCATGAACTGCACGGCATCGACGATGGCAATCGTGGCCACGATTTTTCCGGCCGCATCGAAAATCGGCGCGGCCAGCGCATTCAGGCCCATGACGGCTTCGTCAGGTGCAATGGCCCAGCCCTGCTTGCGGATCTGCTCCAGCTCTTTTTCAAGCTCTTTCACGCCGGTGATGGTTTTGGGCGTGAGTGCGGGCAGGCCTGCAGCAACGATCTTTTTGAACAGCGCCGCGCCGCCATACGCCATGGCGATCTTCCCCTGCGCCGAATGGTGGTAACCGAGCAGCGAACCGGGCTTGACGGTGATCTCGATCGCCGATGTGCCGGGCTGCACCGACACCACGCGCACACCGCCGCGGTCCAGCATGCCCAGGATCACCGAATGGTTGAGCGTGTTGCGCACCTTGCGCATGACCGGGCCGGCCTCGCGCACGATGTCCACGCTGTCATTGACCGCATGCCCCAGCGCCACCATGCGCGCGCCGACGCGGTAACGCTCGGACGCCTCGTCCTGCACCACGTAACCCTGCTGCGCCAGCGTGCGCAAGTGCCTGAAGACCTTGCTCTTGTTGGTGCCGAAGTGTTCTGCAATGGCGGTCACGCCCACAGCCTCGCGCTGGACGGCGACGTGCTCCAGGATTTCCAGCGCGAACAGGACGGCTTGAACGCCGGTGGTTTCTTTGGGCTCTGTCATGGTGCTTGCTTCGCTTTGAAGCCGGAAAATTCCGGCTCCGCGATGTTAGCTTTGCGTGGGCTTGCCCCCGCTGCTGCTGGCCCAGTTGGAGCCGCCTTCAAGAGCCGGATGTGGCAGGTGTTTGCCGGCTGCCGGTGCACCCGCCATTTTTTTGGCCAGCGCCGTCAGCTGTGCAGACCAGTCGGCCAGGTATTTCTCGCGCTCGGCCTGGCTCACACGCGGTGAGGCATATGCGACGAAGCTGGGCGCTACTTCAAGGCCCAGATATTCGAGCATGGTGCGCCGGTGCGGGTACAAAAGGTTTTCAATCGGTCCGTACACACCGCCTTCAGAGAACCGTTCGGGCGTGCCTCCGGTGGTCAGCGCCACCACGCCATGACGCCCCTTGAAGAAGCCGCTGTCAAAACGCTTGCCATCGGCATAGGCAAAACCATAGGCCAGCACGCGGTCAAACCAGCCCTTGAGAATCGCCGGCATGCCGCCCCACCAGAGCGGGTAGATGAAGATGAAGAGGTCTGCATCGGCAACACGCTTTTGCTCACGCGCCAGCTCGTTGGAAAAGCCGCTTTCCTGGCTCGCCTTGAGCTGCTCCTGCTGGTAGTGAAACCTGCCCGCATCTGCAACCGTGGTGAAGTCATGACGTCCAGCGACGGGGTTGAAGTTTTCGGCATAGAGGTCAGACACAACCACCTCATGCCCCGCTTCCGTCAGCGTGTTGCGGGCCGCGTCTTTCATGGCGGCCGAAAACGATGTCGGCTCGGGGTTTGCGTAAACGATCAGCGTTTTCATGGTGCCGATCAAAGGCCTACCAGCGCCGCAGCGTTGGTGGAGACCATCTTGCGGACATCTGCCTCGCTGTAGCCGAGGTCGAGACAGATCTCGATCACGCTGAGGAAGCCGTCGACCAGACGGGGGTTGCCCTCCTGGCCCAGGTCAGAGCCCAGGATGGTGCGGTCTACGCCGGCGGCCTCAATCAGGCCCTTGAGGGTTTCAGGGTCGAACATGCGGAATTTGGAGTCTTCCGCAAACATGCACATGGAATGCTCGATATACACGCCCATGCCCGCGAGGCGGGTGATGTCTGCCAGGCTGGCGCCGACCACAAAGGTCGGGTGGTTGCAGATCATGCGTTTGATGCCGCGCTTTTTGGCCTCTTCAAACAGCGGCCAGATCTCGCTGATGTTGAGGTGGCCGGACGACAGCACCACATCGCGGTCGGCAATGACGTCAAGGATGGTCAGCACTTCGGGCAGCAGCTTGCCGCTGTCGTCCACCACATGCACTGGCGTGGGCGGCATCATGGGCCGGCTGGAGTTGGGGAAGTTCGTGGTCTGCCCCTTCTTGTGCTGCTCGATGTGGTTCTTCGAGGAGAAGGTCGGCATCCACACCAGTTTGGCGCCCAGGGCAATGCCGTGCTCTACCGCATAGATGTTGAGGCCGCCGCTCTGGTTGTTCAGCGGCACGCCGGACAGCAGGGTCACGCCGAGGTGGCTGAAATGTTTGTTCAGCATCACGGTGACAGGCGTCACAGAGTAGTAGTGGTCCTTGATCAGCAAGGCACGCACACCCGCTTCAGACGCTTCCTGCATGGCTTCGTAATGGTCGAAGTAACGCGGCATGACGGAAGGCCCGCTGTGGCAGTGCAGGTCAATCGCGCCCTTGAGCAGGCTTTTGGAAAGCCCGGGCTGGTTCTTGCGCCAGGCGCCTGGTGCGAGTTCGTAATTCTGTTCGGTCTGCTGCTGCATGGTGGGGCCTCTTGCGTCGCTCTTTGTTCACATTCACATCAACTTGCAAAACATTATTGTTTTATTCTGCAAAACGTAGTATCTTCTGATGTAACGATATTAAATCAGGCATTCTGAATAAAAACTAGGGATAACACTTAGGTGCAGCCATGCACGCCCCTGCCTGCCCATGCCCCCGACGGGGGGAAACCGGCACGTCAACGCTGGCGCGAGGGCCTGTGAAACAGCAGGGCACGCACAGCTCCGCCTGCAGCGGCGCAGCATTCAGGAAAGGAAAGGAAGGAAGTGGCTAACGGCTGCGAGCCGTCATGCAGTCACAAAACTCAACTGCCCCGGTAGGTGGAATAGCTCCACGGGCTGACCAGCAAAGGCACGTGGTAGTGCTGGTTGGTATCGGCGACGCCGAAGTCAAGGCTGACAAGGTTCAGGAAGGCGGGTTCCGGGAGTGTCACGCCAGACGCCCTGAAATACGCGGCCACATCAAACACCAGGCGATAAGTGCCGGCCTTGAGGGTGGTGTTGTCATACAGCAGCCCATCCGGGTTGCGGCCATCGGCGTTGAGCGTGAACTGCTTGACCAGCACCGCATCATTGCCTTGCGTGGTGTACAGCGACACCGCCATGCCCGCAGCCGGTGTGCCATGCATGGTGTCCAGTACGTGTGTGCTCAAGCCCATGGCCATACCTTTAAAAAGCGCTGATTGACAGCATACAAACGCGAGATTCGGTTTACTGAAAGTGTATACAGTTTTGGGGTTTGAAGCTATGATCAAAAGCATGCCCACCTCTGCCCTGGCCGCCGCCGTCGCTGCATCCGCCAACCCCACCCATGCCATCGTCGAGGCCCTGACCAAGGCCATCGTCGAGCACCGTTTGCACCCCGGCACCAAGCTGGCTGAACAAAAGCTCGCCGATCACTTTGGCGTGTCGCGCACGCTGGTGCGGCAGGCGCTGTTCCAGCTCTCGCAAAACCGCCTGATCAAACTCGAACCCGCACGCGGCGCTTTTGTCGCGGCACCTTCTGTCATTGAGGCGCGCCAGGTGTTTGCTGTCAGGCGCATGCTTGAAGCAGAAATGACACGCGCGTTTGTGCGCGAGGTCACGCCGGCCAAGATAAAGGCGCTGAAAGAGCACGTCGCCAAAGAGAAAGCTGCGGTTGCACGTGCAGACGCGGCCAGCCGCACCGAACTGCTGGGCGACTTTCATGTGCGCATGGCTGAGCTCATGGGCAATGAAGTTCTGGCGCAGTTGCTGGGCGAGCTGATCTCGCGCTGCGCACTGATCACATTGATGTACCAGACGGCGACTGCTGCCGAATACTCCAGCGACGAGCACTCGGGCATCATCCGCGCCCTGGCTGCAAAAGACGAGGCACTGGCTGTACAACTGATGACCGAGCACCTTCTCAACGTCGAGAAAAATCTGGCCTTTGACCGCAAGGTGCCCAGCAACGACTTGTCGATGGCGCTGTCATGAGCAATGCTGGCTATCCGAGAGACCTTGCAGGCTACGGCAGAAATATTCCGCACTCAAAGTGGCCGGGCAAGGCACGCATCGCGGTGCAGTTCGTCCTCAACTACGAAGAAGGCGGCGAGAACTCCGTTCTGCATGGCGATGCCGGGTCGGAGCAGTTCCTCTCCGAGATGTTCAACCCGCCGGCTTTTGCCGATCGGCACCTGAGCATGGAGAGCATTTACGAATACGGCTCGCGCGCCGGCGTCTGGCGCATCCTGCGCGAGTTTGAAAAACGCAAACTGCCGCTGACGGTGTTTGGGGTCGGCATGGCCCTTCAGCGCGCGCCTGATATCACCGCTGCGTTTGTCGAGCTGGGTCATGAAATTGCCTGCCACGGCTGGCGCTGGATCAACTACCAGCAGATCGACGAAGCCACAGAGCGCGAACACATGCGTTTGGGGCTGGACGCCATTCACAAGCTCACTGGCACCCGCCCATTGGGTTGGTACACCGGCCGCGACAGCCCGAACACCCGCAGGCTGGTGGCCGATGACGGCGCGCTGGTGTACGACAGTGATTATTACGGCGACGACCTGCCCTTCTGGACGGACGTCAAACGCAGCGACGGCGTGGTGGTGCCCCGGCTGGTGGTGCCGTATGCGATGGACACCAACGACATGCGTTTCTCGCTGCCCCAAGGCTTCTCGCAGGGTGAAGATTTTTTCACCTATCTGCGGGACAGCTTCGATGCACTGTACGCAGAAGGTTCGCCCGAAGGTGAAGACCGGCCGAAGATGCTGAGCATAGGCATGCACTGCCGCCTGCTCGGCAGGCCCGGCCGCATCGTCGCGCTGCAGCGCTTTCTCGACCACATCGAAAAGCATGAGCATGTGTGGGTGTGCAGGCGTATCGAGATTGCCAGGCACTGGGAGAAAACCCACCCCCATACAGCGCGCGCGGAAGGCCAGGCATGACACTCACACTTGATCAGATCAACCAAGCGTCTCATGCCGATGCGCTGCTGTTGCTTGACGGCCTGTATGAGCATTCGCCCTGGATTGCGGACAAAGCCCTGCACAAACGCCCTTTCAATTCACTGGCCCACCTGAAACATGAAATGGTGCGCGTGCTTCAAGGGTCAGACAGACAGGCACAGGTTGAGCTGGTGCGCGCCCATCCTGAACTCGCTGGCAAGGCCATGGTTGACAACAGCCTCACGGCCGAGTCAACGCATGAGCAAAAAACCGCGGGCCTGACGCAGTGCACCCCTGAAGAGCTGGCACACATACAGAAACTCAACAGCGATTACAACGCGAAATTCGGCTTTCCCTTTGTGCTGGCGGTACGGGGCACCCGCGGCGCCGGCCTGACCAAGCAGCAGATCATGGCCACGTTTGAGCGCCGGCTGAATAATCACCCCGACTTCGAGCTCGGCGAGTGCCTGCGCAACATCAACCGCATTGTTGAACTGCGGCTCAATGACAAGTTCGGCGTCAAGCCCACCACTGGCAACGAGGTGTGGGACTGGCACGAACAACTCGCGCAGTACAGCGACCCGGGCTACCTTGAAAAAGGCCAGCTGACGGTGACCTACCTCACCGATGCACACCGCGCCTGCGCGGCGTTCATTTCCAGCACCATGCGCGAATGCGGTTTTGACGAAGTAGGTATTGATGCCGTCGGTAACGTCGTCGGCGTATACAAGGCGGCGGCAGCTGGTGCGAAAACCCTGCTCACCGGCAGCCACTACGACACAGTGCGCAACGGCGGCAAGTACGACGGACGGCTCGGCATCTTCACACCCATGGCCTGCGTGCGCGAGCTGCATCGCCAGGGCAAGCGTCCTCCTTTCAATATTGAAATCGTGGGTTTTGCCGAGGAAGAAGGCCAGCGCTACAAGGCGACCTTTCTGGGTTCAGGCGCACTGGTCGGTGATTTCAAGCCCGAGTGGCTGGACCAGAAGGACGCTGATGGCATCACCATGCGCGATGCGATGGCGCATGCCGGCCTGTCGCCCGCAGACATTCCCGCCATCAAACGCAAACCTGAAAACTATCTCGGGTTTGTCGAGGTGCATATCGAACAGGGGCCAGTGCTCAACGAGATGGACCTGCCCCTGGGCATAGTGACCTCCATCAACGGCAGCGTGCGTTACCTGTGCGAGATCACCGGCGTGGCCAGCCATGCAGGCACCACGCCCATGAACCGCCGCCGGGATGCGGCCAGTGCGGCAGCGGAACTCGCGCTCTACATTGAAAAACGCGCTGCGCAGGACGCCGACTCGGTCGGCACCATGGGCATGCTGCAGGTACCAAATGGGTCCATCAACGTCGTGCCTGGCCGCTGCCTTTTTTCTCTCGACATGCGCGCGCCTGTAGACGCACAGCGTGATGCCATGGCGACCGATGTGCTCAATGAGCTGAAGGCCATTTGCGAGCGGCGCGGCGTGCAGTACAGCCTTGAGCTCACCGAAAAAGCCGCTGCAGCACCGAGCAATGCCGTATGGCAAACCCGATGGGAAAACGCAGTTCAGTCTCTCGGCCTGCCGCTTTTTGCCATGCCCAGTGGCGCCGGCCACGACGCCATGAAGATCCACAAGATCATGCCGCAGGCCATGCTTTTTGTGCGCGGCCAGAACTCCGGCATCAGCCACAACCCCCTTGAAAGTACGACCAGCGACGACATGCAGCTCGCGGTTGAAGCTTTCCATTTTTTACTCGGCAGCCTTGCCAGGGAAGTTCAATGAGCACCCCTTCCGACTACGACAAACTTGACAGCTGGATAGACGCGCACTTCGACGAGGAAGTACGATTTCTGCAGCAACTGGTGCAGGTACCGACCGACACGCCACCGGGCAACAACGCACCACATGCAGACCGCACCGCCGAATTGCTTGCGGGTTTTGGCTTCAGCGCAGAGAAGCATCCTGTTCCAAAGGCTGAGGTCGAGGCCTACGGCATGGAATCCATCACCAACCTGATCGTGAAGCGCCCTTACGCATCAGGCGGAAGAACCATCGCTCTCAATGCGCATGGCGATGTGGTGCCGCCTGGCGAAGGCTGGACGCATGAGCCTTACGGCGGGGAGATCGTTGACGGCAAGCTGTATGGCCGCGCCTCTGCGGTGAGTAAATCCGATTTCGCCAGCTTCACGTTTGCCGTGCGTGCCCTTGAAGCACTGGCCGCGCCGCTGAAAGGCGCGGTCGAACTCCACTTCACCTATGACGAAGAGTTCGGCGGCGAAATGGGCCCTGGGTGGCTGCTGAAAAAAGGCTTCACCAAACCCGACCTGATGATTGCTGCCGGCTTTTCATACGAAGTGGTGACTGCACACAACGGCTGCCTGCAGATGGAAGTCACCGTTCACGGCAAGATGGCGCATGCGGCCATCCCTGAAAGCGGCGTGGATGCACTGCAGGGCGCAGTGACCATCCTCAATGCACTCTACGCACAGAACGCGCTTTACAAAAAGGTGACGTCGAAGGTTGAAGGCATCAACCACCCTTACCTGAATGTGGGGCGCATTGAAGGCGGCACCAATACCAATGTCGTCCCTGGCAAGGTCAGCTTCAAGCTGGACCGCCGCATGATTCCCGAAGAAAACCCTAGCGACGTAGAAGCCAGTATCCGCCAGGTCATAGCAGCAGCTGCTGCTACCTGCCCTGGGATCAGCGTTGATATCAAACGCCTGCTGCTCGCGAATTCCATGCAGCCGCTTGCCGGCAACAAACCTCTGGTCGATGCGATACAGAAACACGGTGAAGCGCTGTTCGGCACACCCATACCCGCCATGGGCACACCGCTTTACACCGATGTGCGGCTTTACGCAGAAGCCGGCATCCCTGGCGTGATTTATGGCGCCGGTCCGCGAACCGTCCTCGAGTCCCATGCCAAACGCGCCGACGAGCGGCTTGACCTTGAAGACCTGCGGCGAGCGACAAAAGTCATCGCCCGCACACTCAGGGACCTTCTGTCGTGAAGTTTTGCCCCACCCGCCTTTTGGAGGCCTTTTCAGGGGTATTCACGGGGGCAAAAGACCTTTGAAAAAAGCCGGCTTCCCTCAAAATAGGGCGACTCACACCTTTCAATGGTGAATGAGCACTGCCAGCGGCGCGCCGCCGCAGGTTTTTGCACGTTTTGGCACTGTTTTTGCTTTGTTAACACCGTCCCTTCAGGGTTTCATCAACGTTCGTTTTCTCCTTCAGAGAGTCCCTATGACCAAGACCACCGCGTCCCCTTTTTCGATGCTGCCGCTGGCCGCCAAACTTGCCGGCGCTTTCATTGCCGCAGCAGCCTTCAGCACAGCCCACGCCCAGAACACGCCGATCAAGTTCCAGCTCGACTGGCGCTTTGAAGGCCCGGCGGCCTTGTTCCTGACCCCGGTCGCCAAAGGCTACTTCAAGGACAACAAGCTCGACGTCACGGTCGACGCCGGCAATGGCTCCGGCGGCGCAGTCACCCGCGTCGCCTCAGGCACCTACGACATGGGCTTTGCCGATCTGGCCGCATTGATGGAGTTTCACGCCAACAACCCCGACGCCCCCAACAAGCCCGTCGCCGTCATGATGGTCTACAACAACACCCCGGCGTCTGTCATGGCCCTGAAGAAGTCAGGCATCAAGACCCCGGCGGATTTGAATGGCAAGAAGATGGGCGCCCCCGTCTTTGACGCAGGCCGCCGCGCCTTCCCCATCTTCGCCAAGGCCAACAAGATCACAGGCTTCACCTGGACCGCCATGGACCCCCCATTGCGCGAGACCATGCTCGCCCGTGGCGACATCGACGCCATCACCGGCTTCACCTTCACCTCACTGCTCAACCTCGAAGCCCGTGGTGTCAAGGCCGAAGACGTCGTTGTGCTGCCTTATGCCGACTTCGGTGTGAAGCACTACGGCAATGCCGTCATCGTCTCGCCCAAGCTCATCAAGGAGAACCCCGCCGCCATCAAGGCCTTCCTGCTCGCCTTCACCAAAGGCGTCAAGGACGTCGTCGCCGACCCTGCAGCCGTGATTGCCTACGTCAAGGAGCGTGATGGCATCATCAACGTGCCGCTCGAGACCCGCCGCCTCAAGCTCGCCATCGACACCGTCATCAACAGCCCGGACGCACGCGCCGAAGGCTTCGGTCAGGTCAAGGGCCCACGCCTGTCCCTGATGGCTTCTGAAGTGTCCGACGCCTTCAACACCAAGACCCGCGTCAACCCTGAAGCCGTGTGGAATGGCAGCTTCCTGCCCACTACCGCCCAGCTCAACGTGCTGCCCAAGAAGTAAGCAATACGGCAAAGAACCTCAGGCCCACATCTTCATGACACTCCAAACTGACGCCGCCCCGCTGTTCGTCGACTTCTCAGACGTCTGGCTCGCTTACAACGAAGAGCTGCTCGCGCAGCAGAAATTTGCGGTCGAAGCGATTGACATGAAGGTCAGGCCAGGCGAGTTCATCGCCATCGTCGGGCCGTCGGGCTGCGGCAAGTCCACCTTCATGAAGCTGGCCACCGGGCTGAAGATGCCGTCAAAGGGCAACATCATCATCGACGGCAAACACGTCACCGGCCCCCTCAAGGTCTCCGGCATGGCCTTTCAGGCCCCGTCGCTCTTGCCCTGGCGCACCACGCTTGACAACGTGCTCCTGCCGCTGGAGATCGTCGAGCCCTTTCGCAGCAACTTTCGGGACAAGCGAAAGGAATACGAAGAGCGCGCCAAAAAGCTGCTGCACAGTGTGGGCCTCGCCGGTTATGAAGACAAGTTCCCCTGGCAGCTCTCGGGCGGCATGCAGCAGCGCGCCAGCATCTGCCGGGCCTTGATCCATGAGCCCAAGATGCTCTTGCTCGACGAGCCCTTCGGCGCTCTGGACGCTTTCACGCGTGAAGAGCTCTGGTGCATCCTGCGCGACCTGTGGACAGTGCAGCGCTTTAACGTCATTCTGGTCACGCACGACCTGCGCGAGTCGGTGTTCCTGGCCGATACGGTGTATGTGATGAGCAAGAGCCCGGGGCGCTTTGTGATCAAGCGCGAGATCGAGCTGCCGCGCCCGCGCGAGCTGGAGGTGACCTACACCAAGGAGTTCAGCGACATCGTGCACGAGTTGCGCGGCCACATTGGCGCCATCCGTCAGACCACGACCGTCCCCGCCTGATCCAACCCCCCACTTTCCAAATGTCAAAAAAACAACTCGAACGCTGGGCGCCCTGGGTGCTGCTGGTGGCCGTCATTGCCCTGTGGCAGTTCATCTGCGCGGCCTTTGACGTCTCTGAATTCATCTTCCCCAGCCCCTGGCGCATTGCGACCCAGACCTGGGAGTTCAAATGGGTGATCCTGGGCCATGCCTGGCGCACCTACTGGGTGACGATGGCGGGCTTTGGCCTGGCGATCGTGGTGGGTGTGCTGCTCGGCTTTGTGGTGGGCTCGTCCCGCCTGGCCTATGCGGCTGTCTACCCCCTGATGACGGCCTTCAATGCGCTGCCCAAGGCGGCGTTTGTGCCTATCCTGGTGGTCTGGTTCGGCATTGGCATTGGCCCGGCCATTCTGACGGCTTTCCTGATCTCGTTCTTCCCGATCATGGTGAACATTGCGACCGGCCTGGCGACGCTGGAGCCTGAGCTTGAAGACGTGCTGCGTGTTCTGGGCGCCAAACGCTGGGATGTGCTGATCAAGGTAGGCCTGCCGCGGTCCATGCCTTACTTCTATGGTTCGCTGAAGGTGGCGATCACGCTGGCGTTTGTGGGTACCACGGTCTCGGAGATGACTGCGGCCAATGAGGGCATTGGTTACCTGCTGATCTCTGCGGGCTCTGCGATGCAGATGGGGCTGGCGTTCAGCGGCCTCGTCGTAGTCGGCGCCATGGCCATGGTGATGTATGAGCTCTTCAGCTACATCGAGAAGCACACCACGCAGTGGGCGCATCGCAGCACCAACAACGAATAATCTGCAACCTGTGCAGAGCAAAAAAGGCGGCCTTGGTGGCCGCTTTTTTATTGGCAGATTTATCTGCGAACTTATCTGTGGATCTCTGCCTCACCGTGCCTGGCCAACAGTTCCATCAGCTTGCGGCGAATCAGAATACCGGGCCGGTCTGAATCCATGGAGAACTCAACCCCGCGCCTGCGCAAATCGACCACTGCATCGGGGTCGGTCGACTCAAGGATGTCCTTGTCTTCAAGCGTGATCTCCGCATCGAAATCATCGCGGTGAGTGGGCAGAACAGCGTGATGCAGAGTTGTCCTGCCGCGACGTCTTTGCTGCTTCGCCGCATGCGATTGAATGCATTGGCCACGTCATGATGAGAAGCCAGTGAGCCCCACAAGGGATTCTGGAAAACATCAACGTTCAACCCAGGGCTGGTGCCGCTTAAACTCTGCGCATGCCCTGGCACGCCCAACTCGACCTCGACTACAACCTTGAAAACGGCAGGTGTGTGGCCCGCCACACGCACACCGGCCCGCTCCGCATTCTGCAAAGCCTTTACCCTGAAGGCGATGGCATCTGCCACAACGTGCTGGTGCACCCACCCGGCGGCCTGGTCGGTGGCGATACGCTGGACATCGGTGTCAGGGTCAATCAAGGTGCGCACGGGCTCATCACCACGCCAGGGGCAACACGCTTTTACAGGTCAGACGGCGAGCCCGCCCTGCAGCGCACCGCCATCACCGTCGATGCAGGCGCACGACTGGAATGGCTGCCACTTGAAGCCTTGTGCTACAGCGGCTGCCTGGCAGAAAACCAGCTGCGCATGACCCTGGCGCCTGGCGCGGAACTGCTGGGTTGGGACGTCACCGCACTGGGCCTGCCGGCGGCCGGAAAACGCTTTGAAAGCGGCAGCTTCTGCCAGCACATTGAAGTGCCCGGCCTGTGGCTGGAGCGTGCGCGCATCAAGGCCGCAGATGGGCTGTTGATGGAAAGCCCACTGGGCATGGCCGGTCATCGCTGCATTGCCACGCTGTTTTTTGTGGTGGGGAGCAAGCTGGACAAACAGCGCCGCCAGTCGGCTCTCGACATTGCAAGAGGCATCATCGAAGCCCACCCGCTCTGCACAACGTCAGGCGCCACCAGTCCTGATGGCCAGGTGGTACTTGTCCGCGTGTTGGCCCCCGTGGTGGAACCCGCCATGGCCCTGTTGCGCGAGGTGTGGCTGGCATGGCGCAGTCAGCTCTGGGGCTTGCCGTCATCGAGTCCGCGCATCTGGTCAACGTAACGCTGTAACAGCATTAACTAAGCCGAGTCCTACAACCATACGGGCGCAGAGGTACCCTCGCCCGTCTCCTTGGCTGTCATGACGCAAAAAAACTGCGTCCTACAGTTTGTTCACTGTCCACACAGGACGAACCCAAGGAGTCAACCATGAACGCACCCCAATTCAAGCTCAATACCCTGGCTAAAGGCCTCGCAGGTTTTGTTTTCACCGCCGTATTGGCCATGACGGCAGCAACCGCGCAGGTCGCATCGGGCACCACCGGTATTGATGCTACTGGCAACGCCCAAAGCGAAGCTGCCGCCTGTAATTCAGGTCGCACCCAGCAGGATCGCGAAACCTGCCTGCGCGAAGTGCGCAATGCCGGTGCCGACAAGCGCGCTGGCAAGCTGGATAACGCTGGCGCCCAGTTCAACGCCAATGCCATGCAGCGTTGCAATGCGCTGACCGGTGAGGACAAGGTAGCGTGTGAAGCGCGTATCGTGGGCTATGGCAATACCCAGGGCAGCGTCGCCGGCGGCGGCGTGATCCGCGAAGTCGAAACGGTTGTGTTGCCCAAGGACGCCACCAACGTCGTCATCAAGCCGCAAACGGCCAACGACGCCATCATTGTGATTCCTGCCCCGCAGTAATCAACCCCTCTGCTTAAAACCCCGCTTGCTGGCGTGATGAACGCTACAGATGGGGCTATGCAGTAAGCCGCCAAGACCATCCTGGCGGCATTTTTTTTGGCACACCCCCGTCTGGTCTCACTTCGTGTAGCCCATTCCCCCCTTGCAGGGGGCGACGCCCTGTGCCCCGGCGGAGCCGGTTGCACGGCGTCCGCTTGCCTTGGCAGTTAGATGGCTACCAATTGCCTTACGCCGTTGGCTTCCATGTCCTTGCCCTGGCCGCGGGCGATGAATTCGCCGCGCTCCATGACGAGGTAGTCGTCAGCAAGCTCTTGCGCGAAGTCGTAGTACTGCTCAACCAGCAGGATGGCCATATCGCCCCTGTCGGCGAGCATGCGGATCACGCGGCCTATGTCCTTGATGATGCTGGGTTGTATGCCCTCGGTCGGCTCGTCAAGAATCAGCATTTTCGGTTTCGCTGCCAGCGCACGTGCAATGGCCAATTGCTGTTGCTGCCCGCCCGACAAATCTCCACCACGCCGGTTCAACATCTGTTTGAGCACAGGGAACAGCTCATACAGCTCTGCAGGTATCGGTGTGCTGGCGCTTTTGTACGCCAGGCCCATGCGCAGGTTTTCTTCAACCGTCAGCCGTGCAAATATTTCACGGCCCTGGGGCACAAAGCCTATGCCAGCGCGGGCGCGTTCGTAAGGGGTTGAGGCCTGAATCTGCCTGCCATCGAATTCGATGGTGCCGGTCTTGATCGGCACCAGGCCCATCAGGGACTTGAGCAGCGTGGTCTTGCCCACGCCGTTGCGGCCCAGCAGAACCGTGACCTTGCCGAGATGTGACTCCATGCTGACATCGCGTAGGATGTGTGAGCCGCCGTAGTATTGATTGACGTTTTTGACCGTTAGCATTTGAATGCTCCTGATGGCCAAGCCATTTGCAATAGTTGCTGGGGCTTGACGGTTCGAGGGCGGATGCCGGGAGTTGCCCGGCGGCAAGTCACTTTCTTTTGCTTCGCCAAAAGAAAAGTAACCAAAGAAAAGGCGACCCGCCGTCTGGGTCCCTGCGTTGTCGCTACGGGCAACCTGCGCTGCTCGACTCCGGCGGCAGCCCAAACAACTCGCCTGCGGCTCAGACAAGTTTGGCCTGACCTTCCGCCTCCGTCTGCGCTGCTCGGCCCAGCCTCAACGGGGTGGGGAGTGAATTCGGGAACGGAATCGGGGAGCCTCAAGCGCGAAGCGCTTGAGGCGAGTTTCTGGTTTGGTTTTCTTATTAACCCCTGCTGGCCGCGCCGAGGAGCGGAGATGGAGTCGGCATCGAAGGGAAAAACTTGTTTGAGCGCAGCGAGTTGTTTTTCCCGCCGACGTAATCGAGCACCGCAGGTTGCCCGGAGCGAAGCGTAGGGACGCGGACTGGGGGTCGCCTTTCTTTTGGTTACTTTTCTTTGGCGAAGCAAAGAAAAGTGACTAGCCGCCGGGCTACCCCCGGCCTGGCAGTGAAGGGCACCAACTTCAACGCCCAAGATACACCTCAATAACCCGTTCATCGGTCTGAACCTGATCGAGCGTGCCCTGCGCAAGAACAGACCCATCACACAACACCGTCACGATTTCAGAAATCGTGCGGATAAAACTCATGTCGTGCTCCACAACCATCAGCGAGTGTTTGCCCTTGAGAGTCAAAAACAACTCGGCTGTCCGCGCTGTTTCTTCATCCGTCATGCCGGCCACAGGCTCATCAAGCAAGAGCAGTTTCGGGTCCTGCATCAGCAGCATGCCGATTTCCAGCCACTGCTTTTGTCCGTGGCTCAGGTTGCCCGCCATACGGTTGACGCTGTCAGCCAGGTGAATGGTCACCAGAATTTCTGCCAGCCTGTCGCTTTGCGCCGAATCAAGCCTGAAGAACATGGACGACTTCACGCCCTTGTTGGTCTTCAGGGCCAGTTCAAGGTTTTCAAATACCGTCAGGTGTTCAAACACCGTTGGCTTCTGGAACTTGCGGCCTATGCCCAGCTGCGCAATCTCGGCTTCCTTGTGGCGCAGCAGGTCAATTGTGCTGCCGAAAAATACCGTACCCTCATCAGGCCGGGTCTTGCCGGTAATGATGTCCATCATGGTCGTTTTGCCGGCGCCGTTGGGGCCGATGATGCAACGCAGCTCGCCCGGTGCGATGTCGAGTGACAGCTTGTTGATGGCCTTGAAGCCATCGAAGCTGACGCTCACATCTTCAAGGTACAAAATGCGGCCGTGGGTGACGTCCACTTCACCCGGCGTGGCAACACGGCTGTTGCTCGCGTTGCGGCCACCAGACTCGGTATTGTTTTTTCCGGCTTCGAGCGCGGCCATGCGCTCCTGGATTCTTTGAGCGCCCTGCTCAAGCAGATCGGGGGTCATTCTGTGCCTCCTTTCCGCAGCTTCTTCACCAGGCCAACCACTCCATTGGGCAGGAAGAGCGTGACGCCGATAAACAGCGCGCCCAGGAAGTAAAGCCAGAACTCGGGGTAAGCCACGGTCAGCCAGCTCTTGGCGCCGTTGACGATGAAGGCGCCGACGATGGGGCCGATCAGGCTGGCACGCCCGCCGACTGCTGCCCAGATGGCGATTTCAATGGAGTTGGCCGGACTCATTTCACCGGGGTTGATGATGCCGACCTGCGGTACATACAGTGCGCCGGCCACACCGCACATGACGGCAGAAATCACCCAGATCGTCAGCTTGTAGCCCAACGGGTTGTAGCCCGAGAACATGACCCGTGTTTCCGCATCACGAATGGCCTGCAGTACGCGGCCAAACTTGCTGCCGACCAGCCATTTCGCAAACAGAAAGAAACCCAGCAGCGTCAGCCCGGTCATGACAAACAGAGTCATGCGCATGGACGGCGTGGCAATCGGGATGTTCAGGATGCGCTTGAAGTCAGTAAAGCCGTTATTGCCACCAAAACCGGTTTCATTGCGGAAGAAAAGCAGCATGGCCGCAAAGGTCATGGCCTGCGTGATGATCGAAAAATACACACCCTTGATGCGCGAGCGAAATGCGAAGTAGCCAAACACAAAAGCCACGATACCGGGCACCAGCACGATGAGCAGCAGCGTGGCGATAAAGCTGTCGCTGAAGGTCCAGTGCCAGGGCAGGGTCTTCCAGTCCAGAAAGACCATGAAATCAGGCAGGTCGCTTTTGTAGTTGCCGTCCCGGCCAATCTGACGCATCAGATACATGCCCATGACGTAGCCGCCCAGTGCAAAGAACACGCCATGGCCGAGTGACAGGATTCCGGTGTAGCCCCAGATCAGGTCCATGGCCAGCGCGCAGATGGCGTAGCACATGATCTTCCCGAGCAGCGCCACCGCATAGGTGCTCATGTGGAACATGCTGGTCTCAGGCACCCAGAGGTTCAGCACCGGGGCAAGTGCACAGACCACGATAAGGGCCGCCATGAAGGCTGTCCACCCGGTCCGGGTCAGCAGTGGGCCTTTGGAAGGCAGAACAACAGAAACAGGTGTAGGCACAGGCACGGTATTCATGATGTAAGGCCAATGCAAGTGCAGGCGTGGAACCGGCTTTGCCGGGACACAGGCTGCGCCCCCTTGAGGGGGAGGCGCCGGAGGCGCTTCGGGGGGGAGCTCATCTTTTTCATGCTTCTGCGCTCCGGCCCTTCATCGCGAAGATGCCCTGTGGCCGCTTCTGGATGAAGATGATGATGAACACCAGCACGGCGATCTTCGCCAGCACCGCGCCCGTCCAGCCTTCGAGAAATTTATTCAGGATGCCCAGCCCCATGGCCGCGTACACGGTACCGGCCAGCTGACCCACACCGCCCAGCACGACGACCATGAAGGCATCGACGATGTAGCTCTGGCCGAGGTCAGGGCCCACATTTCCCACCTGGCTAAGCGCGCAACCCGCCAAGCCCGCAATGCCTGAGCCCAATGCAAAAGCATAGGTGTCAATGCGTGCCGTGTTCACACCCATGCACGAGGCAATCGGCCGGTTCTGCGTCACACCACGCACAAAGAGGCCCAGGCGTGTCTTGCTGATCAGCCAGGCCATGCCCAGCAGCACGGCGATTGCAAAACCAATGATGACGAGCCGGTTGTAAGGCAAAGACAGATTGCCAAGCACCTGCACACCGCCACTCATCCACACCGGGTTTTCAACACCGACGTTCTGTGCGCCGAAGATGGAGCGCACCAGTTGCTGCAACATCAGGCTGATGCCCCAGGTCGCCAGCAAAGTCTCAAGCGGCCTGCCATAAAGAAAGCGGATCACGCTGCGCTCCAGCGCTGCACCCATGAGTGCAGACGCCATGAAGGCCACCGGCACTGCAGCCAGCAGGTACCAGTCGAATGCATTCGGCAGATATTTCTGGAACAGGCCCTGCACCACGTAGGTAGCGTAGGCACCAATCATCATGAGCTCGCCATGGGCCATGTTGATGACGCCCATCAAACCGTAGGTGATGGCCAGGCCCAAAGCGACCAGCAGCAGGATGCTGCCGAGGCTGATGCCGCTGAAAATCGCGCCAAGGCGGTTGCCCCATTCCAGCGATGCCTCGACCTTTGCCAGGGCCGCCTGCAGTGCAACCTTCACGTCTGCATCGGTCTCCTTGCCAATGCGCTCCAGCAACACGGTCTTGGTCGCGGGGTTCTTGCTGGCGGCCAATTGCGCGGCGGCTTCCAGCCGTTTGGCCTTGTCTGTGCTGCCCAGAAAGATGGCGGCGCGCACCAGCTCGAGCTGGCTTTTCAGTCCCGGCACGGTCTCCGCTGCGTAGGCTTTTTCAATCAGCGGCAGGCGGGCTTCGTCATTCTCATCAGACAGCGTCTTGATGGCATCGCGGCGGGTTTTCTCGTCCTTGCTGAACAACTTCAGTGCAGCCAGCGCGTTGTCCATCTCACCACGCATCATGTTGGGGTTGATGACATCTTCGGCATCAGCCGGCAGCGGGGTTTCTGCGCCGGTAACGGGGTCAAAGGCCTTGTCGCCCTTGACGACAAAAATCTTCTCGCCCCTGGTCTTGACCGCGTCGTCAGACAGCGCCTGGATAAAGGCAGCCGTTTTGTCATCAGCGTTGGCAGCGGCCTTGTTCAGGGCCTCTACACGCGCATCAGTCTCGCCGAGCGTCATGCCCTTGACCTCTTCAGCCGTCAGGGCGTGAGCATGACCAGCGATCAGAAGAGTGGCAATTAAAAATGTGTGTCGAAGCAGCATGTGTGAAGAACCTGTAGGGTGGGCACCGCGTGCAATGCGCACTCTGCAAGTCCCGGGCCAGGCAGGCCCGGAACGGTATGGCTTGGGGGTCAAGCCCGCAATGACAGACAACTAACCGACGTCAAGAACGAAACAAGTACGCCGGTAGTTCCTAAAAAGTTGTCCAGAAAGCGTAGCGAGCAGCCCGAGGTGGGTTTTGCAGCGCGGAGCCGTACACCTGTACGGCGAGCACTGCAAAGCCCAGATCGGGTTGCGCAGTAGCTTTATGGATTACTTTTTGACGGGCTCGTCTGGCTTCTTATCATTCCCTTCAATGTATGGGCTCCATGGCTTGGCCTTCACAGGGCCAGGCGTCTTCCACACCACGTTGAACTGGCCGTCGGCCTTGATTTCGCCGATGAAGACAGACTTGTGCAGGTGATGGTTTTTCTCATCCATCTTCGAGACGATGCCCGAAGGTGCATTGAAGGTCTGGCCAGCCATGGCGGCGATGACCTTGTCGGTGTCGGTGGACTTGGCTTTTTCAACGGCCTGCTTCCACATGTTGATGCCGATGTAGGTGGCTTCCATCGGGTCATTGGTCAAAGGCTTGTCAGAGCCAGGCAACTTCTTGGCTTTGGCGTAGGCAGACCACTTCTTGATGAACTCGGCGTTGGCCGGGCTCTTGATCGACTGGAAGTAGTTCCAGGCAGCCAGGTGGCCGACCAGTGGCTTGGTGTCAACGCCGCGAAGTTCTTCTTCACCGACAGAGAACGCAACGACTGGCACGTCCTTGGCCTTCAGGCCGGCGTTGCCCAGTTCCTTGTAGAAAGGAACATTCGAGTCACCATTGATGGTCGAGACCACAGCGGTCTTGCCGCCCTGCGAGAACTTTTTGACGTCAGCAACAATGGTCTGGTAGTCGCTGTGGCCGAACGGGGTGTATTTCTCGTCGATGTCCTTGTCGGCAACGCCCTTGCTCTTCAGGTAGGCGCGCAGGATCTTGTTGGTGGTGCGTGGGTACACATAGTCGGTGCCCAGCAGCACCCAGCGCTTGGCGCCACCGCCGGCCTTGCTCATCAGGTAATCAACTGCAGGAATAGCCTGCTGGTTAGGTGCTGCGCCCGTGTAGAACACGTTCTTGGACAGCTCTTCACCTTCGTACTGCACGGGGTAGAACAGCAAGCCGTTCATTTCTTCAACAACCGGCAGCACCGACTTGCGTGACACAGACGTCCAGCAGCCAAAAATCACGGAGACTTTGTCCTGGCCAAGCAGTTGTTTGGTTTTTTCAGCAAACAGCGGCCAGTTCGAAGCCGGGTCAACGACCACAGGCTCAAGCTTCTTGCCCATCACGCCGCCCTTGGCATTGATCTCTTCGATCGCCATCAACACGGTGTCTTTCAGCGTGGTTTCAGAAATGGCCATGGTGCCCGACAGGCTGTGCAGAATGCCAACCTTGATCGTGCCGCCAGCCTGCGCAAATGCGGCGGGTGCGGCGCCCAGGCCTGCCAGTGCGGCGGCTGCGGTGATCGCCTTGAGGGTTTGTCTACGTTGCATGTGTGCTTCTCCGGTAGGTAGTTGGTTCGAGGTCGCTGCCCAAAAGCCGCCAGATCACTGGAAAGGCTTTGTGGCAACGATGAACCGATTCTGGGTACCGGAGAAGGATTGGGAAATACGCCGGGTGGCGTATGTAGGAACCGGATTACAAACCTGGCCAAGCCCTTAAGAACGCAGCGAACGACTAAATCGCTGCATCACCGTCTCCACCAACCCCACAGTCCAGCAAACCGGGCACCCACGCATTACCACCAGCGCCAGGACGCCTGCCACCACGGCCCACACCGGATACGCATGCTGCTGGCTGATCGCTGCGTACAGGAGGCCCAGCGCAACGGTTCCTCGCAGCAGGTGAACTGTCAGCGTCTGGCTGGCAAACACGCCGTCTTTGCTTTTGCGAAGAAAGTCCATCATGGCGCACCGCCCTTCCCTGCTTCCACATCCGGCCTCAGATATTCACGCAACAACACCCGCGCACGATGAATCCGGCTCTTGGCGGCTTCGCGCGTGATGTCCAGGCGCTGGGCCACTTCCGAGATCGTCAGCTGCTCCATGTCGTGAAGCAAGATGACTTCGCGGTAGATCAGCGGCAGTGACTCCAGCCCGCGCACGATGTCCATGCGCAATTCGTGTTGCGACCGGCTGGCGAAATACGCGGCTTCATGCGTCTCGGTCAGTGCCTCGGTGCCGCGCATCATCGCCAGCGCGGGCAGCATGCACATGCGG
Source organism: Polaromonas sp. (assembly GCA_965228025.1). Taxonomy (GTDB): domain Bacteria; phylum Pseudomonadota; class Gammaproteobacteria; order Burkholderiales; family Burkholderiaceae_C; genus Polaromonas. The sequence goes on along the minus strand of CBDDGX010000031.1, from coordinate 94,585 downwards.
GCGACCACACGAAAGACCCATCCGGCAAACGCGGCTGCGTCGCGCACATTGCCGACGCGGCGGTAGACGACGATGAGCGCCTCCTGCACCACGTCCTCTATTACCGTGCCGCGATGGCACTGGCGCCTGGCGTAGCGGCGTATGTCGGGCTGCAATTCGCGCAGCAACTGGTCGAGCGCGGCCGGCTCACCAGCCTGCGCTGCAGCAAAGACGAGGCTGTCAGGGATGGTCACTTGCCATCCACCGGCTTGCGGCCGACCATGGCGCAGGCCGGGCAGAAGCCGACCAGGCCCGTCAGCGCGGTAATTACGCCCGCGCCGGCCATCAGCAGGCCCAGCGGAGTGAAGCCGATTTGTGTCAGCGCGCAGGCGACGATCAGCGCCCCGGCCAGCAGGCGCGACCAGCGCTCTTTGACACCCACGTTTTTGCGATAGAACATTTTTTCTCTCCGTAAATGCCGTACAAAACGCAGCATCTCAGGCAAGGAGGGGTCAGAGGGCCCAAAGGATTCGCGGAAGCACACAAATATATGCCGGGCGACAGACATTGGCTGCCCGCCCACCCGAAAACGCTACCAAATTCATAGCTGCTCACGCTCGTATCTATTGGCCTGCAGCCGTTTTGTTGCTATAAAAAGGGTATTTTTCGGGCTTTCAAGGCCCAAAAAGCGCGCCCAAGTCTTAATTTTTAAGCCTATGCCTCAGCATATGCTGGTTCAAGGCCTGAACACCCGGAGCACGCAGCAACCCGTACCGTTTGCGGGAGGGATTCAGCGCGGGGTTGAATCACCCGCCGCAGCGGGCAGCACCTCTGTCGATGTCTCTACGGGTGTACCTGGTGCTGCATCGGTCAACGCCGTACGCCGCGCGGTGGCAAAAATGTCCCAGGTGGCCATGAACATGGCGGCCACCAGCGGACCAATCACAAAGCCGTTAAGTCCGAACAACGCCATGCCGCCGAGAGTCGACACCAGCACCACATAGTCAGGCAGGCGCGTGTCCTTGCCTACAAGAATAGGGCGCAGCACGTTGTCAACCAGGCCTATGACCAGCACACCGAACGCGATCAGAGCAACACCCTTGACGATGGCACCCGTCGCCAGAAAGTAAACCGCCACCGGTGCCCACACCAGCGCGGCACCCACGGCCGGCAATAGCGACAGGAAAGCCATCACCGTGCCCCACAGCACCGGCGCGTGTACCCCCAGCAGCCACAAAATGACACCGCCCAGCGCGCCCTGAATCATGGCGACGACGATATTGCCGCGCACGGTGGCGCGTATGACGGTGGCGAACTTGCCGCCCAGGTTGCGCTTGATGTCGGCATCCAGCGGTACTGCGTCTTCAATCGTCGCGGCCAGCGAGGCACCGTCGCGCAGCAAAAAGAACAGCAGGTAAAGCATGACAAAAAAGCTGACCACAAAATCAAAGGTGCTTTGCCCGATGTTCAGGGCCTGCATGGTGAGGAACTGGCTGCCGCGCGTGATGGCCAGCGACAGGCGCTCCTGCACCAGGCCCAGGTTACCCAACCCGAAACGGTCGAGCAGGCTTACGACCCAAGCGGGGAGAGCAGCATGAATCTGCTGGAAATAGCGGCTGACGCTGAGCTCTCCGGACTGCACCCGCTGGTAGACCGCGGCAGCCTCCTGCACCAACAGGCCGCTGACCAGCGCCAGCGGCAATATGACCAGCAGCAGGATGACGGCGACGGTGCCAAGAGCGGCAAGCGTGCGGCGCTGTTTGAATTTGCGCAGCAGCACGCGGTAGAGCGGCGCAAAGAGCAGCGCAAGAATCGCACCCCAGAACACAGCCCCGTAAAACGGCCACAGCACCCACACAAAAGCAACGGTGACGGCCACCAGCAGCAGCAAAAAAGTTCTGTCTTCAAGGCTTGACGAGCGGGCGGTTCCGGAAAATTTCATAAATATCTGGGGAGGCGGTTAGCCCGCCGCACAATGCGAACAGGAACTGACAATTGTCCTCACATCGCCGTCACGTGGTTGTGGGACATTTTCGCGAATCTGCTGTCAGCCACCGGGATGGCCGGCTAGCTGTTGAGGATATGCAGGATGTTTCCATCCGGGTCCTTGAACCAGGCGCCTTTAAAGTGCCCTGCCACATGGGCACCGTTATCGAACGTCACTCCGGGCATGTCGTAGCGCTCGAACACCACACCTTTGACACGCAGGGCATCCATGATTCTGTCGAACTCATGACCGACGGCCCAGGTCGCAGAGGTGGCCTTGTTGGTGCCGGCAAATTGCGATACATAAACAACGGCAACGGCACCACCGCTCTGGTAGTTAAGCACGCCCATCGCCTGATTGCTTTCAAGCAGTTGCAGGCCCAGCGTGTCGCTGTAGAACTGCCTAGCCGTGTCCAGGTTTTTTACGGCAATAGTGGCCATGACGTTGCGGTTTGCGAGCATGTGGATGTCCTTCGTTCTGTGATTAACTGGATTGAAGCCCGTGGCCAGCATGGCCGCCAGCGGTGTTTGTCCATCTTCGCGTCAGAAAATTGCCTGCCTGGCGGCCGCGTGTGCCATAAAACGCCTACAAACCGGGCTGCACATGTCTGACCACGGCGACTCGTGTGCCGTGCATACTTTGCATCATGAACTTCAAATTGTCACGAAGCCTGGCGGCCACCGCGCTGCTGGCGATCTCGGTTTTGGCTGCGGGCTGCTCTGGTGTACGCACAGCTGAAATCGACGTTACTGCGTTTGCAACCTGGGGTGCGGCAGGCCTGCCAGTGGCAGGCAGCAGCTACCGGTTTGAAAGACTGCCTTCACAGCAGGCGGCCAACGTGCAAAGCCAGCAGGTCGAAGATATCGCCCGCGACGTACTCGCGCGCAAGGGGCTACAGCTTGCAGCAGGCTCAGCGCCCCCCAGGTACAGCGTGCAGGTCTCGACCAGCATGCAGCAGGTCGCCGGCCTCGGCGGCTACCCCTACGGCCCAACCATTGGCATTAGCGGTGGAAGCGGCGGCTTCAGCGGTGCAGGCATAGGTTTTGGTTTCCCGATAGGCGGTGCGTCCAGCACTGAATTCAGGACGGAACTTCTGGTCCTGGTGCGCAACCTGCAGACCAACAGCGTGGCCTACGAGGCCAGAGCCTATTCACAGGACGGCTACCCTGGCGATTCGCGGGTGCTGGCTGCGATGGCAGACAGTGCGTTGAGGGATTTCCCCGTGCCGCCTGTGGGCGTGAGGCGTTACCGGGTGCAGCTCGCCCCCTGACCGGCGAACATGCCGCATTGGGCCTGCCGGACTTAAAATGCACACATGCCCACCCACCAGCACATCTGCCTCACCATCCCCTTGTCGATAACTGCGACTGTGGCGGGCTGAACTCTCGGGCCACCCATTGCAATACACCGTTGCGGTCCGGGCGCTGTGCAATTTCACGGCCAAACACGGCGACCTTGACCTCCGGTTCACACCCGCACCTTCTGCGCAGGAAGGCATGACGGGCCACGCGCTGGTGGCCTCGCGACGCGGCGCAGACTATGAAGCCGAAGTCAGCCTTGAAGGCGAGTACAAGACCCTTCGTGTGCGCGGCCGGGCTGACGGCTATGACCCGGTCAACAACCTGCTTGAAGAGGTCAAGACCTTTCGCGGTGACCTGCACAACATCGCCGACAACCGGCGCGACCTGCACTGGGCGCAGGCAAAAATTTACGGCTGGTTGCTGTGCAGGGACAGAAACCTGCAGGACATCAACATCTCGCTGGTGTACTTTGATGTAGCCAGCATGCAGGAGACGCCGCTCACAGAGCTGTTCACGGCTGCCGCACTGAAAGAGTATTTTGAAATGCTCTGCGAGGGTTTCCTCAAGTGGGCCACCCAGGAAATGGCGCACAGGCTGGCGCGCGACGAGGCACTGCTGGCGCTCAACTTTCCGCACTCCACTTTCAGGCCGGGCCAGCGCGAACTGGCCGAAGCTGTTTATAAAACCGCTACGGCAGGCAAGTGCCTGATGGCGCAGGCCACAACAGGTATCGGCAAGACGATTGCAACAGTATTCCCACTGCTCAAGGCTGCGCCCGGGCAGCAGCTGGACAAAATCTTCTTTCTCGCCGCCAAGACACCGGGCCGCAGGCTGGCGCTGGACGCATTCGATCGCCTGGCAGACAGCCGCACCAGCCTGCCCCTGCGTGTGCTTGAACTGGTCGCGCGCGACAAGGCCTGCGAACACCTGGACAAGGCCTGCCACGGTGACTCCTGCCCCTTGGCCAAGGGTTTTTATGACCGGCTGCCCGGTGCGCGCAGCGCAGCCGTCAGCCAGGCCGGCCGGGCGCTCGACAAGGCGGCATTGCGCGAGATTGCCCTCACGCACCACGTCTGCCCTTACTACCTCAGCCAGGATCTGGTCGCCTGGTCTGACGTGGTGGTCGGCGACTACAACTATTACTTTGACAGCAGCGCCCTGCTGCATGGCATGACGGTAAACAACCAGTGGCGTGTGGCTGTGCTGGTGGATGAAGCCCACAACATGGTCGAACGCACGCGCAAGATGTATTCAGCCCGGCTTGACCAGGCCCAGCTGCACGCGGTGCATGCCTCGGCACCGCGCGCCGTCAGGCCCACGCTGGACCGCCTGAACCGCAGCTTCAATGACCTGCACAAGATGCAGATGGTGGGCTGGCAGGTTCACAAAGAGCTGCCTGTCGAATTTCTGAAAGCGCTGCAGCAGGCCATCAGCACCATCACCGACTTCCTGACTGCAAACCCGACGCGGGTGGATGCCGACCTGCAGTCCTTTTATTTTGAAGCCCTGCATTTCGCACGAATGGCAGAAACCTTTGCAGCGCATTCGATGTTTGACATCACGCTGGGTGACGAATCAAACAGTGGCACAGGCAGGGAGACGGAGGCTGCGTGGGCGCTGCCGGACTGCGCCGTACTGAATATCCGCAACGTCGTTCCCGCACCTTTTCTTGCACCGCGCTTTGCCGCCGCCCGCTCCGTCGCGCTGTTCTCGGCCACGCTGAGCCCGCAGGATTTCTACAAGGACACGCTCGGCCTGCCCGACAGCACCGCATGGATAGATGTGCAGTCGCCGTTTTCACACCAGCAGCTGCGGGTGTCGGCGGTCAGCAATATATCCACGCGCTACCAGCACCGCGACAACTCGCTCACGCGCATCGCGGACCTGATGGCGCGCCAGTACCATGCCATGCCGGGCAACTACCTGGCCTTTCTCAGCAGCTACGACTACCTGCAAAAACTGAAAACCGTTTTCATCCAGCGCCACCCCGGCATCACGGTGTGGGAGCAGACACGCCAGATGGATGAAGCCGGGCGCGAGGGTTTCCTGCAGCGCTTCACGGCCAGTTCCGAAGGCATTGGCTTTGCCGTACTGGGCGGCGCATTTGCAGAAGGTGTGGACCTGCCGGGCAGGCGGCTGATAGGTGCGTTCATCGCCACCCTTGGCCTGCCGCAGGTGAATGCAGTGAATGAGGAAATACGCAAACGCATGGGTGACTGGTTTGACGCGGACGGCACGGAAGCAACGGGTGAGGCCGCGAGAGACGGCAGTTCGGCCAACCGTGGTTATAACTACACCTACCTCTACCCCGGCATACAGAAAGTGGTGCAGGCCGCCGGGCGCGTGATTCGCACACAGCTTGATGAAGGCGTCATCTACCTCATGGACGACCGCTTTACGCAGGCCGAGGTGCAGGCGCTCCTGCCCATCTGGTGGAAGGTCGGGCGCCTGCACGCGCCAGCCCCGGCAGCAATGCCCTGAAGCGCCTGACGCTGTATTTACAACGCAGCAGTGGCCTTGACTGGTTTCCGGTGAAGAAAGTTGGTCTGGTGCTGGACTACGGCATGACAGACATCAACCTGGCGCGCAACGATGCATCGAACTCGCAGCCCAATATCCGGCTGGTCGGACCGTCGGCGTTTGTAAAGGTTCGCTTCTGGAAGGGACGGGGCTGCCAGGTGGCTTCTAAAATGAATCCACCCATGAAAGCCCTCTTTTTGCGCCCTGTCGCCGCGTCGTTGGCACTGGTACTGGCAGCCTGCTTCAGTGCCAGCACCGCACTTGCCGCCGATCCGCCATCACGCCCTGCGTCATCCGGCCTGCACCCGCTTGCAGGCACCTGGAGCTGGACCCCCTTCAACAGCCGTTGCGTGGAGACCTTTCAGTACCGCTCCAACAACACCATGCTGGGTGCCAGCGGTGAAGCAGTGGCGGAATGGAACTACACCGTCACGCCACAGGCGAGCGAAAAAGGCTTTTATGAAGTAGTCGAGACCTCCATGCGGCAGAACGGCAAGAAGGATTGTTCTGGTGACACTGTGGACAGCCTGGGATTGGTCAATATCAGGTTTATCCAGTTCAGCCCGGCAAGGGACCAGATGCTGGTGTGCAGGTCGCCATCACTGGAAGCCTGCTTTGGGCCGCTGAAGCGGCAACGCTAGGCTCAGGAAAACCGGCGCTCAGTGAATCGTGTCTGGCGGTATCTCGCTGGACGTTGTCACGCTGCTGCAGTACTCCAGCAACTGATCGAGCTCATTGGACTTGTCGAACACCGCATCAGAACCCAGTTCCGAGCAGCGCCTGCGGATATCGTTGGTTGCATAGTTGGTCAGCACAATCACCTTCTGGTAAGGTTTGCGGCTCTGGCATCCCTTGAGCACACCCAGGCCACTGCCCTCTTTCAGGAACAGGTCAACAATCGCCAGCTGCCAGTTGCCGTTATTGATGGACAACCACAGGCTCGCCTCCTGCTCTGTCTCCGCAAAACCAACAACCTTCACAGGTGCAATTTCTTCAAGCGTTGAAATCAGGTTTTCCCTGATCGTCGCGCTGTCTTCGACGATATAAGTAATCAGTGCCATGTCGTCAGTGCTTTGTTGTGAATTGCGGTGAATGCCGTGCATGCATCTAAAGTAACACGCTCGATGTCAAAGTACGTAGCTTGATAACGGCGCACCCTGTAGGAGAATGGCCTATAGGAATCAAACTCAATTGGACGCACTCATTTTTAAAGGATATTCATTCATGCGATCAACACTCACCTCCCCGGCCCTGGCCCTGGCCCTGCTCGCGGTACTGCCAGTGTGCAGCGCGCAGACCGATGCAGCGATAGCGGCCGCCAGCAAGGAGACCGGCGCCAAAGTCACCGCCAGCGGGCTGGTCTACATGTCGCTCAAGGAAGGCACAGGCGCAAAACCTGCCGCCAGCGACAGTGTGAAAGTCCACTACAAAGGCAGCTTTCCCGACGGGCGTGAATTCGACAGCTCCTACAAGCGCAATGCGCCCACGGAGTTCCCCCTGAACCGTGTCATTCCCTGCTGGACGGAGGGCGTGCAGATGATGAAGGTGGGTGGCAAGGCCAAACTGACCTGCCCTGCTGCCATTGCCTACGGCGAGCGGGGTGCTGGTGGCGTGATTCCACCGAATGCCACGCTTCAGTTTGAAGTCGAGCTGCTGGGTATCAACGGGAAGTAGCCGGCAACATATTGCCAGAGTAAAAACGGGCAGAAAAAAAAAGAGGCGCCTTCAGCAGCGCCTCGATTCACTGACGGGGCCAGCCGGCCACCGGGTGCATGCTTATTTCGTCAACGCATCCTGCGCACGTTCACGCTGCGCACGTGTCATGGCGGGTGCGCTGCGAATGACGACGGGGGCAGACCGGGCAGCGACGGACACAAGCTGCGGAGCTGCCTGGCGCAAGTCAACGGCCGGGCAGTCATTGCTGACACCAAACACCATATGACCGCCGGGAAACGCCGCGGGCAGTTTCTGGTGAATCTGGTAGCTCATGTCTATGGGCGCCTCCTGGCCCGAATACACGACCTGGTTGGTGGCTGCGTTGTAAACCGTGAAACAGGCGAAGGCAGGCGATGCGGCAAGCAGCGAGAGCGAAAGAGCCACTGCAGGTTTGTGAAAGTTCATCGGGTTTGTCCTCCGGTTTCAGGTCGGGTCATTGGTCTGGCCGCGCTGAACGGCCATTGCCAGAGCATAGGCGATACATGAATGCCGTCAAGTCAGACGGTGCCGCAAGCAGCAACCACACACATTACTGGGCCTGGAACCCGCTGGCCTTGATGATGCGTGCCCAGGTTTGCGAATAGGCATGCTCGCGGGCTGCAAGCTGGGCTGGCGGCATATAGCCCACCGTCAGGCCCATGGCCGTGAGGCGGTCACGCACATCCGGCATGGCGATGACTTTTGAAACGGCCTCTGCAAAACGGTCAATGGATGCTTTCGGTGTGCCCACAGGCGCAAAGATGCCGTAGTAAGGCACGTCTTCAAAACCCGCCAGGCCCAGCTCGGCAAAGGTGGGCACATCGGGCAGCGACGCCTGGCGTTTGTCGCCCAGCACCCCTATGACACGAATCTTGCCGGCCTTGTGGTTTTCAATAAAGTCGGGGATGGAGCCCACGCCCGCACCAATCTGGTTACCCAGCATGTCGGCAATCATGGGCGCACTGCCACGGTAAGGCGCGGCGGCCAGGTCAAGTTTGTACTTCTCGCCAATCAGCTTGACCAGGAACTCCGGCACGGACGCCGGTGCAGGCACACCCACATTGCCCTTGCCGTTTTGCGAACTGCGCACCCAGGCGACGTACTCGTTCATCGACTTCGCAGGCGTGGCACCCGAGACGGCCAGCGCGTTCACAAAGGTGGCAAAGCCTGCAGCGGCGACAAAGTCTTTGGCCGGGTCAAAGCCGGGGTTCTTCACGACCAGCGGCAGGATGGAGACCGTGTGGTCATGCGTCAGGAAGTAGGTCGTGCCATCTGCGGGCGCCGCCTTCAGGGCCTGCGCCGCGATCTGGCCGCCCGCACCCGCACGGTTTTCGACAATCACATTGGTGCCCAGCTGGTCCTTGAGCTTTTCAGCCAGTGTGCGGGCGATCACATCGGTACCGCCACCAGCGGGAAAGCCGACCAGCAGGCGTATGGTGCCGGTCTGTGCGTGCACGGGTGCGGCCATGGCTGCGAGAAGGGCCGCGCCTGTGGCCACTGAAGAAAAAGAGGCGGCAATACGTTTTAGAAAATGACTGTCCATGGATGCTCCGGCTGGATGGGTGAATGGGTGAATGGGTGAATGGGTGAAGAAGTAAAACGATTCTGACGCAATATCAATGCCACACTGACGTTGCCGGCAATGGACATTTGCTATTTTTTTAATAGCTTCTCACGCACATGTCTATTGGCCTGGAGGCCGATTTGATGCCCAAAAAAAGGCATTTCCGGCGCATTTTCCGGATTTTGGACGCTCCATTGGAGGCCTGAGAGGCATTCAGAACCGAAATGTTAAGTTGCAAGTTAACATTTTGGCCAGCCGGGACAGATTGCACAGTGCGGTGTACCTTCAGTGTGGGCTTCCTGACGACATGGCATGGGCCTTCTTTTCAGGAAGGGCCAGCAGGTGCATCAGCTGATGTCCTCCCGGTGGTCAGTCCGGCGGCTCACCCGCTTGAGGGGTTCTTCTGCCTGAAATTCAACACGATGGAGGCAAGCTGGATCAGAGAGACGCCGCCACTTCCAGAATCAGCATCCGCAGCCATGTAATCGCAGGGTCGCGATCCTGGTACTTGTGCCATTGCAGTTGCTCCTGAAACGGGGGGATCTCCACCGGGCAAGGCAATACGCGAACCGGGAAGCGTTTTGCGATGATGGCGGTCAGGCGCGTAGGGAGCGTCGCTATTCGGGCGGTACCCATCAACAGCTCGGGCACCAGGGTGAAATTCGGCGCAATGACATCCTGGCGCCTTTCACGGCGGACTGCACCCAGAATGCGGGTGTCAAACGTCACGCGGCGCCCGCCTCCCCACTCGACGCCGACATGGCCGGCTTCGAAGTACGCGTCGGCCGACAGCCCCTCGTCCCAGGCGGGATTTTCGCGGCACACGATGCACGAGAAAGTATCCTCGAACAACGGCGACGACGGATGGTCTGGTACCTCCGCAAAATCGGGTGCGATCAACAACTCACACTCGCCCCTGCTCAGGTTGTGTGGTGTCTGGGGGCTGAGTGAGCGCACGTCAAACTGCATCAGGGGCGCCAGTGCGGCGGCCCGGCGGATGACTTCTGAAAGCAGCACGGCAATCACGTAGTCGGATGATTCAATCGTGAAACGTCTTTTGGTCGCTCCAGGGTCGAAGGTGGGTCGTGCGCGCGAGATGGTTTGAACCTGCACAAGCACCTCGCGAACCGGGCCCGCCAGTTCTACCGCGAGTGGGGTCAGCACCATGGTCTTGCCCACCTGCACCAGCAGCTGGTCCTGAAAGTAAACACGCAGGCGCCCCAGCGCCAGGCTGGTCGCGGGTTGACTCAGGAAAACCCGGTCCGCAGCCTTGCCGACGCTCTGGGTTGTGATCAGGGCGTCCAGCACGACCAGCAAGTTCATATCCAGCTTGTTGAACCGCATAAGCTCTTTCTATTTGCCGCGCAAATGATATTGCTTTAAATTTTTCATTTGGCAAATGTAATGCAAGCATTCACCATTCGCCAGGTTCGCAATAGAGGAGACATAAATGGACTATGACGTGATCGTCGCAGGCGGTGGGCCTTCGGGTTTGACAGTGGCGGCCGAGCTGGCCGGCCACGGGGCACGGACACTGGTGCTCGAGCGCCGGACCGAGGGTGTGCAATCCCGCGCCGGCACCATCCTGCCGCGCGTGCTGGAGCTTTTTGATGCCCGCGGCATTGCAGACCGCTTCGTGACAAAGACGCGCGAAATCTCCATGTGGCCCCTGCGCCCATCGCACATCTGGGCGGGCTTCCACCCCATCCACTGGGAGCACCTGGAGTCGCGTTTCGGCTTCACGCTGGGATTGCCGCAGAACATGACCGAGGAACTGTTATGGAGATGGGCCGGGGAATGCGGTGCACATTTCCGGCGTGGCACCAGCCTGGAAGGGTTCACCCAGACAGCAGATGGGGTTGAAGTCCGGACAGTCGACGCACAGGGCCAGAACCACACGCTATCGGCGCGTTACCTGGTAGGTGCCGACGGCGCCCGCAGTGCCGTGCGCTCCCACGCGGGGATCCCATTCGAAGGACGCCCGGCCAGCTTTCGCGGCATTGTGGTGGATGCCGAACTGGAGGCACCCTGGCCAGAAGGCCGGTTCAACCTGGACAACGAGATGGGCTGGGTGCGGGGCTACCGATTTGGCAATGGCATCACGCGCTTCAACATCGTGCACAAGGAGCGCCGGCATGCGCCCAAGGAGGAGCCGGTCACACTGGAGGAAGTGCTGCAGTGCCTGCGCGATGTGCACGGCACCGACTACGGCATCCAGTCTTTCCGCTGGGCATCGCGCTTCGACGACCACATGCGCTCGGTCCCCCGGCTGCGCCAGGGGCGGGTGTTCCTGCTCGGCGAAGCAGCGCGCGTGCACTACCCGGCCAGCGGCGTCGGCATGAACTTCTGCCTGCAGGATGCCTTCAACCTGGGCTGGAAACTTGCGCAGGTCGTGAAAGGGCGAGGTGGCGATGCCGTGCTGGACTCCTACGAGGCGGAGCGTATGCCCGTCATGCGTGCACTGCTGCGCAGCGTAGAGGCGCAATGCGCGCTTCAGTTCAATTTCGAGCCCGAGGGCGTGACGCTCAAGCGCTACATGGCCAGTGAATTCGTACCGTTGCCAGACGTGCAGCGCCGCCTGGTGCTGGAGCTGTGTGGCCTCGAGCAGCCATATCCCGCTGCACCCGGAGCGCACCGCCTGGTCGGCCACCGCGTGCCCGATCTTGCCGTGGTGACGACAGACGGCCACACGACCTGGATCACCAAGCTGCTGCGTGACCGGAGCTTCCTGCTCCTGGACCTCCAGGCAGACCGGCCCACAAAGGTTCCACTGCAGACCGGGCAGCTGGACGTTACTGTCGTGAAGGCCCGCGCCGGCCACCTGCCTGCCAGTCTGCAGGGGGTGAAATACCTGCTTGTGCGTCCGGACGCCTATGTGGCCTGGGCTGATGACGGCACCGCAGACGCTGGCGCCGCGCCGCAGGAGTTGAGCGGCTGGCTGCGGGAGCTGACATGACGCCGCAACGCACGCTGGTCAGCGGCGGCTGGGTCGTCAGCATGGACACCACGGTCGGCGACCTGCCGCAGGGCGATGTGCTGATCGAAGGCGAGCGCATTGTGGCAGTCGCGCCGCATATCGACGCACCGGACGCCGGGCGCGTCGAGGCACGCGGCATGATCGTGCTGCCCGGTTTTGTCGATACACACCGCCATACCTGGCAGACCTGCGTGCGGCACCGCTACGCCGACATTGATCCGCAGATCTACTTCGCGGAAATGCTGGGGCGCAAGGGCGCGGCATACCGGCCGGAGGATGTGTACATCGGCACCTTGCTGGGCGCTGTGTCCGCGCTGGACGGCGGCATCACCACGATGCTCGACTGGGCGCATGTGCAGAACAGCCCCGAACACACCGATGCAGCCATCCAGGCTTTGCGCGACGCAGGCATCAGGGGTGTGTTTGCGCACGGGTGGCCGCTGGTCGACGGTGCCTCCTGGATGTTCGACAGCGCGCGTGGCCATCCCGACGACATCCGGCGCTTGCGCAGCCAGTATTTTTCCAGCGACGACCAGTTGCTCACGCTGGCCATGGCGGCACGCGGCCCGGAAATGGCGCAGCGCGACGTCTGGCTGGGCGACCTGCGGCTGGCGCGGGAGCTGGGTATCCGCTCGTCGATTCACATGGGCGCTTATGCGCGCAATGCGCCGGTGCGCGGCATCGCGCAGATGCACGAGGCCGGCGTGCTGGGCAACGACCTGACCTTTGTGCACTGCTGTCACAGCGGTTGCGACGAGATCGCCATGATGGCCGATGCGGGTGTCAGCGCCTCGCTGGGGGTGCACTGCGAGATGAATGCCCAGGGCATAGGCGATATCCCGTTCGACCGCATGCTGGCCGTGGGCATACAGCCCAGCCTCAGCGGCGACACTGAAACCAAGTGCGCCGGCGACATGTTCACGCAGATGCGCCACGCCTTTTCCTACTACCGCTCATGGATGGGCGGAAATCACTCCAAGGTGGACAAGGCACCCGCGTCGATCAGCTGCCGCGACGTGCTTGAGTTCGCCACCCTGGCTGGCGCGAAGGCCAATGGCATGGCGCACAAGACCGGATCACTCACGCCAGGCAAGCAAGCCGATCTGCTGATGGTGCGCGCGAACGATTTGAACCTGACGCCGGTCTCCGACGCCATCGGCGCGGTGGTGCTCGCGGCGCACCCGGGCAATGTCGACTCGGTCTTTGTTGCCGGGCGCGCCGTCAAGCGCCACGGCCAGATGCTCGGCATTGACCTCGACGCCCTTCGGCAGCGGGCTGCTGATTCGCAACGTTACGTGCTGGCGCTGCCATGAAGAGCGACGCTCATTCAACCCCCCTGGACCCACAACTCGCGGCCATCGTTGCAGCGCTTCAGGCGCGCGGGGCGCCGCCGCCTTTCAGCGGCACGCCGCAAGAGGCGCGCGGCCGCATGCAGCGCGCGATTCTGGCCGGGCGGGCCCACACACCGTTGCCCGAGATCGGCAGCTTCGAGGACGTGCTGGCGCAGGCCGAAGGCCTCGCCGTGCCGGTGCGCATCTACCGGCCGCAGGATGCCCGGCTGCCGTTGCCGACCGTGCTGTTCCTGCACGGTGGCGGATTTGTGCTGGGCAGCATCGAGTTGATGGACGACATCGCCCGCAAGTTATGCCGTGACCTGCACGCCGTTGTTGTCTCGGTGGAGTTCCGGCTCGCGCCCGAACATCCCTTTCCGGCGGCCCATGATGATGCACTGGCGGCGGCGATCTGGGTGCAGCAGCATGTGCTTGAGCTGGGCGGCGACGCGAACAGCATAGCCATCGCCGGTGAGAGTGCCGGCGCGAACCTGGCGGCAGCCACCGCCCTGTCCTTGCGCGACCGCGGAACCCCGCTTGCGGCGCAGCTGCTGGTGGTGCCTGGCGTGGACCTGGCGCGTGATGTGGCACGCATCGCAGCAACCGGCCGCGAGTACCCGATGCTGACTGCGGCCGACCTGGCTGATATTGCGCGGCTGTATATCGGCACCACACCACAGGCGGCACTGAGCTTTCCCGCCTCTCCGCTGCGCGCGGCCAGCCTCGCCGGGGCACCACCCGCCGTCATTGCGCTGGCCGGACACGATCCCTTGCACGGAGAAGGTCTGGCCTATGCCGAACGTTTGCGTGCCGACGGTGTGCAGGTCGAGGTGCTGGACTTCGCCGACATGTTCCACCCGTTTTTCGGCTTTTTTGCGGCGTCGGACAGCGCCCGGCGCGCCAGCGATGCGGTGTGCCAGGCTTTTTCGGATCTTCTGCGCCGTCCCGGGGCGCTTTCGACTTTTTCCAACAACCAAAAGGAGACTACATGACTTCAATTCTGACCCTGCTGCGCCGCGCCTTGCCTGCACTGCTGCTTGCGGCAACTTGTGCGACGCAGGCGCAAAATTTTCCGGTGCGCCCCGTACACGTCGTGTTTCCCCTACCCTCCGGGTTCGCCGCTGGACGCCATCGGACGCATGGTCATTGAGCGTGCCGGCAAGAACCTCGGGCAAGCAATGGTGTTTGAAAACAAGCCCGGCGCCAACGGCATACTCGGCCAGGGCATTGCCGCGCGGGCGGCGCCGGACGGCTACACCGTGCTGCTGTCTTCCACCTCGGCCTTTCTGCTGAACAGCTTCCTGCGCAAGGACTTGCCTTATGACGCCGAGCGCAGCTTCGTGCCAATCACGGCCGTGGCCGATATCCCGGTTGCGCTGATCGTCAGTTCGCGCCTGCCGGTCAACAACACGCGCGAATTCGTGCAGTACCTCAAGGCCAACCCCAAGAAGGTTAACTACGGCAGCGTCGGCAACGGTTCCTTCAACCACCTGCTGATGGAGCAGTTCAAGGCCGCCCGCAGGTGTGGACATGCTGCATGTGCCCTACCAGGGTGCCGGGCCGGTGGCCACCGAGTTGCTGGCGGGCCGAATCGACGCGGCAGTGCTTGCGCCGCTCGGCCCCTGGACACCCAACCAGGTGAAGCTGCTGGCCATGATGTCCACCAAACGCAGCGCGGCGCTTCCCAAAGTGCCGGCGATCACCGAAGAGTTCCCGTCGTTCCGGCCCTTCGGCAACTGGATGGGCTTCTTCGCGCCGACCGGCACCCCTGAACCCGTGGTGCGCCGGTTGTCGGAAGCCTTCAACGCCGCCTTGAAGGAGCCCGATGTGCGCGCAAAAATCGAGGAACAGCAGTGGAGCGTGATTGGCGGCAGCCCCGAAGAATTTCGCAAGAGCATTGCATCGGACATGGCTACCGTCGGTGCGGCGTTCAAGAGCGCCAATATCAAGCCTGAGTAGTGGTGATCGCCCCACCAGGCCGGCAAAAGAAGACAAGGATGCCGAATGGGCAGCACGCCTGAACGAGGCCGCTGAAGACGAGCGCCAGGGCTGCTGCAAATCGCAGCCCACCTGCTTCTTGCGGAGCTTCCGGGGCGAGAGGATTGCGGCAAGCAAACGGGCGTAAGCCACGAATTGCTATCAAATAAGTAGCTGCTCACGCTCATATCTATTGGCCTACAGCCGTTCCAAGACCTAAAAATGGCCGTTTTTGGCCTGTTTTGACGGATTTTTGAGTTTTTCAGGCCTGCCCAGCAGCTCCGAATGCCCAAAAGTTAACTTCCATATTAACTTTTGGGGTTTTTGAGGCTGCAGCAGCTCACTGCGGCGGCGTCACCTGCCAGCCGCCACCCAGCGACTGGATCAGCGCCACGGCGGTCGTCTGGCGGTCTGCCAGCGCCTGTATCAGCGCACGGCGCGCACTGAGTGCCGTGGCCTGCGCGGTGATGACTTCGGTGTAGCCCACCTGACCGCTCTTGTAGCGGTTCAAGACCTGCTGCTCGACCAAGTCTGCCGACTCGGACGCCTGTCGGCGCAGTTCCTGCTGGCTTTGCAGAACGCGGGTGGCCGAGAGCTGGTCTTCGACATCCTGGAATGCAACGAGCACGGTTTGCCGGTAGCGCGCCACAGCCTGGGCATTGCCCGCTTCAGCACCTTCAACCCGGGCGCTGGTAGCGCCCGCATCAAAAATCAGCTGCGCAGCAGACAGGCCCAGAGACCAGACACTGCTGGCGGCCTTGAACAGGTCCGCCACACGGCTGGCGCCTGAGCCTGTAGAGGCATTCAGGCTGATGCTGGGGTAATAGGCGCTTTTGGCGATGCCGATCTGCTCATTCGCCGAAGCAACGCGGCGCTCAGCCGCTGCGATGTCAGGCCGGCGCTGCAACAGCGTTGAAGGCACACCGACAGGAACCTGCGGCACCACGGGTGTCCAGCTCGCCAAGGCAGGCAGGCTGAAGTTGGCGGGTACTTCACCCACCAGCACGGCAATGGCGTGTTCAAACTGGGCGCGTGAACGCTCCAGCCCCAGCTGGTCGGCCTTGCCGTTGGCCAGCTGGGTTTGCGCCTGCAGCACATCTGTTTTGGCGGCAATGCCTGCGGTGTAGCGGTTCTGCGTGATCTCAAGCGCACGGGTAAAACCTTCTATGGTCCTGTCGAGCAGCGCCTTCTGTGCATCGGTTTGCCGCAGTGAAAAGTAGTTCACGGCCAGCTCACCTTGTGCAGACAACTTTGCCGAGGCGAGGTCAGCCGCGCTGGCTGCAGCGCCGGCATTGGCGCTGTCAACCGCACGGCCCAGGCGGCCCCAGACATCGGGCTCCCAGCTGCCGCCCAGGCTGACCTGGTAGTTGTTGCCGGTGCGACCCGGTGTGCCCGTGGTCAGATTGCCGCTGCTGCGCGAACGTGACGCGCCGCCGTCCAGCGTGACCGAAGGAAACAGCGATGCACGCTGCTCGCGCACCAGCGCCCTCGCCTGTGCATACGCGCCCACGGCAATCGCCACGTTCTGGTTTGACACCTCAACGCGCGACGCCAGCTGGTCCAGCACCGGGTCGTTGAACAGCGACCACCACGGGCCACGCTCCAGCGCATCGCCTGGCACGGCGGGTATCCAGTCACCGGCCTCCTTGAAAGCTACGGCCTCGGGCGTGGTGGGGCGCTGGTATGTCGGACCTACTGCGCAACCGCTGATCAGAAAAGCCAACGCAGCCATGGCCAACATGGAATAAGGAGGCTTGCTGTTCACGCTTATGGCAACGGTGGAATGCATGGAATGTGTCATGGTGTTATCCGGGTTGCAGTGCTTGATCTGAACCTGCATGTCTGCCCAGCAGGTGTTCGGTCTTGCCGGGGCGGCGCAGTTTGTCCATCAGCACATAAACCACGGGCGTTGTCAGCAGCGTCAGCAACTGGCTGGCGATCAGCCCGCCAATGATGGCAATGCCCAGTGGCCTGCGCAGTTCTGCGCCTTCGCCAAAACCGATGGCCAGCGGCAGTGCGCCCAGGATGGCGGCGAGTGTGGTCATCAGGATGGGCCTGAAGCGCAGCAGGCAGGCCTCGCGCACGGCTTCTACAGCAGTCAATCCGCGTGAACGCTCTGCGTCAATCGCAAAGTCAATGATGAGGATGGCATTCTTCTTCACGATACCAATCAGCAGAAAGACCCCTATGAGCGCGATCAGTGAGAAATCGAGCTTGAAGATCAACAGGGCCAGCACCGCACCGACTCCAGCTGACGGCAAGGTGGACAGCACGGTGATGGGATGAACCAGGCTTTCGTAAAGAATGCCGAGCACGATGTAGATGACGACCAGCGCAGCGAAGATCAGCAAAGGCTGCTCCTGCTGCGATTGCTGCGCGTTGCGCGCCGTACCCTGAAAGCTGCCGCGCACATTGTTGGGCATTCCGATTTCGGCCTCGGCCTTTGCCACGGCCGCCTGCCCGTCGCTGATGGTTTTGCCTTCAACCAGGTTGTACGAGATGGTGGTGGCAAGCTCGCCATCCTGGTGATTCACCGACGATGCCTTGGGGTTCTCTGAAAATTTCGCAATCGCCGACAGGGGCACCATGTTGGTCGCAGATGAACTCAGAGCCTGGCCGGTAGCCTGGTCGCGGAGCGCAGGGTTGACGATGTTGTTGAGTGACGATGAAGCTGCCGTCGATGAGGCGGTGATCGTCGCCCCCTTGGCCGGCACGTAAATGTCCTTGAGCGACTCGGGGCTGCGGATATAGCGCTGCGCCACACCCATGATCACCTTGTACTGGTTGAGGTCGGTGTAGATGGTGGCCACCTGCCGCTGGCCATAGCCGTTGTACAGCGCGTTGTCGACATCACGCGAGCTGATGCCCAGGCGCGCCGCACTTTCCTTGTCTACAGTCACCATCATCTCGACGCCGTTGTCCTGCTGGTCGGTGTTGACATCGATCAGCGCATCCTGCTGCATCATCTGCTCGGACAACTTTGTAGCCCACAGTTTCAGGTCGGCGATGTTGTCGCTCTTCAGTGTGTATTGATACGTTGAGTTGCTGGCGCGCCCACCGCCGCGCAGGTCCTGCACCGGGTTGAGAAAGAGGCTTATGCCCGTGACCTTGGCCAGCTGCGGCCTGAGGCGTGCGATGACGGCCAGGCCCTTGTCCGTGCGCTGGTTGGCGGGCTTGAGGTTGATGAACATGAAACCGCCACCTGCACGCCCGCCGCCTGTGAAGCCCACTACCGTGTCAACAGCCGGGTCGGCGCGGATGATGTCCACCAGTTCCTTGAGTTTGCCCTGCATGGCCTGGAAGGAAATGCTCTGGTCCGCACGCAGGCCGCCATTGATCTGGCCGGTGTCCTGCTGCGGGAAGAAGCCTTTTGGTGCCTTCACAAACAAAAAGACATTCAGGCCGATGACAGCCAGCAAGATCAGCATGACCAGCAGCTTGCTGCCCAGCGCCCAATCCAGACTGACTTCGTAGCCGCGCAGCACGCGGTTGAAGCCATTCTCAAAAAAGCGGGGAATAAAACCCAGAAAAGCAAAGCGGCCTGGGGGCTTGCCGGCCTCAGCATCAGTGTCTTCCTTGTTTTTGAGCAGCCACGCGCACATCATGGGCGTGGTGGTCAGCGATATGACCAGCGAGATCATCACGGCCGCAGACAGCGTGACCGCAAACTCGCGGAACAGACGCCCGGTCTGCCCGCCCATGAAGAGCAGGGGAATGAACACCGCCACCAGCGACAGGCTGATCGACAGCACGGTGAACCCAACCTCGCGTGCGCCCAGCAGCGCGGCCTTGAAACGGTCCATGCCGGCCTCGATGTGGCGGCTGGTGTTTTCAAGAACCACGATGGCGTCATCCACCACAAAGCCGGTCGCAACAGTCAGGGCCATCAGGCTCAGGTTGTTGAGCGAAAAGCCCAGCAGGTACATCACCCCGAAAGTACCCAGCAGCGATACCACCGTGGCGACGGCGGGAATGACCGTGGCGCGCGCGCTGCGCAAGAAGGCGCTGACCACCAGCACCACCAGCACGATGGAGATCAGCAACGTCACTTCAATTTCATGCAGCGACGCACGTATGGAGTTGGTGCTGTCCGATGCCACAGAAATCTTCACGTCGGCGGGCAATTGCGCCTGCAACTCGGGCAGCAGGTCACGCACACCATCCACCGTCGCAATCACATTGGCACCAGGCTGGCGCGTGACCAGCACGATGACGGCAGGGTCGCCATTAAAAAGACCCAGGGTGTTGACGTTCTCGACACCATCGCTGATCTCGGCCACATCCGACAGCCGTATCGCCGCGCCGTTGCGCCAGGCCACGACCAGCCCCATGTAGTCGGCCGCCTTGAGTCCACCCGTGGCGGTGTTGGCGCCGGAGTAAATCTGCAAACGCCGGCCATTGCCTTCAATCGCGCCCTTGGGCCGGTTGGCATTGGATGCCTGCAGGGCGGCACGGATATCTTCGCTGCTGACGCCGTAACGGTTAAGCGCAAAAGGAATCAGGTCCACGCGCACGGCGGGCAGCGAGCCGCCGCCCAGTTCAACATCACCGACGCCCGGCACCTGCGCAATCTTTTGCTGCAACAGGTTGGACACCTCGTCGTAAATGCGGCCCGGCGAGCGCGTCTTCGATGTCAGCGCCAGGATGATGACAGGCGCATCAGCCGGGTTGGCCTTGCGGTAGGTCGGGTTGCTGCGCAGCGTGGATGGAAGATCGGCACGCGATGCATTGATGGCCGCCTGCACCTCGCGGGCCGCGGCGTCAATCTTGCGGTTGAGGTCGAACTGCAGGCTGACGCGGGTCGAGCCCACGCCGCTGGACGATGTCATTTCATTGACGCCAGAGATGGTGCCCAGCCGGCGCTCCAGAGGCGTCGCCACACTGGTAGCCATGGTTTCGGGGCTTGCGCCTGGCAGGGAGGCGCTGACCGAAATGACCGGGAAATCTACCTGCGGTAATGGTGATACCGGCAGGACGAAGAAGGCGCCTATGCCGGCGAGGGCTAATCCTATTGTTAGAAGGACTGTGGCTACTGGTCTTCTTACGAAGGGTTCTGAGAGGTTCATGGTTGACCTCTTGTGGTCTGCGCTGAATAGGCTGTTGTGCCCTTCACTACCAAGCCGGGAGTCGCCCCGGCAGGCGAGTTACTTTTCTTTGCTTCGCCAAAGAAACCTAACGAAAAGAAAGGCGACCCTGTTCGTCGTCCCCTGCGGGGCACCCTGCGATGCTCGGTCCAGCCGGGGTCTGAAACAACTCGCCTGCGGCTCAAACAGGTTTCAGCCCTTATCCGTCTGGCCCTGTGCTTCTCGGCTCCTCTCCAAGGGTTTGGGGGAAGGAAGACAAATACAAAGTCCGAAGACTCGCCACAAGCGCTTCGCGCTTGTGGCTCCCCGAATCCGATCCGGATTTGCTCCCCAACCCCGTGGAGACTGGGCCGAGGAGCGGAGATGGAGACGGCATCAAGGGGAAAAACTTGTTTGAGCCAAAGGCGAGTTGTTTTTCCCGCCGGCGGAATCGAGCACCGCAGGTTGCCTGTAGCGCAGCGAAAGGACCCAGACGTCGGGTCGCCTTTTCTTTGGTTACTTTTCTTTTGGCGAAGCAAAAGAAAGTGAGTTGCCGCCGGGCAACCCCCGGCATCCGCCCTCAAACAGAACACCTCCGCCATGAACCAGCTGGAGAGTCAACATCATGCAATGTCTCCATCTGCCGTGCAGGCAAGGCAAGCTGCGTTTTACCTCCCATTGCCACTCCAGCGCTCGGGCACGCGTCAGCCAAACGGTCAAACCCAAGATAGATCACCGGCGTCGTGAACAAAGTCAAAACCTGGCTGACAATCAGCCCGCCAAAGATCGCCAGCCCCAGAGGCCTGCCGCAACTTCGGCGCCCTCACCAAAACCCAGCATCAGCGGCACGGCGGCAAACAAGCGCCGCCAGCGTGGTCATCAGAATCGGCCTGAAGCGCAACAGCGCCGCCTGGTGAATCGCCTCCTGCGCCGACTTGCCCTGGTGGCGCTCCGCGTCAATCGCGAAGTCGATCATCATGATGGCGTTCTTCTTCACGATGCCGATCAGCAGGATGATGCCTATGATGCCTATCACCCCCAGGTCGGAGCCGCTGATCATCAGTGCCAGCAATGCGCACCCACACCGGCAGACGGCAAGGTCGAAAGAATCGTCAGCGGATGGATGTAGCTTTCATACAGCACGCCAAGAACGATGTAGACGCATATCACTGCCGCCAGGATCAGCCACAGCTGGTTGGACAGCGAGTTCTGGTACGCCCCCGCCGCCCCCAGGAAGGTCATGTTGACGCTGGCAGGCATGGCGATGTCTTTTGCGGCCTGCTTGATTTCATCCACCGCCTTGCCCAGGGACACACCGGGTGCCGTGTCAAAACCCAGCGTGGTCGCCGGGAACTGGGCCACGTGGGTCACCTGCAGCGGTGCGGGGCGCTCGGTGATGGTCGCAAAAGCCGAGAGCGGCGTGGTGCCGCCCGCGCCGGTCTTGATCTGCAGGTTGCCCAGCGATGCAGGTGTCGTCAAGCTGGTCCGGCATGGCCTCCAGGATCACGCGATACTGGTTGGTTTCGGTAAAAATGGTCGAGACAATGCGCTGGCCGAAGGCGCTGTAGAGCGCGTCGTCAATCGACGAGGTGGGGATGGCCAGGCGCGAAGCGGTATCGCGGTCCACCGTGATGTAGGCCGAGGCACCGCTGGAGCCCGCGTCGGATGCCACATTGCGCAGTGTCCTCCAGTTGCCTGCATGCGCTGCCGCCAGCTTGTTGGCCCACTCGCACCACCGTGTTGTTGTCCGACCCTTCGATCGAGACAGGCGGAACTGCGTCGGGCCGGTTTCAGCGTCTATCGTCAGGTCTTGCGTGGGCTGCAGGTACAGCGTGACACCCGCGATCTTTCCCGCACGTTCACGCCTTGAGCCTGTCCATGGTGGCCTGCTGGGTGCCGATGCGCGATCACGTCTTGAGGTTGATCAACATGCGGCCGGTGTGCAGCATGGTGTTGTTGGCTGCGTCCACGCCGATGAAAGGAGCTCAGGGTGTCGACATCGGGGTCTTCCAGGATGACCTGTGGCCGCAGCCGCTCTGCTGCAATTCGGCCATGCGGGTCATAGGAAACCGACTGCCCGGTTTCAATACGCGCCCTGCAACTGGCCGGTGTCCTGTGTCGGGAAACAAACCTTTGGGGATCAGCACATACAGCAGCACCGTGAGCAGCAAGGTCGCCAAGCGCCACCAGCAGCGTCAGGCCCTGGCGTTTGAGCACCCAGGTCAGCCAGACGTCGTAACGCGCGATCACGCGGTCCGTGAACCGCTGCATGCCGGCGCCAGCGGTCTTGCTGCCTTCCGGCTGACCCTCCGGCACATGCTTGAGCCAGCGGGCCGACATCATGGGCACCAGGGTCAGCGATACCACGGCAGAGATCAGGATGGTGATGGCCAGCGTGATCGGCGAATTCACGGAACAGGCGCCCCACGATGTCGCCCATGAACAGCAGCGGGATCAGCACGGCAATCAGCGAAATCGTCAGCGAAATGATGGTGAAGCCGATCTGTGTGGCGCCCTTGATGGCGGCCGCCATGGGCTCCTCGCCCTCCTCGATGTAGCGCGAGATGTTCTCAATCATCACGATGGCGTCGTCCACCACAAAACCTGTCGCAATCGTCAGCGCCATCAGGCTCAGGTTGTTAAGGCTGTAGCCCAGCATGTACATCGCGCCGCAGGTGCCTATGAGCGAAATGGGCACGGCCAGGCTGGCAATCACGGTGGCGCGCAGGCTGTGCAAAAACGCAAAGATCACCAGCACCACCAGCAGCACTGCCAGAACCAGTTCGATCTCGACATGCAGCACCGACGCACGTATGCCGGTGGTGCGGTCGCTGAGCACATCAACCTTCAGGGCTGTGGGCAGACCGGACTGCAACTCGGGCAGGCGCGCCTTGATGGCATCTACCGTGGCAATCACGTTGGCGCCGGGCTGGCGCTGCACGTTCAGAATAATCGCGGGCTTCAAGCCGCTCCATGCACCCAGCTTGATGTTCTCCGCGCTGTCTACGACCTGAGCAACGTCAGACACCCGCACGGCTGCGCCGTTGCGATAGGCAATGATGAGGTTTTTGTAGTCGCTTGCTGCGAGCAACTGGTCGTTTGAATTGATGGTGTAGGCACGTGTCGGGCCGTCTATGCTGCCCTTGGCGCCATTGGCATTGGCCGCCGTGATGGCTGTGCGCAGTGAATCCAGCGCCAGGCCATATGAAGACAAGGCACGGGTATCGGCCTGTATGCGCACAGCAGGGCGCTGGCCACCGCTGAGCGACACCAGGCCCACGCCGTTGACCTGGCTGATCTTGAGCGCCAGCCGCGTGTTGACGATGTTCTGCACTTCCGTCAGCGGCATGGTGTCTGACGTGATGGCCAGCGTCAGCACGGGCGCATCGGCCGGATTGACCTTGGCGTACACGGGTGGCGCAGGCAGGTCGGCTGGCAGCAGCGAGCCGCCCGCATTGATGGCGGCCTGCACTTCCTGCTCGGCCACGTCGAGCGTGATGCCGAGGCCAAACTGCAGCGTGATGATGGATACACCGGCCGCGCTGGTCGAGCTCAGGCGCGTGAGCCCGGCCATCTGGCCGAACTGCCGCTCCAGCGGTGCCGACACGGTTTGCGCCATCACGTCAGGGCTGGCACCGGGGTACAGCGTCTGCACCTGGATGGTGGGGTAGTCAACCTGAGGCAGTGCAGCCAGCGGCAGGAACTTGAAACCCACGAGGCCGGCCAGCACGATGGCCACCATCAGCAGCGAGGTTGCTACCGGGCGGAGGATGAAGGGGCGTGACGGACTCATGTGAAAAGAATCTCGTACACGCTCATTGCGCCGGCCGTTCGCCGCCCTGCGCGCGCCGCTGCATCATGGCCTGCCAGCGAGCGATGGCTTCGGGGTCTTTTTTGTCGAGCTGCTCGAAAAATTTCTGCTGGCGTTCCAGCGCCACCGGGTCGTCCTTCACGCGCGCAAGCATGCGCTGGCGCTGCTCGGGCGACGGGCCATCGGACACCGGCTGCGTGGCGGACGGCGCTGCCCCGGCTACCGGACTCGCCGCCACAGGTGCTTCACCAGCACCAGGACGGCGGCGCGAAGAAGCCGCATCGGCAGGTGCGGACGCAGCAGCAGGCGGTGCGCCGGCTGCAGCGGAGGCACTGCCCGCAGGCGCGCTGGCACCCTGCCGCCTGCGATTGCCTGCGCCTGCACCGGGCGCGCGGGGCGCATCACCGGCCAGGGTCACGCGTGAACCATCCTTCAGGCGATCTGCGCCTTCGGTAATCACGCGTTCACCGGCCTGCAGACCCGTCGCAATGACGACCTTGTCAACCGTAGCCTGGCCGCGGGTGACGGGCCGCAGCGACACGGTGCGATCTGCATTGAGCACATAGACATAGTCACCGCTGCTGCCCTGGCGCACCGCAGTCACGGGCACCACCACGGCGTTTTCAATGGTCCTGACGAGCAACTGCACATTGACGAACTGGCTGGGGAAAAGCGTGAGCTTGCTGTTGGCAAAACGTGCCTTGGCCTTGACGGTGCCGGTGGTGGTGTCCACCTGGTTGTCGAGCGAGGCAAAGACGCCGGTGTCCAGTACGGTGGCGCGCGTGCGGTCGAGCGCAGTGACCTTGATGGCGGCTGCGGCTCCCTGTTGCAGGTCGCTGACGCGGTCCTGGGGAATGGCAAAAGCCACATCGATAGGCGAGACCTGCGTGATCAGCACCACGCCGTTGGCATCACCGCTGCTGACCACATTGCCCACATCTACGGCACGCAGGCCAACCCGGCCGCTGACAGGCGCAGTCACACGGGTGTAGCTCAGGTTCAATCTGGCCGTGCCTTCAGATGCCTTGTCGATGACCACGGTGGCTTCGAGCTGTTTGACCAGCGCGTTCTGGGTATCGACCTCCTGCCGGGCAATTGAATCCTGCTCAAGCAGTGTCTTGTAGCGCTGCAGCGTGACGCGGGCGCTGTCGAGCTGTGCTTCATCACGCTGGCGCTGGCCGCTGGCCTGCATCAGCGCCATCTCAAACTGGCGCGGGTCAATGACGGCCAGCAGGTCGCCTTTTTTGACCATCTGGCCTTCATTGAAGAGCACCCTTTCAAGAACGCCCGACACCTGCGGCCTGACCCTGACCGTGGCTTGCGGTGTGACGGTACCCAGGGCATCGAGCACCACGGGAATACTGGCCTTCTCGGCTGTGGCCACGCCAACCGTGCTGGCCTGACCACCACGACCGCCGCCCGGCCCACCCGGGCCGGGGGCCGCCCCAGCAGCACCCGGGGTTGCGGGCCGGGTCAAATACCAGGCCAGGCCACCCAGCGCCGCCAGCAGCAATATCGCAATGACCGCACCGATGATGGATGTACGCCGGCTGATGCGCTCGCGCTGGGGAACGACCTCATGGGAACGGGATGTTGCGGCTGGCACTTCGGGCTCGTCGGGAGTTCGCGGGTTCATCATTAATCCTTATGGTCCGGCGTTGTATGGCGTCCGGTTCATGGCAATCGGGGCAGCACAGAGGGCCACACGATTCTGGGCCTGAAAACCGGCCAGGTTCGTAAGCTTTCTGGGCCGCCATCGGCCCGGAAAGCACCGCATAACGGCGCTACTCATGCTTAAAATTTATTATGACTGCGGCCCCGGTAGGGGCCGCTTCGGGCTTGAAAGCAGGACGTAAATGTCCTGTAAAGCCAGCGCAGGCGTCTGCCAGGATGCGCTATCGGACGGGTATCGGCATGGCCCTGTCCACAGGCACAGCGGTGATGCTGTTTTGAGGCGAACCTTCGATAAGGCGGTCCGAGTAGGTCAGATAGACGAGCGTATTGCGTGGCTTGTCCACCATCCGCACCACCCTGAGTTTTTTGAACACCAGGGAAATGCGCTCGGTCAGCACGTCTTCCTGCAACTCAAGCGGCTTCGCAAAGGAAATGGGGCCGGTCTGGCGGCAGGCAATTGAAGCCTCTGACTTGTCTTCGGCCAAACCCAGTGCACCCTTGTAGCCCCCGGTTTTGGCACGTGACACATAGCAGGTAACGCCCGCAACCCTGGGGTCGTCATATGCATCGACCACAATTTTGTCGTTCGGGCTGAGCAGCTTGAACACGGTGCTGACTTCGCCAACCTGCTGGGCGCCGGCCCCGGTCAGCCAGAACAGCAGTGAACCCGTCACCGCCATGGACAGCACGGATAAACCAAAGGATTTTTTTCATGGGATTTCTTTCGCAACAAAGGCCATGACGATCACGGGCCAATGTCGCTAGCGTACACGGTGTGCGTGTCCCAAAAAAGGAGGTGAAACCTAGTTCAGGCCGGCCTGCAGCGAACCCAGCATGCCCTGGACCGGCCGGGTTTCAGGCAGCACGTAGACCACGCTGCGGGTCTTGCCCAGCAGGGGCTGTATGACATTTTCGTAAAACGCGACCGGCACCACGATGCAGCCCATGGAGATGCGGTTGTCATCTGCCGAGGTCGACACCATGCGCTGTGCGCGGCGCTGTTGCTGAAGATCCGGCCGCAGGCGGTGAATCGCCAGTTTGGCGGCATAGTCGATCCAGATGATGGGCTCGCCCTGCAGGTTACGGCCGGGCTCGGCGGGAAAGCGGCCGGCGGGTGTGGTGCGTTCTTCGGGGCGCAGACTCGATACCTGGCGTCCCGACATGTCCGTCAGCCCACCGTCACCCACGGCAAGGCCGAGCAGGACCGACGTGACACCCCTGAGTTTGCGGTCTGCGCCGAACACAAAGGCCTGCGCATTTTTCTTGTCAACGACGACAAAGGGAAGCCGCTGGTTGTCTGCATTGCCGGCTACCCAGTCTGCTGCAAAACGCACGTCAGCTGATGCAGCCTCGCCGCCAAAGTCGGCGCGTGGCGCCTGAATGGTGGCAGCGGACAACAGCAGGGGCAGGCCTTCAGTATCCGCAACAGCAACGCCAGCCATGCAGGCCCCCACCAGCACGGCGAATCCCACGGACTTCAACAAACCTGGCTTGAGCAACGCACGCTCCCGGCGTCAAGCAGACCATCCAACGCGGAAGACGGCATGCAGGATTACAAAAAACCGGGAAGAAGGACTACAACACAAATTCCAGCACCGGTGCTGGCCTTGATGTTAAGGATGAAACCAGACGTGCGCAAGATGGGCATCCCTGCCGGAAGCCTCTCGCGCTACATATTTAATAGCAACAAGCGGCTGCCATCGGCATCGGCCAGGCGTAAAGCCCGTAGCAACCCGCTGCACAGCAGTCGTGTAACAGCCAGGGCTTTACAGATTTACCGGCAGGTTACAGACGTGTACACGCAACACTGGCGGGTTCAAAGGAGGGGCAGTTACATTCGCGATGGCTGCGCTGCTGACCTGCTGGCCATACGCTGCCGGTCGGCCGGGTCGTAAGCGGCTGTAAAAACCTCGCCCACGGACTTCATTTCGGGCAACACATACACAACCCCGTATTTCGCCTTGAACTCGGGGCTCAGCACATTCTCGAAAAATGCCACGGGAATATTCACGCAGCCAAAAGAGATGCGGTTGTCGTCGGTGGTCGGTGTTTCCAGGCGCTCAAGCCTGCGCTCCCTGGGGTCAACAATGCGTACGCGATGCATGGAGACAGCCGCGTCATAGTCAACCCACACAACGTCTTCACCGTTCGAGTTGCGCCCGGGTTCACCGACAAAGCGACCGGCGGGTGTGGTGCGCTCCTCGGGGAGGACATCCGCAATGGCCTTTTTTCCAATGCCAGTAACCGAATCATCACCTGGCATGGCACCCAGCAAAACAGGTGTGGCACCCATCAGTCTGGCATCCGCATTGAACACAAAGACTTTGGTATTTTTCTTGTCGATGATGACAAATGACATGTTGCGGTTATCACGCGAGTCCGCCACCCAGTTGGCGACAAACTTCGCATCCGCCGAGGCATCTTCACCGCCCATATCCGCAAAACGCACGCCATGTTCTTCAATCGGAGTGGACGCGGTGATGACGGGGGGCTGGACCTGATGCACCTGGGCGATGGGTGGCTTTTTGAACTGGGTCTTGTAAACATGAACTGACGGCAACACAACAAGCAGCGCCGCAAGGCCGATGACCAAACCCTGCTTCAAACCTGCGAGCAATTCGGATCGCGTGTGGGATGGCAGGGTTCCGGGCAACCCGGAATCAGTTTCGGGAGTGTCCTGCATGGCTTGCAATTTCAAAGCAGTTTACAAACAAATAAAGCGTCCCCATACAGCGCCAGCCGGGCCGGATGGGGACATGACAAAGCGTTCACAGACGTGTGTTCAGCTTAATTGCGGTCAGCCTGGGCTGGGCGCTCAACCTGGACGCTGGTGTCCGTGCTGGGAGCAGGGGAAGGGGTGGCCATGGTGTCGGCGCCGCTGTTCGCTGCAGGTGCAGAGTTGAAGGCTGGGTTTGCACCGGGCGCGCCCGTATTCTGGTCGGCGGTCTGGGCATAAGCCAGGCCAATGCCGCCGGCGAGGGCCGCTGCAACGATGGCGGAAGTGAGTGCTTTTGGTGATTTCATTTAAAGGCTCCTTGTGAACACCCTTTCGGGTGATGGTTGGTAGAAAGCCAGCGAAATTGCCGACTGATTTCAATTTAGGACTTTGAAATACAGCACAGGGTCGTCTCGATTCCGTCATGCCTGTAGGACAAGCAAGGTCACAAAATGCTACGAAAACGCATGCAGGGGAGCGGGCCACGGACGAAAAAAAGGCCCTTGAAAGGGCCTTTTCTGGTGTGCAGAAAACCTCAGCGCGGACCAGCGCCGCCGGGGCCTGGGCCACGGCCAGCGATGTGGCGGAAGGTGATGCGGCCCTTGCTCAGGTCGTAAGGCGAGAGCTCAAGCGACACCTGGTCACCCGCAAGAATACGGATGTGGTTCTTGCGCATCTTGCCGGAGGTGTAGGCCACGAGTTTGTGGCCGTTGTCCAGCGTCACACGAAAGCGCGAATCGGGCAGCACCTCATCAACCAGCCCGTGCATCTCAATCAGTTCTTCTTTAGCCATGGTGAAACTCCTTGAATACTGTAAATCTGTAGGACGTCGGTGGTCGTCGTCTTGTTAAACGCAGGCGGTGCAGCTTATGCCGACAGGGGAAGAACGCTCCTGGATCCAGGCGAGTGCGTTTTCGGTGGCGTAGTGCAGGGCCGCAGCGGCGCTGTCAAACAGGCCGGTAAAGCGCATCACGCGGTCATGCGTGGCGCTGCCCTGGCCGGAGCGGATGGAAACCGATGCAGCATAGCCGCCGGTTTCCTGTGGTTTTGCAAGCGGTGAGACAAGGTACTTGCCAACCGCGATATTTTGGGAAATCGTCATAAAAATCTTTGCCGGGTGACTCATCATTTTGTTGATCTGGAGCTACCCGGCGGGGTACTCACATAAATATAGAAAACATAAAACGGCCTGGAAATCCGGGCCAACGGTATTCGGTTTCTACCCGTTCATGGTCCAAAAAAGGGGGAACAGGTTGAGCCTTGAGTGGGCACCGTTGGTGGAGGTGCTCGCCAGTAAATGCAGCCGTTTGGAGGGGATTTCAATATCGTGACGACAGTGAAAACCAGGGGAGCATTTGTGATTCGAAGCTCTGGAAGCGCCGCATTTTGAAGACAAAACCCGCCTGGTATGGGGATTCCGCTGTAAACGCTGATGCGTGACCGAAGCTCTTATTGTAACCGGGTGGCTGCAATCGCGCTTTTCTGGTATTCCCCAACGATTCAAGCGTTCTATCCTTCAAATTGCGGGTGCAACTGGCGAATGCGGTTCATCGCCATGCCGGCAGCTGCCGTGCGCGTTTCAACGCCCAGCTTCACATACACCCGCTCCAGGTGCTTTTTGACCGTCGCCGGGCTGGCACCGAGGATGTCGGCAATGTCGCGGTTCGTCTTGCCCTTGACGACCCAGTACAGCACCTCGGCCTCACGCGCCGTGAGCTTGAAGCTCAGGCTCATGGCTTCGACAATCGCGTCTTCTGAAATCTCGCGCATCACGATGAGCCAGTCACTGCTCAGGGCCTGGCCCGCGTTGCCGATCTCGCCGTCGCCGGTCTGCTGGTGCAGCCTGAAAGTCAGGCGTCGCGAGCCGAGCTCTGCGGTCAGACGTGGCGGTTCGGTGTGGGGCGTGACATCCAGCGCATGGCGGCGCAGCCACTCCAGCACCGGCTCTGGCGTTTGCGGTGCAGAGGTGCCGTAGTAGCGCAGCAGCAGGTCGCGCGCCAGCGGGGTCTGCCAGATCAGCTTGCCCTCACCTTCGCCGCCCAGCCGCACGGTGATGCTGGCGTAGCCGAATGCATCGAGCGCATTGCGTGCCTGGCCGGCCTGCCGCGCTTCCTGCCGCGCACGGCGCGCGCCCTGCAGGTGCACACCCATGCGCGCCATGACTTCCTTGGGCTTGATGGGTTTGGTGACGTAATCCACACCGCCGGCTTCAAGCGCGGCGACCAGGTATTCGGTTTCAGTCAGCCCCGTCATGAAAATGATGGGAATGTGCGCCGTCTCGGGCATGGCTTTCAGGCGCTTGGCGACTTCAAAGCCGTCCATGCCGGGCATCATGGCGTCGAGCAGGACGATGTCAGGCAGTGCCTGCTTCGCACGCTGCAGGGCCGCCTCACCGCTGGTGGCGACCAGCACGGTGTAGCCTGATTCATCGAGCGCGTCGTGCAGCACCGAGAGGTTGTCGGGCACGTCGTCGACGACCAGCACGACATCGCTGTTGGCGCGGTCCAGGGTGCGGTCAATGCCCTGGGCCACTGACTTTGTGGGCACGGATTCAAGCACCCTGCTCATGGCTTTCCTCCCGGTTGTCCTGGCTGGTGAGCTGCCGGCCCATGGCTTCAAACTGGAACTGGCGCGCCAGCAATCGCATCTCTTCGACAAACACGGTGGTTTCGGGTTGTTGGGTTTCGATCTCAGCCAGCTTGTTCATGATGCCGCGGTAAAAACCAAGGTTGACGACTTCCAGCAACGCCGCAATTTGCACCGCGTCAGGCCGTATGCGCGGCGGTGCCGCCACAGGGGTTTCAGCCACTGCAGGTGCTGGCGCATCATAAAGCCAGGCCAGCTTCAGGCGCCGCTCCAGCCAGTCAATCAGTTCGGTGTGGCGCACGGGCTTGACGATGAAGTCTTCGGGCCGTATGCCGACATCGTTGTCCAGCCCCTTGTCAAACGCATTGGCCGAGACGATGGCCATGTGTATGCCCTCATGGCCAGCCGCACGCACACGGCGCAGGGTCTCCCAGCCGTCAATGCCGGGCATGGCGAGGTCCATGAAAATCACGTCAGGCTGGTAACCCGCTGCCAGTAAATCGAGGCAGTCGTGGCCGCTGGCCGCCGTGCGCAGCTCAAAACCCATGGGCTCCAGCAGTTGCACCAGCAGTTCGCGGTCAGGCTCTTCGTTGTCGACCACCAGCAGCTTGCGGCGCTCGCCTGCATAGGCACGCGGCTGGCGGCGGGCCGGCGGCAGTGCGCCCTGCGCGGCTGCAGCGCCATGCACTTCGGGCAGAAAGAGGCGTATGCGAAATATCGAGCCTTTGCCCGGCGTGCTGAGCAGCGTCATCTCGCCGCCCATCAGGTCGGTCAGCATCTTCGCAATCGTCAGGCCCAGGCCCTGCCCCCGGTGTGCCTGCCGCGCTCTGCCCTGCTGCACCGCCGCGCGCAAAGGGCTCGAATATCTGCGCGAGTTCGTCCTCGCTCATGCCGGGACCGGTGTCTTCAATGTCGAAGTAAGCCATCTCGCGTGCGTAGCGCAGCCGGAAGGTAACCTGGCCTTCAGCCGTGAACTTGATGGCGTTGCCCAGCAGGTTGATGATGATTTGCCGCACGCGCTTTTCATCGGCGCGCACGGTCTCGGGCAGGTTGCCGCTGGCCTCGAACACAAAACCCAGCCCCTTGGCCGCTGCCTGAAGCTCGAACATGCCGGCCAGCTCATGCATGCCGTCGGCAAACAGCATGGGCTTGACGTTGAGCGTGAGTTTGCCTGCCTCGATACGGGCGATGTCCAGCGTGCCCTCAATCAGCGACAGCAAATGCTCGCCGCCGCGCTTGATGACGTTGACGGCCTGCTTGCGGTGCGCCGGTATGGCTGCGTCTTCACCCATGAGCTGCGCGTAACCCAGGATGCTGTTGAGCGGCGTGCGCAGCTCGTGGCTGATGGCGCTGATGTAGCGGCTCTTGGCCTGGTTGGCCTGGTCGGCAACGCGTTTGGCCTCCTGCAGCGCCTCGTCGGTCTGGCGGTGCGATTCGATTTCCTTCATCAGCAAATGCGTCTGGCGGTTCGACTCTTCCTGCGCGACCTGCCGGCTCTTGTGCGCCAGCACCAGCCACCAGGCCACCAGCCCGGCTGTCACCAACAGCGCCATGTAGGCCTTGATGAAACCCGAGCGCAATGCCGATTCGGGCGCCTCAAGTACCTCGGCGTCTGTCACGCTTTGCGCCAGCGCGCTGAGCTCCTGGTGGTAGAGCAGACCGAACACGCTGGCCAGCAGCGGCATGATGATGAGCATCAACAGCAGGAAGTGGCCGAGGCCGGTATCAAGGTAAGGCCAGGCGCGTTTGGGCAGCAGCCAGCGCAGCGCGGACGACCACTGCGCCGACAGGCTGGCGTGCGGTTTGCACATGTCACCGCAGCGCGCATCCAGCGTGCAGCACAGCGAGCAGATGGGGCCGCCGTAGGCCGGGCAGTGCGCCATGTCAGGCCCTTCGTAAGGACGCTCGCAGATCACGCACTGGCGGGTTGAATAACGTTTGTACGATGCATCGGCAAGGTCGGGGCTTCTTGCAATGTAGTAACGCCCCTTGGTCACCCAGGCCAGTAGCGGCGCGGTGATGAATGCCGTGCCCATGGCAATCACGGCAGAAAACGCCTGCGCCGTTTCACCGTACATGCCGAGGTGCGCGGTCACTGACAGCAGCGACGCCAGCGCCATTGCACCCACGCCCACCGGGTTGATGTCGTAGAGGTGGGCACGCTTGAACTCGATGCCAGGCGGCGACAGGCCCAGCGGCTTGCTGATGACCAGGTCTGCCACCACGGCCATAACCCATGCAATCGCGATGTTTGAATACAGCCCCAGCACATCTCCCAGCGCCTGGAATACGTTCATTTCCATCAGCATGAAGGCGATCAGCGTGTTGAACACCACCCACACCACGCGCCCCGGGTGGCTGTGCGTGATGCGCGAGAAAAAGTTCGACCAGGCCAGCGAGCCGGCATAGGCGTTGGTGACATTGATCTTGAGCTGCGACACCACCACAAAAATCGCTGTCGCCGCCACCGCCACGCCGTAGTGCGGAAAGACGTACTCATACGCCGCCAGGTACATCTGGTTGGGGTCCACGGCGCGGTCCAGCGGCACCATGTGCGAGATGGCCAGGTAAGCCAGCAGCGCGCCGCCAAGCATCTTGAGCACGCCCACAAACACCCAGCCCGGCCCGCCGACCAGCACGCTGGCCCACCAGCGCCAGCGGTTGGCCTTGGTTTGCACCGGCATGAAGCGCAGGTAGTCGGCCTGCTCGCCCATCTGCGTGATGAGCGCAATGCCCACCGTCAAAGCCGCCCCAAACAGGTGCAAGTTAAAGCCGCTGGCGCCGGCTTTCTCACCGACATAGTGCAAAACGCCTGTAAAAGCACCCGGATCACGCACCAAAACAAAGATAAATGGCACCACCAGCATGACCAGCCACAGCGGTTGCGTCCAGACCTGAAAGCGGCTGATGGCCGAAACGCCATGGGTGACCATCGGGATGACGACCAGCGCACAGATCAGGTAGCCCCAGCTGGGCGGGATGTTGAGCGCGAGTTCCAGCGCATAGGCCATGACGGCCGCCTCAAGCGCAAAGAAGATAAAGGTGAAGGAGGCGTAGATCAGTGAGGTCAGCGTCGAGCCGATGTAGCCAAAACCGGCGCCCCGCGTCAGCAGATCCATGTCGACGCCGTAACGCGCGGCGTAAATGCTGATCGGCAGGCCGGCCAGAAAGATGATCAGCCCGGTCGCCACGATGGCCCAGAAGGCGTTGGTGAAACCGTACTTGACCAGCAGCGTCGCGCCCACCGCCTCCAGAATCAGAAAAGACGCCGCGCCGAAAGCGGTGTTGGCCACCCGCCATTCGGACCATTTGCGAAAGCGCTGCGGCGTGAAGCGCAGCGCGTAGTCTTCCATGGTCTCGCTGGCCACCCAGCTGTTGTAGTCGCGCCTGACCTTGATGATGCGCTGCACCGGCTCGCCGTGCGGCCCCGTCGCCACGGGGGCGATATCGGTGGCGGGCGGTGCGGCGGGGGCAGGAATGGCGGCGGGCGGGGCGGTCATGGGCAGTGCTTAGCTGCAGTTTCCATGCCGGGCATGGATGCCGGGTTATGGGTTTCGCGCCGTGACTGCCATGCTCTTTACTATCAAATCAGTAGCTGCTCACGCTCGTATTCATTGGCCTGCAGCCGTTTTAAGGCCTGAAAATGCCTCTTTTTTGGCGATTTTTGATCGATTTTCAGCCAGCTCAACGACCAGAAAGTCAAAATGTTAATACAGGAGTTAACATTTCATCAATTTTTAACGTGTACGTTAAATTTTTAATGTATACGTTAAAAATTACCGCTGCAGCCCAGCCAGAGGCTTGCCAGGACCTGCTGAGCACGCCAAAAGCGTCCAAAAACGGCTTTTTGAGGCATCAAATCGGCCCCAGCCCAATGAATACGAGCGTGAGCAGCTACTTTTTTAATAGCATTCTGGCGCTTGGGTTGCCATCCACCCGCGTCACAGCCACGCCCGGAACGCACAGGGATAAGATGGCAGCCAATGGCACCGTTCTTGCTGCCAACATCAGTACAAACCGGGCCTTCCAGTCCCCTGCACACCCTCAAAAAAGTACGCCATGGAACTGACTCCCAGAGAAAAAGACAAGCTCCTTATCTTCACCGCCAGCCTGCTGGCCGAACGCCGCAAGGCGCGCGGGCTGAAGCTCAACTACCCCGAAGCCGTGGCCCTGATCAGCGCGGCAGTCATGGAAGGAGCCCGCGACGGCAAGACAGTGGCGCAGCTCATGAGCGAAGGCCGCGCGGTGCTCACCCGCGCCGATGTGATGGACGGCATTGCCGAGATGATTCCCGACATCCAGGTCGAAGCGACCTTCCCCGACGGCACCAAGCTCGTCACCGTGCACCAGCCCATCGTCTGACGCCGCCACCAAAAAACACAGAGGAGAACACATGCGCAACATCCCTTCCCCATCTTTCCCATCTTCCCGCCTGCTGAAACTTTTGCTCGCCGCCGCCACCGCCCTGCCGCTGGCAGCCGCCGCACATACCGGCGTCGAACACCACATCCATGCCGGCTTTCTGGCTGGCTTTGTTCACCCCCTAACCGGGTTTGACCACCTGGCCGTGATGCTGGCCGTCGGTTTGTGGAGCGCGCTAGCCGCACACCGAGCCGGGCCGGACATGCTCTGGGGTCCCGTGGGTTTTGCCGCCATGCTGCTGCTGGGCGCGATTGCGGGTCTGAAGGGCCTGCAGTTGCCTGCGGTCGAACCCATGATTGCTACGTCGCTGCTGGTGACTGGTTTGCTGGTCATCACGCGCCTGCGCGTGCCCGGCATCGCTGCCGGGCTGCTGGTGGGTGTGTTTGCCGTCTTCCACGGCCTGGCTCATGGCTATGAACTCGCAGGCAGCGCCGACGCGGCCATGACGCTGGCCGGCATGCTGGCCGCCACTGTGCTTCTACACGCCACCGGCCTCGCAATCGGCTGGGCGCTGCGCAGTGCCAATGTCTGGGTGCCGCGACTGGCCGGTGCGGGCGTGGCGGCGTTCGGCGCCCTGCTGCTCACGCGCCTGGCCTGATCGCGGCACAAACCATACAAAGCACCAAAAGGCATGGCCATGATTCCAGGCGAAATGATCACCGACGGCGCAGACCACCCGCTCAACACCGGCCGGCGCACCGTCACCGTGGTGGTCAAGAACACCTCCGACCGCCCGATACAGGTCGGCTCGCACTACCACTTTGCAGAAACGAATGAGGCGCTGGGCTTCGAGCGCGATGCGGCGCGCGGCATGCGGCTGAACATTGCGTCGGGCACGGCGGTGCGGTTTGAGCCCGGCCAGCAGCGCACGGTGGAGCTGGTCGATTTTTCAGGTGAACGCAAGATTTACGGCTTTCGCGGCCTCGTCAATGGACCAATCGACGCAAGCATCGAGGGAGCACTCTAATGGCAACGATTGGCAGACGCGCCTACGCCGAAATGTTCGGCCCCACCGTGGGCGACCGCCTGCGCCTGGCTGATACCGATTTGATGATCGAGGTCGAAGCCGACTACACCTTGCGCGCTGGCAGTTACGGCGAAGAGGTGAAGTTTGGTGGCGGCAAAACGATTCGCGACGGCATGGCGCAGTCGCAACAAACGAGGGCGCAGGGCGCCGTCGACTGCGTGATGACCAACGCACTCATCATCGACCACAGCGGCATCGTCAAGGCCGACATTGGCCTCAAGGGCGGGCGCATCGCCGCCATCGGCAAGGCCGGCAACCCTGACGTGCAGCCCGGCGTGGACATCATCATTGGCCCTGGCACCGAGATCATCAGCTGCGAAGGCATGATCGTCACCGCAGGCGGCATCGACTCGCACATCCACTTCATCTGCCCACAGCAGATCGACGAGGCGCTAACGTCTGGCGTCACCACCATGATGGGCGGCGGCACCGGCCCGGCCACCGGCACCTTCGCCACCACCTGCACACCCGGCCCGTGGAACATCGAGCGCATGCTGCAGTCGGCAGACGCCTTCCCGATGAACCTGGGCTTTCTGGGCAAGGGCAATGCCAGCCTGCCCGCCGCGCTGCACGAGCAGATCAACGCCGGTGTCATCGGCCTCAAGCTGCACGAGGACTGGGGCACCACACCAGCCGCGATCAGCAACTGCCTCGACGTGGCGGACGAAACCGACACCCAGATCGCCATCCACAGCGACACGCTCAATGAGTCGGGTTTTGTCGAGAACACCATCGCCGCCACCAAGGGCCGCGCACTCTGCGCCTTTCATACCGAAGGCGCGGGCGGCGGCCATGCACCCGATATTCTGAAGGTCGTGGGCGAAGCCAACTTTCTGCCTTCGTCCACCAACCCGACCATGCCCTACACCGTCAACACGCTCGACGAACACGTCGACATGCTGATGGTCTGCCACCACCTCGACGCGGGCATTGCCGAAGACCTGGCCTTTGCCGAAAGCCGCATCCGCAAGGAGACCATTGCCGCCGAAGACGTGCTGCACGACCTGGGCGCCATCAGCATGATGAGCTCTGACAGCCAGGCCATGGGCCGCGTCGGCGAGGTCATCATCCGCACCTGGCAGACGGCGCACAAAATGAAACAGCAGCGCGGCAAGCTCGACGGCGACACCGACCGCAACGACAACTTCCGCGTCAAGCGCTACATCAGCAAATACACCATCAACCCGGCGATTGCGCACGGCATCTCGCACGAGGTCGGCTCCATCGAGGTCGGCAAGTGGGCCGACCTGGTGGTGTGGAAGCCAGCCTTCTTCGGCATCAAGCCCTCGGTCATCCTCAAGGGCGGGTTCATTGCCATGGCCGCGATGGGCGATCCGAACGCCTCCATCCCCACACCGCAACCCGTGCATTACCGACCCATGTTCGGCGGCTTTGGCGGCGCGATCGCCAGGGGCTCATTGACCTTTGTCTCGCAGGCGGGTCTCGCCGCAGGCATCAAGGAAAACTTCGGCCTGGCCAAGACGCTCAGCGCGGTGAAAAACATTCGCGGCGTGCGCAAGCAGCACATGGTGCACAACAGCTACCTGCCGAAGATGGAAATCGACGCGCAGACCTACGCCGTGCGCGCCGACGGCCAGTTGCTGACATGTGAGCCCGCCAAAAGCCTGCCGATGACGCAGCGTTATTTTCTTTTTTGATTGTTTAAATGCTCCAGGTTTCGAAAATCATCCCCGGCGGCGCAGGCCTTGCCCCCGTACTCATCAAACGCGCAGCGACTGTCGAACTCGACTGGGACGTGCGCCAGAAAAGCCGCTTTGACGCGACCGACTCGCAGGGCCGCCAGCTGGGTATCTTTTTGCCGCGCGGCACGCTGGTGCGCGGTGGTGATGTGCTGATCGCCGAAGACGGCTCCATGGTCAAGGTGCTGGCCGCACCGCAGCCGGTGCTGCGCATCACGCACTGTAGTGACCACGGCACCGCCTTTGACCTGACCCGTGCCGCCTATCACCTGGGCAACCGTCATGTACCGATTGAACTCAAGCCCGACCACCTGAAGATAGAGCCCGACCATGTGCTGGCCGACATGCTGCGGTCCATGCATTTGATCGTGCATGAGGTGAACGAAGCGTTTGAACCTGAAGGCGGCGCCTACAGTGCCGGGGGGCATTCGCATGGCCACGGTGAGCAGAAGGCTCATGACCATGGCCATGACGACAAACATGATCACGGACACAGCCATGCGCAACAGGCCGCCAAGCCCCATGTGCACGGTCCCGACTGCAATCACGGCCACGACCACCACTGAAGCGTTTTGCAGATGCAGGCGCAACCCATGCAGGCCTCCAGCCTCATACAGCTGATCTGGCTGGCCTCACCGGCCTTGCCCGTGGGCGGTTTCTCGTATTCAGAAGGCCTTGAGAGCGCTGTTGAATCTGCAGGCGTCACCAGTGAAGACGCAGCCGCCGGCTGGATCAGCGACCATTTGCACCTGACATTGGCCCGGGGTGATCTGGCTGTGATGGCGCAGGCGATTCCGGCCTGGCGTGCAGGCGACATGCCGCGCATCAGCGCACTCAACGACTGGGTGCTGCAAACCCGCGAAACCAGCGAGTTCAGGGCGCAGACCGAACAGATGGGTCGCTCGCTGCTCGAATGGCTGCGCAACCATGAAGGCGCCAACGCGGAACACATCCAGGCCTGCGCCGCGCTGCCACCGACCTACCCCGTGGCCTTCGCACTCGCCGCCTCGCAAACCACCGCCGATACGCGCGACTGCCTGCTGGCCTATGCCTTTGGCTGGGCCGAGAACATGATGCAGGCCGCGCTCAAGTCGGTGCCGCTGGGCCAGAGTGCAGGCCAGCGCATACTGGCCAGATTGAGCCGCGAAATTCCGCCCGCAATCGAGACAGCACTCACACTGCCCGACGACGAACGCCAGGCCTTCTCGCCCATGCTGGCCATTCTTTCTTCGCAACACGAAACCCAATATTCAAGGCTGTTCCGCTCATGAGCAATGACAGGACCAGCTGTCATTGCGGGCTTGACCCGCAATCCATGCCCCCGACTTCCGCGCGGCACAAAGACATGGATCCCGGATCGAGTCCGGGATAACAGACTGAAGCACACAGATCACGCCATCAAACAGGTATTCCAATGACCATGCACCACATCGCCAATAGAACCAAAAAACTCCCACCCCTGCGCGTCGGCATAGGCGGACCTGTGGGCTCCGGCAAGACCACCCTGCTTGAAATGCTCTGCAAGGCGATGAAGACAAAGTACGACCTGGTCGCCATCACCAATGACATCTACACCAAGGAAGACCAACGCATCCTCACCGTCAGCGGCGCGCTGGATGCTGACCGCATCATGGGTGTGGAAACCGGCGGCTGCCCGCACACGGCGATCCGCGAAGACGCATCCATCAACCTCGAAGCGATTGACCGCATGCTGGTCGACTTTCCTGACGCCGACGTGGTGTTTGTCGAATCCGGCGGCGACAACCTCGCCGCCACCTTCAGCCCTGAACTCAGCGACCTCACCATCTACGTGATCGACGTTGCAGCAGGTGAAAAAATCCCACGCAAGGGCGGCCCCGGCATCACCAAAAGCGACCTCTTCGTCATCAACAAGACCGACCTCGCGCCTTACGTGGGCGCAGACCTGAAAGTGATGGAAGCCGACACCATACGCATGCGCACCACTCCCAAGGGCCTGAAACCATTCGTGATGACCAACCTCAAGACGAATACAGGGCTTGATGAAGTGGTGGCATTTATCGTGGCCAAAGGAATGCTGCAGGCGGCCTGAAGAAAGCTTAAAAAAGGCTTTTTTCAGCCCCGCAAGCGAGCGGGCGCCTGGCAACGGTTAAAATCTTCAGTTCCGGAAGCTTGGCAGAGCGGTTGAATGCAGCAGTCTTGAAAACTGCCGAGGATGCGAGTCCTCCGTGAGTTCGAATCTCACAGCTTCCGCCAATCGGGTTTTGAAAGGTGTCTTTCAAGATCCTTTTTCTTTTTTGGCTACCCTGATAACCACCAGCCTCTTATATGGAGGCTCTGTGGCGGCGCCCAGTGGACCTATCCATGACATCAAGTTTTTTCAAGACCGCATTGGTGCTGGGCTTGCTCTCAGCCATTGGGCCTTTCGCCATCGACATGTATCTGCCCGCCCTGCCCTCCATCGGGCAAAGCCTGGGCGCGTCGATGAGCGCGGTGCAGGCCAGCCTGATGGCGTTTTTTATCTCGCTGGGCATTGGCCAGATCATTTATGGCCCGGTGTCGGATATGGTCGGGCGCAAGGCACCGCTGTATTTCGGCATGGTGTTGTTTGCTGTGGGCAGCGTGGGCTGCGCATTGGCGCCGGACATCCACACACTGGTCATCCTGCGCTTCATCCAGGGCCTGGGCGCCAGTGCAGGCATGGTGATTCCGCGCGCGGTTGTGCGCGACCTGCACACAGGCCATGACGCGGCGCGCATCATGTCGCTGCTGATGCTGGTCTTCAGCGTTTCGCCCATTCTTGCGCCGCTGGCCGGCAGCCTTCTGATTGAAGCCATAGGCTGGCGCAGTGTGTTCTGGGCCGTGACGGTGGCGGCGATTCTGGGCCTGATCCTCATCGCCACCAGCCTGCCCGAAACACGGCCACCAGAAGAGCGGCTGGGCAGCAGTTTCGGCAGTGCGCTTGGCGGTTACTGGCTGCTGCTGCGCGACAAACACTTTCTGGGGCTGGTGTTTATAGGCGCCTTTGGCATCTCCAGCTTTTTCGCCTACCTGGCCAATTCTTCTTTTGTGATGATTGACCACTACGGCCTGACCCCGCGGCAGTACAGCATTGCCTTTGCGGCGAATGCGGCCTCGTTTATCGGCATGTCGCAGCTGACGGGGCGCCTGACCGGCAAGTTCGGTCTGGCGCCGGTGGTCAAGGTGGCAGTGAGCTGCTATGCCGCCATCATGATCATCCTGCTGGCTGTGAACCTGATGGGTGTTGGCCGGCTGGACGTGATGCTGGGCCTGCTGTTTGTGGGCTTTGGCTTCCTTGGCCTGGTGATACCCACCACCGCAGTCCTGGCGCTCGATGAACACGGTCCCATTGCGGGCACCGCATCGGCGCTGATGGGTACGCTGCAATTTGTGACCGGCGCGGTCATCATGGCTGTCACCGGCCTGTTTGTAGATGGCAGCGCCCGGCCCATGCTGGCGGGAATCGCCTTCAGTGCGGCAGTGGCGTTTGTGCTGTCATGGGTGACGTTGCGTCACGTCAAAGGCATTCCGAAAACTGCTGCCTGAGCAGCTTTGCCCACTCTGTCAGTCAGCTTTTTGCTGGCTTTGCTGGCTGAGCTGACGTTTGCGTTTGCTTTTGTTCTTTGACTCGGCCTCTGGTGGCGCGTCACGCCTGGCCTTGTCGGCCAATGCCTGCAAACGCTCTTTTTCAGCCTTGCGTTTTTTGTCGCGAAAGTAAACAACGGTGCGGCCCAGGCAAAAGCTGATGGAGGCCGTCACGGCGAGAAGGATAAGACTTGAGGTTTCCATGGTGATTCAACAATTGTGGACGCTACAGGAACAGCGACTGCAGGTCGTTTAAAAAGTCAAACCCGCGTTCTGTGGGTTTGACACGCACAAAATCGCGCTCTATCAAACCCTTGGTCTCGGCTTCCTGCAGGCCTTGCTGTATGGCCGTGATGGGCAGGCCGGTCTTTTCGCTGAAGTCCTCAAGCCTGAAGCCGTCTTTCAGGCGCAGCGCGTTGAGCATGAATTCAAACGGCAACTCGGCACGGCTGATCTCCGTCTCTTGCGTGACGGCATTACCCGCCATGGCTTTTTCCATGTAGAGCTTTGGCTCGCGAAAGCGTACCTGCCGCATAACGCGGTGCGCAAAACTGAGCTTGCCGTGTGCGCCGGCGCCTATGCCGAGGTAATCACCAAACTGCCAGTAGTTGAGGTTGTGAAAGCACTGATGGCCGTGTCTGGCATAGGCCGAGACTTCATAACGGTTGAGCCCTGCTGCTTCTGTCAGCTCGGTGATTTTGTCGAGCATGGCATAGGCTGTGTCTTCTTCAGGCACCACGGGCGGGAATTTCGCAAAGTATGTATTCGCTTCAATCGTCAGGTGATAGATGGAGATGTGCGGCGGGTTGAGTGCCAGCGCCTGCCGCATGTCGGCCTCCAGGTCGTCCATGGTCTGGCCTGGGAGCGCATACATGATGTCGAGGTTGAAGGTGTCAAACGCCTGCGCGGCTTCTTCAACTGCAGCGATGGCTTGGGCACGGTCGTGCACGCGGCCCAGCGCCTTGAGGTGTACATCGTTAAAACTCTGCACGCCCACCGACAGCCGCGTGACACCGGCACTGCGAAAGGCCCTGAAGCGGTCTTTCTCGAACGTGCCGGGGTTGGCCTCTAAAGTGA
The DNA here is from genome assembly GCA_965228025.1 of Polaromonas sp. Classification (GTDB taxonomy): domain Bacteria; phylum Pseudomonadota; class Gammaproteobacteria; order Burkholderiales; family Burkholderiaceae_C; genus Polaromonas. The sequence continues at coordinate 51,593 of CBDDGX010000031.1, read as the reverse complement.
TCTCGCAGTCAGGCTCCAGCCGGACGCGCGCACGGATGTCACCCAGCAAGCGGTCAATGGCCTGCGGTGAAAACAGGCTGGGCGTGCCGCCGCCTATAAAGATGCTGTGCACCGTGCGGCCCCAGATTAGCGGCAACGACGATTCGAGGTCGGCGATGAGCGCGTCGATATAGGCCTGCTCGGGCATGACACCGACAGACTCATGAGAATTGAAGTCGCAGTAGGGGCACTTCTTGATGCACCAGGGCAGATGCACGTAGAGCGATAGCGGCGGCAATGCGCCCAGCTGCAGCGTGCCGCTGCGCATGTAGTGCTGGATGTCTTGCTGCATGAGGTGAGGCTAAAGCCAGCGATCCCGGATCAGGGTCATCATCTGCTGCGCAGCTTTGCCGCGATGGCTGTTGGCGTTCTTGACCTCGACCGGCAACTGCGCAAAGGTCTGGCCAAATTCCGGAACGAACATCACCGGATCAAAACCAAAACCATTGCTGCCGACCGGCTCGCTGGCAATCTCGCCGACCACCCGGCCCGCAGCAATTAGCGGCTCGGGGTCATCAGCAGAGCGCACGGCCACCAGCGTACTGACCAGTGCAGCGCGGCGGTGCGAGATGTTGGCCATCTGCTCTAGCAAGGCCTTCACATTGTTTGCATCGCCTTTTTCATAGCCGAACTGCGTCGCATAGTACGCGGTATCGACGCCGGGCAGGCCGCCGAACGCATCGACGCACAGCCCTGCATCATCGGCAATCGCAGGCAGGCCGCCGAGCCTGGCTGCATGACGGGCTTTGGCCAGTGCGTTTTCAACAAAAGTATGAAAGGGCTCTTCCGCCTCGGGAATGCCGAGTTCGGACTGTCGCACCAGTTGCACGCCCAGCGGCGCAAACATGGCCTGCAGCTCGGCCAGCTTGCCGGCATTGTTGGAAGCAAGGATGATTTTCATGGCAGCAAAGCCGGTGTTGCTCAGGCAGTTGCCAATGCCGCTGTCTGCATGACGACCAGCTCACGTATGCCTTTTTCAGCCAGCACCAGCAGGTTGTCCATTTCCTTGCGGGAGAAAGCCGCCCCCTCGGCCGTGCCCTGCACTTCTACATAGTTACCGGCACCCGTCATCACGACATTCATGTCAGTGTCGCAGGCCGAGTCTTCGGTGTATTCAAGATCCAGAAGCGGCGTGCCTTCCACTATGCCGACCGAAATCGCGGCGACGTGGTCAAGAATGGGCGACACGCTGAGCTTGCCGCTGGCGAGCAGTGTGTTGACCGCATCCTGGGCGGCCACAAACGCGCCGGTGATGCTGGCGGTGCGTGTGCCGCCATCGGCCTGGATGACATCGCAATCGATGTAGATGGTGCGCTCGCCCAGCTTCCTCAAATCAAACACCGTGCGCAGAGAGCGGCCGATGAGGCGCTGGATTTCCTGCGTGCGGCCGCTCTGCTTGCCGCGTGCGGCTTCGCGGTCGCTGCGGGTGTGGGTTGCACGCGGCAGCATGCCGTATTCAGCCGTGACCCAGCCTTCGCCGCTGCCTTTTTTGTGGCCTGGCACTTTCTCTTCAACCGATGCAGTGCACAGCACTTTCGTGCCGCCAAACTCGATGAGCACCGAGCCTTCGGCGTGAACGGTGTAATGGCGGGTGATGCGAACGGGACGCAAGGCATCTGCAGCACGTGCACTGCTCCGTACAAACTGGGTCATGTGAAAGGCTTTCTGGCGGTCTGGCCGCGCTGAAGAAAAAGAAAGGAAACGGTATTGTAGAAAGGACAGAAAGTCCGCAGGCCCCGGGGGGCCGCAACGTCAAGCCTTGCGCGCGGCGGAGCGGCGTATGGCTTCGTTGATCTCGGCAATCGAGCGCTCGATGGCTGCCTCATCGAGGTCATCACCTCCCCCTTCAAGGCCACCGGCCTGTATGGTTGAGGCGAACACGCCATCCATGATGCTGTCAGTAGAGACACCGCGGGTGGATTCAAACACGTCAGGCGTCTCCCACTCCATGGCAAGCACCGTAACGTTGTCACTGTGCTGGCCGCCAGCCTTCAGGGCACTCTCGACAAGGTCAGGCACAGCATCGGACACACCCTTGGCGGACAGCTGTCTCACGATCTGATCGTCGGTGAGGCTGCCCCAGAGACCGTCTGAACAGAGCAGGAGCTTGTCGCCCTGTTGCAGCACCACAGGCCCGGCTACGTCGAACACCGGTTTGGTGGGTGACCCAAGGCATGTGAACAGGATGTTGCGGTTGATGCGCTCAAGCTTGATGACACCGGCGCTTTGCTGCTCAAGGTAGGAGTGGTCGCGCGTGCGCGTGAGCAATTCACCATCGCGCACGACATAGAGGCGGGAATCGCCACAATGCACCCAGGTCGCGCCCGATCCCTGCAGGATGCAGGCCACCAGCGTGGTGCGTGGCGTGTCGAGCATGCCTTTTTCACTGGCATAACGGATGATCTGGTGATGCGCCGCCATCAGCGCGCCGGACAGGAAATCAGTGGTGTCGTCAATCACAGGCCGCGCTTCACGCTGGTAAAGCGCAGAAATGGTCTGCAGCGCCAGTTGCGCGGCGACTTCGCCTTCCGGGTGGCCGCCCATGCCATCGGCCAGCACAAAGAGGCCCGATTCACGCGTGTAGCAATAGCCCATGCGGTCCTCGTTTTTTTCGCGCCCCCCTTTGCGGCTGACCTGGAAGACGGAAAACTTCATTTGAAGCGGGTCGCGAAACCGGTGGCTTTACGAGCCGTTTTTTTTGTATCCGACACCATGTTGTCGAACTGAAGGCGCACCTTCTCGCTGACAGTGAGTTTGGTGTAGCGGCGCTCGCCCTCGCGGCTAAGCTCTTTTTGCAGGGCAAAGACGGATTGCGGGCGTGACAGCGGGTCAAGGGACATGCACCACTCTACGACCTCGATGAGGTTGTCGGAATACACACCGCGCAGGCGGGACAAGGCAAGCGACAGACGGTCTTTTTCAAGCCGCTGCGGTGCGTCGTTAGGGGGATAACCCTGCATCGTCGCGTAGATACACGCGCCTATGGCGTAGATATCTGTCCACGGGCCCATGGATGAATCCCGGCGGTACATCTCGGGCGCTGCAAAGCCGGGCGTGTACATGGGCCGTATGAAATTGCCTTCCTTGCTCAGTACCTCACGTGCTGCACCGAGGTCGATCATGACGGCGCGGTTATCGTCGGTGATGAAGATGTTGGCCGGCTTGATGTCCAGGTGCAGCATCTTGTGCTGGTGCACGATGCGCAGCCCGCGCAGGATTTCATCAAACAGCGAACGGATCGTCGATTCGCGGAAAACCTTCTGTTTTTTCAGTTCACGTGCGGTGATGATGAAGTCCTGCAAGGTACCGCCCTCCAGGTAGTTCATCACCATGTAGACAGTCTCGTTCTCACGGAAGAAGTTGAGAACGCTGACAACAGAGCCGTGCGAGATCTGCGCGAGGGAACGCCCCTCTTCAAAAAAGCTCTTGAGACCCAGACGGTACAGCGAGAGCTTGTCGGGCTGGACCTGCGGCAGCAATTCGCCCGGCGGACGGCCTGCGAGGGACGATGGCAGATACTCCTTGATGGCGACCTGCTGACCCTCGTTGTCCACAGCCAAGTAAACTACACCAAAACCACCGGCGGACAGCTTGCGCACAACCCGGTATCCACCGATGACGGTATCGGGCGGCAGTGGTGCTGGTTTGGCCTTTGACATAATTTATGAGCAGACATTAAAAAAGCCGCTGAAAAACTGGCTTTATCTGCTTTTACGGTCCCGTTATTACAAAAAGCGTACTACTAATGTCAGTTTACAGCATGACCGGCTATGCAGCCGTCCAGTCAAACAGCGCTGCCTCCGGGGAGCAGGAACAGGCTGGAACTGACACCAACACCCGGCTGGGTGTGGAGATTCGCTCTGTCAACAGCCGCTTCCTGGACCTGGCCTTCAGGCTGCCCGATGAACTGCGCCAGGCCGAGCCGGCCTTGCGCGACCTGCTGGTCGCCAAACTCAAGCGTGGCAAGGTTGAAATGCGCGTGTCCATTGAAAGCACGTCGGCCAGCAGCCTGAAAGCACCGTCTTCGGCCACGCTGCAACGCCTGGGGTCGCTGGAAGACAGCATCAAAGCCTGGCTGCCGCAGGCTGCGGCGCTCAGCGTTGCAGACGTGCTGCGCATCGCGACCAACGAGGACAAAAAACCCCACGACTACAGCGAAGACCTGCTCAAACTGGCCAAAAAGGCACTGAAAGACCTGCTCGCCGCACGTGAGCGCGAGGGCGCAAGGCTCAAACTCATGCTGCTGGACCGGACCGCGCAGTTGCGCAAACTGTCTGAATTGGCCGTGCCCATGGTGCCGAAGCTGGTCGAACAGCAAAAAGCGAAGTTCCTGGAGCGCTGGCAGGATGCCATGGCCCTGCCGGACAGCAAGGCCCTGCCCGAAGCCGCACAGGACAGGGCGCTGGCCGAGGCAACTGCTTTCGCCATACGTATTGATGTGGCTGAAGAAATCACCCGCCTGGCCTCCCACCTGGACGAGATTGACCGCCTGCTCGAAGGCGGCGGCGAGCTGGGCAAGAGGCTGGATTTCCTGATCCAGGAACTGCACCGTGAAGCCAATACGCTGGGTTCCAAGTCGGCCTCTCTTGAACTCACCCGCGTGTCGGTAGACATGAAGGTGCTGATAGAGCAGATCCGTGAGCAGGTCCAGAACATTGAATAGCCGACAAAACCACCCGGCCTTACAACTAAAATTACAGCCAATCGCCTGATCACCATGGACTATCCCGGAAACCTGTTTGTTGTTGCAGCCCCCAGCGGGGCGGGCAAGTCCAGCCTGGTAAAGGCCCTGATGGAGCTGGATTCGCGCATCCAGCCGTCGGTTTCACACACCACCCGACCACCGCGCGGTCAGGAAAAACACGGCCGGGAATACTTTTTCATTTCCCCCGAAGAGTTCGACGGCATGGTGCTTCGCGACTCTTTCCTGGAATGGGCACATGTCCATGGCCAGCGTTATGGAACTTCCCGCCAGACCATTGAAGAGCGCATCATGCACGGCGCTGACGTGGTTCTGGAGATCGACTTTCAGGGGGCCATCAACGTCAAGCGTATTTTCAACAACGCGGTCCTGATTTTCATACTCCCGCCAAGCTGGGACGAATTACGTTCCCGGTTGCAGCGCCGGGGTGAAGATACAGCCGAAGTCATCGAACTGAGGCTGAAAAATGCGGCCCTTGAGATGGCCCAGGCCAGGGAATTCGACTTCGTTATAATCAATGAGTTGTTTGAACGCGCTGTTTTCGACCTGAAAACGATAGTTCACGCCCAGCGGCTGAAGTTTGCCGCCCAGCGACGTGCTCGCGCAGACACTTTTGAAGCGCTGAACATCCCCTGAGTCACAGCTCATTTACCGCATTACCGGAGTACACCATGGCCCGCATCACCGTCGAAGACTGCCTCGAAAAAATCCCGAACCGCTTTCAACTGGTTCTGGCTGCAACCTATCGCGCCCGCATGCTGAGCCAGGGCCATGCAGCCAAGATCGAGAGCAAGAACAAGCCAGGCGTGACCGCACTGCGCGAAATTGCAGACGGCAAGATCGGCCTTGAAATGCTGAAAAAAGTCCCTGGTTAATCCAGCCGCACTTTTCAGAAAAAGCACCGCATGCGGTGCTTTTTTGTTTTTCACGCCACGTTTTGAACCCATAAAGGCCGTCCGGTTTATGTTTTATAGCTGCCGCGATACATTTAAGGCATGAGTGCCCTGCTTTCGCCCAAGTTAACCAGCAAGCCAACGCCCGCCGCCGCTAATGCTGCTGCGGCCAGTTTCGCAACGCTGACGGCAAAGCTTGACTACATGAGCGCGTCAGATGTCGACAGCGTACGCAGGGCCTACCGGTTTGCCGACGAAGCGCACCTGGGCCAGATCCGCAACAGCGGCGAACCCTACATTACCCACCCGATAGCCGTCGCGCAGCAATGCGCCGAGTGGAAGCTGGATGCGCAGGCCCTGATGGCGGCGCTGCTGCACGATGCGATTGAAGACTGCGGCGTCACAAAGCCGGAACTGATCGAGCGTTTTGGCGCGCCTGTGGCCGAACTGGTGGATGGACTGACCAAACTCGAAAAGCTTGAGTTCAACACCCGCGAAGAAAACCAGGCGGAATCCTTCCGCAAGATGCTGCTGGCCATGGCCCGTGATGTGCGCGTCATCCTGATCAAGCTGGCAGACCGAACCCACAACATGCGCACGCTGGGCGATGTGCCGCGCACCAAATGGGCCAGGATCTCCCGTGAGACGCTTGATATCTACGCGCCCATCGCCCACCGCCTGGGCCTGAACACGACTTACCGGGAACTGCAGGACCTCTCCTTCCAGCATCTTCACCCCTGGCGTTATGCGACGCTGTCCAAGGCCCTGCAAAAAGCCCGCGGCCGCCGGCGTGACGTGATCAAGCGTGTGCAGACGGAAGTGGAAACAGCATTTGCCGCAGCGGGCATGCCGGTCGAACTTTCAGGCCGCGAGAAAACGCTGTATTCGATTTACCGCAAGATGGATGAAAAGCACCTGTCTTTTGCGCAGGTCACGGACATCTACGGTTTCAGGGTCATCGTCGACAGCCTCACGGCCTGCTACACCGCCATGGGCGTTTTGCACCAGGAATACAAACCCCTGCCGGGCAAATTCAAGGACTACATCGCCATTCCCAAGATCAATGGCTACCAGTCGCTGCATACGACGCTGGTCGGGCCCTTCGGGACCAATATCGAATTCCAGATGCGCACCGAGGCCATGCATGTAGTGGCGGAATCAGGCGTGGCGGCACACTGGCTCTACAAGGCAGCTGACCCTGAAAGCGATGCATCGCAGCGGCTCGGAACCCAATGGCTGCAGTCTCTGCTCGACATCCAGCACGAGACCCGCGACGCAGCTGAATTTTGGGACCACGTCAAGATCGACCTCTTTCCCGAAGCCGTGTACGTGTTCACACCCAAAAGCCAGATCATGGCCATGCCGCGCGGAGCCACCATTGTTGACTTTGCATACGCCATCCACAGCGACATAGGCCACCGTGCCGTCGCGGCCAAAATCAATGGTGAGCAGGTTCCACTACGCTCAGAGCTGCACAATGGCGATGTGATCGAGATCATCACGGCATCAGTATCCAACCCCAACCCCGGCTGGCTTGGCTTTGTACGAACCGGCAAAGCACGCTCGAAAATCCGCCATTACCTCAAGACCATGGCGCTGACGGAGTCACAGGACCTGGGCGAAAAGATGCTTACGCAGTCGCTGCGTGCGGAGGGCATAGACCGGCTGCCCGGGGACACAGGCCCTGACCGCATCATCTGGGAAAAAATCCTCCGTTTCAGCGGCAATCGCTCACGTGCTGACCTGCTTACCGATATCGGCCTGGGCAAACGTATTGCCAGCATGGTGGCCAAGCGCATGGTGGCGCTGCTGGGCGAAAAAGGTGAGAAACCCGACGCGCTCTTGATGAGCCGCGAGCGCTACACCTCACATGAATCCGTCTCGCAGGGCGCTTTGTTGCTGGACGGCAGCGAGGGCGGATCGGTCGTCTTCGCCAATTGCTGCAAACCAATACCTGGCGATGCCATCCTGGGTTATCTCGGTCGCGGCGAAGGTCTCGTTGTACATACCGACGATTGCGCAGTTGCCAAACGGCTGCAGCACCGGGACAGCGAACGTTTTATCGCGGTCGACTGGTCAGACGAGCCTGTCAGGACATTCGAGACAGCGCTGGTGGTCACCGTGTCCAACGGCAAAGGCGTGCTGGCAAAGGTGGCGGCTGCGCTTGCCATCGCTGAAGCCGACATCACGCACGTCAACATGGGGCAGGAGCGGGCGCAGGAAGCGACCGAACTGCGTTTCGGCATAGCTGTGCGGGATCGCGTACATCTCGCCTCGGTCATGCGGGCGGTCAAGCGCACGCCGTTGGTATTGCGTGTCCAGCGCGCAAGGCCTGCCCCCTGATACAGCGCTTTCAGGTTGCGGGCGGGGCCGGGTAAAGCACTTTCAGGACGTGCAGCTCCTGCACACCATGGGGAGTCACCAGGCTCACATCATCACCGACCGACGACTTGAGCAGCGTCCGGGCAACAGGCGACACCCAGCTGATCTCGCCTTTGAGCGTATCGGCCTCGTCAATGCCCAGGATGGTCACAGTGCGCTCCACATCGGCATCGTCCGCGTAAGTGACCGTCGCACCAAAGAAAACCTGGTCACTGCCATGGTGAACCGCCGGATCGGCAATCTCTGCAATTTCAAGACGTTGCGTCAAAAACCGGATGCGCCTGTCAATTTCGCGCAGCCTTTTTTTGCCGTAGATGTAGTCACCATTTTCGGACCGGTCACCATTGCTGGCCGCCCAGTGAACGATGTCCACCACCTTGGGGCGTTCTTCGTCAATCAGGCCCAACAACTCTGACTTCAGGCGCTCATAGCCCCGGGGAGTGATGTAGTTCTTGCCCCCCGCCGGGATGGGTGGCAGAACCGGCGAATCATCATCGTCAGCGTCTGTCTCTTTGGTAAAAGCTTTGCTCATGCTGCATCAACCATAGCACTTCGGGTGTCGTAAAGAAAAAAGCCCGCAACAAACGTTGCGGGCTTTTCTTTTTTGGTGCGGCTGGCAGGAATTGAACCCACGACCCCTTGGTTCGTAGCCAAGTACTCTATCCAACTGAGCTACAGCCGCTAAGCCTCAGATTATAGCCTACCTTCGGCTTGGCCCGGCTTCGGGCAGTTAAAAGCGGAAAATCCGGCCGCTCCCTTCCGGCAAACCAGGCAGCCTGGATCACTTCGGGGAATTTAGTATTGTGAGCTATAGTATTGTTCAATACCAATCACGAATGACAGGAAGATTCAATGCCCGGTCCACTCCAGGGGGTCAAGGTCATAGAGATGGCGGGCGTCGGCCCCGGGCCCTTTTGCGCCATGATGCTGGCGGACGCCGGAGCAGACGTGATTACCATCAATCGGCCGAACGCCAGAACGCTTGGCAACCGGCGCGACCCCGCGACGGATGCCCTGGCCAGGGGCAGGCGGCACCTGACGCTGGACCTCAAGAAACCGGAAGCCATCACCACCCTGCTGCGCATTCTTGAGAGCGCACAGGTCCTGATTGAAGGCTATCGTCCCGGCGTGATGGAACGCCTGGGTCTTGGGCCGGACATTTGCCTCCAACACAACCCCCGCCTTGTTTACGGCCGCATGACAGGCTGGGGCCAGACCGGCCCCCTTGCACAGGCCGCGGGGCATGACATCAATTACATATCACTGGCCGGGGCATTGCATGCGATTGGAGATGCAGAAAGACCCATACCTCCACTTAACCTGGTGGGCGATTTTGGAGGCGGGGCCATGATGCTCGCCTTTGGTATTTCGAGCGCACTTTACGAAAGCCAGCGCTCCGGCAGGGGTCAGGTTGTCGACGCGGCCATGAGCGAAGGCGCTGCGATCCTGATGGCACCTTTTTTTGCAATGCTGGCCAGCGGCTCCTGGAAGGATTCGCGACAGTCCAACACGCTTGATGGCGCAGCCCCCTACTACTGCAGTTATCGCTGCAGCGACGGCAAGTTCATCTCCATCGCCCCACTGGAACCCCAGTTCTACGATCTCTTCCTCAAGCTCATGGAGATCGACAACGAAATGTTCAGGCAGCGTGACGACCGCGCAAAGTGGCCCCAGCTCAGGGCAGAACTTGAAGCACGCTTTGCCAGCCGCAATCGTGACGAATGGTGCGCCCTGCTCGAAGGCACTGATGTCTGCTTTGCACCTGTACTCAGCCTCTCGGAAGCGCCCCTGCACCCGCACAACCAGGCTCGCGGCACGTTCAGCAATGTGGGGGGCAACTGGCAACCTTCACCGGCACCGCGCTTCAGCCGCACGACAAGCGACCTGCCACCGGCACCGCGCACAGACACTGCTTCAGAAGTGCTGGCAGAGGCCGGCCTGGATCCAGTAGACATTCAGGCCCTGCGCGACAGCGGTGCCGTTCATTTCTAAAAATCGAAAGAGACGAACAAATGCTCAAACGCGAACTTTTCAACGAAGACCATGAAGCCTTTCGCAACATGGTACGTCGTTTTATTGACAACGAGATTGCACCCTATCACGCCAGTTGGGAAGATGCCGGGATTGTTCCCCGCGACCTCTGGCTGAAAGCTGGCGCAGCGGGGATGCTGTGCTGTACCGTGCCCGAGCACTACGGCGGAGCTGGCGCCGACTACCTCTTTGACGTGGTGGTATTTGAAGAAATGGCCCGCTCCGGTTTCAGCGGCCCCGGTTTCATGATTCACTGCGACCTGGTTGCCACCTACATATCGGCCTTCGGTACTGAAGCGCAAAGACAGCAGTGGCTTCCAAAAATGGTGTCGGGTGAAGCGATAGGTTCGCTGGGGATGACAGAACCCCATGCCGGCTCCGACCTCAAGGCCATACGTACCAAAGCCGTGCGCGATGGCGATGACTTTGTCATCTCCGGCCAGAAAGTGTTTATCTCCAATGGCCAGCTGTGCGATGTCATCGTACTGGCAACCAAAACTGACATCGCGGGTGGCGCCAAGGGTGTCACGCTCTTCCTGGTGGACACCAGCCTGCCGGGCTTCCGCCGTGGCAAGAACCTGGGCAAGCTAGGCATGAAGGCACAGGATACGTCAGAGCTGTTTTTCGACGAGGTACGCGTGCCGGCATCAGCCATGCTGGGTGAAGAAGGCAAGGGCTTTGAGCTGATGATGACCAAGCTGGCCCAGGAGCGCCTGGCGCAGGCCATACGCTCGGCCACCGTCGCCGAAACGGCTATTGAATGGACAGTGGACTACACCTCGCAGCGCAAGGCGTTTGGCAAAACGATTGCCGACTTCCAGAACACGCAGTTCAAGCTGGCCGAACTCAAGACCGAGGCAGTCGTGGGCAGGCAATTTGTCGATCGCTGCATCGCAGCTTTCATGAAAGGTGAACTGGACGCCACAGACGCAGCCATGGCCAAGATGTGGGTCACCAACATGCACTGCAAGGTAGTGGACGAATGCCTGCAGCTCTTCGGCGGCTGGGGCTATATGTGGGAATACCCGATTGCACGCGCCTATGCCGATGCCCGTATCGTGAAGATTGCAGGCGGCTCCATCGAAGTGATGAAACACATCATTGGTCGCCAGATGTTCGCGCATTTGAAGCAGGGCTGATCACCGCAGCACCAAATAAAAAAAGGCTCTTCGCAGAGCCTTTTTTTATTTCCCGGAGCGCCAGATATCCAGCGCCAGAATTCCAGCGCCAGAATTTGTATCAATCCACGATGGCGTTGGATGCCTTTACCAGCGGCGCCCACTTCTGGATTTCGGCATTGATGAACGCGGCGTATGCCTGAGGGCCCAGGGGCGCAGGATCGGCACCGATGGCACGGATTTTCGCAATGACATCCGGGTCAGCCAGCGCGTTCACGATCTCCTGCCCCATCCTGTCCACGATGGCCTGCGGCGTACCCGTGGCAGCGGATATGCCATACCAGCTGGAAATATCAAAGTCACGTATGCCGGACTCCTGCATGGTCGGAACCTCAGGATTACTCGGTGAACGCACAGCCCGTGTAACAGCGAGCAATTTGAGCGTACCGGCCTTGACGTGTTGCGTGTAGAGAGGGAGGTTATCAATCGAGAACAATACCTCCCCACCCAGCAATGCATTCAGGTTGGCGGCAGTGCCCTTATAGGGAACATGCGTCAACTCAACACCGATGCGCTGCCCATACAGCAGCGACGACAGGTGGGAACTTGTACCCGAACCCGCCGAACCAAAAAAGCCTGTCTTCGGATTGGCGCGGAGGTAAGCCGTCAGGTCCGCAAGCGAGTTGATCCCCTTGTCAGCGCGTATGGCCAGCGCATTCGAGAAAGTGGCAATGCGGCCCACCGGTGGCAGGTCCTTCTTCGGGTCAAAGGTCGGCTTGCGGTACAGGCTGACACCAATACCGTTGGTCGCGACATTGCTGATGAAGAATGTGTAGCCGTCAGGCCTGGCGCTGTTGGCCACTGCCGCTGCAGTCATGCCGCCAGCACCCGGATGGTTTTCTATGAACAGGCTCTGGCCCAGCTTTTCCTTGAGACGGGCCTCCAGCACACGCACGAAGATGTCGCTGCCGCCACCCGGGGCGCCGGCAGATATGAATCGTATGGGCTTGCTGGGCCAGACATCCTGTGCAAAAGATGTTCGTGAGAGGGCGCTTGCACCAAAGGCTATTGAGCCGAGCAGGACGCCGCGTCGGGAAGTTGTCATGTCTTTGTCTCCAGCAGGGCCATGCCCTCTAGGGTTGATTGAAGGATGGTTGTAGTATGCTCCCATTTAGTATGCAACCAGACTAGAATTGAATATCAATTTATCAGGAGAAACCCGACATGAGCCGTTTACATGACTGGGCAACAAAACAACCCGGCAAGGTAGCCGTGCAAATGCATGAGACCGGCAAGGCGCTGACCTACCAGGAACTGGACCAGCGCGCGAACCGCGTTGCAGAATGGCTGCTGTCCCTGGGCCTGGCCGAGGGCGCCGTCATTGCGCTTCTGCTCGAAAACAACATTGGCACATTTGAACTCTGGTGGGGGGCGCGGCGTGCCGGGCTGTATTACGTGCCCATCAGCATCCTGCTCACTGGGCGTGAGGCCGCGTACATCGTTCGCGACTGCGGTGCGTCTGTACTCATCACAAGTGCTGACACCACGGATCTTGCACTGGGAACCCTGGAGGCGCTCGGCGCCGACGCGCCCCCGCACCGGCTTATGCTGGACGGCGAAGCAGCCGGGTTCAAAAGCTACGACAAGACCATGTCCGGATTCTCCGGGACCGCCAGCCTGCCCGAGAAACCAGTAGGCCGGGAGTTCATGTATTCGTCCGGCACCACAGGTTTCCCCAAGGGAATACGCCGCCCCCTGCTGCCTCACGCCAGGCGTTACGAGTTGCCGGAGCTCGAGCAAAAACTCCGGTCCATGTTCCAGCTTGACGGGAATTCTGTTTTTCTGTCGGTGTCGCCGCTCTACCATGCAACCGGGCGCTTCAACATCCGGGTGCTGGAATGCGGCGGTACCTGCGTGATCATGCGCAAGTTTGATGCGGCGTCTGCGCTGGAAGCCATCGAGCAGCACCGCATCACTCACGGCCACTGGGTACCCACCATGTTCAGCCGGCTTCTCGCACTCCCTGCAGAAGTTCGTGATCGCCATGATGTCTCAAGCCAGCGCGTCGCACTGCACGCAACGGCCCCCTGCCCACGCCACGTCAAGGAAGCCATGATCGATTGGTGGGGTCCCATCATCAATGAGTACTACGGTGGCTCGGAAAATGTCGGCGTCACCTATATCGATGCCGCAGACTGGCTCACCCACAAAGGCTCTGTCGGCAAGCCCATCTGCGGTGAGGTGCACATCATGGCTGATGACGGCAGCGACACAGAACTGCGTGCAGGCGAAATCGGCCTGATCTACTTCAACGGTGGTGTCGGGTTTCAGTACCACAACGATTCGGCAAAGACAAAATCTGTTTTCAACCAGCGCGGCTGGGGTACCTATGGGGATATGGGGTCCATCGACAGCGAAGGCTTCCTGTTCATGAGCGACAGGCGCACTGATCTCATCATCGCGGGGGGGGTCAATATCTACCCGCAGGAGGCCGAGAATGTACTGCTCACGCATCCGTCAGTCGAGGATGTGGCAGTCATAGGCATACCGCATGAGGACTATGGCCAGGAGGTCAAGGCCGTGGTGCAACTGAAGAGCGGATACCAGCCATCAGACAATCTTGCCAATGAACTTGCAGCGTTCTGCCGTAGCCAGTTGTCGCGCATCAAGTGCCCTCGTAGCGTCGATTTTGTCGACGTGTTGCCGCGCAGCGAAAACGGAAAGCTGCTCAAGCGGGTCTTGCGTGACAGCTATGCAATGAAACCCGTCACCGCCGCAACTTCAGAAGCCTGACGGGTTCTCAGGGCTGCGCGGACAACACGGCTTTTTGGGCCATCAGGGCCACGATCTCTTCCGGCGCAAACCCGTATCGCGCAAGCACCTCTTCAGTGTGCTCGCCCAGGCGCGGAACCCCGGCCTTTCTGTCACCTGTCGCACAGCCTGGCTGGCGTGCACGCGGCAGGGGTGGCAGGCCGTCCACATCAACCTGGCTGAATATTCCCGCGTGCCTGACCTGGGGATGCACAAGCAGTCCTTCATAAGTACTGACCTCCGCATGCAGCACATCTACAGCCTGCAGCCTTGGCAGCCAGAATGAAAGCGGCTGGCACTTGAGAATGCGGGCAACCGCTTCATTGAGGCCATCGGCATGAGTCAGGCGCAACTTGTTGGATGAAAAGCGTTCATCGGCAGCAAGATGCCCTGCTTCCAGGACCTCGCACAGGCGCGAAAACATGCCGTTGTTCAGTGTGCTCAAAGTGATGAACCCGTCACTGACAGCAAACACGCCGCTGGGCGCAGTCGCAGCGGAAGCAGGAGCACCCGCAGAAAAAACAGCATCCACAATATTGCTTGCCTGCAGGGCTGCGCAGGCTTCCAGCAGGCTGAGTTCAAGATGGCGGCCCCTGCCTGAGAGTGAGCGGCGATACAGCGCAGCGCTGACCAGTTGTGATGCATACAGGGCCGCCGCAATGTCGGCAAGATACAACCCTACTTTCTGGGGCTGGCCGGATGCATGACGGTTAGCATGCATCATGCCGCTCATGGCCTGCATCACGCTGTCTGTGGCTGGCGCGTCCACCAGCGGCCCGCTGGCACCGAATCCGGAAATGGACACGTACACCAGCCGCTGGTTATGCCTGGCCAGGGTGCTGTAATCCAGCCCAAGACGCTCCACCACACCCGGCCTGAAGTTCTGTATCACCACATCCACCTGACGCGCCAGCCTCTGAAGCACATTGCGGCCTGCTTCACCGCTGGCATCAACACACAGGCCCGACTTTCCGGCGTTGTAGGCTAGCACGACAGCTGAAAAACCATTGCGTGTGCTGCCCATGTGGCGGGCCCAGTCCCCTGCGGGCGGCTCGACCTTGATAACCTCTGCGCCCTGTTGCTGAAGGATGTCGCCGCAATAAGGGCCAGCTATGCCCTGGCTTAAATCGAGGACACGCAAGCCCTGGAGCAGAGGCTCATCGTTCGCGGACTGCATGAACACAAGACGTCCTCAATTGGACTCAGGCACAACCTGAATCAACGCGCGGCCCACCACTGTTCGCGCAATCACGGCGTCAAAAGCGTCAGCAAGCCTGTGCAGCGGAAATGGTCTGGACGCCTCAGGCTTGAGTTCACCCGCAGCGACGTGCGAGAACAGTGTGTCCATCATGGCCTTGAGGCGTTGCCTGTAGAACTCCCGTTCATCCGTCAGGCCCCAACCGATATAGAGGCCGAAGTTAAATCCAAGGACTTCCGCATTTTTGACCAGCAGGATATTGGCCGGGATTTTCGGGACTTCACCGCTGGCGAAGCCGACCACAAGAATACGGCCTTCGGGCTTCAGGCAGCGCAGGGCCTCATCGAACAACTCGCCGCCCACAGGGTCAAACACCACATCGACATTCTTCCCGCCATTGAGGTCTCGCACCTGCTGACTCAACTGGCCGCTGCCATGAATGATGCCGGCATGCGCGCCGCGATCAAGCGCAATCCGTACACGCGCATCGCTACCTGCCACGGCAATGACCCTGGCCCCGGCCAGCCTGCCCAATTCCACGGCAGGCAGCCCTACACCACCGGCCGCGCCATATACCAGCAGGGAATCACCCGCCTGAAGCCGGCCACGCCAGTGCAGGGCTGCATAAGATGTGCCATACGTCAGCGGAACACTCGCGGCAGTTGCAAGACTGACAGCATCAGGCACATGCCATGTGGTGGATGCGGTTGCCACTGCCTGCTCCGCGTAGCCGCCCCAGTCCAGCGCTGCGGCCACCCGGTCACCCGGAGAGAACCCGGTCACATCAGGCGCTACCTCGAGGATCAAACCCGAAACCTCCGTACCTGGAACAAAGGGCAAGGGCGGCTTGCGCTGGTATTTGCCCGCAATAACCAGTGTCTGCCCAAAACCCGCCGTTGCATAGTGCACCGCAATGCGAACCTGACCCGCAGACAGCGCCGGAGGCGTTACATCATCGCGAAGCCTGAGCTCGCTGTAATGCACCCATTTCTCACACAGGTAGGCTTTCAAAAGGACTCCGCGTTCTATTCAAAGCTGATGTGCGACATGTCTTTGGTGATCTGCTGCCATTTGGCCGTTTCCGTACGCGCCAGCTCATTGGCCTGTGCAGATGTGGTGCCGGTGGTGTCAATGCCAAAGCTCACCAGCCGCGCATTGAAATCAGGCGTGTTCACGATTTTCGCAATCTCGGCAGACAGCTGGTCAACGATGGCCTTGGGCGTCTGGCGCGGCGCAAACATGCCCCACCAGGGTGAAAACGGCTCCATGCCCGAAATGCCCTGCTCGGCGAAAGTAGCCACATCCGGCAGCACCGCAGAACGTTTGGTACCCGTGACAGCAATAGGACGAATCTTCCCGGCCTTGATAAGGGGTGACGCACTGCCGATGTCGGCTACGGCCGTCAGCAACTGGCCGCCCATCAGATCCTGCAACTCCGGTGCCACACCCTTGTATGGCACGTGCACCATTTTCACGTTGGCCTGGCGAATCATGAATTCACCCAGCACGTGGGCACTGGAACCATTGCCGTAGGAACCATAGTTTGCAGCTTCTGGTTTCGCCTTCACTGCATCGAACAGCTGACGCAGATTGTTGATGGGCGTTGCACCATTCACATAAAGCACCAGCGGCGTGGAACCGAGATGCGAGATCGCCGTGAGGTCTTTCTGCACGTCATAGGGCACCTTCTTGAGCGTGGCAGGCGTCATCACAATCGGCGTGCTGGTCGTGAACAGCAGGGTGTAGCCGTCCGGGTCGGCCTTGGCTACTGCAGCCGTCCCCAGCATCTGTGACGCGCCTGGCCGGTTGTCCACTACCACTGTCTGGCCCAGTGCCTGCCCCAGCCTCTCGGCGACAAGCCTGGCAATAACGTCGCTGGGGCCGCCGGCGCTGGCAGGCACGATGAAACGAATGGGTTTGGACGGGTAACGTGCGGCGTCCTGCGCCCTGACGCCGGGAGCGGCAAGGATCAGGGCTATCGCGCCAACCTTCAGACATGTTTTCAGTAGAGCGAACATTGGATTTGTCTCCGGTGAACTCTGATGGGCCACCCGGATGACCGGGATGGCAATTAACTACGCTTGCATATGATATTTCACAATACCGATGACGGCAATTACGGGCAAACCAGTAGACCGGCACCATGGCGCGGGGGTTCAGGCGCTTTCCAGGCCCTGCAGCATGTCCCGAAGTTCGCGGCGAATGAGCTTGCCGGTGGGCGAGCGTGGCATCTGGTCCACTACGACATAACGTGCGGGCGACTTGATGCGCCCCAGCTGTTTGCTGCAATGCGCTGCTAAAAGCGCTTCCAGTTCCGCCGCGGGCAGATGGCCATCGCCGACCACGAAGGCAACCGGCCGTTCACCAAATTCAGCATCCGCTGCGCCCACCACGCCCACATCAACAATGCAGGGCAGCTCCATGATGGCCGACTCGATTTCCTGTGGATAGACATTGACCCCGCCGGAAATGATCATGTCGTCCATGCGGTCGGTAAGAAACATGTAGCCATCACTGTCGACATAACCGATATCACCCAGCGTCTGGTAGCCCTGCGGACTGGTACGTCCGGCAGTTTTGTCTGGCTCGCCGAAGTACTCGAATGGCTTGATGCCCGAAAAAAAGATGCGCCCCACTTCTCCAGGCGGCAACTCTTTCCAGTCATCATCCAGCACATGCGGCACGCCCTTGCGGGTCTTGCCGACTGATCCGGGGCGCAGCAGCCACTCGCGCGAATCCAGCATGGTGAGGCCAACACCCTCCGTGCCGGAGTAATATTCCATCAGGATGGGCCCCCACCAGTCAATGATCGCGTGCTTGACCGGCACTGGGCAAGGCGCAGCAGAGTGCAGCGCCATCACATGGTCAGGTGCTGAAAACCCGCGGCGCACATCTTCAGGCAGGCGAAGCAGCCGCTGAAGCATGGTGGGTACCCACTGGGAATGCGTGATGCGGTTTTTGACCAGCATCTCCAGCGCGTCTTCGGCCTCGAACTTCTGCATGCCAAACACCCTGCCGCCCCTCGCGGTGACAGTCAGGGCAAAGCGCAGCGGCGCCGCATGATAGAGGGGCGCAGTAGACAGGTAACGCACGTTCTGATCAATGGAGAAAAGCGCCATCAGGTCGGCTGCAAAGGTTGGTGCACCCCTGTAATCAGCAGCAGGCAAGGGCCGCCAAACGCCCTTGGGCGCACCCGTGGTGCCAGAGGTGTAGAGCATGAGCGAGCCGGGGGTTTCCTCTGCTCTCGGCCGAGTGTCCATGGTGGCCATCAGGCCACTGACGTCTGTGTACCCGGCCATGTCCTGCCCATGTGAAAGCCAGTGGACTTTCTGCCCGCAGCTGCCTGGCAATTCTGAAACCGGCGTTTTCACAGCAGCGTCTGCCAGCACGAGTTTTGCCCGGCTGTTGCCGACGATGTAAGCCGCGTCCTTGAGGGAAAGCGAGCTGGATGCCGGTGTGAAATAAAGACCACTGCGCCAGGCCGCCCACGCCAGCACAAACATGAAAGAAACATTCGGCAAAAAGGCCACGATGTGGTCACCGCGCTGAAGCCCCTTTGCCTCAAATACCCGGGCCAGTTGGTTGGCACGCGCCTCCATCTCGCCATAGCCCAGTTGTTCATTGCCGATGCTGATTGCAATCCTGTCCGGGAAGTGCGTCGCCCAGTGGCGCAGGTCGTGTGTCATGGTTTTTATTCAGGAATGTCTCACTGTGGCCTGCAAGGGTTTGCACGGCCTCCGGATTTGATTGACAAGAGTATCGTATGTCTCCATACTATAATGCAACAAGTGACAACACACAACAAACAGCACTCCCGGGTGTTTGCCCTTCAACTGTCCAGCGTACGGGCATACGCCATCACCACCCATGAAAGTACTTGAGCGTACCCACGATCTGCCGGCACGGATGAATATTCCTTCCGCAGTGTCTGGCAGGCCTGTGCAGGTGACTGCCGAAGCCCTGTCCTCACTTGTGCGTCCCGGCGAACTTGTTTATGTGGCGGGCGCCAGCAGCGCCCCTCTTCCGTTTGTCTCCAGCCTGCTTGCCCACCCTGAACACCAGCAGGATCTCCGGATGCTGACAAGTTATGTGCCCGGCATCAACACGCTGGACATGCGGTCCATCTGCGGGAGCGCCATCGTGACCGGCCTGTTCATGCACGCAGGCCTGCAGGCCGCGCAGCAGGCTGGCCAATACCGCTGCCTGCCTTTGAGTTATGCAGGTTTTGTGCGCCACGTGCTTGACGCCGTGGATGTCGATCTCGCTGTGGTCCAGCTGGCGCCCCCTGATGCACAGGGGAACTGCTCGCTCGGCCCCGCAGTCGAATTCATGCCTTCAGTACTGCGAAAGACACGCCGGGTGCTGGGACTCATCAATCACCAGACCCCGCGCATCCCCGGAGCGGTCAGCGTTCCCTATGCGAGCCTCGACTACGCCTGCGAGGTCGACAATCCCCTGCCCACCTACAACACCGACAGCAATGCCGTGACAGAAGCCATCGCACGGCATATCGCCCGCCTGGTACCGGACGGCAGCGCGCTGCAGATCGGCCTGGGCAAGGTGCCCATGGCGTTGTCCCGCCTGCTCTGTGACCGGCGCATGCTTCGCCTGCATTCAGGCATGTTGTCAGACGGGCTGCTGGACCTTGCACGGGCCGGCGCGCTTGATCCTGATTTTGCGCACACCACCTGCGCGCTTGTCGGCTCCGCAGAGTTATACCGTGACATCGCCGATTTTGACCAGTTGCGCATCCTCGGCTGCGAGGTGACGCACAACCCGCGTGTGCTGCTGGAGCTGGACAATTTTGTGTCGGTCAACTCCGGGCTGGAAGTCGATCTTTTCGGGCAGTGCAACCTCGAGCACGCGAAAGGCCAGGCTATCAGTGGCGCAGGTGGTGCACCTGATTTCGCGCGCGCCGCGCGCCTGTCTGCAGGCGGGAGAAGCGTCGTGGCCCTGAACGCCACGCATCACGCCGGCAAGGGCTCACGCATCGTTCCCTGCCTTGATGCCAATGCCATCACGACCATTTCACGTATCGACGTTGACCACGTGGTCACCGAATACGGCGTGGCCAACCTGGCAGGCGCCAGCGTGCACGAACGTGCACAAGCCATCATCGGCGTCGCTGCGCCCTCATTCCGCGAAGAGCTGTCGCGCAGCTGGTCGGCCATAGCAGCACGCCTGTGAAAACCGCAACATCGTCTCGCATGCCAACTGCTTCTTATTACCCGCAAGACCGGTGTTCACTGCCCCGGTTTAATCCCATTTCTTTTTATGGAGTCATTTATGCAAGCCTTGCTTGAAGGAAAAGTCATCGTTGTCACCGGTGCCGGCGCAGGTGTCGGCAAGGGCATCGCCATGGAAGCAGCACGCCAGGGCGCCAAAGTCATCGTCAATGACCTGGGCGTAGCCATTGACGGCAGCGGTGCGAGTAGCGGCCCGGCGCAGCAGACCGTTGACGAGATACGTGCTTTTGGCGGCACTGCTGCAGCAAATACCGAGAGTGTGGCCGAATGGAAATCTGCCCAATCCATCATTTCACAGGCGCTTGACCTCTACGGCCGCATCGATGGTGTCGTGAACAACGCAGGCAACCTGCGCGATGTCATCTTTCACAAGATGCCCGAAGACGACTTTGACGCGGTCATCCAGGTTCATCTCAAAGGCAGCTTCAACATGTCGCGCGCCGCAGCACCCCACTTCAAGAGCGAAGAGAGTGGTTCGTTCGTGCACATGACTTCGACCTCAGGCCTCATCGGCAACTTCGGCCAGGCCAACTACTGCTCGGCCAAGATGGGCGTCGTCGGTCTGTCAAAAGCGATAGCGCTCGACATGGAACGCTTCAATGTGCGCTCCAATTGCATAGCACCGTTTGCCTTTACGCGCATGGTCAACACCATACCCACCGATACGCCGGACGGCATGGCACGCATGAAGGTCAACCAGCGACTCGAAGCCGAAAAAATTGCGCCCTTTACCTGCGCGCTGCTCACGGATGCGGCGAAAGACGTGACGGGCCAGATTTTCGGTGTGCGCAACAACGAGATCTACCTCTTCTCTCAGCCACGCCCCATACGCACAGCACATTCGGGTGAGGGCTGGACGGTCCAAAGCTGCCTGGATGTCGCCATCCCCATGATGAAGCCATCCTTTTACGCGCTGGACAAGTCAAGGGATGTGTTTTCCTGGGATCCGGTTTAGGCCCGTTGAATTCGAAAAATGAATTTAAAGGACGCTAGCGTAAAATAAAAATTCCGACCTATTCAACACCGCTGCGCCAGCGGACATGAGGACTACACCTTGAAAAGCGCCCAAACCTCCAAAAAAACAAAAGTCACGGAAGTGAGCACAAAAGCGGTAAAGGCGCGTGCAAAGCCCGTTGAAAACGAGAACTGGGATGGTCGATTGGGCTTCCTGATGCACGATGTGTCGCGTCTGCGGCGCAGCGTGTTTGACGAGTTCATGAAGCCCATGGCCA
This sequence comes from Polaromonas sp., assembly GCA_965228025.1. Taxonomy (GTDB): domain Bacteria; phylum Pseudomonadota; class Gammaproteobacteria; order Burkholderiales; family Burkholderiaceae_C; genus Polaromonas. The sequence continues at coordinate 29,941 of CBDDGX010000031.1, read as the reverse complement.
TGACCCGTTCACAGTGGTGGATCCTGGCGCACCTGTCACGGCACGACGGCATGATCCAGAGTGACCTGGCCAACGTGCTTGACATCGGCAAGGCGGCCCTTGGCGGGTTGATTGACCGTCTTGAAGCTTCAAAATTCATAGAGCGCCGCGCGGATGACAACGACAGGCGTGTCAAGCGCATTTACCTCACGTCGAAGGGCACGCAGATCATCGCCGAGATGCGCACTCGCAGCCACGACATGAGCGAACGCATCCTCGATGGCCTGGACACCGCCTCACGCCATGCGCTGGTCGACATGCTGACGCTTGTCAAAAAGAACCTGCTGTCCATCAAGGGCGACTCCCCGGCCGAATAGGCCCTCGCCCAAGACCCGCCACTCCGCACCCCGCGGACGAGACACACCTGCTTCGCGCCCGCATCAAGGTTTGCAGCGCGGATTTGCACATTTAGTCTGCTTGCATATAATATGTATTTGTAAACATCAATCCATTACTTTGCGAACCGGACTTCCCCATGAACTTTGACGCCACTGAAGACCAGGTCTCCATCCGAAACGCCATCCAGGAAATCTGCAACGACTTTGGCGACGATTACTGGCTGCGCAAGGATCGTGAAGGCGGCTTTCCCGAGGACTTTTACAGCGCGATTGCCAAAGCTGGCTGGCTCGGCATTGCGATGCCGGTTGAATACGGCGGTGCAGGGCTGGGCATTTCAGAAGCCTGCGCCATGATGGAAACCGTCTCTGCATCCGGCGCAGGCATGTCGGGCGCATCGTCCATCCACATGAATGTGTTTGGCCTGCACCCGGTCGTGATGCATGGCAGCGACGAGCAGAAAAAGCGCTGGCTGCCGCCCATCATCAGTGGTGAGGCCAAAGCCTGCTTCGGAGTGACAGAACCCAACACTGGCCTGAACACCCTCAAACTCAAGACCATGGCTGTGCGCAAGGGCGACAAGTATGTCGTCAACGGCCAGAAAATATGGATCTCTACCGCACAGGTGGCGCAAAAAATACTGTTGCTGGCGCGCACGACACCGATTGAAGAGGTGAAGTCATCGACACACGGTCTCAGTCTTTTTTACACCGACCTCGACCGCACAAAAATCGAGGTGCGCGAGATTGAAAAACTGGGCCGCAAATGCGTGGATTCCAACCAGCTGTTTATCGACGGCCTGGAAATACCGGTTGAAGACCGCATCGGCGAGGAAGGCCGGGGCTTTGAATACATCCTGCACGGCCTGAACCCCGAGCGTGTGCTGCTCGCCGCAGAAGCCACAGGGCTGGGCCGTGTCGCCCTGAAGCGCGCAGCAAGGTACGCCGGCGAACGCATTGTGTTTGACCGCCCCATTGGCAAAAACCAGGGCATACAACACCCGCTGGCCGAGCGCTGGGTTGACCTGGAAGCGGGTACGCTGCTTTACCAACGTGCGGCATGGCTGTATGACCAGGGCCGCTCATGTGGCGCCGAAGCCAACGCGGCCAAGTTCTTCTGCGCCGAAGCGGGCTACCGGGCCTGTGAAACTGCCGTACTCACCCACGGAGGCATGGGATATGCCAAGGAATACCACGTTGAACGCTACTTCCGCGAATCGATGTTGCCGCGCATCGCGCCCATCTCGCCACAACTGATTCTTTCATTCATCGCAGAAAAAGTGCTGCAGCTCCCGAAATCCTACTAGGAACCGACATGAAATTGTGTGAAGGACGTATTGCCGTTGTGACCGGTGCAGGCCGGGGCCTGGGACGGGCGCATGCCCTGATGCTGGCCACGCACGGTGCAAAGGTGGTGGTCAACGACATGGGTGGATCGGCAGACGGCAGGGGCGACGACCAGACGCCAGCCGAGGAAGTGGTCCAGACCATCAAGGCCATGGGCGGCGAGGCCGTGGTTGACACCTCTGATGTGTCTGACTGGAAAGGCTCAAAAGCCATGATCGACAAGGCTGTCGATACATTTGGCGGCCTGGACATACTGGTGAACAACGCAGGCATATTGCGTGACCGCATGATGATCAACATGAGCGAGGAAGACTGGGACGCCGTTATCAAGGTACACCTCAAGGGGACTTTTGCACCTGCGCACCACGCGGGTAACTACTGGCGCCAGCAGAGCAAGGCAGGCAAGCCCGTCGATGCGCGCATCATCAACACCACCTCGCACTCGGGCCTGTTCTGCAATATAGGCCAGGCCAACTATGCGGCCGCCAAGGCAGGCATAGCGAGCTTCTCCATCGTCGCTGCGCGTGAACTGCAACGTTACGGCGTTACCGTCAATGCCATTGCCCCGCGCGCCACCACCCGTATGACCGAAGGCCTGCGTGAATGGACACCCGAGCAGCTTGAGCGCCGCGACCCCGAATGGATCGCCGCACTGGTGACCTGGCTCTGCAGCCCTGAGGCCAGCAAGGTCAGTGGCAAGGTGTTTGAAGCCTGGGGTTACGGTTACGCCGTGGCCGAGAGCTGGCAGCATGGCCCGATGACGCAGGCGAGCAAAAACCCCGCTGAACTGGGCGCGTCGATTGAAGAAATCATCCGCTTCTCGCGCAAGAACGCAGGCATTGACCGCGACACCTGGCTGGATGTCTGAAACGGTGGGCGGCTAGCGCCCCTTCCACTCCGGTGCGCGTTTTCCTGCAAATGCACGCGGCCCTTCTGCTGCATCGTCGCTGCTGCGGTTGCGTGCCGCAGCTGCATCGCTGATGGCCCAGGCTTCATCAGACAGATAAAGCGCCGCGTCCAGCGAGCGGTAAATCACACCCTTGCTCTCACGCACGGCCACCGGTGCATTGGCGCAGATGCGCTCAGCCAGCGCCATCGCTTTCTCAAGCACCTGCGCATGCGGCACGACCTGGTTGACCAGCCCCCAGTGCAGCGCATCTGCGGCACTCATGAACTCACCAGTCAGCACGTGGTACATCGCTGTCTTGAGTGGCATCTGGCGCGGCAGCCTGAGCATGCCGCCACCGGCCGCTACAAGCCCCCGCTTCACTTCCGGCAGGCCAAAAGATGCTTTTTCAGACGCGACAATGAGATCACACGACAGCGCTATCTCCATGCCGCCACCGAGTGCATACCCGTTGACCGCCGCAATCACGGGCTTGTCAACATAGCGACGCAGCAGATCGGCAATGCCGGGCTTGCCGGCTTCGCTGATGCGTGTCATCTCGCCTGCCGCGACCGCCTTGAGGTCTGCGCCTGCAGAAAAGGCCTTGTCACCGGCACCCGTGATGACGGCAGCCCACAATTCAGGATCGGCAGAAAACTTCCGCAGCGCTTCACTCAGGCCAGTGCCGACATCCATGTTGATGGCGTTCATGGCCGCAGGCCGGTTGATGGTGATCAGCGCAACCCTGCCGCGCACCTCGTAAAGAACGGCCGCTTCGCTCATGCAGGAAAGCGTTGCGCCAGCTCCAGCACCCGCCGGGCCTGTTTGAGGTGCGGCATGTCCAGCATCTTGCCCTCAAGTCCCACCGTGCCCATGCCGGGGTTGGCTTCAAACAGGTCCACCACTTTCTTGGACCAGGCGAGCTCTTCGGCCGATGGGGAGAAAGCCGCATTGATGGCAGCCACCTGTCCCGGGTGGATGGCGATTTTTCCTGTGAAACCACGCTGGCGCGCCGCTGCCGAATCACGCACCAGGCCGGCCTCATCGCTGAAGTCAGCCCAGATGGTGTCTATGGGTTGCACACCCGCCGCCACCGCGCCCGACAGGCACAGTGCGCGGGCGAGCTGGTAAACAGAGTCGTACTCGCCGTCCGGCCGGCGATTGGTGCTGGCACCCAGAGCAGCAGCGATGTCCTCTGCACCCCAGGTCAGCCCCGCCAGCCTTGTACTGCAGCCCTCATAGGAGCCCAGCGTAAACAGTGATTTCGCTGTTTCAGTCGCCACCGGCATGATTCGGATGGAGCCCTGCGTCACACCTTCACGCACTTCAAGTGCATCGAGGTAATGCGAGAGTTGAACGATGTCTGCAGACGAATCAACCTTGGGCAGAACAATACCGTCGGGCGCACCCGCGACGACCATCAAATCAAGCAAGGCAGCCGGGGTGGAGAGAGGGTTGATGCGCACCCAAAGCTGCTGCTTGCCACGGCCCCCATCACGGCTGCGGTTGCGCAGGTATTCAAGCGCCATGCCGCGTGCGATGTGGGTTCGTGACGGGGCGACCGCATCCTCAAGATCGAGAATCAGCGCGTCTGCACCAGTCGCATCGCCCTTGGCAAGTTTGCGTTCACTATCAGCTGGTATGAACAGCATCGAGCGAAGAGGCGCGTACGGGTCGGGGGCAAAGCCCCGACTGACATGAACAGTCATGATCGGATCAATCCTTTATGGGTTTGAACAAACTGCGGCCAATGATCTGTTTCATGACTTCCATCGAGCCGCCGGCAATCTTCACGATGCGCGCATCGGCATAAGCGCGCGCCACCGGATATTCCCACATATAGCCCCAACCGCCAAACAGCTGCAGGCATTCATCGACCGCCTTGCAGTGCAGCGTGGACATCCACATCTTGGCCATCGCCGCATCGGTGCCGTCCAGCTTGCGCTCCATGAAAAGCTTGAGGCAATGGTCTACAAATACGCGGCCTACAACGGCTTCGGTCTTGATCTCGGCCAGCTTGAACTGCGTGTTCTGGAAATCCGCCAGCGTCTGGCCGAACATCTTGCGCTCGGCCGCGTAGTCGATCGTGTACTGCAGCACGGCTTCAACCACAGCAGCAGATCGCACCGCCTGCGTCAGCCGCTCCTGCGCCAGGTTTTTCATGAGCAGCTTGAAGCCGCCGTTCTCCTCACCCAGCATGTTGCCGGCCGGCACGCGCACATTTTCAAAGAACAGCTCGGACGTATCCTGCGCCTTCATGCCAAGTTTTTCCAGCCGCTTGCCACGAACAAAACCGGCACGCGTGGCTTCGACTATAAAAAGCGATATGCCGCCACCCTTCGCATCAGGATCGGTCTTGGTAGCCAGCACGATCACATCGCAGATCTGCCCGTTGGAGATGAACACCTTCTGGCCATTGATGACAAAGTCGTCACCATCACGGACCGCACGTGTCTTGATGCCGCGCACATCGCTGCCGGCCTGCGGCTCGGTGATGCCCAGCGCGCCTATGACCTCGCCGCGCACCATGGGCGGCAGCCAGCGCTGCTTCTGCTCTTCGGTGCCGAAGGCCAGGATGTAAGGCATGACCATCTCGTTGTGCACGGGAAAGCCTGGCCCGGTGAAGCCCGAACCCGCCAGCTCTTCTATCAGCGCAAAGTTGAACAGCTCGTCAGCGCCCGCGCCGCCATATTCCTCGGGGATGGAACAGCCCAGCAGGCCCGCCGCACCGGCTTTGGCCCACAGTTCGCGCGGCACACAGCCCTCTTCCTCCCACCTCGCATGGTGCGGCGCAATCTCGGCCTCAATGAAGCGTCGCGCGGTTTCGCGAAACTGCTCATGCTCTTGCGTAAAAAGTACCCGTGTGTTCATGGCTGATTATTTTTTGTCTGCGGGAACGCGGTGCATCAGCGCCACGCGTTTGCAGGTGGCCACCAGTTCGTTGCGCTGGTTCCATGCACTGTGCTGGAACACCACAATGCCGTTTTGGGGGCGTGATTTGCTTTCGCGTTTTTCGAGCACTTCAGTCTCGACATGCAATGTATCGCCTGCAAAGACCGGTTTGGGAAAACGCACCTCGTCCCATCCAAGGTTGCCGACCGTGGTACCCAGCGTGGTGTCGCCGACCGAGATGCCGACCATCAATCCCAGCGTGAAGACACTGTTCATCAGCGGTTTGCGGAACTCGGTTTCTTTGGCGTATTCGGCGTCGAGATGAATGGCAGCCGGGTTGTGCGTCATGGTGCTGAAAAGCACATTGTCGGTCTCGGTGACAGTCCGGCGTATGTCATGTTTGAAGGTCTGACCCACTTCAAACTGTTCAAAATAAAGTCCTGCCATGTCTGCCTCCAATTTGATATGATTGCATATTGTATTGCATGGTACAGTTTTTAAAAAGCCCGGCAAGACCCCACAAAATGGCCTGTTTGCAGAAGATACTGCGACGGGCAGGCAGACAACATCGACATCGTATTGATGCATATTAAATAGGGCCCTTCGACGGACCCGGAAAGGCAGTCCAGTGTCTTCAACCCATGCCTATGGCATCACAGGTTTTGGGGGCTACATCCCCCGCCTGCGGATGGAGCGCAGCGCCATTGCTGCAGTCCACAAATGGATGGCTCCCTCACTACGCTCGGCAGGCAGGGGCCGCAGGGCGTTCTGCAACTGGGACGAAGATGCTCTGACCATGGGCGTAGAGGCAGCACGCGACGCGCTGCATGGCACACCGGTAAACGGCATCGGAAAGCTGGTTTTTGCATCCACCACCATGCCCTTTGCCGACATGCTTAATGCATCCGTCATCGCAGGTGCGCTCGAATTGCCAAAAAACCTGCAAGCCCTCGACATCGGCCAGACACAGAGGGCAGGCACTTCTGCACTGCTTGCGGCGCTGGCCGACAGCAGCCGGCCAGCCCTGGTAGTAGCCAGCGACCGTCCACGCGGCAAACCCGCCAGCACACAGGAGATCGGCTTTGGTGCCGCCGCAGCGGCCTTCACCCTGGGCAGCGAGAACATCGTTGCCGAACTGCTCGGCTCTGCAAGCGTGACCGACAGCTTCGTAGACCACTTCCGCTCCAGCGACAACAAATACGACTACTTCTGGGAAGAGCGCTGGATCCGCGACGAGGGCTACCTCAAGATCGTGCCTGACGCTGCAGCAAGGGCGCTGGCAGATGCAGGCGTCGAAGCCGCAGCCATCAATCACTTCATCATGCCCACGCCATTCAAGGGCGTGGCCGCTGCACTTGCAAAAAAACTCGGACTGGCTGCCGGCTGCGAAGCCGATGCACTGGATGAGAACTGCGGCTACTCGGGCAGCGCACACGGCCTGCTGATGCTGGCCAATGTGCTTGAGAAAGCGAAAGCTGGCGAGCTGATACTGCTCATCGGCTTTGGCCAGGGCTGCGATGCACTGGTGCTGCGTGCTGGCGAGGCGATTGCCGGGTTCAAGCCGGCACGTGGCGTCAGTGGCGCGCTGGCAGATGCACAGTCACTCGACAGCTATATGCGTTTGCTGGCGAATGAAGACGGCGTTGAACTCGAATGGGGCATGCGTGCCGAGAAAAACACCAAGACCGCACTGACCGAGCAATACCGGTCGCGCGACCAGGTGGCCGGTTTTGTAGCCGGCAAATGCCCGCACTGCGGCACCATACAGTTCCCGCAACTGGCGTATTGCGTGAACCCCACCTGCCAGAAAATCGCCGACGGGTTTGAACAGGTGCCGCTGCGCGACGTGCCCTGCAAGGTGCTGACCTATACCGCTGACTGGCTGTCGTACCACCCTGCCCCGCCACTTTACGTGGGCTTCGTGCAGTTCGAGAACGGCGCGCGCCTGCTGATGGAAACGGTGGACATCCACACCCAGCAGCTGGAGGTCGGGACACCCTTGCGTGTCGTCTTCCGCATCAAGGAAATTGATCGAGGGCGCGGCTACCGCCGCTACTTCTGGAAAACAACAACAATATGAATCACCCCCGTTGCGGCTCACTGCGTTTAGCCGCCTCCCACCCTCAAAGGGGCGCCGCTAGCGGCCCGGCGAAGCCGGTTCCGCGGCGGCCTAGCCTCCGCAACACAGACGTTGAGCCACTCGCGTAAGGCGCGGACTGCCTCGAAGAAACAAAGGAAACATCATGGCAACAGGTATCAGGGACAAGGTCGCCATCATTGGCATGGGCTGCTCGCGTTTCGGCGAACGCTGGGACATAGGCACGCCCGAGCTGCTGTCGGAAGCGTTTGAAGAAGCGCTGGGAGACGCAGGCATAGAGCGCAAACAGATCAACGCAGCCTGGTATGGCTCAGGCATGGACGCCATCAACGTCGGCAACTCGTCCATTCCTGCAGCCATGGCGCTGCGGCTTGAAGGCATTCCCGTCAGCCGGGTCGAGAACATGTGCGCCACGGCGACGGAAGCCCTGCGTGGTGCGACCTATGCCGTGGCATCAGGCGCGGTCGACATTGCGCTCGCCATAGGCGCCGAAAAACTCAAGGACACCGGCTACGGCGGCTTGCCCACGCCCTTCAAGGGCACGCTCAACGACATGTGGATGCCACTGGGCTCGGCGCCTGCAGGCTTTGCGCAGCTGGCTGCGGGCTACCGGGCCAAGCACGGCATTTCCAAAGAAGACCTCAAGCGCGCCATCGCCCACGTCTCATGGAAGAGCCACCAGAACGGCACCATCAGCCCCAAGGCACACCTGCAAAAAGCCATCACCATGGAGCAGATCCTCAATGCACCTATGATCGCCGAACCCCTCGGCCTGTTCGATTGCTGCGGCGTGAGCGACGGCTCTGCAGCCGCCATCGTGACCACGCCCGAGATCGCACGTGCGCTCGGCAAGAAAGACATGGTCACCATCAAGGCACTGCAGCTGGCCACCAGTTCGGGCGTCGAGTCGGGCACCGACAGCTGGGACGGCAGCCATGTGCGCACCACACGCATCGCCGCAAAGAAGGCCTATGAAGAGGCCGGCATCACCAACCCGCGCGAGCAGCTAAGCCTGATGGAGGTGCATGACTGCTTCTCCATCACCGAGCTTGTGACGATGGAAGACTTGTTTGTCTCCGGCGAAGGCCGCGCCACACACGATGTGATGGATGGTTTTTTTGACCGCGAAGGCGGCGGCGTGCCCTGCCAGGTGGATGGCGGCCTCAAGTGTTTCGGCCACCCCATAGGCGCATCGGGCCTGCGCATGGCCTATGAGGTATACACACAGCTGCTGGGTCGCGCCGGCAAGCGCCAGCTGAGCAGCCCCAGCATCGGCCTGACGCACAACCTGGGAGGCGTGCCTTACCTGGGTGTGGCGGCGATCTCCATCCTCGGCCTGCACAGCTGATTTTTGATTACGCTTGCGGCATGACCAACTTACCCAAAACCAATACCCGCGTCCTGCTGAGATCCCGGCCCACCGGCATTCCGCAGGCCGGGCATTTTGAAATCGCCGAGGCAGACATGCCTGCGCTGGAGCCCGGCTACTTCATCGTGAAGAACGAGTTCCTGTCGGTCGAGCCCGCCATGCGTGGCTGGGTCAACGCCGCCGCCAATTACTCGGACCCTGTTGCCATAGGCGGCGTGATGCGCAGCTTTGCGGCTGGCACCGTGGTGGCATCGCGCCACGCGGGTTATGCCGAGGGCGACAAGGTCATGGGCATGCTGGGCTGGCAGCAGTACGCGCTCAGTGATGGCACAGGCATACGCCGCAAGGTGCTGGAGCATGACCTGCCGCTGTCGCTCTCACTCGGCGTGCTGGGCATCAACGGCGTCACCGCCTACTTTGCGTTGACAGAAATCGGCGAGCCGCGACCCGGCGACACCGTCGTGGTCTCAACAGCTGCCGGCTCGGTCGGATCGGCTGCCGGCCAGATTGCAAAACTCGCCGGCTGCCGGACAGTTGGCATCACGGGTGGCGCAGCGAAGATGAAAATGTGCCTTGAAGACTTCGGCTACGACGCTGCGGTCGACTACAAGTCGGCAGACTTCCAGCAGTCACTGGCAGCTGCCTGCCCCAAAGGCGTGGATGTTTACTACGACAACACCTCGGGCGCGATCTCCGACGCGGTGGTGGCACGCATCAACAAAAACGCCCGCATCATCATCTGCGGCACAGCATCGGTCGCCAGTTGGGAACCGTGGCCCAGCGGCCCGCGCATGGAGCGGCATTTGCTCAACAAGTCGGCGCGCATGCAGGGCTTCCTGGTCTGGGACTACGAGCACCGCTATGAAGAAGCCGTGGCAAAACTCGCAGCATGGGTACGCGAGGGCAAGCTCAGATACCGTGAAGAAATCCTGGACGGCATCACCGCTGCACCCGACGCCATAGCCAGTCTCTACCGCGGTGAAAACCTCGGCAAGCGCCTGATACGTCTTTGAACTTCAACAACTGACCCTGACACCGGCACCATGAACCTCGAACAACTGCTGCAATTCAAGTTCCCCGACATTGAGTACACCGCCACGCCGCGCGATGCCATGCTTTATGCACTGGGCATAGGTGTGGGTGACAGGCCCGAAGACGCGCGCGACCTGCAGTTTGTGTATGAGCAAAACCTGAAGATGTTCCCCTCGCAGGTCAACGTGATCTGCCACCCTGGCGGCTGGATCATGAACCCGGTGCTGCAGGTCGACTGGGTCAAGCTCTTGCACGGCGAGCAGTCGTTTGAAATCCTCAAGCCCCTGCGCCCGGATGCCACCTATGTGGGCAGCTACCGCGTGCTCGGGGTCGTCGACAAGGGCGCAGGCAAGGGCGCGCTGCTTTTTCTGCGCAAGGAACTGCGTGAAAAAGGCCAGGCCGACATCGTCAGCACGGTGGATTCCACCTACTTCCTGCGCGGCGACGGCGGCTGCGGCGGTACCGGCATTGAAGCCCCTTCGCCACATGCCATTCCTGATCGCGCGCCGGACAGCAGCATCAGCATTTCCATATTGCCGCGCGCCGCACTCATCTACCGTTTGAGCGGTGACTACAACCCGATTCACGCAGATCCGGTGATCGCGCGCAAGGCCGGGTTCGACACGCCGATACTGCACGGCCTGTGCAGCCTGGGTGTCGCGACGCGTGCGATTGTGCAGGCCGTGTGTGATGACGACAGCGAAAAACTGCAGTCGCTCAAGCTGCGTTTCAGCGCCCCTGTTCACCCAGGCGAAACGCTGGTGACCGAGCTGTGGCGCGAGGGAAATGTCGTAAGCTTCAGGTCACGGGTCGCCGAGCGCGACATCGTGGTTCTCAACAACGGACGGGCAACCGTTTCGATGTCCTGAGCACCGCCATCACATACCCCTACAGCCCGACAACATCCCAGGAGACAGGTCATGTTCCAGCAGAAAAAAGTCATCATCAGTTGCGCCGTCACGGGCGCCATCCACACGCCGTCAATGTCGCCGCACCTCCCCATCACGGCCGATGAAATCGCCGAGGCCTCGATTGCAGCCTGCGAAGCCGGCGCGGCCATCATCCACCTGCATGCACGTGACCCCATCACCGGCAAGCCTGACCAGCGGCCTGAAGCTTTCGAGCCTTTCCTCAAGCAGATCAAGGCGCGCAGCAAGGCCATCATCAACCTGACGACCGGCGGCGCGCCCTACATGACCGTGCAGGAGCGCATGCAGCCCGCCAAGGTGCTCAAGCCCGAGATCGCATCGATGAACATGGGCACCATGAACTTCGGTCTCTTCCCGATGTTGAACCGCTACAAGGAATTCAAGTTCGACTGGGAAAAGCCCTACCTCGAAGGCAGCAAGGACCTGATCTTCCGCAACACCTATGGTGACCTGGAGACCGTGCTGACCGAACTCTCGGCCAATGAAACACGGTACGAGTTCGAGTGCTACGACACCTCGCACCTCTACAACCTGGCGCACTTCGTCGAGCGCGGCCTGGTCAAGGCGCCTATCTTCATCCAGACCGTGTTCGGCATTCTTGGCGGCATCGGCACACACCCCGATGACGTGATGCACATGAAGCGCACGGCAGACCGCCTTTTTGGCGACAGCTATCGCTGGTCGGTACTGGGCGCAGGCGCGAGCCAGATGAAGATTGCCGCGATGGCTGCTTCGATGGGCGGCAATGTGCGCGTGGGCCTGGAAGACAACCTCTGGATTGCCAAGGGCAAGCTCGCCACCAGCAACAAGGAGCAGGTACTCAAGGTGCGCGAGATTCTGGAAGGCCTGGGCCTTGAGATCGCCACGCCTGACGAAGCGCGTGAAATCCTGCAGACCAAGGGCGCGTCCAAGGTCGCTTTCTAGACCATTTTCATGTTCCCGATTGACCTGCTGGTCAAGGCCGCTCGCCAGTGGCCGGCGTCCATCGCGATTCAGGACGGCCAGCGTACGCTGACCTTCACGGAGCTGCTGGCCCAGGCCAACGCGCTGGCGGCGGGCATCCAGCAGATCACCGGGCTGCAGCGCCCCCGCGTGGCGGTCCTGTCGCCCAACTCGCTGGAGATGGCGATTGGCATCATGGCCATTCATGCTGGCGGCTTCTGGCTGATTCCGCTGAACCCGCGCGATGCGGCAGCAGAAGTCGGGCGCCAGGTTGAGCTGGCCAAACCCGACCTCTTCATTCTTGACCCGGCGCTGGCAGAAGGTTTCAAGGCGCATGGCGTGCCGGTGGTGCATAGCCGCAGGCAGGGCGATGCACCCAGCATTGAAAGCCTTGTGCGCCAACATGAGGGCAGGCTGCCGGTGTTTGCGTGCACGGATGCATCCGAGCCCAACGCCATCAAGTTCACCGGCGGCTCATCGGGCAAACCCAAAGCCGTGGTGCAGTCTTTTCGCACCGTCAATGCCGTGGCCACGACGGTGGCGACGGCGTTTGATTTGAAAAGCGACGAGGTCTACCTGCTCACCGCACCCATGACGCATGGCGCAGGTGCATTCATGCTGCCGGTGCTGTCCCGCGGCGGGCGCTGCGTGATCATCGACAAGCCGCGGCCCGAGTCGATTGCCGACGCGCTGGAACGCTACAAAACCACCATGACCTGGATGCCGCCCACGCTGCTCTACATGCTGATGGATGTGCCGGGCATAGCGGCGCAGGACTTCAGCGCGCTGCGCCATTTGATCTGGAGTGGCGCAGCGGCCACGCCCGAAAAGTTCAAACAGGCACGCAAGCTCTTCGGCAACGTGGTCGAGTCTGCTTACGGCCAGGCCGAGGCTTCTTCAGTCGCCACCGTTTTGCGAGCCCACGACATCATCGATGACGAAGCGCTGGCTTCCGTTGGCAAGCCCACGCTCCTGTCACATGTCGAGATCATGGCCCCGGACGGCCGCATTTTGCCGGTGGGCGAAACCGGCGAGATCGTCATCCGTGGCGACATCCGCATGATCGAATACCTGGAGATGCCCGAGGTCACGGCCAAAACCATCATCGACGGCTGGGTTCACACCGGCGACATCGGCCAGTTTGATGCGCGCGGCTACCTCTATATCAAGGGCCGCCTGCGCGACGTGGTCATCACCGGCGGCTTCAATGTCTACCCGCTGGATGTGGAAGACGTGCTCTGCCGAAACAGCGCCGTGCAGGAAGCCGTGGTGTTTGGCCTGCCCGATGACAAGTGGGGCGAACGCGTCGAAGCCGCCATCACGCTGCGGCCGGGCGCCAGCGCCGAGCCGGAAGAGCTGATCGAGTTTGTGCGCCAGGCGCTGGGCCCGGTCAAGACGCCCAAGGCCATCCACATCCTGGCCGACCTGCCGCGCAGCGTGGTCGGCAAGGTGCAGCGGCGCGAGGTGCGGGAGCAGTTTCTGCCCAAAGCCTGAAAGAGGAGTCGGCAGGCCTCACATCAAAATTCTGCCGTATACAGCAAAAATTTAACGTATGCGTTAAAAACATACAAAATGTTAACTTGCAGGTTAACATTTTGAGGTTTGCAAGCACCCAGCCCGCGCTTGTGCTTAAAAAACAGGCAAAATAATGCCTTTTTCAGGCATCAAATCGGCTGCAGCCCTTTAGATACAAGCGTAAGCAGCTATTTATTTGATAGTAAATTGAGCCTGCCGCTGCGCCAGCAATCGCTCACCGACCCGATTGCAAGCCGCTCCAGGCCCGCCTTATTCAGGCTGTATACCAGCCGCCTTGATCTTGTCGCGCCAGGAGACCAGTTGCTGGTTCATATAGGTGGCCAGTTCAGCCGAGGTGCCCGGCGACACATCTGCGCCCATGGAGGTCAGCTTGTCGGTCACCTCCTTTTTGGCGGTGATCTTGTTGATGGACGCACTCAGCCGGCTGGTGATGTCAGCCGGCAGCGCGGCGGGGCCCAGAATGCCGACCCAGGCGGCCAGGTCGAAACCGGGCAGGTTGGCTGTGGCGGCGATGGTCGGCAGCTCCGGCGCCAGTTTGCTCTTCGCTTCGGTTGTAACCGCCAGCGCACGCAGGCGGCCACCCTTGAGCAGCGCCTGGCTGGATGCCAGGTCCACAAACAGGTAAGTGACTTCGCCGCCGACCAGCGCCGTCAGCGCCTGCGGGGTGCTTTTGTAGGGCACGGCGATGGCGCCCAGGTTCGCCAGGTTGTTGAACGCAGCGCCGGCGATCTGCCCTGTGCTGTTGCCGTAGGCGAAGCTGGCCTTGGTCGGGTTGGCCTTGGCATAAGTCATCAGCTCGCCCACCGACTTGACCGGGGAATCAGCCGCAACGGTCAGGATGAAGAGAAAATTGCAGATGCGCGCGACCGGGGTGAAGTCCTTGATCGGGTCATAAGGCAGCTTCTTGAACAGGTGCGGGTTGCCCGAGTTGATGGTGTTGGTCGTCAGCAAAAGCGTGTAGCCGTCTGCCGGGGCCCTGGCCACCAGCTCGGCAGCGATGAAACCCGATGCACCTGGCTTGTTCTCGACCACAAAGGCCTGGCCGTATTCAGCTTGCAGCTCCTGCGCGTAAAGGCGCGCCACGATGTCGCTGGCGCTGCCTGCAGCAAACGCGGTCACGATGCGCACCGGCTTGGCAGGCCAGGCCTGGGCAAACGATGCACCGGATGACAGGGCCGCCAGACCTGCTGCCGCCATTACCAGCGAACGCCGTGTGCTCATGAATTTCATTTTTTTTGTCTCCTGGTTTGTAAGGGGTTGCCGCTGCACACGCCGTTTCGTATGCTACTCTACTTTATACTACCGCCACGACAAGTCCCCGTCAATGCGGTAAACACCACGTTGCGGCACTCCAGCCATCGACGCATATAAATACAGGCAAACCCATCCATGAATCCATCATCGCCCTCACCACTTGACGGCCTGCGGGTGCTCGACCTGTCCAAGGTATTGGCCGGGCCGCTGTGCGCCCAGTACCTCGGCGACATGGGCGCAGACGTCATCAAGATTGAAACCCCCGACCAGGGCGACGAAACCCGCCACTGGCCGCCCTTCCGCGAAGGCGGCGGAGACAAGACCGGCGCCATCTTTTTAAGCGTCAACCGCAACAAGCGCAGCCTCTGCCTGGACCTGCGCAGCGAAGCAGGTCGCGCCGCCATTTACAGGCTTGCCAAAGAGTCGGACATCGCCATCGCCAGCTTCGGCCCTGGCGTGGCTGAAAAACTCGGCGTTGACGCGGCCGCCCTGCGCGCCTGCAACCCGCGACTGATTTATTGCGACATCTCGGGTTTTGGCAGCATCGGCCCCATGAATGACGGCAAGGGTTACGACGTCATCCTGCAGTCCTTCACCGGCATGCTGTCCATTACAGGGGAGCCCGGCGGCCCGCCGGTGCGCAGCCCGTTCTCGCCGGTGGACCAGGCCACCGGCCTGCACGCGCTGATCGGCATACTCGCCGCGCTGTACAAGCGCGAACGCAGCGGCACGGGCAGCACTGTCGAGGCATCGCTTTTTGACACTGCGACAGGCATGCTGGGCTACTTTCTGCAAAGCTTCTGGGAGCGCGGCACAGAGCCCGAAAAACCCGGCTCGGGCCATGAATCGCTCTGCCCCTACCAGGTGTTTGAAACGGCAGACAAGCCGCTCATCCTGGGCGTGGCCAACGACGCACTCTGGAAGCGCTTTTGCACCATGGCTCATCTGGGCGACGTGGTCGACCACCCCGACTACCGCACCAATGCCGACCGCGTGCGCAACCGCGCAAGAACCGTGGCACTGGTGTCCAAAGCCCTGCAGGCCAAAGGCCGCGATGCCTGGCTGGCAGAACTCGACAAGGCCGGCATTCCCAGCTCACCCCTGCACACGCTGGGCGAGCTGTCAGAGCACCCGCACACCAGGGCCAGCGGCATGAAGTTCGACTACAAGCACCCCAAACTGGGCAATATGCAGGGCGTGTCGCAACCGCTGCGCTTTGATGGTGAGCGCACGCAGCTGCGCAGGCCGCCGCCCATGCACGGTGAGCACAGTGTCGAGATTCTCGGGGAAATGGGCTACAGCGACGAAGAGATCGCCGCACTGGCGCCCGCCAGAACATCCGGTAAAAGTTAAGGCTCCCTGCGGGTAGGCCAACCCGTCCAAAACAGTTGAGGCAGTTCAGGCAGTTCAGCGCGGCTTGCGCCTGTCGAACTCTTCCTGGGCGACTTCTATTGCATCACGTCCGCCCTGCGCAAGCCACAGATTTGCACCCAGCGCCCTCATCTGCTGCAGGTCTGCGATATCCCCGCCGGCATCCGTCGTGAGTTCCACAAAGGCATAGGCAAATGTCTCCGTCCATTCGATCTGGGGCGAGCGCCGGGAATGGGGAACCTGGGTCACAGACATGCCCGTGCTGTCGCCAAAATCAGATATGGGCGCGGCTTCTTCAGGGAGCTCGTGCAACTCGGCCAGCCGCTCTGCCACCGCTGCAGCCTTGGCCGTGTGCTCGGACCACTCGTTGAGCTCGGCCTCTGTGGGGGCTGCACCCTGACCTTCCCGAAATGCCCGCACCTTGGTGGCCAACTCGAGAAAACGCCGCGCGAGCCGTATATCTTCCAGGCGTTCGGCCTCAACAGCTCTTTGCAGTGCAGCTACCCGGGCATCGTTATGGTCGTGCAAGCCAGCTCCCAGCGGCGCGTGTTTGCGCCGTTCATCAAGTATGACGACGAAGGGGGGTTTTCGCAACCGCAGGGCTGGGATACCCCGCAGTGGCCAGGTCAGGTTCAGGCAGCGCGGGCGAACTCCGCTTGTACTTTCTTCTCATATGCGATCAGCTTCTGCACGCTGGGGCGTTGCTCCATGCGCTCCAGATGTGCGACGCAGTTTTTATAAACAGAGGTATCGCCCTTGAACATCGAACCGCGGCGGAAACACCAGTAGAAGTAGGCATCGGCACAGGTGAAATGGTCAAAAAACCACTCGCGCCCGGCCAGCATGTTGTCGGCAATTTCAAAAAGCTCAAGCATGCCCTGCGAGCCGTGCGCGCGCACATTGTCTGCCGTGTCGGGCAGGTCGCAGTAACGCTCAGGCCTGGCCTGCTGAGTGAGCTTGGGGTGAATGGCTGCTGCACACCAGGCCATGACCGACAGCGCATGCACATAGGCCATAGGGTCAGAAGGCATCAGCTTCGCGGCCGGGAACTCCCGTGCGATCCACACCTGTATGGCGACGTTCTCTGTCAGCGGCTCGCCGTCAATCAGCAGCGCAGGCACCTTGCCCTTGGGGTTGATGCGCAGGTAGTCGGGGCTGTTGTTTTCGTTTTTCCCAAGGTTGACATTGAGCACCTCAAACGACGCGCCTGCTTCAGTCAGCAGGATGTAGGGAACGAGCGAGCATGCCACGGGGCAATAGGCGAGGGTCAGTTTCATGGGTCTCCTTCTGGTATGGATGGCGAAGCCCCCAACGCAGGGGGATCTGGCGGGGCGCCAGGATTGCAGATTTGCATTTTGTCATCTCACGCCAGAATCTGCCGGTGCGCCATGATTTGCTGCGGCAGGCGTTTCGCAGCTGCAGAACTGTCACATCAAGCACTTAATATCGGCACCACCATGCAAGCATTCCAGACCGTCAATATCCAGTCACTGATCGATTCGCTTGTCAGCCTGAGTGCGGCCTTTATCTTTGGCGGCATGATCGGCTTTGAGAGGCAGTTTCGCCAGCGAACCGCCGGCCTGCGCACCAATGTGCTGGTGGCCCTGGGTGCAGCCATCTTTGTTGACATGGCCGGCCGCCTGAACGGTCAGGAGGGCGCTGTGCATGTGGTGGCTTATGTGATTTCAGGCATAGGCTTTCTGGGCGCCGGCGTCATCATGCGCGAAGAAGGCAATGTACGCGGCCTGAACACCGCAGCAACACTCTGGTGTTCGGGTGCCGTGGGCGCATGCGCGGGTGCCGACCTGGTGCTTGAAGCGGGCGTAGCCACGCTGTTCATCCTGGCGGCGAACACACTGCTGCGCCCCATAGTTGACCAGATCAACCGTCGTCCGCTGGACGTCAAGTCTGCGGAAGTGACCAACATGGTTTATGTCGTTACAACCAGCGAAAGCCAGAAAATGGTTCTTGCGCTGCTTGAAAAGTCGCTGGAAGAACTGCGCTACCCCACGCGTGATCTTGAAGTGCAGTCATTCGGCGACGACGGGGTCAAGATCCAGGCAGTGCTGGCAGCAACATCGGTAGACGGGCCGCAGCTGGACGCCATGGTCAAGCGCCTGTCAGACATGCCGGTGGTTACGCAGGCCTACTGGAGCGCCAGTACTTCGGACTGAGTGTGCCCCGGGAGCACACGAAACCACATTCAGGCACTTGCCAAGCTTTGGCATAAGCGGCACGATATTGCTGTGCTGCGGTGAAACCGTTCACCGATGCCACAAGACCCGCCATACCGCCCTTGTTCACGACCGCGTACAGGATAGCTCCATGTATTTTTTATGGCCGCAGTACCTCTGGCTGTTGCTCGCGCTGCCCCTGCTGCCATTGGCCTATCTTTGGCTGCTGGGCCGCCGGAATAAAAGCAGCCTGCGCTACAGCAGCGTGTCCATGGTACGTGCTGCCATGGCCGGGCGGAACTTGCGCAGACATGTACCGCCCGCACTGCTGTTGCTGACCAGCGCAGTGCTGCTGCTGGCTGCTGCAAGGCCAGTGGCAAAGGTGCCGCTGCCATGGGCACGATCGTCCATCATGCTGGCCATGGACATTTCCCTCAGCATGCGCGTCACCGATGTCAAGCCGACCCGGCTGGTCGCCGCGCAGGACGCAGCCAAAGCTTTTTTGAACGAGTTGCCCAAGGGAATTGAGGTCGGGCTGATCACCTTCGCAGGCAGCAGCCAGGTGGCGCAGGCTGCAACGCTTGACCGCGCATCGCTGGTCACGGCCATCGACGCCTTCCAGATGCAGATGGGCACCGCCGTGGGCAACGCCATCGTGCTGTGCCTTGCAGAACTCTTCCCCGACCACGGCATTGACCTGAGCGGCATGACCTTCGGCAAACAGCTGCGCGGCCGCAGCCTCGACGACAAGGACAAACCGCCACCCAGGGAGATCACGCCGGTAGCGCCGGGTTCATACAACTCCGCCGCCATCATCCTGCTCAGCGATGGGCGCCGCACCACCGGTGTAGACACGCTGACTGCGGCAAAAATGGCCGCAGACCGCGGAGTAAAGATTTACGTCGTGGGCCTGGGCACCGTGGGCGGCGACGGCGCCACCGCAGAGGGCATGCCCATCTATTTGCAACTTGACGAGCCCACGCTGCGCGAAGTGGCACGCATGACGGGCGGCCAATACCACTATGCCGGCACGGCAGAGAAGTTGCGCAGTGTTTATGAAAACCTCGGCTCGCAACTGCAGGTCAACAGACGCGAGACGGAACTGTCGGGCCTGCTTGCGCTGGTGGCCGCGTGCGTTGCCGTCACGGGGTCTGTTCTGTCATTGCTCTGGTTTGGGCGTATAGCCTGATCCGGACAACGGGCTCAGACGCCAGCCATGGACCTGCAAGCTGCTTCAGCGTGCCATCTGCTTGAGGTACTGGATCAGGTTCGCAAAGTCTGAAGACTTCTCGAAAAATGCATCGGCGCCCTCCGCCATCACCCGCTCTTCCACCTGTGCGCCGGCATAGTTGGTCATGACAACTACTTTTTGATCGGGCGACCGGCTGACGCAGTCTTTCAGGATTCTGAAGCCATTGCCCTCGGTCAGAAAAAGGTCAACGACCGCAACATCCCAGCCAGCAGGGTTGGCCTTCAGCCATTCGCGCGCATCAACGTGTTTCCCCGTCTCAAACACCACGCTCGCATCAGGAATCGTGCTCAGGGCACCTTTGATGAACTCCCTCATTGGCAGATTGTCTTCCGCCAGTAAAACCTTCATATATCTTGCCTCGAGATGGTTCTTTCTGTCCCACTACAAGCGGTACATCGCCGCTCGTTTGTAAAAATATGAACAATTCTAGGAGGGCACTCTTTCCAGGCATGTAGTCCCACGCCTGAAAATGAATCGGGGGCCTAAAGGCGCATCGACGATCCATCCAGATCTTTTTTTGCGCAAACAAATGGGTTCATGTGTCCCATGGTCTGCCAGGAGATCAAGCCCTGGTTGGCGCCTTCAAGCCGCGAGCGGTCAGGAGCGAGTGCGACCCAGGCGTCCGCATAGGCCTCTATCCAGATGGACTGAATGATGCCGTCTGGCTCCGGCGGCAGAATTTGGTCAAAGAGAGATGTCATGGCAGAACCCAAGGAAGTTGGGTAATCGTCTTTGCCCGACAAACCGGAGCCTGAAATACAAGAGCCGATACGCGCGTAAGGGAATCGCCACTTGAAGCGCTTGCAGCCAGCGCAGCCATGCCGGCCAATGCCAGCGCCCTATTTCAACGCGGCCAATTGGGCGAAGGCAGCCTTCTTGCCCATGCCCCGCAGCTTCGCAATCGCAGGCATGTTCTTCTCACGCGGCCGGGTCTTGCCCTCTTCCCACAGATAAATTGAAGCGCCGGACACGCCGAGCAGCTTTCCGAAATCTGCTGCAGAGAGGCCCAGCTTCCTGCGCAACGAGGCCAGGTTCCTGGCGCTGTAACGAGCAACGGTTGGCGCTTCGCTGTCAGAGGAATCGACGTCGGTCTTGCGGGTACCCTTGCCGAGTTTCCCGACCAGGCGTTCAAGCTGGACGATGCGGCGCTTCAACTCGGCGATGTCGGAGCGATACCTGGATGACGCCGACTTGAGGGCAGAGACTTCGGCGCGCACTTCCTTGCGTGCGACGCGGGAGATTTCGGATTTGAGGGCAGTGGCGATATTCATACCGTCATTATCCAAAAACCAGATGCCCTATCAGGAGAACTGGAATTCTGAAAAACCCGGTGGCCAGCCTCTAAAGACAACGGAGAAACTTCAGGCGCCCCTGTTCGGATTGATAAGGTACTTGATACCGGTCGCACGTTGCCCATAAGCAGAAATCGCATCAGGCTGCAATGCTTCCGCCAGCGACACTTCCCTGGAATAGCTGCTTGCAAAAGTAGTCTTCAGTTCCCGCGCCACTCTTTGCCGGAGCTTCTGAGCTTCATCCTCGCCAATTTTCTGGAGAAACGGAAAAAGCAGCCAGCCACCCATTCCCCAGGACATTCCGAAATTCCGGCTGAATTCTGTGGGGCTTGTCTCAAGGCCGCCGTAGATGTAGACCTGCTTGTGAACTGCCGAGCCATAGCGGCTGTATTCTTTGGCCTCGCGAACAATCGCGGCTTCCATACATGCCAGTATCTGGCCGGCAAGTTTGCCCCCACCTGTAGCATCAAAGGCGATGGTCGCGCCCGTCAGTGCCAAAGCATCCGTGAGATCTTCCAGGAACGCCGGCGACGAAGAATCGCAGACGTGCTTTGCACCGATGCTTTTGAGAATGGCTACCTGCTCGGGCTTGCGCACGATGTTCACCAGCTCAATCCCATCCTTGATGCATATCCTGTTGAGCATTTGTCCAAGATTGGATGCAGCGGCTGTGTGTACCAGAGCCTTGTGGCCCTCCCTTTGCATCGTGTGAACCATGCCTAACGAGGTCAACGGATTCACAAAGCACGATGCACCATCGGCAGGCGAGGCATCATCAGGAAGAACAAGGCACTGAGCGACTTTCAGACAGCGATACTGGGAATACATCGCTCCACCAAGGACTGCGACAGTCTTTCCCAACAAGGCTTGAGCAGACGCCGATGACCCGGCCGCGATCACAACACCTGCACCCTCATTGCCCACAGGCAGAGATTGCCCAATGCGCCCGGCCATACTTTTCATAAGGCGTTCGGGAATGGTGGCTTTCACGACGGGACGCTCTGGTGTACCAGATACCGCTACGGTGGATAAATCGGCGGCACCGAATAGAAGGCCGATATCGGATGGATTGACAGGCGTCGCCTCCACCCGCACCACGACTTCGTCCACAGCAGGGGCCGGAGTATCAACATCGACCAAGACTATCTCCAACTGACCATCTGCGGAAACAGTTGAGCGGAGTTGAAGCCCGGTAGGACTAAGGTCAGTATTCATTGAACGCCTCATTAAAAATATAGTGGATGGATGAACCCACGCAGGTTCGTAGCCAAGTCCTGGATCCAGCTCTCAAGCTTTTCAGCTCTAAAGCCTCCCCCAGAAACAGCAACGCCCCAGAACCCGAAACCGGGGGCTGAGGCGCGCATAAATAAATGGTAGGGCGTCACAGACTTGAACTGTGGACCAAAGGATTATGAGTCCTCTGCTCTAACCAACTGAGCTAACGCCCCTGACCAACTGGCTATTGTAATGGGCTACTTGCTGTGGCTCAGGGCCGAGCTGACGAGTTTTGAGGTGATGTCCACGATCTGGATCATTTTTTCGTAGGGCATGCGCATGGGGCCTATGACACCCAGGGTGCCTACGACCTGGCCGTCGACCTCATAGGGGGCTGTGACAACAGATAACTCCTGGTATGGGACGACCTGGCTTTCACCACCTATATAGATACGTACACCTTCGGCACGGCTCGATACATCAAGCAGGCGCATGAGCTGGGCTTTTTGTTCGAACAGGTCAAACAGCTTGCGCAGGTTGCCCATGTCACCTGAAAAATCACTGACGGCCAGCAGATTGCGTTCACCCGAGATGACGACTTCATCGCGCGACTCAATTGCTTCGGTACTCACCTTGACCGCTGCCTGCATGAGCGAGGCGATCTCGCCCCTGAGCGCTTCAACCTCGTTTTTCAGGCGCTCCCTGACCTCTTCAATCGCCATGCCGGCGTAATGGGAGTTGAGGAAGTTGGCGGCTTCAACCAGCTGGCTCTGGGTGTAATCGGCTTCGGTAAAGATGACGCGATTTTGCACATCGCCATCGGGGGACACGATGATGACGAGAAAGCGCTTTTCTGACAGACGCAGAAACTCGATGTGCTTGAACACCGAGGTGCGGCGCGGGGCCATCACTACGCCCACAAACTGCGACAGGCTGGACAGCATGTGCGCGGCGTTGCTGATGACTTTTTGCGGCTGGTCTGGTGCCAGGTGCGGGGCAGCCAGCCCGGCAGGCGCAAAACGCTCGCGCTGTGTGGTCAGCATGGTGTCGACGAACAGGCGATAGCCGCGTGCCGTGGGAATGCGGCCGGCGGATGTATGCGGGCTGACGATCAGGCCAAGCTCTTCGAGGTCGCTCATCACATTGCGGATGGTCGCGGGCGAAAGCTCCAGGCCCGAGGCCTTGGAGAGGGTACGCGAACCTACCGGCTGGCCATCGGCGATGTAACGCTCAACCAGCGCTTTTAACAACAGTCGGGCACGATCATCAAGCATGCGTACATTCTACGAAGGCAAAGGCACATCTTGTGATGTAATTTGACGATGAAGTCGCAATTTCACCATGTAGCCCTCATAGGGAAGTACCACGCACATGGTTCACGCTCTGCGCTGGAGAGCATTGCGCAATTCCTGGAGGCACAGGGCTGCGATGTGGCCATTGAGCAGGACACCGCCAACAACACCGGGATAACCCAATACCCGGTTCTGGATGTGGCGGGCATTGGCGCCCAGTGCGACCTGGGCCTGGTGGTGGGTGGAGACGGGACCATGCTGGGCATTGGCCGCCTGCTGGCGCAGTTCGGCGTGCCGCTGGTGGGCATCAACCAGGGCAGGCTGGGCTTTATTACCGACATCGCATTTGATGATTACCCGGCCGTACTGGCGCCCATACTGCGCGGCGAATTTGAAGAAGACAAACGATGGATGATGCAGGCCAAGGTCGTGCGTGACGGGCGCTGTGTCTTCAATGCCACCGCCATGAATGATGTGGTGGTTAATCGCGGCGCAACCGCCGGCATGGTTGAACTGCGCGTAGAGGTGGATGGCCGCTTCCTGGCGAACCAGCGGGCTGACGGCCTGATCATTGCCACCTCAACCGGCTCAACAGCCTATGCGCTGTCGGCGGGCGGGCCGCTGCTGCACCCGTCGATTGCAGGCTGGGTGCTGGTGCCGATTGCACCGCACACCCTGTCAAATCGGCCCATCGTTCTGTCAGACAGCGGGGAGATCACCGTTGAGATTGTGGCCGGCCGTGATGCCAGCGCCAATTTCGACATGCAGTCACTGGCCACGCTCCTGCACGGTGACCGCATTACCGTGCGGCGCTCGGAGCACCAGATGCGCTTCCTTCACCCGCGGGGCTGGAGCTACTTTGACACCCTGCGCAAAAAACTTCACTGGAACGAAGGTGTGGCATGAGCCTGAAAACCATCTCGCTGCGTGATTTTGTCATCGTCCATGCACTGGATCTTGACCTTGATGGCGGTTTTACCGTACTGACGGGTGAGACCGGCGCCGGCAAATCGATCCTGATTGATGCACTTCAACTGGCTCTGGGCGCACGGGCAGATGCCGGCGTGGTGCGCGAGGGCGCGCAGCGCTGTGAGATCAGTGCCGAGTTCGACAACCCGCCTGCCCTGATGGAATGGCTCGAGCAGGCCGGTTTCATCGCAGGCGACACCCTGCTCCTGCGCCGGACGATTGACGTGCAAGGCAAAAGCCGCGCCTGGATCAACGGCAGTGCAGCAACAGCCACCCAGCTCAAAGAGATTGCAGACAAGCTGGTCGATATTCATGGACAGCACGCCTGGCAAAGCCTGACCCGGCCTGATGCGGTTCGCGGCTTGCTGGATTCATACGGCAGCGTGTCGACACAAACCCTGACAGGCCATTGGCAGCAGTGGCGGCTGGCACAGAAAACCCTGCTTGATGCGCGCGAGGCGCAGGACAGCCTGCAACGCGAACGCGAGCGCCTGGCGTGGCAGATAGGCGAGGTTGACAAGCTCGCACCCGGCGACAACGAGTGGGACGAACTCAACACGCAGCACAGCCGGCTTTCAAATGCGCAGGCCCTGACCGGGGCGGTGCAGGCTGCGGTTGATGCACTGCAGGAGTCCGAACAGAACGCCAGCAGCCTCATTGGGCAGGCACTCGCACTGCTGCAGGATCAGGAACACATTGAACCGCAATTCAAGCCCCTGGCTGAAGTGCTTGCGAGCGCACTGGCGCAGACCGAAGACGTGGTGCATTCGCTGCACGGATATGCCCGGCACGCAGAGCTGGAGCCACACCGCCTCAGCGAACTCGATGAACGCCTGTCGCTGTGGGTGGGTCTTGCACGGCGCTACAAGCGCACACCAGCTGAATTGCCGGAGCTGCTGGCATCGTGGCGCAGCGAGTTGCAGAAGCTCGACGCTGCTGCCGACCTGGCGAAACTGGAGCACAACGAGCAGCAGGCCCAGAAGCTTTACCAGGACGAGGCCAAAAAAGTATCTGCCGCACGCAGCAAAGCCGCACCTTCACTGGCCAAGGCCATCACCCAGGCAATGCAGGGCCTCGGCATGCAGGGCGGCAAGTTCGAAGTAGCCCTGACCAAACTTGAACAGCCCGCACAGTATGGGCTGGAGCAGGCGGAGTTTCTGGTGGCGGGCCACAGCGGCACCACACCGCGGCCTGTGGGCAAGGTCGCATCTGGCGGCGAGCTCTCGCGCATTGCACTGGCGATTGCGGTCACGACCAGCCAGCTGGGTGAAGCCCATACCCTCATATTTGACGAGGTGGATTCCGGCGTTGGGGGCGCAGTGGCCGAAACCGTTGGCCGCCTCATGAAGCAGCTTGGCAAGGACAGGCAGGTCATGGCCGTCACGCACCTGCCGCAAGTGGCCGCATGTGCAGACCAGCACATGGTAGTCGCCAAACAAACAGAAAAAGGCAAGACGATGAGCACCGTGTCAGCCGTCAACGGTGAAGAGCGGGTCGCTGAAATTGCCCGCATGCTGGGTGGCGAGCGCCTCTCAGGCACTACGCTGGCCCATGCAAAGGAGATGCTGGGGCAATGATGACCAACCTTGAGATCGTGCTGATCACCGGCATGTCGGGCTCGGGCAAATCGGTTGCGTTGCATGCGCTGGAAGATGCAGGCTATTACTGCGTCGACAACCTGCCGCCGGAATTGCTCACTTCTTTTGCCGCGCTTGAAAAGCAGCATGGCGCCAACAAGGTTGCGATTGCCATGGATGTGCGTAGCGCCACATCGCTGCCCCTTGTACCAAAGCAGTTGCAACAGCTCAGGGCACAGGGCGTCACGGTTCAATCACTCTTCCTGGATGCCAGCACCGAGACGCTTGTGCGGCGCTTTTCGGAGACACGCCGCCTGCACCCCTTGTCGCGCGCTGATGTATCCGACCAGCACCGGGCGCTGGTAGAGGCGATTGAGCTGGAGCGCGAGTTATTGGGCGAGATGCGCGAGCAGGCCCACGTGCTGGACACCAGCATGATCCGTTCGTCGCAGCTTCAGGGTTACGTGAAGTCGCTGATCTCGGCACCGCCTGCACAGCTGACGCTGGTGTTTGAGTCATTTGCCTTCAAACGCGGCGTGCCTCTGGATGCAGACTATGTGTTCGATGTGCGCATGCTACCCAACCCGCACTACGAATCAGGCCTGCGCGACCTGACAGGACGTGATGAACCTGTCGCCAGTTACCTTCGCGGCCACCCGGAAGTGGCTGACATGTTCAACGATATTGAAAAATTCATCAGCCGCTGGTTGCAGGCGCTGGTGCGGGACCATCGCAGTTACGTGACGGTGGCCATAGGCTGCACGGGGGGCCAGCACAGGTCGGTCTATCTTGTCGAACAGCTGGCACTGGCATTTGGTTCGCGCTGGAAAACACTCAAACGCCACCGCGAACTGGACGCAGCGCGCCAGGGCTGAGTTGATACACGTTCAGTGATCGGTTCAACGATCGGCTTCGAGCAACTTGCGTATGGGTGCCGGCAAACCCAGTGCGGGCCATTCCTGCGAAGAAAACCACGCACCATAAGTCTCCGGCTCACCGGCTGCAGACGAGTTCACTGCAGGCATCTTTTGTGTCGAGGAAAACCCCGCCATCACAGCGCTGAGGTGCAAATCCTTGTGGGTCAATACATGCTTGAACGGCGGCAGCGCCTCAGTCCTGGCGTGCAGCTTCTGGGGCAGAAATGACAACAGAGCCTCTTCGCTTTCGAACACGGGCAGGCAATAAAGCCCTCCCCAAATTCCTGTTGCGGGCCTGCGCTCAAGCCACACAGAACCATCAGGCCGCTGCGCCCACAGCAGGCTGAGGGATTGCTCGCTGCGTTTGAGTTTTCGGGTTTTGACAGGGTATTTTTCTGGCTCGCCGTCTGCAAAACCAAGGCAGATGTTGTGCACCGGGCAGAGCAGGCATGCGGGCTTGCGCTGGGTACAAACGGTGGCGCCAAGGTCCATGATGCCCTGCGTGTAGCGAGGCATGGACTCCTTCAGGTTTGTAGCTGGCAGCAGTTCATTGGCGATTTCGCGCAATTTCTTTTCCTGGCTGCCTTGCGCCATGTCGCCCTCAAAAGCCAGCAGGCGCGTCAGCACCCGTTTGACATTGCCATCGAGGATGGCAACCCGCTCTGAAAAGCAGAAGGAAGCGATAGCGGCTGCAGTGGATGGCCCGATGCCGGGCAAGGTCTGTAGTTCTTCTGAAGTGAGGGGGAAGTGCCCGCCATGTCGCGCCACCACCTGCTGCGCGCAGCAGTGCAGGTTGCGGGCACGGCTGTAATAACCCAGACCGCTCCAGAGGCCAAGCACTTCATCGACGTGGGCGGCGGCCAGGTCACTTACATCAGGAAAGCGGCTTAAAAATCGTGCGTAGTAATCCAGCACAGTCGCAACCTGCGTCTGCTGAAGCATGATTTCAGACAGCCAGACACGATAGGGGTCGCGTGTGTTTTGCCAGGGCAGGCTATGGCGGCCATGCGTTTTTTGCCACTGCACCAGCTCACGCGCGAAGTGCGGCAGGATGGCCTGCGCGGAATTTTCGGGAGACACAGACGCTCCAGGGGCTCTAGGCAATCTCGCTCATCGCAGCGTCCATCACGGTGTCAGGCCCGTTCCTGTCACTGCTTTCGTCTTCCGGCCTGCCAGCCAGATGGGAGGTCAGCTCGGTCAACTTGTTGTCAAGGTCGGTCAGCACCTGCTCCTGCTCATCGATTTCACCTATGCGCTCATCCAGCCCCGACGCTGCACTCTGTATGCGCTCAATGGCTTCGATGCGGCGACCGAAATTGCGGCGGCGCTCACGGAGCTGCGCATCGAGTTGAGAGGCTGCGGACTTGTTCCACAACTCAACCTCGCCCAGCGCCGACTCGAACACCACACGCAGGCGGGTGGACAAGGCACGCACCAACCGCTCGGAAAAATCAGGCTGCGACAGCTTGAGCACATTGCTCACGCCAAGGTACTGCAGATGGCTTCGCTCTATTAGCTCAAGATCATGCGAGAAGCGGATCAGTTCAGGCGCTTTGGGTGCCTGGAGCGAAAAACCGAACTCGGCATTGAGCTGTTTGAAGGTTGCCATCAGCATGGCGTGAATCTCGTTGCTTGTGACATCAGCCTTCTGCAGGCTCTCGCGCAACCGCGAGAAGGTCTGGCCATAAGCTTTTTTCACACCGAGCTTGATGCCGGGTTGCTTGAGCGCACTGGTCAGCTCGGCCAATTCACCCTTGAGCGTTGGCGTGCTGAGCAGGTTGAAGACTTCACGCAGGAGTTTGAGGTGCACCGAACGCACCGCGTGTATCTTGGCGCCGCTGGTATCGAATTCGGATTGCTCCTGCTCGATGCGGCTGCGCATGTGCTTGATGACAGATGCGTTTTTGCCCCTGAGTCCGCGCAGCTCGTCCATCTGTTCTGCGAGGTCACGGCGGCGGATATGAATGGCACGCCCTGCTTCGACTCGAAGATCGGCAATACCGCCCGCAACAGCAGACCTGAGAATCCTCTGACGCTGGCCCATCACGCCTTCTGCCAGTGCCAGTTCCAGATTGGGCAGGCGGCTGGCTGCCAGCAGCTCATCGTCACCGGTCACCTTGGCGACCAGGCCCTTCTGGGCAGACACGGGGATCACCTGGCTCTCGGGCAGCCCCAGAATTTCTGCTGAAGACGCGCGCTGGCGATCTATCTGGCTCTGAACCTGCTCGGGAGAACTGAGCGCATCCCACAGGGTGTCTATCTTGTTGAGCACGACCAGTCGTGAAATATCCTCGTCGTCGCCGGTAATCAGGTGTTCACGCCAGATGGCCAGGTCAGATTTGGTTACGCCGGTGTCCGCAGCCAGGATGAACACCACGGCATGCGCCTGTGGAATCAGGCTCACCGTCAGTTCGGGCTCGGCACCTATGGCGTTAAGGCCAGGCGTATCAAGAATTACCAGGCCCTGCTTTAACAGCGGGTGCGCTATGTTGATCAACGCATGGCGCCACTTCGGAACCTCAATCAATCCATCGGGGCCGACCAGCGGGTTGTCGTCAATGTTTTCGTCGCTCCAGAACCCAAGCGCACGGGCGTCATCCTTGGTGACATGACGAACCTCGGCAACTTTTTCAAGGGCCTGGGCCAGTTGAGCGGGGTCGTTCACATCGAGGTCAACACGCGTCCATTTTTCAGGGGCTGCGCGCCACTCCATCAGCGCCTGCGGTTGCAAGCGGGTCTCTATGGGCAGCAACCTGAGGCAGGGCGGAATATCGGCGTCGTAGCCCAGCTCGGTCGGACACATGGTGGTGCGACCGGCGCTTGCCGGCATGATGCGCCTGCCGTAACCGGCAAAAAAGAGGGCATTGATGAGTTCGGATTTGCCACGGGAAAATTCGGCTACAAATGCCACCATCACCTTGTCTGCGCGCACCTGGGCCTCCAGCCTGCGCAGACGCTCTTCAACGGCCGCGTCCAGCAGGTCGTGGTCTTTCATCCATTCGGCCAGCAGCTTGAGCCGCAGCGCAAACTGTCGCCGCCAGGTGCCGTGCTGGTCGAATTGTTCGTTAAAAGACATGGTGATTGAGTCTATGGTGGTCGGTCAATATAGCATCACCACCCGGAAAGAGCCATTGGCGGGGCTACGTACTGGCGGCCCCACTTCAACCGGTTTTTTCAGGGTTTCTGGCAAACGGTGCAGTAAAAAGTAGACCTTTGGCCCTGA